>NZ_BATI01000024.1 GCF_000467105.1 Aquipseudomonas alcaligenes NBRC 14159
CCCTGCGTATTCGTATTTGTTCGCGCCCGTATACCGTTCAAAAATGAATCTGACTTGAAGTAATAGAAAAGATAAATTCCAAGAACCTTTGAGAGGTCTGGCTTAATTGTTACGCAAGAATATGAGACCAAAAACTCAGCATCTATATCGACATAGGAGACACTGCCAATCGTTGCGTATCTAGCCATCACAACATCGCCCTTCGAGGTTTTTATCCTTCCAGACAATCTTAAGTAATCGTCGTACGCAACCTGCTTACACTCTTCGAACTGGATATCGCTAACAAGCTCCATCAGATCTCCGGTCATGACATAAGGTATGCCTTTATCGACCGATTGAGGCATGTAATGGTCGACGTCCCCTATCGCCTCCAAGAAATATTTTATGTTGCCGACGCGCCAATGCACCGGCACATCGCCCAGCCACTTCACGCCTGAGTCTTTCATCGGCAGCGTCGGATCGAGGCCTTTAGTGACGGCGTGCGAGATCACGGCCTGGCGCTTTTCCTTGAGCAGTTCGATCAGGCGCTGCTGCTCTTCGATCAGCGCGTCGATGCGCGCGGTTTCGTGGTCAAGAAAGCGGGCGATTTTGGTTTGTTCAGGCTTTGGTGGCTCCGCGAAAAGCAAGCCACGAAAATCATCCTGGCCAAGATTCTGCATGCTTGCGCTGGTTCCAGAACAGGCCATCTTTACCTGCTCCCGGTATTCCCGAGACTTGCTGAAGTAGAAAAGGAACTCTGGAGAATGATTTACCAAGAAATAAACTTGCCAGAGTCGGTCTGGCAGGAAAATTCCATTGGGAGCTTCGGTAACCAGACCCGTGGCTCCCACCAGATCGGGAGTGTTCATCCGACTAACAATGAGCGTGTCTTTACGAAGCGGACAGCTGACTCTGCTCAGGTCTTCATCATTCACCGTCTTGTTTTCGGCCCAGTCGAATTTTCCTGTGTAAACACAACTGGTTTTCAGAACGCCCAAGGAACCAGGCTCGGCTGGAAAATCCGCCGCATTGACACTGGTGCCAGACTCGATACGTTCAATAGCCCGCTTGAGTGGATGCACAGCCCAATGCTCCGGCACCTCACCCAGCCACTCAACCCCGGAATCCTTGTACGCCAGATACACGGGAAACGTCATGCCGACAGCCCCTCAATCATCTGCTTGATGCGGTCTGTGCAGGCCTTAAGGTCGCGATCGATCTCTTCCAGCGGACGCGGCGGCTGGAATACATAGAAGTGGCGATTAAAGGGAATCTCGAAACCGACCACGCCGACTTCGCCATCCTGCTCATCGCGCTTGCTTTCGTCGATCCAGGCATCCGGCACATGGGGCTTCACTTCGCGCTCGAAGTAGTCGTACACCGACTCGCCCAGCTGCACGTTTTCATTATCGCGCAGGCCGGCATCGGCTTCCGGCTGGCCTTTGACCATGCAGATATCCGCTTCCGGGTCGCGTTCGCTCAGGGCATTGAGGATGGCCTTCAGCTCGGGCGTGCTGGGGAACACGTCGTGGGCATTGAGCGCCTTCTTAAGCAGCTTGCTGAACTGCTCGCGGTTGCGGTGCAGCTGGCTTTCGTCCATGGCCTGCAGGGCTTCGATCAGACGCTGGCGGGCCGGGGCGTCCAGCTTTTCGATGGCTTTTTCTTCCAGCACTTTGTTGATGCGCTCGGCACTGGCCTGGAAGTTCAGGCGCAACGGGCGCTCGACGGTGATGCGCCGGTAGCCAAAGGCCTCGACCGGGAAGATCTTGCTCTGCGGGGTTGCCTCGAAGCGGCCATACAGGCGCACCAGTTCGTCGATTTGGTCTTCGGTGATGTACTGGCGCTTGCTGCCCAGCGATTTGCGCATCTTGGCAAAGTGCTGGCTGCCGTCGATCAACTGCACCTTGCCCTGGCGCACGGCGGCCTTGTGGTTGCTCAGCACCCACACATAGGTGGCGATGCCGGTGTTGTAGAACATGTCGGTGGGCAGGGCGATGATGGCTTCGACCAGATCGTTCTGCAGCAGGTAGCGGCGAATCTCCGACTCACCCGAGCCGGCGCCACCGGTAAACAGCGGCGAGCCGTTGAGGATGATGCCGATGCGCGAGCCGCCTTCACGCGGGTCACGCATCTTGCTGACCAGGTGCAAGAGGAACAGCAGCGAGCCATCGGACACACGCGGCAGGCCCGGGCCGAAACGGCCGTTGAAGCCCTTTTCGCTGTGCTCGTCGGTGATCTGCTTTTGTACCTTCTTCCACTCCACACCAAACGGCGGGTTGCTGAGCATGAAGTCGAAGCGGTTGTCGGCCAGTTGGTCGTCGGACAGGGTGTTGCCCAGCTTGATGCTGGTGACGTCCTGGCCCTTGATCAACATGTCCGCCTTGCAGATGGCGTAGGACTCGGGGTTGAGCTCCTGGCCGTGCAGCGACACGGTGACTTGCTGGCTGATGGACTGGATGTACTCGTCACCCTCGGAGAGGAAGCCGCCGGTCCCCGCTGTTGGGTCATAAATGGTGACGATGCTGTTGGGCTTGAGCTTGTCGTCCTGCCCGGTGATCACCAGCGAGGTGGTCAGGTGCACGATATCGCGCGGGGTGAAGTGCTCCCCCGCGGTTTCGTTGGAGCTCTCCGCGAACTTGCGGATCAGCTCTTCGAAGATGATGCCCATGCCGAAGTTGCTGATGCGCTCGGGGCTCAGGTCCGTGGCAGCAAAGCGCTGCACCACCTGATAGAGCAGGTTGGCGGCGGCGAGCTGCTGCACGAAGTCCTCGAAGTGGAAGTGCTCGAAGATCTCGCGGGCGTCCTTGCTGAAGGACTGCACATAGCTCATCAAGTCAGCGGCGGTCTGGGTGTCGGACAGCGTGCCGAGGGTCAGCTTGGAGGCATTGAAGAACTGCTGCCCGGCCGCGCGTAGCAACAGCCGCTCACGCACCAGATCAGGACGGCCTTCCTGCGCATAGGACTCACGGATCACCGCTTCCTTCGTCTGGGAATGGTTTTCCGTGTTCACGCAACTTCTCCTGGAACAGGACAGCAAAAGCACGAGTTTAACCTGACGGAAAGGTCGGGACCGCATCTCTGTGAGCGCGTTTACCCCGGTGTTTATGCCTTAGCCAAAAACAAAAAAGCCTGACCATTTCTGATCAGGCTTTGATGTTGGGATTATTTGGTCGGGACGGAGTGATTCGAACACTCGACCCCTTGCACCCCATGCACTTATTTTATAGATCCCCATAGATCGTACCGGACGCCATGAGACAGACTTAACCCTAGCAAATACGAGCCTTACAGGCTAATCTTGCATCCAATAACGTCCGACACCGCCCACCACCAGCCAAGCATTTTGGTGGCACAAAAGTGGCACAAAATTCGGGCGCGAGGAATTTTACTAGGGGTAGAGAGTGTCCAAGGTAACGATCAAGCAATTGGAGGCACTGACAGCGCAAGATGACGGCAAGGTCTTCCGTGAGGATGGAGGACTGGTTGCTGAGGTGCGTGCCGGAGTCCGCGGGATCACAGTTCAGTTCAGCTATGAATTCAAGCTGGATGGAGCGCGCACCAGGAAGCGCTTGGGTAGTTGGCCGAAGAAAAGCTTGGCGCAAATTCGGTCTGAGCGAGACGAAGCCCGGGTACTTGTCACAAAAGGATTGCACCCCACGCTTGCAGCAAAAGCAGCACGGATCCAAGCGCAAGCGGCAATCGCCACCACTATTGCTGAAGCAGAGCGTGAAGCCGCAGAAAACAAGACAGTGGCCGATCTCTTTGATGAGTGGATACGTGACGGCGTCTCCCGCCAGGACGGCAATGCCGAGCTGATCCGCAGCTTTAAGAAGGACGTCCTGCCACTAGTTGGTAAGAAGCCGCTGCGCAATCTTACTGAAAAGGATCTGCTCGCTGTCCTTCGCTCAGTCAAATCTCGCGGCCTAAACCGCACCGTCGTTATCCGCAGCAAGGACATCGGCCAGATGCTGCGTTGGGCCGAGAAACGCAAACCATGGCGTGGTCTCATGACTGACGGCAATCCAGCCGACCTGATAGACGTCAACAAGCTGCTCGACCATGACTACGAAGAACAGCGGGATCGACTGCTCTCCCCTGATGAGATTCGAGAACTGCGGGACATCCTCGAACGCCTGGAGAAAGACTACGAAGAGCTTCCTGCTGGCCAGAAGTATTCAGGCATTCGCCCGGTCAATACGCGCGTCCAGTGCGCGCTGTGGATCTGCCTGAGCACCCTCTGCCGAATCGGCGAGTTACTTAAGGCCGAATGGCGCTTCGTGGATCTGGAGAAGAACACTTGGTTCATTCCGGCCGAGGCAACCAAAGGCCATAAAGGCAAGCGTCAGGATCACCATGTGTTCTTGTCAGCGTTTTCCGTTGCGCAGTTCAAACGCCTTAAGAAAGAAACCGGCGATACGCCGTTCTGCTTCCCCAGCAGGGATGCTCGAAGCCACGTTGATACCAAGACTGTCAGCAAGCTCATTGGAGACCGCCAATGTCGATTCAAGAGCCGCAGCAAGCCACTGGCTGGCCGGCATCATGACGACTCACTGGTACTGAGCAAGGGAACCAAGGGTGAATGGACCCCGCATGATCTGCGCCGCACGGGCGCTACCATGATGCAGGAGCTGGGTGTAACACTGGAAATCATCGACCGCTGCCAGAACCACCTGCTGGGCGGCTCGAAGGTCCGTCGACATTATCTGCACCACGATTACGCCAAGGAAAAAACTGAAGCCTGGCGCTTGTTGGGCGAGAAGTTAGAGTCGATTCTTGCCGGGAGCCCGGCAGCTGCTATCCAGCATCAGTAGCCAGCTTTTTTTTGATGGCGAAAGACCAAGACATAGGCCGTGTCATCTGCGCGCTCATAGCGGTAAAGCGCAACGTAACCTGAGTCACCAAACTCGATGATTAGCTCACGCAGCTCTGGCAGATCTGGAAATGGACGCCCTACTTCCGGACTTTCCTCCAATCGAGCGAATTGACGCTCGATTGCTTGTGAAGCACGGCGCGCGACCTGCGGATCTTTATCGGAGAGGAATCGTCGGCAACGCTCCAAGCCCTTCGCCGCGCCTTCAGTGACAATCAGTCGTGGCACTTGGGTAGCTCTGCCTCAGCATCTGTACCCCAGCTACCAAGCCAGGTGCGAGCCTCCTGGCCGGTCAAGTGCTGGCCGGTTTCCTGGTATGCAGCCCAAGATGCCAGCGCTTCTTGTTTGAAGCTCTCACGGGCCTCCTCTCGCTCGACGTACTGGGTAATCGCCTCACGCATGATCCAGTGAGATGAGCGTTGGCGCAAGTTGGCCAAATTCTGAATGCGCCCTTTCAGCTCGTCGTCAATTTTGATGGAAGTGGCCATGGTCAGCCCTCAGTTATCTAAAGGTATTACCTTTGAATATCGTAGCAGAGAAAAGAACTATGCTGCCTATGAAAACGCCGATGGGCATAACAGCGAATGACCCAAACCAAGCCGGGCATCTGCTGCTTACAGGTCTTCCAAGGACACCTGGATGGATTTTTCAGCTGCCCGAGCCCTCACCAATGAAGCCAGCTAGAAATCGTCCAGGCGCTCGAGTATTTGTTCGTACAGCTCTGCTGGCACCAGATATGCCATAACACGATCCTGTTCGAGCAAGACTACAGGGGTACTTGCGGCTTCAGCCAAGATGCGGGATGGGTTTTCTTCAGATCAGAAATGCTGACTGCTGCCTGAGAGAAGATGTTTTGCATAGAAAGCCTCTTTGCCCCTATTGCCCGAGGGTTTCAGGACGAATCTGGATGAAAGATCCCTACGCCGGATGAGCTTGAAGCCCACACGGCTTTTCAAATATAGATAGGCCAAACTTTTATTTGTTAACAGGGCCGGACACTGATGGTGGACTGGGCAGAGTTGTGCACGAGAGAAAATGACCATCCACAGCCAGCAACAAAGTAGCCGGTAGCAACAGGCAAAAACCGGCCAAAAGCAGCCATCGCGACTCATCGGACGTCATCGTCCTTGGGCATATCACCCGTCGTTACGCTTACTGGATACCGCTTGCGCCAGTTTCGCTAGTCGATATTGAAAGCCCTTTGATAATGTCTCCGCAGTGCCGACAGCATGGCTGAATGATGAGCATCGGCCACGGCCTCTCCCCACTTATCGTTTGAATAGATCAGGTCCATCTTCAAGGAGTCGGGCCGCTTCTCATACTCCCGCTTGTTGAGGAATCGCTGGCGCTTTTCGTTGAAGGGCAGATTGCCGTATTCCGAGTTGATACTGCGCGAGACCAGCGCGAGATTGCCAAAGCGGTCCAGCCATTCCTTCGAGACCGTATTGGTATCGGTCGCCTGTGGATTCTGCGGCGAAATATGCTCTACCGAGTTCTTCGCGGTGAAACGGAAATTGCCCCAGAATTCACGGTCAGCTTGTTGTTCATACCAGAGCACGAAGTCCAGCTTGTAGAACCAGTAATGCGCAAATCTGACGCCATCGTTCTCCGCCAGCGCCGATTCGAACTGCAGTACCGAAGCGTTACGCCAAGGGGTATCCATGAAGCGGCGGCTACGTGCGACCAGCGAAGAATCAGTCACTTCGCCAAGCAACTGGTTATCCAAATGGCACAGGAAGCCGTAGTAACGCTCGATTTCACCGCCGCCACCGCGCACTGTATGCGCATGCTTGTGGATGAAGTACAGGAAGGGGGTCAGCCAGTAATGGGTGGTAATTTCCTGCGTGTGATACAGCATGCTCTGCAGCAACGACAGCCCCTGATGCAGAGTATTGTCGCGGCTACGATTGATATAGCGCTTGTCTTCGCTGGCGGAAATCGAAGTGTGGCAGACCTGATGGATTTCCTCATCGCCTTGGTCGACCCACTTGATCACGTACTCGTCCCACAGCACACGCATACGCCAGAGCAGATCGATGAAGCCTTGTGCCCTCGCCGCACGCTGTGCTGGCTCCGCTGGCACCAGCAAGTAGGCCTCGAACAGGGCGAGCAGCTGCCGGTCCAGCACACGTGGCAGGTCCTGCGGCCCTTGCTCCTTCAGCCAAATACGCAGGACATGAAGTAGGAAAAGCGGAAAACCGATGATGCTGCGCGCCCAAGGGGCTTCGCCGTCGTCCTCGGTGATGGTTGTTCGCGCCGGGCCGGTATCACCAATCGAGCCACCAACAATGTCCTCCAAAGTCAGGCGATCGTCGTCATCCGTTTGCGTGGCGTCGGCCTTGCGCCCGAGCAAGCCATGCACCGCGCCGGCATGCAACAGTTGCCCCTTGCTGTAGAGATCTCCCAGCCGATGCGCATCCAGCTGGGTTTCCAGACACAGATTGCGCTCGACGAAACCGCTCATGTCGGCACAGGCATTCCACAAGGCCGCGTAGCGGGAACGGTTTTCCGCGGGGATGTCGTGCAACAACCTAGCCTTGAGGATCTCATGATGCTGTAGCTGGATGCCGCGGTTGTTGATGACCTCGAACAGCTTGTTCAGGTCCATGCCCTCGGGCACCTGTGTTAGCACCAGCGAGACAGTGCGATACACGAAGCCAGCCAGCGCCTTCAGATATTCATCATCCACAGGCCCGCCGTCCGCACGCTTGTACGTCTGCGCGAAGGAGGCCATCAATTGCTGAGCCTCTCTCATGCTCCGGGTATCGATGGCTTCACTGTTCACCGCCTTGCCGCCCGGCATCATGCTGGCAAGGAAGTCATTGACCTCCTCGCGGATCGAGAACTGTAGACGCGGAATCGTCCCGTTCTTCAGCACCACCCTGCTGAAGTCTCCCATCACCTCGCGCCATACAGGCACAGTGCTGAGCATCCATAACGTGGTGAAACGCTGCTGCCCATCGATCAGGTCGAAGCGACGCATGCCCTGGTCGCGGTCTTCAGCGGTGGTCTTTTCCACCAACAACGTGCCGCCCAGGAAAAACTGTGTGTCTCTGCGATCGAATGCATTTGCCATGTCAGTCAGAAGCGTCTTGATCTGGTCATCACCCCACACGTAAAGGCGCTGGTAGATCGGCACGTTGAAACACCATGCGGCGTCTTCTCTGTTGGTCAGCTGCTCCAGGGTGCAAAGGCTGGAATCAATGCTCATGGCGACCTCCTAGAGAAGCTTTCAAAAACGCCTCGATCCATTGATATTTGTCCGCAAGGCTGCGGCATTCAGAGTCCGTCTGCTCCCGGTAAAACGCCAGGACAGCCCGTTTGTATCGACCTTGCACACCATTGCCAACTTCAATCGTTTCCTCGGCATACAACGATGCCACGACCAATTGGCGCTTCTGCAGAAAGTCCAGTACCTGCTTCGGGTGATAGCTCTGCGCGATCACATCTAGCAGGTTCAGCTCGGCCAGCCTGAAGAAGTTGGCGGCGGTTTCCTGCTTGACCAGTTGTTGCTTCAGACGAATCGCACCTAGCAGAAACTCCAGGCGCAGAGCAAAAGCAGTCAGTTGCTCGACATCGAACTGATCCACATACACCAAGCTGCAGAGCATGAAGATCTCGCGCAGATACTCTTGGTTGTTGCACAGCAGCTGTCGATAGATCGCGCGGAACGTACTCACTTGCGAGCAGGGTGCAGGGGCATTCATCAGCCTTTGCAGCAATGCAGCGTACTTGTCGGCGTAGAGAAAAAAGCCCACGCCTTCATGGATGGGCTGGCGCAGCGCGATGGGCAGGTTCGCGGGGTTCTGGCTGACACGCAGTTGGTTGCCCTGCAGTACATACTCTCCATCACCCTCCAGCGTAAGCGCAGTCGCCAGCCGGTTGGGCCGGGTGGCATAGAGCGGCACGCTGTCGACGCTGCTGTGGCTGTCTGCGTCATGGTGCCAAGTGTCGTTCTGGAACTCTGTCAGCAGCGTTTCGTGCCTGCCCGCTGGTGTTTGCGCACCACGCCAGCGGCGCGCACGCCAGAGAAAACGATTGAAGAGGTTGGGGGCAAAATCCTGTCCCGGCGACAGTACCGCGGGCAGACGTTGCAACGCTTCCCAGCGCTCGGCGCAGTGCTTCTGCAGAGCAATCTTGAGCTTGCCCTCGCCGTCCGCATGATCGATCGCCCGCAGGTGATAGGCCTTGAGCAGATCGGTGGCCCGCAGGGGCACGCCGCGATTGTTCTGGGTATCGAAAAAGGTGAAGGCAAGGTCGCTGCTGCCCACTTCGATCACTGTCAGACGCAGCTTTTCGATGATCTCCTGTGCTATAGCCTCTTGTTGCTGCAACGCCAGCATCCCTTCACGGATATGCCGTGCGGACTGCCCCGAATAGCTGAGCGCCTGGCCCGCGGGCAGCTTGCCGGTAGCGCGGTGATACAGCAGCGACAACGCCGTGATGCGCTGCTGACCATCGATGATGAACCTTTTCGACTGGCGCGCATCGCGATGCAGTAATACCGCACCAATGTAGTAAGGCAAGCGATTGTCTGGCTGGCCTGCGAATTCCACGAGATCACTGTTCAACTGCAGCAGCTTGTCCGGCCCCCAGACAAAGCCTCGCTGGTAACTGTCCAATGCCAATGGCGTACCTGCCTTCAGCAGATCGGCGAAGGCCAGGGTGCTAACCTGAACAAGAGATTCCTGTGTCATCTATCGAATTCCTTGCTCAGCTCTCTTCCCAGCGTTTGCGCAACGTCCTGATCCGGGCATCACCGCGAAGCGCACGCCGATCTGGTCCGCAGAGCGCGACCGAGCCCGCCGGCAGGCCAAAGACCTCCTCGATGGCGGCCCGAATGCTGCTGACCTTCGCATCCGAACGTGCGGCCCGATATCGCGCTGCTCTGCGTTCGTTAGCGGTCACGCTCTGGTCTGCATCCTGCTCATCTTCGGCCTCCGCTTCCTCGGCCTCCCAGTCCTCGTCCTCTTCCTCTTCGTCTTCCTCCAGAGGTTGCGGATCATCTTCGGCCTCATCGGTCAAGTCAGCTAGGTTCTGGCCGTTGGAATACCAAGTGTTGGCGTCCTCCGGTTCCCATACCAATCCACCTTCGACATGGAACGCTCGAAGGGCGGCGGCAGACGACACGTAATCGCTGAACCGCGACTTCACCGCCGGCAATCGCTCGAAGCCAGCGCCCAAGGCCAGCAGAACCTTCCTGGGGCCCGCAACCAGCAGAAACTCAGACCAGCCCGGCTCACGGAAATTGCTGCTGGCAGAAACGTACAGATAGAGGGTGGCGCGAAGTGAGGCATCCTGTTCGGCCAACCGAGTCAGGACCTGCATCACGGTGTGGTGGAAACTGAAGCCCGCATTCTCGATGGAGTCCGAGTCGACCTCGACAGTGGGCATTGGCGAGCCGCTGTTGACGAAAGCGAGTTCCGACACTGATTTCCTGATCATTGCATTCGTTCCTTGAACGATTCGTGAGTGGGCCGTCGCGATTTGCGGCGATGTTAACCGCTATTTCGCACACCCTCCGATTGGATATGGAGAGGTCACGCTCGATAGTGGCAATTAAATAGCACATTGCATAAATGGTGACGGGATAGCGCAGTAGCGGCAAGCCCTGAAAGTACATGCCCATGCTGGGGCGAATCCTGGAACAGGATTACCGTGAAACAGGCTCGGCGTCAGTTTGCAATGGCTGCTTCTGGCCCAGGCTGTGTAAAAACGCTGGCATCGACCTTGCTGTGATTTGATGGGTTCAAATCAGCGGGGGGATACCGATGAAGCGTTTTATCCAGGGACAGCATCGAGGCCAAAGCGCGTTGCTTCCCGAGAGCCTGGATGACTACGTGGCGGACACCAACCCGGTGCGGGTGGTCGATGTTTTCGTCGATGAACTCGACCTTGGCCAACTGGGTTTCGGGGGTGTCATCCCGGCTGAAACTGGTCGGCCCGCCTACCATCCTGCCGACCTGCTGAAGATCTATATCTATGGCTACCTCAATCGCATCCAATCCAGTCGCCGCCTTGAGCGAGAGGCTCAGCGCAACGTCGAGCTGATGTGGCTGACCGGGCGTTTGATGCCGGACTTCAAGACCATCGCCAACTTCCGCAAGGATAATGGCAAGGCAATCCGCGGCGTTTGTCGGCAGTTCGTGGTGCTGTGTCAGCAGCTCGGGCTGTTCGCCGAGGCACTGGTGGCCATCGACGGCAGCAAGTTCAAGGCGGTCAACAATCGTGACCGCAACTTCACCAGCGCCAAGCTGCAACGTCGGATGGAGGAGATCGAGTCCAGCATCAGCCGCTACCTGACGGCGCTAGATACTGCTGACCGTCAGGAGCCCGCAGTGGCACAGGCCAAGGCAGAGCGCCTGCACGGCAAGATTGCCACCCTGAAAACCAAGATGCAGGAACTGCGAGACATCGGGGCTCAGCTTGAGTCCGTCCCGGACAAGCAGATCTCCCTGACCGATCCAGATGCCCGCTCGATGATGACTCGCGGCACCGGCCTGGTTGGCTACAACGTCCAGGCTGCGGTCGATACGAAGCATCACCTGATTGTGACGCACGAGGTCACCAACAACGGTGTCGACCGCGACCAATTGAGTGCCATGGCCAAGCAGGCACGGGACGCGATGGGCGTGGAGTCACTGTCGGTAGTCGCCGACCGGGGCTATTTCAAAAGCGAGGAAATCCTCGCCTGCCACGAAGCAGGCATCACCGCCTTCGTGCCCAAGGCTAAGACATCGGCCGCCGCAGCAGCGGGTCGCTTTGGCCGTGATGATTTCATCTACGACGCGGCCCATGACGAGTACCGTTGCCCAGCCGGAGAACGCTTGGTCTGGCGATTCTCGACGGTTGAGAAAGGTCTAAAACTGCACCGTTACTGGAGTTCGCATTGCCAAGGTTGTGCGTTGAAAGATCAGTGCACGCCGAGCGCACAGCGGCGGGTGAGTCGCTGGGAGCACGAGTCGGTGCTCGATGCGATGCAGTCCCGCCTAGATCAGGCTCCGGAGATGATGCGCATCCGCCGCCAGACGGTTGAGCATCCGTTCGGGACATTGAAAGCCTGGATGGGCGCCACTCATTTCCTCACCAAGACGCTCGACCGAGTGAGCACGGAAATGAGCCTGCATGTGCTCGCCTACAACTTCAAACGGGTGCTGAACCTGCTGGGCAATAGTGCGCTAATGGCCGCGATGAGGGCCTGAACCCCCATTGGCAGCCCGTTGAACTCGTCCCCAAGCATCGCAGAGCCACACTTGCCCGAATTGGCTGAATAACTCGGATCGACACACCAGTGGCCCGTAGGGACGCTGGGCGCCGCTAAAACAACCCAATATCCAGCTATCCATCACCCGCTGCGTTTTTACACGGTCTGGGCCGACTCCAGCCAGTTCGCACTCAGTTAGCGCTGCTGAAAATTAGCCATTCGATCCAAAAAAATTTCAACCACACATTACCGCAATGACATCAGCACCAAGGAGGTTCGTCTCATGTCATTGCAGTGCCCCCGCTGTCACTCACCCAAAGTCGCTTCGTTCCATCACGCCATGAAAACCGGCGCGGCCATCGGCGCAGTCGGTGGTCTCGCACGTGGTATCAGCGCTGCTCTGGCAGGCGGCAAGGCCGGTGCAGCACTCGGCCTAATTGCCGGCCCTGTCGGTATCACACTCGGCTCGGTATCCGGTGCCATTCTCGGAGGCCTTGCCGGTGGCGTCGGTGGTTGTGCGCTCGGTGCCCAGCTCGGTGAGTCGCTCGACCGCCATGTACTGGCCCACAATCTCTGCTTGCTTTGCGGTCACCGCTTCAACCTGCCGGCCTGATCCGGCCATAGCTCCCCTCTTCCTTATCTCTCATTGATTGCCGGTGCTGCGCTCTGCGCGGCGCTTTATGCCGGCCTGCACCCAAAGGAAATTCGTCATGGCTCATCAAATCGAACAAATGGCCTATGTTGGCGCTACCCCGTGGCACGGCTTAGGCAACAACCTTCCGCAGAAACAGCCCATCGAAGTCTGGCAGCGCGAAGCCGGTATGGACTGGCAGATCCTGGAAAGCCCCGTGCACTTTAAGTCGGACGCCATAGGCCACCTGGGCGCGATTCATTCGTTCCCGGAACAGAAGGTGCTCTACCGCTCGGATACCAAGTCACCGCTGTCGGTGGTCTCGCAGCGCTACCACACCGTCCAGCCTCGTGAGGTGCTGGAGTTCTACCGCGATCTGACCGAGGTCTCCGGCTACGAGCTGGAAACCGCTGGCGTGCTCAAAGGCGGGCGCAAGTTCTGGGCGCTGGCGCGTACCGGCCAAGGTGCAGCGATCAAGGGTAACGACCAGGTGAATGGCTACCTGCTGTTGGCCACTTCCTGCGACGGCACTCTGGCCACCACAGCAACCCCCACCACCATCCGCGTGGTCTGCAACAACACGCTGACCATCGCTCTGGACGGCACTAGCCGTGCGATCAAGGTGCCGCACAGCACACGCTTCGACGGCGACCTGGTGAAGAAGCAGCTTGGCATCGCCGTCTCGCAATGGGACGACTTCATGTACCGCATGCGCCACTTGGCTGAACGCAAAGTGCAGTGGCATGAGGCGCTGGGCTTCTTTATGAACGTGATGTGTGAAACCAGCGCGACCGGCGCACTGCCGGAGCAACTGCCCAACGAGCGCGCCCTGCGCAAAGTGCAAGAGCTGTATGAAGGTCGTGGCCGAGGCAGCCAGCTGGATTCAGCACGTGGCACTGCCTGGGGCCTGCTCAACGCCGTGACCGAGTACGTCGATCACGAGCGCCGGGCACGTAGCACCGAGTACCGCCTCGACTCCGCCTGGTTCGGCCAAGGTTCCCAGATCAAGCAACGCGCTCTGGATACGGCCCTGCAACTGGTCGCCTGACCTTTTACTGACTCAACGCCTAACGCCCGACCCGCTTCGCTGCAGGACGGGCGTTTCTATTTCTGCAAGGTGAACGCTATGAAAGCTATTTCATTGAATCGCAGCACCAGCAAATCCCGCCCGGCCCTGCGTCTGGTCAGCACCAAGGAGCTGCCGCGCGAGGACTGGCTGCAGATCCGCAAGCAAGGTATCGGTAGCTCAGATGCAGCAGCGGCCGTGGGTCTCAATCCCTATAAGTCGCAGCTGGAGCTGTGGATGGAAAAGACCGGTCGCGATGCTGGCATGCCCAAGTCCGATCCACAGGATGAGGAAAGCCCAATGTACTGGGGCAACGTTCTGGAGCCCATCGTGGCCTGGCACTACAGCAAGCGCACCAAGAACAAGGTACGGCGCATAAACACCGTGCTGCAGCACCCGGATCCGGAGCTGCCCTGGATGCTGGCCAACATCGACCGCGAGGTGATCGGGGCGGACGATGTGCAGATCCTTGAATGCAAGACAGCCGGCATAAACGGGGCACGCCTCTGGAAAGAGGGCGTGCCTGAGTATGTGCAGCTGCAAGTCATGCACCAGCTCGCCGTCACTGGCAAGCAGGCGGCGGATGTAGCGGTTCTGCTGGGTGGCCAAACGCTGGAGATCCATCGCATTGAGCGAGACGAGCAGATGATCGCTCGCCTGATCGAGCTGGAGCGCAAGTTCTGGCACTACGTGGAAACCGACACGCCACCACCTGCTGATGGCACCGCTTCCGCTGAGTTGGCGCTGCGCTGCCTCTACCCGGAGGACAACGGCCAGGTCGTCGACTTTAGTGGCCATGCAGGGCTGGCCGCAGCCTTCATTGAACTGAAGGCCGTGCGTCAGTCGATTGCCGACAAGGAAAAGCGCGAGGCCGACCTCAAGCAGATGCTGCAGCAGGCCATGGGCGACGCGAGTCGGGCGGAGTTCTCCAGCGGCTATGTCACCTGGCGCAAGGCCAAGGACAGCATCGGCCTCGATGTCGTGCAGTTGCTCCAGGACAAGCCCTACCTGCAGGCCAAGTACCCACTGCTGAAACCGGGTGCACGACGCTTCCTGGTCGGCTGAAACCCTGCCTTTCCAACCCTTCCCTCCCCTCGGCCAGTCCATGCAGTTCGCGCTGCATGGCTGGCTTTTTTCATTTCCAGGAGACTCAGCCATGCTCAAAGGTCTGGCTATCACTCCGCCGGTACTCGGGCGGATTTCCATCGGCAAGGTCATCGAGAAGAACGGCAAGCGCCTGCCGGAGAAAGATGACCAGTTCACCATCACTTCCCAAGTGCAAGGCAAGGACGGATGGCTGCTGCACCCGCTCAACGACCAGCTGCGCCACGGTAAGGACGACAAGCTGCGCAGCATTCCAGTACGCCTACTATTCAACGAGCCGGAGCTGAATTTCCGCGCGGATTACACGCTGTTCGACCGGCAATCGGGCCGACCGGTTTGCGTCGGCAATGGCGAGACCTGCAAGCGGGTCACTCAGGACGGCATGCAGTCGATGCCATGCCCGTCACCGGATGCCTGCCCGCTGGCGAAAGGCGGTGCCTGCAAGCCCTATGGCCGACTGAATGTGGTGATTGGTGATGAGGATCCGCTGGGTAGTTTTGTGTTTCGCACCACCGGCTTCAACAGCATCCGTACCCTCGCCGCTCGGTTGCATTACTTCCAGGCCATATCAGGCAACCGCCTGGCATGCCTGCCGCTAGAACTGCGGCTGCGTGGCAAGTCCACTCGCCAGAGCCATGGCACACCGATCTTCTACGCCGACCTGACAGTACGCGGCGGCATGGACATGGCTGAAGCACTGGTGACAGCCAGTGAAATCGATTCGCGACGGCAGGCTGCGGGCTTCGATCAAGCGGCTTTGGATGAGGCAGCAAGACGAGGCTTCGGCAATGGTGCCTTTGAAGACTGCGAGGAGGATGTCAGCGCCATCGTCGAGGAGTTCTACCCCGAGGGTGAAGCACCTGCAGCAGCGCCCGCCGCTTCACTCCACCCCACCAAACCCAGCCTGATTGAAAAGCTCGATGCACAGGCTGCTCGTCAAACACCACCCACAGACCAAGACCAAGGAGGCCGACATGCGCCTGCACAAGCTGAAAGCCAGTGACACGACCGGCACCTACCTGGTCGAGTCACCGGTGACGGAAAACGACATCCTGCTGATGGCCAAGCAACTGGCCAGTCTGCGCCTACGCAAGGGACGCGCCCTGACGTCGCCTAAGGAGGTGTTCAGTCATCTGCAGGCGCTGCTGGCTGCTTATGAGCACGAGGTGTTCGCCCTCCTCATGCTCGACAGCCGGCACCGGGTGATTGCGTTCGAGGAGCTGTTCAGGGGGACTCTCGATGGCTCCAGCGTGTACCCCAGGGAGGTCGTGAAACTAGCCCTGGAGCACAACGCCGCCGCCTTGATCCTGGTGCACAACCACCCATCAGGTGATCCCGAACCCAGCATGGCGGATCGTAACCTCACCACGAAACTACAGGACGCGCTGAATCTCGTCGGTGTGCGCACGCTCGATCACATCGTGGTGGGGGACGAAGGCTGCGTGTCACTGGCAGAACTGGGCTACCTGTAAGGAGGCGAAATGAAGCTACTGCTACGCACGCTCGCAGCCGCGGTCATGTTTGCCGGGATCCTGGCTGGCTGCCTGGCGTTATTGCTGCTAGTGATTCTGATGGTGCGCTTTCCGCCACTGCTCGTGGCTGTGGTGCTGGCGTGCTGGATCCTCAATCGGTTCCAACGGTCCTAATTTGATAGCGAATGTTCAGGGAGAGCTGCTTCCAAGCAGTTCTCTCTGGACAGGCTACTTGCTGTTCTTTTTTTGTCAGTCAGGCAGAATCCATCGCCCATTCGAAAGACAGCTAAGCACCGATGAAACTACTCAACACTTACGACGACCGAGACGAGGCCGAAGCAGCAGCGGATAAGCTCACCGGAGAAAAGCGCCTGGCAAGCGAACGCGATGCTACCGTGGTCATCTACAACCTATTCGGCATTCCCAGCTGGGGTAATTTTCATCGGCTTGGCATGTACAACCTGGACGAGCTGAAAAGCCTCTTGGAACGCAGAGCGAACTGGAACGCGGCCGATCAAGCACGCCACTCTGAAATTATCACCACGCTTATTACAGTTGCCAAAAACTACGCCATAGATTTACCAGCTCATTGGATTTAGCGCTGATACTCAAGGCTGGTCGCGCAAAGCAACGAACTGGTTACTCGGTCCTTCCGACCGCAGCATCAGGTTTGCGCTGTTCGACACCAAGTAGGCCAGGGGCCGCGTCAAGTTGAACGGGAACAGCACGGGCAGCGACTGCAGGCTGGGCACTGAGACGGGCTTGCCGGCGTAGCGCACGGCCGCCTCGATCAACCAGGCCGTCAGTCCGTCGTTGACGATCGCGGTTGGTGCCAGTCGGATGACGCGCTTGCCTTTCTCAACCCGCTCCACAGCTCCCCAGCTCGCCTGGCTCTGGATGACCATGTTGGTCATGCGCCGAGTGCCTTCGCGCTCTCCGTAGGTTTCACTCATGCGGCGGTGTACTTCGGCAGACGCGCAATCACCCTGGATGGCGGACAGGCGGCCCACCAGCTCGGCCACCTTGCCAAAGAACGGGTACGTCGCCACAGACATGCCCCAGCACAGCGCCGCGACCGGTATGTTCGGCTGCGTCTTGTGGATGGCCACGCCGCGATCCGCGTAATCGACCAGTTCGGCACGTGGCTCCAGCCACAGCCGGTTAAGTACGGTGCGTGTTTTCTTCTTGGCTTCCGCGCCAAGTCCGGCTGCATCGAGCAGTGCATTCAGATCATCTAGTCCAGCTGCGCCAGCACGAACATTCAGCGCCGCAGCCGCCCAATCAAGCTGAATGAACCGATCAAAGCCTATTTTTGGTGCTGATGAATTCATTCGGTACCAATCACATAACTGACTTTCACAAAGGGCACGATCAACTCTTCGATCGACACCCCGCCGTGGACCACCACCTGCTCGCCCTCCGGCACAAAGGCGGTTCGTCCGCCTGCGAATAGGGGCATGAAGTTCGCGGGTAGTCCAGCGATGTCAAACCTGACTGTGGTGGGATAGGCCGCAGCGGAATCGGCCAGCAATGGCTCACTCCTGTAGACCCGAACACGCTCGCCGCGCGTCTCTGCAATCACGCCCTGGCTGGGCCTGCCGACGCCGGTGGACTCCACGTTGCCGTGGTCCGCCGTGAGATAGATGTGGTATCCCTTGTCCAGCAGCAGCGAGAACAACCGGTCGACGAAACCAGTCGTCAGCCAGTTCCCGATCCACATCGCTACGTCCTTCTTGGACCGCTCCTTGTGGAGCCGATCGTCAACCTCATCGATGACCAGGCCCACCACCTTCGGACGGCGGTCGTTCAAGTCCGCCTCAAGCGCGTCCAGTTGATCAACCTGGCGCAGCGCTCGTCGGTACATCACCTCATTCGAGTTGACGCCTTCGTTCTGCCAGAACGTCTTCCACAAGGATTCCTCCTTGTCCGTTCGGTCGATGGAGTCGTCGAACTCACGCGGTTTCAGGCCGGAGAACAGCGCTTGGCGCGACACCGATGTCACAGTCGGCAGCCATGCAAACGCGGTTCCCTCGTCGAAGGCGAAACGTTTCGTGGTGGCGATCAGGCGCTCGCGGATCTGCACCCACTGGTCGAAGGCCAGCCCGTCGAAGACCAGCAGAGCGACCTTGGTTTCCCCTGCGGACCGCCGATGGCGCAAGAAGCGTGGCACGTGGTGCACCATCACCGGACCTTTGGTCACCGGCTGCAGGATCAGGTCGGCGTAATGCTTGGCTGCGACCCAGGCTCGCAGACCCTCGTCTGATTGCGCCTGCAAGGTCTTGATCCGCTCTCGAATCACCGGCAGGTGTTCGCTGCCTTCCGTGCCTGGCAGACTATGCGTGCGGGCCAGGATCTCACCGTAGCGTTTGGCGAACTCACTCCAGTCCTTGTGCGAAGAGGCCGCTGTTGGGGTCGTCTCGATTAGGCCATCGATGCCTTTGAGCACCAAGGCCTGCAGTGCCGCCGGGTCCTGGACGATCCCGGCCTTGATCCAACTCGGCATCCCCGCCGGAACGCTGTGCACCGCCAGCGGATGCAAGCTGCCGTCGAGAAACATGGAATCGACCAGCACCTGTACATCGGAGTGGTCGAACGGAATCTCGATCTTGGCGACGTAGTCTGGTGGTGGCGGTTCGCCAGTGCGGGTTCCGTCCAGCCCCTGAGTCGTCAGATAGCGGTACCACGCATCCTGCACCACGCGTAGCAGCGCGCTCTTGGATGCCAGCCATGTGGCGACGGGAAGGTCCGTGAACAGCCCCTTGCCCTGAATGATGCCTGCCGCGTGCTGAGCGAACAGGGGTGGCAACGAGCGGTTGGCGAAGTGCATTCGCAGTAGCTCACGCCAGAAGTCGACCGGGTTGCGAATGGATCTCGGCGCCAATTGGTAGACGTGTTCGAGGATGAAGTCCTTCGACTCGTTCTCGCCCCTGGCCGACTGCAGCTCGGTCTGGTGGGCAAGAAACAGCCCGGCAAAGTGCTCCGGCTCGACTTGCTGTACCGCGCTGTAAGCCAGCTTCGGGAATAGCTCCGCAAGGGAGAGCCGGACCACACGACCGTGATGCACGATGTCCCACGGTAAGACATTCGCATCGGCGCTGCGCAGATGCAGAACCAGCGAGGGCGCAGGCCCTTGCTCACCGCGATCCCATGCGGCGCGGTAACGCTCCTCATATTCCGCGCGGAAGGCAAATGGGTCCTCGTACAGCATCAGCTCGAAGCCGCGACCGCGCAGCTCGGTCAACAGCCTCTCGTCGAGCAACACATCATCAGGGTCGCACGCCACCCAGAGTCGGGTGAGATCGGCCGTGAAGTGGCTGAGAATGCGTTCTGACCACTGGCTCATCCCACCTGTCCTCCGGGCATCACATCGCCGGAGACGCGCACCATCATCACGGCATTCAAATCTGGCACGCTGGCCTCCATGTCATCGAGAGCGGCCATGCGCGCATCGTGTTCCTGCTGCAGTCGCTTGCGCCGATGCTCGCGCACGGCGGGCAGGCCGATTCGCCCAATGGCCTGACCTCGGGCTTCGAAGGCATACACCGCACGCTCGCGTTCTTCCTTCAGTCGGGCACGGTGCTCGTTCAGCAGCTCGGTGAAGATCCGTTCGCCTTGGGCGCTGGCGGCCACATGGGATGCCTCGAACCACTTCACCGACTCCTCGGCGCCGGTCACGGCATGAACATCCACGGTCTCGGTCAGCAGTAGGTCCCACACGCGCTTGGCAGTGGGTACGAAGGGGCGACCTTCCTCGTTGACGAACAACGGCAGGAAGCGCTTCCGGCTCAAGCCTTCCGCCGCCAGGCTGATCTCCCATAGCGACCAGATGCCGCGCACCGAATCCGGCAGACCAGAAACACGGATCACCGGCAGTGGTTGGCCAGCGACAAAGCGTGGCAACTCGCTGATCACCGCCCGGGCCCGTGGGTCTTCCATCGTGACCCATTCCAGTTCCGGGTTTTCATCGGCGGTGCGGGCGTCAAAACAAGCCTGCGCCGATTCGCTGCCGTCGACCCACTTCACCCGCCATGCATTGCCCATCTTGGCGGCCGAGCCACCCCGGGCGGCCAGCCCACTGGTGATGGCACGCTCCAACCAGAACTGCGCCGGGTGGTCACGCCACTTACGGGCGTCGTCGGCATCAAGATCGTGTTCGGTGGTGAGCAGGTCGCTGTTCTTCTTCGACTCCGCCAGGGTGGATCGAAGCTGCGACACCACCGCGTCGCACTCTTGTTCGATGGCATCCGGGTTCTGCAGGCCATGCACGAACAGTTCGTCGAAGATCGGGTCGGCTTCGACCGAATCCATAACGTCGGCCGCCTTGTCTACGCCGAACTCTTGCGCGATGACCTCGAGCTTTTCTTCCAGCACCTGGCGCACGCGATGCTCCACGGTGTCTTCGAGCACGAAGTTGATGGCACGAACCACGTGCTTCTGCCCGATGCGGTCTACCCGGCCAATGCGCTGTTCTATCCGCATCGGGTTCCACGGCATGTCGAAGTTGACGATGACGTGGCAGAACTGCAGGTTCAGGCCTTCGCCACCGGCATCCGTCGAAATCAGCACGCGAACATCCTTGGAGAACGCCTGCTGCGCACGGGTGCGGGTTTCCAGGTCCATGCTGCCGTTGAGCGTCGCTACAGAGAAACCACGGCTCTCCAGGTAGTCGGCCAGCATCGCTTGCGTCGGCACGAACTCGGTGAAGATCAGTACCTTCAGGGCCGGGTCGCCTTCCTCTTGCTGCAGCTTGTAGATCAGCTCCAGCAGTGCCTCAGCCTTGGCATCAGTGCCAGCGGCCTCGGTTTCCCGCGCCAGCTCCAGCAGCATCTCGACTTCTGACTTCTCCAGCTCCCAGCCGCTGGACTGCATGGCCAGATCCACTTGGGACTGGCCGTCCAGATCCGCCCACTCATCAGCGCTGGTGTTCTCGAACAGGTTGGCCTGCGGCTGTGGCGTATCGAGCAGGGCTTGGCGCTTCTCCAGCGTGGTGCGGATGGCTGCCGTGCTGGAGGTCACCAGCCGCTGCATCAGGATCATTAAGAAGCCGATGTGGCGCTGCTTGGCTGCCATCGCCTGGTTGTAGCCGTGGCGCACATAGTCGGTCACCGCCTCGTACAGCCTCTGCTGCGCGCCGTGTCGGGCCTGCCAAGCGACCGCCTGCAACCGGGTAACACGCGGCTTGAACAGCGGCTGGCCCTCGGCGTTGATGGACAGCCGCTTTTCAGTCCGAATCACAAACGGGCGCACCCGGTCGTGGCTGACGCTGCTCTCGTCCGGGAAGGCTTCGCGGTCCAGTAACTGCATCAGCCGCATGAACTGGTCGGTCTTGCCCTGGTGCGGCGTGGCCGACAGCAGCAAGAGATAGGGCGATGCCTCCGCCAGCGCAGCGCCCAGCTTGTAGCGGGCCACCTGCTCGGTGCTGCCACCCATGCGGTGGGCTTCGTCGATGATGACCAGATCCCACGACGCCGAGATGAGGTCCTCGAAGCGCTCGCGGTTGTAGGTGTTGAGTTGTTCCAGACTCCAGCCGCGCCGGCCTTCCAGCGGCTTCACCGAATCCAGCGAGCAGATCACCTGGTCGTGCATGCGCCACAGGTTTTCCTCCTCACCCGCGCCGCCGCTGCGCCACTGGCGAAAGGCCGCCAGCTCGGACGGCTCAATGAACTGGAACTTCTCGCCGAAGTGCAGGCGCATTTCCGCCTGCCACTGGCGCACCAGCCCCTTGGGCGCCACCACCAGGATGCGCTTTACCCGGCCACGCAACTTCAGCTCGCGCAGCACCAAGCCGGCCTCAATGGTCTTGCCGAGGCCCACCTCATCGGCCAGCAGGTAGCGGATGCGATCGCGGCTGATCGCGCGATTCAACGCATAGAGCTGGTGCGGCAGCGGCACCACGCTGGACTGGATGGGCGCCAGCAGCAGGTTGTCCTCCAGCGCATCGAGCAGCTTGGCCGCCGCTGTGGTGTACAGGATCTGCTCCACGCTCGGGCGCACGCTTTCCAACGAGGCCAGATCCACCGCCCGAGCGCGCACCACCACGTCTTTGGCTGGCAACCAGACTCGGTAAGCTACCTCGCCCCACACATCCTGCCGCTCGATCACCCGGCACGGCGATGCCTGCCGGGTGAACCAGCACCAGTCGCCGATGGTGAATCCGCTACCGGCCACGTTCAGATCCCGTCCTCGGTACGGGTCAGCGCGAGGTCATAGAGGGTGAGTAGTTTCTCGTCCTCTTGCAGCGTTTCATCTGGCAGCTTATTGGCGATGCCGATGATGGTTTTGTAGTCTTTTGCTGCCCAAGCGGCCCGGAAGCCAGCACGTAGCACTTCCAGACGAGACTCTTTGATCTTGCGACCGGTGAACGAACGATAGGCATCGAACTCCTTGAGCAGCGCTTTCTCACGCTTTTTCTCCAAGTCCTGTGCCTTATTCGGATCGGGCACGTACCAGCGATCTTTCGCCTTGGCCACCAGCGCCGGACTGTTCTTCTCCAGCCCGCGCAGATCCTTGTGGTTGGTCGAGAGGTAGCTGTGGATTTGGCTGGGGACCTCACCTGCGCCGTCATACTTCAGGAAGTTGTCTTCCAGCAAGGCGGACAGTTCAGGTTTGGCTTCGTGCTTCTTCCAACCCGCGCCAAGCTGCCCCATGAACTCAGGGCTGATTTCCTGGTAGGTCGAAGGGCGACGCTTCAGAAAATCTGTTAGCCAATCGATCGCACTTCGTTCATCAGAGACAAACATCTCCATCTGCGGCGCAACAGTGACCTGCAAACGCTTCTTGTCGTACTCGGCCACTTGTTCAGACAAGAACACCATACCGTCACGCTCAACGAAACGCTGAGCAAGCCCAGATTGAAACTCTTGGGACGACATGGGGACCGGTGTGTTGTGCCGAACAAACCAAGCCACCATTCGGTCAAAAATTATCCGAGGATCTCGCTCCGCTATAAACTCCAGTTCGCCCGCCTTAACTTTAACTATTGGCAGGTAATGAAGATGCGTGCGCACAAAATCCCATACGGAGTCCTCAGTACCGCCCGACTCAGCAAAACGATCCTCGAGGCCTCCATTAGGTTTATATGCAGAGATGACCAGATCCTGTTTTACGGCAGTGGCAGTAGTTACTGCTTTGAAGCTGCCTTTTTGCTTATCGATCGCAGAAACGTTTGCAACGACAAAACCCGCTTCCTGAAGACCGATTTGAATAGTGTTCCAGACAGCCGCCTGTGTGTTTGAGAACTCAACTGTCATCCAGCGGCCAGGCTTTAAGATCCGAAACAGTTCCTTGAAACAGCGGGCCATCAAGTGCCGGTAATCGTCTATCGATTTCCCCTGCGCACGATTTTCGATGGCCTCAAAGTCGTTTCTGGTCTTCACGCCAAGCCAGGACTCCCAGAGGAAACTCAGCTCTGAGTAATTGAGGTTCGCACCAAATGGCGGGTCTATGAATATGTAGTCGACAGAGTTGCTTGGTGCGGAAATTGCCGTTGAAGACTGAGTAGAAACGAGCGAGCGATTTTTGATCGTCGCCAAAGCTCTATCGAGCCTACTGCGAAGCTTGAAACGATCAATGGGATTAACCTCGAGGGAAATCGATGGAAGGTAGAGCGTTCCCTCAAGTGGCTTATCGACAGTTCCGCCCTTCTTGTTGAAGTGATTCCCGATATGTAGCCTGCAGAGGCGATTAACGTACTGGTGCGCGGATGTGAAGGCGAATTTCGCATGATTCGCATCCTTAAACGTCGCGCAAAGCGCCCATATTTTAGAAAGCGCAAGCAAGTTTCTTCGAGTGTAGAAATGATGAACATTTGTTAGCCCAAAAGGATCATTTCTACGGCTTTCAGAGCCCTCAATCATTCGATCGTCCGGGAACCAATTTTCTATACCAATACGATCGATCCGATCTATGACTTGCAGGTCGTAGCTATCTACGCGCTTCTCAAATCGCTTATTACCGATGCTGTAATTAATCAAAACAGGGATCTGCTTTGCTTGAATGTGTGGCTTCGCTGTGCTGGCATCAATGCCTGTAAAGCTTGCTCGTTCAAGTCCCTTCTTTGATAAGTTCGCCCCGCAATGTGGACAGTCGAACACATCGCGCAATTTCCCTGCGACTTGATCAATTGCAGCATCCCAAAAGACAACTTCACCAGCACATTGAGGGCAGGAAAAAACATCGGACCATATCGTGTAGTTGATCGTCCCTTTTGTCTTTTTGTCGGTATGTAGTGTTTCGTACATCCAACCTAGATCTGATTCAGCGGCGTGCAGCACGCGATCGAGATCATGCGAAAACGAATCGGCATCCAGCGGCGTCGTGAAGTTTGAGGCAATGAATGTTGCGACCGTTGATAGGTCACTTAGAACGGCCTTCCTCTCACCAATTGTAGAGAAAGGAACCCACGCATTTTTAGTGCCGTCATTTCTCTGCTCTGCAATCTTTCCATCGGGTAACACTCTATAACCTAGAGCCTCTACTGCAGAAATTTCTCCACAGAGTTGAGCAGCAACACCCGTCATTCCAGTTCCACAAAATCCATCGAAAACTATATCGCCCGGATTTGTGTAATGAAGCAGGTACCGCATGATTGCCTTATGGGGGACCTTCGTGTGATAGCTGTGGGCGTTATATATGGGATCATTCTTCCCTTCGCTAACATCTGCCGCGTATGGCTCCTTTATTGCCGTTGCGCTGTTTTGATACGTCGTTCCATAAAGTTCCAGAAATTCTCGGATGAATGGATTGGGGCATGCCGTGTAATACGGCGGATCGGATAGCGCGAGGATGGCTTCGTCTGTCCCGATTGGAAAACCTTCGATCTTCCGGAACACTGGATCTTTAAGTTTCTCGGCAAGCAACTTCAGGTAGTGCTCGCGGCGAGCCTCGTCGCTCGGGAACGTTTGCCCGAGGCATTCAACCGGGCCTGACTTGGCCGCATGGTTCTGGAATAGGTCACTCATCAGTCGTTCCTCAAATTCTTGTTGTCATGGTCGAGCCATCACCGTGTCACTCGATCACGAAGCGCAGCTTGGTCGAATCCTTGCCCTTGCAGCGCTCGTTCATGAAGGTATCGAAGCGCTTGCGAAGGTCGTCCGGCGTGGCCGGCGAGCCGCCTTGCAGTAGCGCCTGCTTGATCTCGTCGCCCTTGACCGCGATCTTCTCCAGCCCCGACAGCGCCTCTTGCACGGCATTGGCGAACTCCGTGGTCATCGGGTCTGGCAACTTGCGTGAGGTGAGGAAGGCGTCGATCAGTTTCTTGGACGCGGGCGGCAATAATCCCAGGCTGTCCTGCGTGAATGGGTCTTCCAGGTTCTCCAGCAGAGTCTGCTGCCAGTTGGTCATCAACTGATCCAGATCGTCATCCAGCTTGTGCAGGCGGTTGGCTGCCGGGATCAGCTCCAACTGCTCGGCAGAAGGGCGGAACTGGCAGTGCGGGCAAACGGCGGCCGTGATCAGCGTCGGCTCATCCAGCGAGGAACAACTCTTCAGGCCGTTGAGGGACTCCTCGAACGCGGTGAGCTGGCTGGTGGGCATTAGCGACACGCCGGCGAGCACCCGCAGCGCCAGCAGGCGGTCGTCCTTGCGCAGGGCGTTGCGGGTCTTGTCCTCGGCCACACCCAGCCGCGCCTTGCTGTGGCTGGCGATGTAGGCGGTGATGTAGTCCTTCTTGAGCTGGTTGAGCGTCTGCCGGTATTCGGAAGCGTGCTCGGCCGTGCGGTCTTGGCTCAGCTTTTCCTGCAGGGCCTTGCGGGCCGCCTCTGCCTGCTTCACCCACGGATGCTCGGCGGGCAACACCATCTCGGCCTGCGAGAGGTAGGACGCCGTGCTGCCCAACTCCACCACCAGTTCGAGCAGACGCTCGACGGCGGCCAGGATCTCCAGATTCTTCTTCTGGCTGTCCAGGTCTTCCTGCGTGACGCGCAGGTTCTTGAGCTTGCCGACGGTGTTGTACGGCGCCAGCGACTCCGTGAACTTCTTCAGCGAATCCAGCCGGGCGTGCCAGTCCTTGGCTTCTTCTTCACGAAGCAGGTTCTGGCCCCAGAAGCCGAGCTTGCCTTGCTGCAGGTCGGAGCCAGCCTTGAGCACACGCGGTACCAGCGCGCTGACTTTCTCCTGCAGTTTGATGACCGGCTCGGTGTCGCCCTGGCTGGCCTTCTGGGCCAGACCGGACGGTAGGTCGAACAACTCGAACAAGGCACGCAGCACCGCGAGGTTAATCTCCTTGGGCGCCTCGACGTGCTTGAACTGCTTGAGCTCTTCCAGCGAACGCTCTGCGAGTTGCACCAGCTTGCCGGAGTCGATCTTGTCTCCGGTGATCGACAGCACGATGTCGCCGGAGTAGACCAGGCCACCCAGCACCGTAACCAGCAGATCTGGCTCCAGCCGGTACTTGATCGGGGCGAAATATTCCACATCAGACGTGCCCGACAGCAGTTCGCTGCGGTTGAGCACCTGGCCGTGGCCCTTGGCCTTGAGTCGGTTCAGCACCTCCTGCGCGTAGCGGGAGTTGGCGGGATCGACACGGTCACCATCGAGCAGCTCCAGGGCATCGAGGATGGCAGCGGCGTCCTTGGTGCGGGTGCCTCCGGCTAGGGCGCGCAGGGCATTGCCCACCAGTTGCTTGCGGTTGGCCTCGGTGACCAGCACCGAGAAGGTGGGGTAGTCGGGTGAGATGTCGGCAAAGCGCTGGCCCAGTGCCAGGCCGGAGAC
This sequence comes from Aquipseudomonas alcaligenes NBRC 14159, assembly GCF_000467105.1. Classification (GTDB taxonomy): domain Bacteria; phylum Pseudomonadota; class Gammaproteobacteria; order Pseudomonadales; family Pseudomonadaceae; genus Aquipseudomonas; species Aquipseudomonas alcaligenes. Next base: position 27,037 of record NZ_BATI01000024.1, read on the forward strand.
GATGTTCACCACGTCGCGGAAGTTGATGCGCTCATCCGGACCCAGTCGCGCGCGGTCGCGCAGGGACACGCCCTTTGACCAGTCCTGCAGCGTCTTGGTCTTGCCCTGGTAGGTGACCTCGAATGCGGTCATCTGCTTTTCCTGCAGCCACTTGCTCATAGACCGCAGTGAGTCCTGCGCCTTGGACAGGTAGATGGCCTTCGCGCCACCGCTGGCGGTGGAGGCCAGATCCAGTGCCGCAGCGTATTGCGACAGGTGGCGCTTGTAGTCCTCGTCCGGTGACTTCAGGCGAAAGAACACTTCGTCGGCCAGGTTGTTGTCGCTGAACTTCGGCTTGTCGAATGGCTGGATGAAGTAGATGTAGAAATCGCGCTCGGGCTGGGCCGTGGGCCGGTCATTCGGGGCGCCAAAGAACAGGTAGCCCATGCGCTCGACGCGGCGCTCCTGCCACTCGATCTGGTACTGCCAAATCTGGAAGCCGGGGTAACGCAGATCGTCGCTGCATTCCATCAGCGCCTTGATGGCGCTGTAGTAGGCGCGATCCAGCGCGTCGTCGGACAGGGCTTCGGCGCGCTTCTCGATCTGCGCGTCGTAGTCGATGTCTTTCTTGAGGTCGAGGTAGTACTGCTCGGTGTCCGGTGCCTTGGAGATGAACTGGCCGTTGACGGTCTTGAGCACCTCGCGCAGCACGGTCTGCACCATCGACAACAGGTTCTCGGCCGGATCGCCCGGCATGTCTTCCACGCCCGGCTGGAACAGACACAGGGCATCGCGCAGCTCGGCGGCCGTGGGGCCGATGGGCACATGGATGTCGCCGCCCGTGGTCAGCCGGTGGACGGCCAGCGCGTTGATGACCCGCTGCGCCATGGCTTTGTAGGCCGGGCGCGTGAAGGCCTGCTGCACGCGGGACTCCAGCACCTCGGAGACGCGCATGACTTCCTTGATATTGGGGTCAGCGCGCAGGACCGAGTTGGCCTTGATGGTGTTCCAGAAGCTCTCGTAGCTGATGAACAGCGGTTTGTCGGCGGGCACTTCCTGGTCGAGGATGGCCAGCATGGCGGCCTCGATGGTCTTGAGCGCGCCGCGCTTCTCGGTGAAATGGATCTGCTCGAAGGTCTTCAGGTAATCCGGGTGAACCGGGAACAACCGCACGTACTCGTCCATGCGCTCGTTCATGGAGCCGTAGAACTTGGCGAACGGCGTCAGGTATTCGCGGATCTTGTTTTGCTGGTCAGCCGTCTTCTTGAGCAGGCGCGCGGAGACGACGAAGCTGACGTCCTGGCGGTCGATCAGGATCTGGGTGAAGCGCTCGTTGACGCGGCGCATGCTGTCGGCCACATGCTGGAAACGCACGCTGTCGAAGATGGCTTCCTGCACACCGGCCACGAAGCGGAACTTCAGGTGCTTAGTGACTTCACCGATCTGACGCAGGATGGCCAGATCCTGCACGAGCTCGTGATCGCGGCGGGACTGCAGGTACTCCAGGAACTCGTCGACCACCAGCAGCACGCCCTGGTCCGGGAATTTCTCGCCGAACGCGGCCATCATCTCCTCGAAGGAGTCCTTGTTGTTGAGCTCCTTGTCCGCGGTCGGGAAGGTGTAGTCGACGCCGAGCTTTTCAAGGAAGCGTTCAAGCTGCAGGGTGATGATCTGGCGCAGCGGCATCTGCAGCCCGCCCACCTCGATGCGCAGCACTTTGAAGCGGCCAGCGATCGGGGCAACCGCCTCGGCGACCTTGGGGTGTCGGATCATCGGCGCGTAGGCAGCGTCCTCAGCCACCAGCGACAGCACCGACATCAAGTGCGACTTACCGGTACCGTAGTTGCCGACGATGAGCACGCCCTTGTGATCGACGGAGTCGTCGAAACTGAGCTGAGGAACCATGAGCTTGGAGATCCGCTCGGCCATGTCGTCGGAGATGACGTAGGTCGCGACGAGCTTTTTGGCCTCGTCTGGGCGCCCGGCATCGAGCAGCTGAATGACTGACTCGATCTGCTCGAACTGAATCAGATCCCCGTATTTCATGTTCTTGGCCATATGGTTCTCTCTTCCCTGCTCTCTACTTTCAAATTCAGGTCAAATTTCTAATACAACCGCACCGTCGCGGCTGTAGTCACGATGTTCTGGATGGCTCATGTCCGCGTACACCAAGCGGTCGCCGCGCAGCTCGCCAGGCCAGACAGCCACGACGCGCTTGGAATGAGCCAGCCGCCTGACGAGGTCAAGCGGGTTGATCTGCAGGCTGGGCTCGAACAATAACTCGAGGTTGTCGAGCAACAGCGGATCTTCAGTGCGTTCCCTGTCCGCGATCTCCCGCAGGAGCTCACCGGCATAGAAGCCACGCTTACTGTTTGGCGTGGCGGCCAAACGGCGTCCCAGCTCCAGGCCAACGTTGAGCGGCTCGATATTGAGCTTGGCGCAGAGCTGGCGAAGGAGTTGGGTCTTGCCACTGCGGCTGGGACCAACCAGCAGGATCAACTTGCTGTTTAGGTCGCCGATTTCGCCGATGAGCCGTTCGAGTTTTGTCAGCACACTAATTCCCTTTCCTGGGCCGACCACAGTTGACAGATCGGAGTGAAATCTTATCACTTTACGATATAAGAACAGCGACTGCTGAGCTGAGCGCAATACTTCTAGTTCATTTCCTGCGCCTCAATTCAGCCAATGTCTCTCCTTGAAAGCACCAGTAATCCGGCCCACGTACAGCCTTGACACTGCGACCATGTGTTCCGAGAGCCAGATCCCGCAACCGCCCAGTGGGGTTGTGCGTCAGCCCAATCAGCGCTTCCGCCTGTTCAAAATCAACCCAACGGGTAGCCTGGGTTTTCCAGTCGAATTTGCCCTGTGGGCCGATATGACGCATGACAAAATAGGCATTGGTACTCAAGCCGCCTTTAAATAGCCCTGGCAAGACATCAACGATCTCTACCTCGTAGCCAGTCTCCCTGACTTCTCGCAGTGCCGTCATCTCCGGTGTATCCCCTGCCTCTGGCGTGCTTCTAGCAAAGGTCCAAACATAGCCAGCGAAGTGGTTGGCCGGTTCGCGCTAGAGGATCTGACCGGTACGGATCAGAGGAATGCCACCGTAGGCTGAGGCCTTATCGATACTCCAGGTCATGGTGCTTCCCCTTCAATTCATCCATGCTAGGTAAAACATGCTCGGCGCTCTCTGGTATCCAGGTCAATTTGCCGGCACGCAGCCTTTCGACATTGGCGTCTTGGCCACATCACCGCCCCCAATGCAGATCAAGCTGATGCGCATACCGCTCTGCAGGCCTGCGGCGTAGTTGGCATGGGCGTCATCGAGCTGGAATTGCGGCTCCATGAACTGGTTTACCCCGCCACGCAGGGTGACGTAAGGATTACCGAACAGATCGGTATTGATCGACTCCACCACGCCAGTGACCTTGAAGCGCTTACCTTTGAACTGCTGATCGGCTGCGACCGTATTGCGGTCATACGCCTGAGCCAGTTGCTGAGCGCTTACTTCAAACACGGGTACAACCGGGGCTGCCACCTCTGCAGGCTGACTCTGGCTAGTCGTGGGCGCAGCAGCCTTGCCGGACGGACGCTCCCCTGAAGCCATCGCAACCAGCATCAGCGCCAGCCATGCAAAACCGACTATCCGGCTGGCAGTGCTATGCCCCTGGCGCAGCAGGAACCAGACAAAAATGATCGGAAAAAGGAAAATCCCGACGCCCAGCCAGAAGCCGACATTACGGCTTGCGGGTTGGGCGGGATGCATTTGAACGGCGGCAGTCTGCTTAGCGATAGGCGCACCACAATGCGGACAGGCAGCAGCCTGGTCGCTGGCCATGCGGTCGCACTCGTTGCAGTTGATCAATGCCATTTCACTACTCCTTGATTGCACTTCCTGAGCCGGCCTGGATTGGCCGACTTGTTTGTCAGGATCAAGATATGTAGCGTGGCTTGACGCATCTAGAGTGTGCGTTCGTACAGGTAAAGTTTTCGAGCAAGTGAGGCCGGGATGAAACGCAAACAGGAAATCGAGTCCGTGCGCTGGGATCTGGCGCTGCGCTATCGCCTGATCGAAACGGTGGTGTGGTGGGAAGGACGTTTAACCACCGGGCATCTGATGCAGAGCTTCGGTATCAGCAGGCAGCAGGCGTCGAAGGACATCAATTCCTACATCACCGACTACGCGCCGAAGAACCTGGAATACGACAAGCATTTGAAGGGGTATGTGCTAAGCCGCCACTTCAAACCGCTGTTTATCGATGACAGCGCCAGCGCCTACCTGCACTTGCTCAACGAGAGTCACGACCGTGCACCGTATGTTGAAGGGCTGGCATTGGCCTATGCGCACACTGAGGTACTGGATGTGCCGGATCGCTCAGTGCGCCCGGAGGTGCTGCGCCCACTACTCAAGGCCTGCCGCGATGGGCTGCGACTGGAGTGCGAGTATGTGTCCTTCACGACGCCGGACGGCGAAACCCGCCTGATCGCGCCGCATACGCTGATCTACACCGGTATGCGCTGGCACGTGCGCGCCTATTGCGAGAAGAATCGAGATTACCGGGACTTTGTGCTCAGCCGCTTTCGTAGTGAGCCAGAGTTAATGGACGACGAAACCGAAAACACCCGTGAGCAGGATCCGGGCTGGAACAGTCAGGTGCAGGTCATCATTGAACCGGATTCTCGTCTCAAGCTGGAGCAGCGCGCGATTATCGAAGCCGACTACGGCATGCGTGACGGACAGCTGGTGATCGAGACACGAGGTGCGTTGGTGCAGTACGTGCTGCAGCGCTACCAGATCGATCCGACCAAGGTGCATGCCAAGGCCACGGCTCAGCAGATCGTGGTCGCCAACCTGGAAGAGCTACAGCCCTGGCTGTATCACTGACTAACGGCAGGCACGCCTGGCTTTGAGTCGATGCCGCCAGGCGAGGCTATCTCTCAATCAGTCGTGCCGCCGTAGGCCAGCTTGGCCAGCCCGAGCAGTGCAGGCAGCAACAGCGCCAGCGGCAAAAGATCGTTAAGGGTAGGTAGCAAGCTCATAGGAGATCCTCCTGGTCGGTTTTGACCAACCTAGCGATAACATCCCGACAGCGCGATCTGTCTACATTTCGCCTGTAAACAATCCGTGCATACCCCAGACACCGGCGACGAACGCACCTTGCCTGGATGGCGGAGCGCTTATTACTGTATATAAATACAGTTAACGGACGACCCGTCATGAGCACCGCACTTATCCTCGGCCCGCTTCAGAGCAGCAGCACAGCCCTTCCCCTCTTTGATGCACGCGTTCCGGCTGGCTTTCCCAGCCCTGCGCTTGATCACATGGAGCACAAGCTATCGCTTGATGCTCTGCTAGATCTGCAAGCTACGCACACCTATGTGGTCGCAGTGAGTGGTGACAGCATGACTGGGGCTGGCATCTTCGACGGTGACCATCTGATCGTCAGCCGCGCCATCCCAGCAAAACCGGGCCATGTGGTCGTTGCCTGCCTAAACGGCGATGTCCTGGTAAAGCGCCTGACCCAGGAACAGGGCCAGTTCATCCTGCAGTCGGAGAACCCGGCCTACTCTCCGCGTTACATCCTGGAAAACGATGAGCTGACGATCTGGGGCGTCGTCACTCACAGCCTGCGGAATCACCTCATCCATGGCTGAGCCGGTATACGCACTGGTCGACTGCAACAGCTTCTACGCCAGTTGCGAGCGCGTGTTTCGCCCTGACCTGTTGCGAACGCCCATCGTCGTGCTCAGCAACAACGACGGCTGCGTGATTGCTCGCTCTGCCGATGCTAAGCCGTTCGTGAAAATGGGCGCCCTGTTCCACGAGATCAGGGGCGACCTCAAGCGCCACGGCATCGTCGCCTTCAGCAGCAACTACGCCCTCTATGGCGACATGAGCGAGCGTGTGATGACGATCCTAGAGGCCTGCTTTCCAAGCATCGAGGTCTACAGCATCGATGAGGCCTTTGCCGATATGACCGGGCTGCCCGAGCCGCTGGAGTCGATAGGCCGCCAGGTGCAGGCAGAGATCAGGCAGAAGACCGGTATCCCCGTCGGCATTGGCATTGCCACCACCAAGACACTGGCCAAGCTCGCCAATAACGCTGCTAAGCGCTGGCAGAAGCAAACCGGAGGTGTCGTGGACATCCGTGACCCCGTGCGGCGCGACAAGCTGCTCAAGGCCATGCCCGTAGAAGAAGTCTGGGGCGTTGGTCCCCGCATGCGTGCGCACCTGGAAGGTATGCAGATCAAAACCGCTTGGGACTTGGCACAGATGGATGCCTGGACACTGCGCAAACGATTCAATGTCGTGATCGAGAAAACCGTGCGCGAGCTGCGCGGGGTGGCGTGCTTGGAGATCGAGAACGAGATCGAGCCCAAGCAGGAGATCTGCTCCAGCCGCTCATTTGGCAAGCGGCTGCGCGAGCTAGCGCCTATCCAGGAGGCCGTCACCAGCTACGCCACGCGCGCAGCTGAAAAGCTGCGCAAGCAAGAGTCGCTATGCCGGCAGGTACGAGTCAGCTTGCGCACTGGCATGTTCAACCCCACTGAAGCCAAATATGCCAATGGCATCCTCTGCCAACTGCCCTACCCGACCGACGACAGTAGACTGATCATCAAGGCTGTTCAGGCTGGGCTGAAGCAGCTATACCGCGAGGGCTTCAGCTACGCCAAAGCTCAGGTGATGCTGCTGGATCTGTGTCACAAGAACGAATACACGCCGGATCTGTTTGCTCCCGAGCAGCCCGTGAAAACCGAGCGACTGATGAACACAATGGACGCGATCAACAATCGCTGGGGACGCGGCACGCTGCAGCCAGGACGCATCGCAAAGCCAACCGAGTGGGCTATGCGAAGAGAATTGCTCTCCCCCGCATACACCACCCGCTGGTCTGAGCTGATGGTTGCAAAGGCCACGTAGCTTTCCCGTTCACTTATATGCGACGAACACGGTTCAGAGCCCCCTTACGCAGGCAACGAGCCCCTGCAGGCTTCACACGCAGGTGCTGATCGTCTTTGACCAGGTACCTCATTGCCTCGTGGGTATTAGGCCGCTTCGACTGATCATCCCTATGGATCTGGCCGATGCCGAGCTTGTCGCCGTACTGATCCTTGTCATGGTTGCAGCTGTGGGCATAACCCTGACGACGAGTGATCTCCTCCCACAGCTTGCCGATCCTAGTTGCCTTACAGACATCCCGGCACACTATGTTGCCATTGAAGTAGTAGGCCGCATGGATGTGGTACCCCCGCCCCTTCTTGCACTCCCCCTGCTCGACTGAGTAGGTGTAGCCAATCAGGTGCTCGAATATCGGATTACGGCTGTGCTCATAGATCAGATCATCCAGGTGATCGAATACCTGCTCGACTCGCTGCCTGGCCTGGGCTTCAGTGCGGTAGTAAAGGTCCAGCCGGATGATCGTAGTGCGTGAGTAAAGGCTCATCACTGCATCGTTGTAAGCGATGATCTCCTTCGCCTGCTTGCGTGCCTCGTAGGCTCGATCCCCAGCTTTGCGCTGATACCACCGCTGACGGGTCAACTCGCGGATCCGCTCGGTCAGGACGTTCATGCTCTGCTCATAACTGAGCCAGTAAGTACCCGTCTCGCTCATGCAGACGGGACCATTGGGTGAGCGCTGAAGACCAACGTCGTCACAGGCTTCCCGGAACGCTAACAGGTGCTCGCTGTAGTCGTATGGCACTCGATCATCAAACAGGTTGCACATCTGCTGCACGTGGGTGAAGTGGTGGGACAGTCTGGTCCGCTCGACACGCTCATAGCCTGAACGTTTGTGCGTGATCCGGTATGCAGGTGTATCGCTGTACTCGATAGCCTGGACGAGTGCGTCGATCTGCAGGGCTATGTCTGACTGTGAGAGGTGGGTGTTGTGCTTGCGGTTGGTCATGGTGCAGTACCTGGTTGGTTGATGGTGCATACCAGGTACGTGATGTGTTTCTTTTTACTGGTCTCTCCCGCTGGTGTAGTCAGTGGTGATAGGTAGTGGTGGTTACTATTGATTATTAAGAGTAGATAGTTAATAGCTATATCAATAGATGCAGCCCTAACCAGAGCCGCCCCTCCCGATCAGGCCGGGCAATGGGGAGCATCATTGCCAAGCCTGTCGAGAGATTTTCCGTACTGAGCGCTGGGGGAGTTAGCTGAGAGCAGAGCCCTACCAGAACGGCATAAGCGCCATGACCAGCCGAAGCCGGTCATGGCGGAAAGTTTACTTGGCGACGCTCAGATGGTTGCTTGGACGTGTGGCGGATCCCTCAGCCATATCCCGCTCCTCGATTCTTGCCAGGATCCAATCTTCGACTTCCGATTGGATCCAGCCCACGCCTCGGGTATTCGGCACATCTATACCGCCAGGGGCCAGACTCACAGGCTTGGGGAAGATTCCGTCCGCGATGTATTTGTAAATAGTTGACCTGGCAAGACCGGTCGTATCGAGTACTTCTTTTAATCGCATTATACGCATGAGCAGGCTCCTCTCTATGGCTCAGAGGATGTGCTGGGTCTGTCAAAAATTAACCGACTGAAGCCTACCCAAGCCCCGCCAACACAACTCACGACCATCAGAAGCCCTGACTAGTCACTGGCCGCCAGCACAGCCACGCCGATAGATCCTTCCACTGAAGTCGTCCCCTATTAAAGCAGCCAAGCAAACGAGCATAAGAGCCTGTTGCTGCGCTGTCCGCATCTGATAAATGTCTGTCCTCCTAAAACACCATCTGAAGGCTGATCAAGGCACGAAACCACCGAAATTCAGGGGTTCCTATGATTGTCAGACATCTATAAATAATCTATTTTTATTCTTTTTAAGAGATAGATTTGATCTATTAATTGACTAGAAATGTACTTAAATTGGTCTAGGATTATTCTTTAATACATCTTGATTTGGACCAATACGATGGCATTTAACGATAATGACAATCTTTCCAACATACTCAGCGACTGGAGACTCGACGATAGGGAGGTGACATGGCTATGGCTAACCTTAAAGACGAATCCAAAATTCGAGCTCGCCGATTGCCAGCTGAACAGCGCAACCATGCGCGATGAAATTTATAAGGTGATGAGTCAGGAACCAGCGCTTCGATGGCATCTAAACGACGCGAAGGCGAGAACGCTTCTGCCAGAGGAAGCATTCAAATGGATCGACAAGGCAGGAAGACAGCCAAAGTGGCTGACAGCTCAAGCCCAAAAATTACTCGGTAAAGAAGTCGTAAGCAGCGTTTTCCAGATGCTCACTGACAAGGCAAAGCTGATTGCCCTTTTTGATCTTTGGGATGAGAGCTTCGACGAAAAAAAGAGAACACTGAACCAACTGTCCAACAGCTGGAATAGGCAGCTGAAGACCGACAAGCTATTCAGCTGGTTCAAGGATGACGATGAACATGAAAAATGTGCTCTAGCCTGGAGCTGGATGGAAAAAAACAAGTCTTGGCTGACATGGCGAGCAGCGCCCTTTACGAAGCTCAATGAGATGCTGGAGTTCTTCGACCTCAGCGAAGCATCCGCCGAGGAAAAGGAGCTCTACATCGAGAAAATAAAGAGACGCTGGAACACCCAAAAAACGCGCGAGAAGGCCACCGAGAGGAAGCAGTACAACTTTGTACTCCCTATCAGCGTCAATGCAGTCTTGGACAAACTGGCTGAGGATCGCCAGCTATCACGAACACGGGTCCTGGAGCTGCTTATCTTGGGCGAGGAACAGCACGAACTGTACCTCCCCAAACCTCCCTCGACATGAGCCATCTGAAGCCTCGAAAAGCCAGTGGCACAAAAAGTGGCACAAAATTCGGGAGAGACAGAAAACCATCAGGCATAAAAAAATCCAGTCACCGTTAAGTGACTGGATTTTCTAGGGTTTTTTGGTCGGGACGGAGTGATTCGAACACTCGACCCCTTGCACCCCATGCAAGTGCGCTACCGGGCTGCGCTACGCCCCGACGATGCTTCCGTGTTACCGGAAGCGAGGTGGACTTTACAATAAGCTGCTGAATTGTGGAAGTTTTTTTTACTGCAGGGCACTTATTTACGGAGTACCAGCAGAACATCCTCAAGCTCGGCAATCATCTGCCGGATCAGCTGCCTGTACTGGGTGGTGTCGTCCTTGGCCTCGTCGCCGGAGAGACGCTGACGCGCCCCGCCGATGGTGAAGCCCTGGTCGTACAGGAGCGCCCGGATCTGGCGGATCATCAGCACGTCTTGGCGCTGATAATAGCGACGGTTACCCCGCCGCTTCACCGGATTGAGCTGGGGAAACTCCTGCTCCCAGTAACGCAAAACATGAGGTTTGACGGCACAGAGGTCGCTGACTTCGCCAATGGTGAAGTAGCGTTTGCCAGGGATAGGCGGCAGCTCGTCGTTATGACTTGGTTCCAGCATATGCCTCTACTCTGGCCTTCAATTTCTGGCCCGGACGAAAGGTGACGACACGGCGAGCCGTGATCGGGATTTCTTCGCCTGTCTTGGGATTGCGACCTGGGCGCTGACGTTTATCGCGCAGGTCAAAATTGCCGAAACCGGACAATTTGACCTGCTCGTTGTCTTCCAGCGCGTGGCGGATTTCCTCGAAAAACAGCTCCACCAACTCCTTGGCTTCCCGCTTATTCAGGCCAAGCTCTTCATACAGACGTTCCGCCATTTCAGCTTTCGTCAGAGCCCCCATACGCTACTTCCTTAACGTGGCGTTGAACCTTTCTTCCAGCGAGGTGATGATGTTTTGCGTAGTTGTACTCACCTCATCGTCGTTAAGAGTGCGCGATGGATGTTGCCAGGTCAAGCCGACTGCCAGGCTTTTTCTATGCGGATCAATACCTTTACCGTGATAGACGTCAAATAGCTTGAGGTCAGTCAGCCATTCGCCTGCAGCCTCGCGAATGGTGGCGAGCACGGCTTCGGCCGGCTGTTCGCGATCCACCAGCAACGCCAGGTCACGGCGCACCTCGGGGAAGCGCGACAACTCGCTGAACGCCGGCATGCGCCCGGTGGCGACTTCGGCCAGTACCAGCTCGAAGAGGAACACCGGCTGATCCAGACCGAGGGTCTTGGCCAGCTCCGGGTGCAGTGCCCCCACGAAGCCGACCAGGCGCCCTTCCCGCTCGATGCGCGCGGTCTGGCCCGGATGCAGAGCCGGGTGCTCGCCCGGTACGAAGCTGAATGCAGCGGCGGCGCCGGCATAGCCCAGCAGCGCCTCGACGTCGGCCTTGAGGTCGTAGAAGTCCACGCTCTCGCGGCCGTTGGCCCAGCCTTCCGGCAGGCGGCTACCGCTGATCACACCCGCCAGCATGGCTTCCTGCTTCAGCCCTTCGAGCTGACCGACAAAACGCAGGCCGCTCTCGAACAGACGCACGCGCGATTGCTGGCGATTGAGGTTGTGCTCCAGCGCCCTGACCAGACCCGGCCACAGCGAGGAACGCATGGCGGCCATGTCGGCGGAGATCGGGTTGGCCAGTTGCAGCGGCGCCACGCCCGGATTGAACAGCTCGAACAGCTTGGGATCGATGAAGCTGTAGGTGATGGCTTCCTGATAGCCGCGCGCCACCAACAGGCGACGCAGGGCCGGCAGCTCGGCACGGGCCTCGGCCTTGGCCTGCGGAGCCAGACGGGCCTGCGGGTAACGCACCGGCAGGCGGTTGTAGCCGTACAGGCGGCCCAGCTCTTCGATCAGGTCCACTTCCAGGCTGATGTCGAAGCGGTGGCTCGGCACGCTGACCAGCCACTGGCTAGCGCCCTGAGCGGTCACACCCAGGCCCAGCGCGGTGAGCAGGCGCTCGACCTCGGCACCGTCCATGTCCATGCTCAGCATCTGGCTGATTCGTTCGGCACGCAAGGTGATCGGCGCAACGTTCGGCAGGTCGGCGGCGCTGGCCACTTCGATGATCGGACCGGCTTCGCCGCCGACGATCTCCAGCAGCAGCGCGGTGGCGCGCTCCATGGCGTTGCGCGCCAGCTGCGAGTCCACACCACGCTCGAAGCGGTGCGAGGAGTCGGTGTGCAGGCCATAGGAGCGGGCCTTGCCGGCCACCGAGATGGTGTCGAAGAAGGCGCTTTCGAGGAACAGGTCGCGGGTCTTGCCGCTGACACCGCTGTGCTCGCCACCCATCACGCCGGCGATGGCCAGGGCGCGGTTGTGGTCGGCGATCACCAGGGTGTCGGCGCGCAGGCTGACTTCCTGGCCATCCAGCAGGACCAGCTTCTCGCCCTCTTCCGCCATGCGTACGCGGATGCCGCCGTTGATCTCGGCGAGGTCGAAAGCGTGCATCGGCTGACCGAGCTCGAGCATCACGTAGTTGGTGATGTCGACGGCGGCGTCGATGCTGCGGATATCGGAACGACGCAGGCGCTCGACCATCCACAGCGGAGTCGGCTTGGACAGGTCGACGCTACGGATCACGCGACCCAGGTAGCGCGGGCAGGCCTTGGGCGCCAGCACTTCAACCGGGCGCACTTCGTCATGCGCGGCGGCGACCGGCGCGATGGACACCGCGGTGACCGGCGCGCCGTAGATGGCACCGACTTCGCGGGCCAGGCCGGCCAGCGACAGGCAGTCGCCTCGGTTGGGGGTCAGGCCGATCTCGATGCTGGCATCGTCCAGGCCCAGGTAGGCACGGACGTCCTGGCCGAGCGGAGCGTCCGCCGCCAACTCCATCAGGCCGCTGTTGTCGTCGCTGATCTGCAGCTCGGAGGCCGAGCAGAGCATGCCCTGGGACTCCACGCCGCGCAGCTTGGCCTGCTTGATCTTGAAGTCGCCCGGCAGCTCGGCGCCGATCATGGCGAAGGGGATCTTGATGCCGGCACGGGCGTTGGGCGCTCCGCAGACCACCTGGAAGGTGGCGCTGCCATTGCTGACCTGACACACGCGCAGCTTGTCGGCATCCGGGTGCTGCTCGGCACTGAGGATCTCGCCCACTACCACGCCGCTGAACTGGCCGGCGACCGGGATCACGGCGTCCACTTCCAGGCCGACCATGGACAGGCGGGCCACCAGTTCGTCGCGCGAGACCGCCGGGTTTACCCAGCTGCGCAGCCACTGTTCACTGAATTTCATGCTGTCTGTTCTCCATTAAGCGAATTCGATACGGGGCATGCGGCTAGCGGAATTGCGCCAGGAACCGCAGGTCGTTATCGAAGAACAGGCGCAAGTCGTTGACGCCGTAACGCAGCATGGCTAGGCGCTCGACGCCCATGCCGAAGGCGAAGCCCTGGTACTTCTCCGGATCGATGCCGGACATGCGCAGCACATTCGGATGCACCATGCCGCAACCCATCACTTCCAGCCAGCCGGTCTGCTTGCACACGCGGCAGCCCTTGCCGGAGCACATCACGCACTGCATGTCGACTTCGGCCGACGGCTCGGTGAAGGGGAAGAAGGACGGACGGAAACGCACGCCCAGCGGCTTCTCGAAGAACACCCGGAGGAATTCCTCGATGGTGCCCTTGAGGTCGGCGAAGCTGATGCCCTCGTCGACCAGCAGGCCTTCGACCTGGTGGAACATCGGCGAGTGGGTGATATCGGAGTCGCAGCGGTAGACGCGGCCGGGGCAGACGATGCGGATCGGCGGCTGCTGCGATTCCATGGTGCGCACCTGCACCGGCGAGGTATGGGTGCGCAGCAGCATATTCGCGTTGAAATAGAAGGTGTCATGCATCGCCCGCGCCGGGTGGTGGCCGGGGATATTGAGCGCCTCGAAGTTATGGTAGTCGTCCTCGACTTCCGGACCCTCGGCCACGTTGTAGCCGATATGGGTGAAGAACTGCTCGACGCGCTCGAGGGTGCGGGTAACCGGGTGCAGGCCACCGGAGGCCTGACCGCGGCCCGGCAGGGTCACGTCGATACGCTCGGACGCCAGCTTCTCGGCGAGCAGAGCCTGCTCAAGCACGGTTTTGCGGGCGTTCAGGGCGTCCTGAACCTGGTTCTTGGCGGCATTGATCAGGGCGCCGGCCTGCGGGCGTTCCTCGGCAGAGAGCTTGCCAAGGGTCTGCATCAGGGCGGTCAGCTCGCCCTTCTTGCCGAGATACTGGACCCGGAGCTGCTCCAGGGTGTTCACATCTGCGGTGCTTTGCACGGCCTCAAGCGCTTGCGAGACCAATGCATCCAGGTTTTCCATGTACGGACTCCAGATACGAAATAGGGGAAGAGCTTGAAGGCTCTTCCCCTATCTTTGACGTTGCCACCGGGCAAGCCCGGTGATTGTCGGGGGACTTAAGCCAGAACGGCCTTAGCTTTCTCGACAATCGCAGCAAACGCCGCTTTTTCGTTCACTGCCAGATCGGCCAGAACCTTGCGGTCGATTTCGATCGACGCTTTTTTCAGGCCAGCGATCAGACGGCTGTAGGACAGACCGTTGATGCGAGCACCAGCGTTGATACGAGCGATCCACAGAGCGCGGAACTGACGCTTGCGCTGACGGCGGTCACGGTAGGCGTATTGGCCTGCCTTGATCACAGCCTGCTTGGCAACGCGGAACACGCGCGAACGCGCGCCGTAGTAGCCTTTGGCGAGTTTCAGGATTTTCTTGTGACGGGCACGAGCGATAACGCCACGCTTAACACGAGCCATGAGTAATAACCTCTAAAATATCTTGACCGAATTAACGAACGCGCAGCATGCGCTCGACTTTTGCCTTGTCCGACGGATGCATCAGCTCGCTACCGCGCAGTTGACGCTTACGCTTGGTGGACATTTTGGTCAGGATGTGGCTCTTGAAAGCGTGCTTGTGCTTGTAGCCAGCAGCGGTCTTTAGGAAACGCTTGGCTGCACCGCTCTTGGTTTTCATCTTTGGCATGTTTAGTACTCCGCATTCATTAACAACTGATAACCATCAGGCCTGCCAGTGCCCGGGAGGTTATTTACGCTTCTTGGGAGCGATGACCATCATCAGCTGGCGTCCTTCCAGCTTGGGATGCTGTTCGACGGTGCCGATTTCGGCGAGGTCGGCTTCGACCCGCTTCAACAGCTCCATCCCCAGCTCCTGGTGGGCCATCTCACGACCACGGAATCGCAAGGATACCTTGGCCTTGTCCCCTTCATTAAGGAAACGTACCAGGTTGCGTAGCTTTACCTGGTAATCCCCTTCTTCCGTCCCTGGACGAAACTTGATTTCTTTGATCTGCTGCTGGTGCTGATTCTTCTTCGCAATCGCAGCCTGCTTCTTTTTCTCGAACAGGTGTTTGCCGTAGTCCATGATTCGGCAAACTGGCGGTACCGCGTCAGCCGAGATCTCTACCAGATCCAGCTTGGCTTCTTCAGCCACGCGCAATGCCTCATCAATCGAAACAATACCGATCTGCTCGCCATCCGCACCAATCAGGCGGACCTCACGAGCAGTGATGTTCTCGTTGATCGGGGCCTTGGGGGCGGCCCGCTTATCCTGTCTCATTTCACGCTTAATAATGATTACTCCGAATCTTGGCGACCACGCCGGGAAACCGCTTGCTTGAGCTGATCGGCGAACTGTTCCAGAGGCATGGAGCCTAGGTCGACACCTTCGCGGGTACGCACAGCAACGGATCGTGTCTCAACTTCCCTGTCGCCAATAACCAGGAGATAGGGAACCTTGAGCAAAGTATGCTCTCGGATTTTAAAGCCGATTTTTTCGTTTCTCAAGTCCGACTTGGCACGGAATCCGCTTTGGTTGAGAGTTTTCTCGACTTCCAAGGCGAAATCGGCCTGCTTGTCGGTGATATTCATGATCACCGCCTGGGTCGGAGCCAGCCAGGCCGGGAACGCACCGGCGTAATGCTCGATGAGCATGCCGATGAAGCGCTCGAAGGAACCGAGAATGGCGCGGTGCAGCATCACCGGGCGCGTACGGCTGTTGTCTTCGGCGATGTAGTTGGCATCCAGGCGCTCTGGCAGGTTCGGATCGTACTGCAGGGTACCGCACTGCCAGTTACGGCCGAGGCAGTCCTTCAGGGTGAACTCGATCTTCGGGCCGTAGAAGGCACCCTCGCCCGGCTGGTATTCCCAGGCCAGGCCAGACTCGTTCAGCGCATCCGCCAACGCGGTTTCAGCACGATCCCACAGCTCGTCAGAACCCACGCGCTTGGCCGGGCGGGTCGACAGCTTCATGGAGATGTCGGTAAAGCCGAAGTCGGCGTAGACCTGCAAAGTCAGCTTGATGAAGTCGGAAGCCTCTTTCTTCACCTGCTCTTCGGTGCAGAAGATGTGCGCGTCATCCTGAGTGAAACCGCGCACGCGCATGATGCCGTGCAAGGCGCCGGACGCCTCGTTGCGGTGGCAGGAGCCGAATTCGGCCATGCGCAGCGGCAGATCACGGTAGGACTTCAGACCCTGATTGAAGATCTGCACGTGGCACGGGCAATTCATCGGTTTCACCGCGTAGTCGCGGTTTTCCGAACTGGTGGTGAACATGTTCTCGGCGTAGTTCGACCAGTGGCCGGACTTCTCCCAGAGAATGCGATCGACCACCTGCGGCGTGCGCACCTCGACGTAGCCGTTCTCGCGCTGCACCTGGCGCATGTACTGCTCCAGCACCTGGTAGACGGTCCAGCCAGCCGGATGCCAGAACACCATGCCCGGCGCCTCTTCCTGCAGGTGGAACAGGTCCAGCTGCTTGCCGATGCGGCGGTGGTCGCGCTTCTCGGCTTCCTCGATGCGCTGGATGTAGGCCGCCAGCTGCTTCTTGTCCGCCCAGGCGGTGCCGTAGATACGCTGCAGCTGCTCGTTCTTCGAGTCGCCGCGCCAGTAGGCACCGGAGATCTTGGTCAGCTTGAAGGACTTGAGGAAGCGGGTATTGGGCACGTGCGGGCCACGGCACATGTCCACGTACTCTTCATGGAAGTACAGGCCCATGGCCTTTTCGTCCGGCATGTCGTCGATCAGGCGCAGCTTGTATTCCTCGCCACGCGCGCGGAACAGCTCGATGACCTCGGCACGCGGCGTCATTTTCTTGATGACGTCGTAGTCCTTGTCGATCAGCTCGGCCATGCGCTTCTCGATCGCCGCCATGTCTTCCGGCGTGAAAGGACGATCGATGGCAATGTCGTAATAGAAGCCTTCTTCGATCACCGGGCCGATGACCATCTTGGCGTTCGGATAGAGCTGCTTGACCGCATGCCCCACCAGGTGTGCGCAGGAGTGGCGAATGATCTCCAGCCCTTCCTCGTCCTTCGGCGTAATGATCTGCAGGGTCGCATCGGCCTCGATCAGATCGCAGGCATCCACCTGCTTGCCGTTGACCTTGCCGGCCAGAGTGGCCTTGGCCAGACCGGCACCGATGGACTGAGCCACCTCAAGCACGGATACCGCATGATCAAACGAACGCTGACTACCGTCGGGAAGAGTAATGGTGGGCATGGCGCCTCCTCTCCTAGTGGTGACCCCTACCAAAGGTCACATGGGTTGGGATGAGCCAGGAAGCGATCCGGCGGTATACCTGCCTGACGATGGCAGGAGCCTTACGGGCCAACCAGAACCGAACCAGAGTCACTGGAGGTAAACAGAATCGCGGATGCTTCCAGAAAGCCTATTCTCTGGCAAGCAGCCAATAAAAAAGGGGTCGTATCAACGACCCCTTTCGGATTTGGTAGGCACAATTGGACTCGAACCAACGACCCCCACCATGTCAAGGTGGTGCTCTAACCAACTGAGCTATGTGCCTGCAATGGAGGCGCATTTTAGGGAGATTCGCCGCGGTGTCAACACCTTTTTTCGCTAAGCCTCTGAAAAAGTGGATTTTTTGCCGCACAGCGGCACGTTGAAAATTTTGCACAGAGGCTAGCCGGCGCATTTTGACTCGGGTAGCATCCGCTCATTCCGTAAAAAATAAAGAACATAGGTTCAAATATGGCGCACACCTCCTACCCCCAGTCCTACTACGCCGCTTCGGCCAATCCGGTGCCGCAGCGCCCGGCCCTGCAGGGCGAGACCGAGACCGATGTCTGCATCATCGGCGCCGGCTACACCGGCCTGTCCACCGCTCTGTTCCTGCTGGAGAACGGCTTCAAGGTCAGCATCGTCGAGGCGGCCAAGGTCGGCTTCGGCGCCTCCGGCCGTAACGGCGGCCAGATCGTCAACAGCTACAGCCGCGACATCGACGTGATCGAACGCACCGTCGGCCCGAAGCAGGCTCAGCTGATGGGCCAGATGGCCTTCGAAGGCGGTCGCATCATTCGCGAGCGCATCGCCAAGTACGACATCAAGTGCGACCTGAAGGACGGTGGCGTGTTTGCCGCCTTCACGCCCAAGCAGATGAAGCACCTGGAAGCGCAGAAGAAGCTGTGGGAGCGCTTCGGCCACACCCAGCTGGAGATCATGGACGCCCAGCGCATCCGTGAAGTGGTCAAGACCGAGAACTACATCGGCGGCATGCTCGACATGAGCGGCGGCCACATCCATCCGCTGAACTTGGCGCTCGGCGAAGCCGCAGCGGTGGAGAGCCTGGGTGGCGTCATCTACGAACAGAGCCCGGCCGTGCGCATCGAGCGCGGTGCCAACCCGGTGGTACATACCCCCGAAGGCCGCGTGAAGGCCAAGTTCATCGTGGTCGCCGGCAACGCCTACCTGGGCAATCTGGTGCCGGAACTGGCGGCCAAGACCATGCCATGCGGCAGCCAGGTGGTTGCCACCGAGCCGCTCAGCGAAGAAGTGGCCAAGAGCCTGCTGCCGCAGGACTACTGCGTGGAAGACTGCAACTACCTGCTCGACTACTTCCGTCTGACCGGTGACCGTCGCCTGATCTACGGCGGCGGCGTGGTCTACGGCGCCAAGGACCCGGCTAACATCGAGGCAATGATCCGCCCGATGATGCTCAAGACCTTCCCGCAACTGAAAAACGTGAAGATCGACTACGCCTGGACCGGCAACTTCCTGCTGACCCTGTCGCGCCTGCCGCAGGTCGGCCGCATCGGCGACAATATCTACTACTCGCAAGGCTGCAGCGGCCATGGCGTGACCTACACCCACCTGGCCGGCAAGATCCTCGCCGAAGCCCTGCGTGGCCAGGCCGAGCGTTTCGACGCCTTCGGCAGCCTGCCGCACTACCCCTTCCCGGGTGGTCGTCTGTTCCGCGTGCCCTTCACCGCCATGGGCGCCTGGTACTACAGCCTGCGCGACAAGCTGGGCCTGTAACACCGACCGCAAACAAAAACGGCGCCCAAGGGCGCCGTTTCTCATTTCAGCGGGGTGCTCAGATGGCCAGGATGGCCTGAGCCAGCTGCATATCGTCCATCTGCAGCGTCGGCTGCTGGCTGCGAATGTGCAGGAAGGCTGCTTCCAGATGTGCACCACGGATGGCGCCGGCACTGGCGACGAAGCTGGCGGCATCATCCTTGGCCTCGCGCACCACCTTGTCGTCGCCGAAGCTGGAAGATGTCACGTCGCTGGTACCGTCCACGGTATTGACGATGCCGTCGGTGGTCACCACGAAACTGGTGGCACCGGCCTGCAGGCTCAGTCCCAAGGCCAGGGCGGCCAGCCAGTACTTGCTTTGCATAGGGCAAACTCCTGTTAGCAGATGAAGCCGTTCTACGAAACGCCTGGCGACATGATCAAGGTATAGCAGCCTCCCACGCAACTGCCGAGCCCACCGCTCATGGTGCTGGCGGGCCGAAATCCTCCATCGCGCCGAAGGTATCGGCGAACTGCTCGCGAATGCGCAGCATCTCCGGCAAGGCCTGGCGGAAAGGCTCGATCAGCCCCGGGTCGAAATGACTGCCGACCTGTGCCTCGATATGGCTGACAGCCGCCTCGATCGTCCAGGCCTTCTTGTAGGGGCGCTCGGTCGTCAGCGCATCGAACACATCGGCCAGCGCGGCAATGCGCGCCATCAGCGGGATGTCCTCGCCCTTGAGTCCGGTAGGGTATCCCGTTCCGTCCCACTTCTCGTGGTGACACAGGGCGATGGCCCAAGCGCTCTGCAACAGCTCGTCGGAGTGCTGGCCGATGATGTCGGCACCGATCCGCGGGTGCCTGCGCATCACCTGCCACTCCTCCTCGTTCAGCTTGCCGGGCTTGAGCAGGATATGGTCGGGAATGCCGATCTTGCCCACGTCGTGCATGGGCGAGGCGTTGTAGAGGATCTCCACGGTCTTTTCCCCGAGGCCGGCAGCAATACCGATCAGGCGGCAGAAATGGCTCATGCGGATGATGTGGTTGCCGGTTTCGTTGTCACGAAACTCCGCGGCACGACCGAGGCGGCGAATGATCTGCTGGCGGGTCTTGAACAGATCGGCGGTGCGCTCGCGGACCTGGCGCGCCAGCTCGCGATTCTGGTCGTAGAGGGCCAGGTGGGTGCGCACACGCGCCAGCACGATGGCGGGATTGACCGGCTTGGTGATGTAGTCCACCGCGCCCAGCTCGAGGCCATGCTGCTCGTCCTCCACCTCGCTCATGGCCGTGATGAAGATGATCGGAATATCGCGCGTATCCGGATTGTCCTTGAGACGCTGGCAGACCTCGTAGCCGTTGAGCCCCGGCATCATGATGTCGAGCAGAATCAGATCCGGCGGATTGGCCGAACCAACGATCTTCAGGGCCTTTTCGCCATTGAGGGCAATCCGGGTGTGATAGTGCGGCAGCAGGATGCTGTTGAGAATATCGATGTTGTCGACGATATCGTCGACCAGCAGAATCGTTGCGCGCGAATCGGTGCGGTCCATCATCTTCCCTTCTCGATACTCAGCGCCTGACGCAGCGCGCTCAGGCCCTGCAGCGCCTCCTCGTAGGCATAGCGCCTGATCAGCTCGGCGAGAGCGTCCGCCTCGCGTCCATGCCCCCGGGCCCGCAGGGCAGGCAACAGCGGCTCCAGCACATGCATCGACTCACCATCATCCTCGTCCAGGAGGCTGTGCAGCCGGTCGAGACCGGCGAACAGCGTCGCGGCATCCAGGTCGGTCGTTTCCTGCGCAGCCGGGGCAAGCGGCTCGGCCAGTCGCAGCGCCGCCTCGATCGACTCGACCAGCCTGGCCAGATCCTGCTCGACTTGCAACAGCATGGACTCGAGCTCGGCCGCCTCACGCGGATGACGCAGAAGACTTTCCAGATCGACCGCGCGCTGCGCCAGCTCACGCGCGCCGATATTGCCGGCCAGCCCCTTGAGCGAATGGACCATGCGCACGGCATCACCCTGCGCCTGCGCGGCAAGCGCCTGACGCACCCGCGCGATGCAGTCGCGCTCGGTTTCACAGAAGCGCCCCAGCAGCCGGCGCAGCAGCGCACCGTCGCCGGCGAGGCGCTGCAGGGCGCTGTCCAGCTCCAGGCCGTCGATCACCGGCAAGCTCACGGCCGCCTGCGGCGCAGGCGCAAACTGCACACCGTGGCCCTTGATCCAACGATTGAGGGTGATGAACAGCTGATTGACATCCAGCGGCTTGGCAATGTGCTCGTTCATGCCGGCATCCAGGCAGCGCTGCCGGTCACCGGCCATGGCGTTGGCCGTCATGGCCAGGATCGGCAGCTGCGCCAGGCCAGGTAGCTGGCGAATGCGCTGCGTGGCCTCGAAGCCATCCATCACCGGCATCTGGCAATCCATCAGCACGCCGTCGTAGGCCTTCTGCACCACCATCGCCAGGGCCTGGGCACCATTGTTGGCGACGTCCACGCGAATACCGGCGCGTCCGAGAATCTCGACCGTCATTTCCTGGTTGACCAGGTTGTCCTCGACCAGCAACAGGTAGGCTCCAGACAGCTGCTGCTGCGCCTGCTCGACTTCCTGGGCGACCTCGCGGCGCCGCGGACGGGCCAGCGCCTCGCGCCCGAAGGCGTTGAGGATGCTGTCCAGCAGTGTCGAAGGTGTTACCGGCTTGACCAGCACGTCCTGCACCTCCATTTCGCCCAGCCGCTCCAGCAGCTCATCGCGGCTATAGGCCGTGACCATGATGAACAGCGGCGTTCCGGAGATCTGTTCATCGTTGCGAATGCGCCGGAGTGCCTCGACACCATCCACACCCGGCATCATCCAGTCCATCAGCACCAGGCGGAATGGCTTGCCGGCGGCATTCGCCTGCTCCAGCTTGGCGATCGCCTGCTCCGCAGAAGCCGCGCTGTCCACCTGGAACTTCAGGGAGACCAGCATGCTGGTCAGAATTTCCCGGGCGGTGGCGTTGTCATCCACCACCAGAATCGCCATCCCCTGCAGGTCATCCGTGCTGATGCTCAGCTGACGCTGCTCCTGCTGCAGCCCGAAGGGCGCGCGGAAATAGAAGCTGCTGCCGACGCCGAGCTCCGAGTCGACCCCGATCTCGCCGCCCATCAGCTGCACCAGGCGCTGGCAGATGGTCAGCCCCAGGCCGGTTCCGCCGTATTTGCGCGAGGTGGAGCTGTCGGCCTGGGTGAAGGCCCTGAACAGCCGGGAAATCTGCTCGGCGCTCATGCCGATGCCGGTGTCCTGAATCTCGAAATACAGCCAGACCTTGCCCTCGCTCTCCTGCTCCAGGCGTATACGCAGGGTGACCTCGCCGCGTTCGGTGAACTTCAGCGCATTGCTCAGCAGATTGTTGAGGATCTGCCCCAGGCGCAGAGGATCGCCTACCAACCCGGTCGGCACGCTGGTGGCAATGTCGAACAGCAGCTCCAGGCCCTTTTCCTGGGCCTTGAGCGTGGCCTGGTCGACCAGGCCGCCGAGAACATCCTCGAGAAAGAAATCGATCTGCTCGAAATGCATCCGGCCGGCCTCGATCTTCGAGAAGTCGAGAATGTCGTTGATGATGCCGAGTAGCCCCTGGGCGGCCGTCTGGATCTTTTCCACGTAGTTGCGCTGGCGCCCTTCCAGTCCGCTGTCCAGAGCCAGGTGCGCCATGCCCATGATCACGTTCATCGGCGTGCGGATTTCATGGCTCATGTTGGCCAGGAAGTCGGACTTGAGGCGCGTGGCCTCCTCCGCCAGCTCCTTGGCACGCGCCTGATCGAGTTCCGCCTGCTTCTGCGCGCTGATATCGATCAGCGTGCCCACCAGGCCGGCGACACGACCGTCGCTGCCGTTGTAGCTGGTCAGGCAGTAGATGGCCGGGTGCAACTGGCCGTCGGCGAGCGGGACGCGTACCTCGGCCGTGTGGCTGCCACCTTCACGGATCACCTTCTGATTGGCTTCCAGGTAGCGGGGAATATCCTCGGCCGGCAGCCCCTTGAACTGCACAACCGTGCGCCCCAGCAGCTCGTCGCGGCTGATCCCGAAGGTATCGAGGAACGCCTGGTTGAAGTCGATGTAACGCATTTCGGCGTCCTTGACGAACACCGGGTAAGGCAGCGTATCGAGCAGAACCCGCTGGAAGGCCAGCTGATCGGTAATCTGCTGGTCGAGGCGTTTGCGCTCGCTGATATCACGGATGGTCACGCAGGCGCAGGGGCTGCGCCCTTCGATCAGCGGCAGGCGGGTTAGGCCCAGCTCCACTGGAAACTCGCGGCCCTGGCGATCAACCGCGCGAAAATCGCCGCTGATGCTGCCCATCGCCCGGGAGCGGTTGGAGCTCATGAACTTGGCGCGCATCTGCGCATGCTGGGGGCGGATATTCGGCGGCACCAGGTCATCGACACAAAGCCCGAGCATGGCGCCATGGACATAACCGAACAGCTGGTGGGCCTTGGGGTTGGCAATCAGGATGGTGCCGCCTTCGTCCACCACCAGCATGCCATCGGGCGCGAATTCGATGATCTGCCGATACCAGGCCTCCGCCTCGGAAAACTGCCGACGCTGGCTGTCGAGCTCCTGCATGACATCGCGGTAGCGACACAGCGCGCGGCTGAGGTCACCGATTTCCGAATGCTCTTCGGCATAGCGGTACTGGATATCGCGCTGGCCGTGCAACAGATGGTCGGTCAGCGTGGTCATCTCGACCAGCGGCTTGAGGACCCGGCGGTGATAGAAGCTGCGTAACGCCAGAGCCACCAGCAGCAGCCCCCCAAGGGTGAGGAGCACGGCAACGTACATGGCCGTGCGGGCATTGCGCTCGACCTGGTTGACCTGCGCCCGCCCCTGCTCGTGCAGCGCCTGTTCTATCGCCTGCAGCGGTGCCTGCACCGCCAGCGAGGCCTGCTGGTACTCCTGGCCGAAGACCTTCTCGATGGCCTGCTTCCAGTCACCGGCACGCGCCAGCGCGAATGCCTGCAACTCGTACTCGCCCATCTGCGTCGATTTGTCCCGGGCCGCCAGTAACTGCATCACGTAGCTTTCCGGCATGCGCTGGATGACGAAGCTCTGCACCACCTGGTCGAAGTCATTCGCCGACTCGCGTAGCGCCTGGTAGTCGCGGTAGTAGAACTCCTCGGTGGTGCTCACATAACTGCGCACCGCCATGCTGCGCTGGTGGGCCAGCAGCTGCAGGTGATTGATCGCGTCACCAGCCCGGTGCAGCTGATCGACCTCTGCGCGGTAGCGGCCATTCAGCTCGAACGCCAGCCATACCGAAACACAGGCACTCACCAGCAGCCCTGCGACCAGCCATGTCAGCAGATTACTTATTCTCGCCAACTTCACCCGGTGAAATCCTCGGAGACTTTCCTGCCTGTATAGCTCAGAGCCCGAGCCGAATGAAATCCCGACGGCGCAACGAGCCCATAGATATCAATATGACATCATTCGAGCCCGTCGCGCGAGAATCCCAGGCAGTGACAGTCGTCACGCAGGTTGCAGCGCCCCGGCTGGCGCTCTATGCAGCACCGCCGGCACGCTCAATGGCGTGGGACGAGAAACGCCAGCACGCCTTGGGTGAACTGTGCAGCCGCCTGCACATTCGACAGGTGTGCCGCCGGCAGCACCAGCAGCTCGGCAGCCGGAATGCCGGACTGCAGGAAGCGGCCATGCTCGATCGTGGTCACCGCATCGGCGTCGCCACAGACCACCAGAGTCGGCGCCTGGATGGCCCGGATCTGCTCGCGGAAATCGGCGTCACGCACCGCCGCGCAGTTGGCGGCATAGCCCTGCGCCGAGGTGGCCGCGAGCATGTCGACCACCGGCGCGACCTGGGCAGGCTGCGCGGCGGCGAACTCGGCAGTGAACCAGCGGGCAACGGAGGCATCACGCAGGGCCAGCATCGCCGCCTGGCCGTCGCGCAGTACCGTTTCGATGCGAGGATTCCAGACCTCGGGCCCGGCAATCTTCGCAGCGGTGTTGCACAGCACAAGGCGCTCGATGCGCTCAGGGCTGTTGATCGCCAGCCACTGACCGATCAGCCCGCCCATGGACAGGCCACAGAAGCTGGCCTGGGCGATATCCAGCGCATCCAGCAGGGCCAGCACATCGCGCCCCAGCTGTTCGATGCTGTAGGGGCCCGGCGTGACCAGTGATGCGCCATGGCCACGGGTGTCGTAACGCAGCACACGGAAATGCCGGATCAGCTCGGGCATCTGCACATCCCACATGTGCAGATCGGTGCCCAGGGAGTTGGACAGCACCAGCACCGGCGCGCCGGCCGGGCCCTCGAGCTGGTAATGCAGGTCGCCGTCGGCGAGTCGTACGCTAGGCATGGAAAACTCCGTTCAGGCCATGCTGCAGGGATCCAGGACACCTGCGCAGGGTTAAGGTTGGCAAGGCCGTGGCTGTCGCAGCAGTACGGCCGAATGATTCAGACACGCTCGACGGCCAGTGCCACGCCCTGCCCCACGCCTACACACATGGTGCAGAGTCCGCGCTTGCCGGCGGATTTCTCCAGCTGGTGCAGGGCAGTCTGCACCAGCCGCGCGCCGCTGGCGCCCAGCGGATGACCGAGGGCGATGGCGCCACCGTTGGGATTGACCCGTGCATCGTCGTCGGCGAGGCCCAGTTCGCGAGTCACAGCCAGGCCCTGGGCGGCAAAAGCTTCGTTCAGCTCGATGACATCGAAGTCGGCCATGGCCAGGTTGAGCCGCTCCAGCAGCTTGCGCACCGCCGGCACCGGGCCGATGCCCATCACGCGCGGGGCAACACCGGCGCTGGCCATGCCCAGCACTTTGGCCCGAGGCACCAGCCCATGCCGTTTGACAGCCTCGGCAGAGGCCAGAATCAGAGCGACCGAGCCGTCGTTGACACCCGAGGCGTTGCCGGCAGTGACACTCTTGTCCGGGCCGTTGACCGGCTTCAGCCTGGCCAGCATCTCCAGCGTAGTGTCCGGGCGCAGATGCTCATCTGCTTCGATCACGGTGTCGCCCTTCTTGCCCCTGATCACCACCGGGACAATTTCCTCGGCGAAGTAGCCGCTGGCCTGGGCGATACCCGCACGTTGCTGGCTGCGCAGGGCGAACGCATCCTGATCGGCGCGGCTGATGCCATAGTCCTCGGCCACGTTGTCGGCGGTTTCCGGCATGGCATCAACACCGTACTGCGCCTTCATCAGCGGATTGACGAAGCGCCAGCCGATGGTGGTGTCTTCGATCTTCTGGCCACGGCCAAAGGCGCTGTCGGCCTTGCCCATCACATAGGGCGCGCGGGACATTGACTCCACACCGCCGGCGATCACCAGTTCGGCCTCACCGCTGGCGATGGCACGAAAGGCCGTGCCGACCGCATCCATACCGGAGGCGCACAGGCGATTGAGGGTCACGCCGGGGATGCTCTGCGGCAGCCCGGCCAGCAACAGGGCCATGCGCGCCACATTGCGGTTGTCCTCGCCGGCCTGATTGGCACAGCCGAGATAAACCTCATCGAGTTGCGCCCAGTCGACCTGCGGATTGCGCTCGACCAGTGCCTTGAGCGGAACGGCAGCCAGATCGTCGGCCCGCACCGCCGAGAGCGCGCCGCCGAAACGGCCGATGGGCGTGCGGACCGCATCGCAGATAAAGACCTCGCGGCTCATTCCTCACCTCCGGCCTGGCCGTGGGCGGCCGCCGTGCGGGCTTCCAGCGCACGCAGGGCCTGCAGCTCGACCTCGGTGGGCGGCGCAGTCTCGATCACCTGCTCGGCGAAACGGATGGCCCAGCCAGTGTGCTCGATCACCTGTTCGCGGGTCACGCCCGGATGCAGCGCGGTGACGATGAACTCATGGGTGCCGGCTTCAGGCTCCATGATGCACAGGTCGGTAATGATGCCCACCGGCCCCTTGCCCGGCAGTCCCAGCTGCTGGCGGTGCTCGCCGCCCTCGCCGAAGCCCACCGAGGTGATGAAGGCCAGTTTGTCGACGAAAGTGCGGTGCGACTGCTTGAGGATGATCAGCACCTCCTTGGCGCTGCCGGCAATCTCCGGCGCGCCACCGGCGCCGGGCAGGCGCACCTTGGGGTTGTGGTAATCGCCGATCACGGTGGTGTTGATGTTGCCGTACTTGTCGACCTGGGCCGCGCCGAGGAAGCCCACGTCGATGCGCCCGCCCTGCAGCCAGTAGCGGAAGATCTCGCCGGTCGGCACCACGGTGTCGGCAGTCTCGGCCAGTTCGCCGTCACCGATGGACAGTGGCAACACGCTCGGTTTGGCGCCGATCGGGCCGGATTCATAGATCAGGACCACATCCGGCGAGGACGTCAGACGTGCCAGGTTGGCTGCCTTGGACGGCAGGCCGATGCCGACGAAGCAGACCGCGCCGTTCTTCAGGCGGCGGGCGGCGGCCACGGTCATCATCTCATTGGTGCTGTAGTCGGTGCTCATCACTTGTCCTCCGCGATCTTTTGCTGGAACTCACTGAAATCCCGGGTGCCACGGATGTACTCATCGATCCAGGCGCTGAAGGCTTCCCGGTCACGGGCAATCGGATCCCAGGCCTGGTAGAAGCGGTTGTCGCGCTCGTAGTAGCCGTGGGCGTAGGACGGATGGGCGCCGCCGGGCACGTGGCAGACCGCGCTCAGCGCCCAGCCCGGCAGGACGCAGGCGTTCATCGGCGCGTTGAGGTCGTCGACGATCTCCTCCACCGTGACGATGCAGCGCTTCGCCGCCAGGGCCGCTTCCTTCTGCACGCCGAGGATGCCCCAGAGCAGCACATTGCCCTTGCGGTCGGCTTTCTGCGCATGGATCACGGTGACGTCCGGACGCACCGCCGGAGTGGCGGCCAGCTTCTCGCCGGTAAAGGGACAGGTGATGAACCTGATGCTCGGGTTGACCTTGGGCAGGTCGGAGCCGGCATAGGCGCGCAGCAAGGCGAATGGCAGACCGGAGGCTCCGGCGACATAGGCGTTGGCCAGGTCGGCATGGCTGTGCTCGTCGATTTCCAGGGCGTTGGGCCACTGTTTTTCGACCGCATCGCGCAGGCGATGCAACGAGCCGACACCAGGGTTGCCGCCCCAGGAGAAGGTCAGCTTGCGCGCGCAACCGGCACCGATCAGCAGGTCGTAGGCCAGGTCCGGCGTCATGCGCACCAGGTGCAGGTTCTGCTTGCCCTGGCGGATGATCTCGTGCGACGCGGCAGTGGGAATCAGGTGAGTAAAGCCTTCGAGGGCGATGCAGTCGCCGTCGTTGACGTGGCGCGAAATGGCTTCGCCCAGAGAAATGATGTCGGCCATCGGGTTCTTCTCGCTAGTGGTACGGGGGCTGCGAGGACGCAGCCGGTATGAAACGAGGTTAGGGTCGGCACCTGGGCGGAACAATGCGCTAACGGCCTTACTGGGCGATTATCGAACCGTTCCGTCCCAGACCTGGCTCACCTCAGAGCAGGGTCCAGGTGTAGTTGAAGACCAGTCGGTTCTCGTCGATGTCGCTGCGGTAGTTGGAGCGCGCGGTGACGTTGCGCACGCGCACGCCAAGCCCCTTGAGCGCACCGCTCTGCACCACGTAGCCGATGTCCAGATCGCGCTCCCAGTCCTGCCCCTCGTAGCGCGAGCCGCCACGGTTGGTGGCCTGGGCATCGACGTTATCGCCTTCGATGTAGCGCACTCCGGCGATCAGTCCCGGCACGCCCAGGGCGGCGAAGTCGTAGTCATAGCGCACCTGCCAGGAGCGCTCGTCGGCCGAGGCGAACTCGTAGGTCGGCACCTCGTTGCCCAGCGGCGAGATGTTGGCGAACACCCGCGGGAAGGCGTTGTCGCCGTCTATGGCCTGGTAGCCGAGGTAGAAGGTGTGGCCGCCGTGTTTGGCCGACAGCAGGGCGAAAGCCGCCTGGTTGTCGATATCGCCGAGCAGGGCCTGGCCGTCCTCGCTCGAGTCGTAGACGCCGAGGTTGGCGCCGAGGGTCCAGGCGCCCAGCGGCTGGCTGTGCTTGAGGCCGAGGAAGCGCTGCTGGTAGATGTCCTCCAGCTGGCCGTACCAGGCGCTGGCGGTCGTGCGCGCAGTGTTGAAGGAATAGTCGCCGCCGGCGTAGTTGAAGGCATCGCTGACCGCGCCGCGCTTTGGCAGATGGCCGAGCATGGCGATCATCTGGTCGTCGCCGGCCTCGTTGCGCAGGCTGGTGGAGTTGAGGTGGCCGGCCTGCAGGGTCAGCCCGGCGATCTCGCTGGAGGTCAGGTTCACGCCCTGGTAGCTCGGCGGCAGCAGGCGGATATCGGAGAACGCCAGCACGGGCAGGTTCGGCTGCAGCTCGCCGACCTTCAGCTCGGTATTCGACAAGCGCATCTTGCCGGCCACGCCCAGGCGGCTGTAGTCATCGGCCGCCTCGCCGTCCTCCTGAACCGGCAGCAGACCGCTGTTGACCCGCCCTCGCCCGCTGTCGAGCTTCACCCCCAGCAGGCCGATGGCGTCGACACCGAAGCCCACCGGCCCTTCCGTGTAGCCGGATTTGACGTTGAGGATGAAGCCCTGCGCCCACTCCTCCGCGCGGGACTGCTGATTCGGCCCGACGATATCGGAGAAGTCGCGGCTGAAGTAGTAGTTGCGCGCCGTGATGCTGGCAGTGGTGTCTTCGATGAAGCCGCCCTCGCCGGCCTGGCTCAGGCTCGGCAGGCAGGCGGCAATGGCGGTGGACAGCAGGCAAAGGCGTGGGGTGTGCGTCATCGTCGTGGTGCTCTTGTTGTTATCCAGGTTGCAGGAACCCGCCCGGCTGCCTCGGGGGCGGCCGGCTCGGGGAATCAGGAAAGGGATCAGTCGCGCGCGGGCACGGCGCGCGGTGCCGGTATTGGCGGCCGACGCAGACGCAGCAGCAGGTGCGCGCCGATACCGAACAGCAGGCCCCAGAAGGCCGCCGACAGGCCGAGGAAACTCACCCCGGAGGCCGTCACCAGAAAGGTGAACAGCCCGGCGTCACGCTCGGCGGCCTCATTCAGGCTGCGCGCCAGCGCCTCGCTGAACGCGCCGTACAGCGCCAGCCCGGCCAGGGCGGCGATCAGCGCCGCGGGAAAGGCGGCGAACAGCGACACCAGAGTGGCGCCACCGATGCCCAGCGCCAGATAGGCCAGGCAGCCGACCACCGCGGCCACGTAGCGCCGCTCGGGGTCCTCGTGGGCCTCGCGGCCGGTGCACAGGCTGGCGGTGACCGCCGCCAGGTTCAGGCCGTGGCAGCCGAAAGGCGCCAGCAGCGCGCCCCCCAGGGCACTGGCGCCGATGATCGGGCTGGCCGGGGTGGCATAGCCGGCATTACGCAGCACCGCCATGCCCGGCATGAACTGCCCGGTGAGCGCCACCAGCACCAAGGGCAGCGCCAGGTTGAGGGTGGCGGCCAGGCTGAATTCGGGGGCGATCCACTGCGGCGTGGCCAGCTGCAGTACCAGCGCCTCGCTGCGCAGCTGGCCGCCGAGCAGGGTCAGTGCCGCGCCCACCAGCAGTACGCCAGCCACCGCGTAGCGTGGCGCCGCGCGACGCAGCAGCAGGTAGGTGACGAACATGCTGGCGATCAGCAGCGGCTGCTCGGGCAGCGCCTTGAACACCTCGATGCCGAAGGCGAACAGGATGCCGGCCTGCAGGCCGGCGGCGATGGAGCCGGGCAGCCGGGCGATCAGCCGGTCGAAGCTGCCGCTCAGGGCGATCAGCAGCAGGATCAGGTTGGCCACCAGGTAGGCGCCGATAGCCTGGTTCAGGCCCAGCTCGGGCAAGGCGCCGACCAGCAGCGCGCTGCCCGGGATCGACCAGGCGATCACCACCGGCGTGCGGTAGCGCAGGCTGAGCAAGAGGCCCAGCACGCCACTGCCGATGGAGATGGCCCAGACCCAGGACGACAGCAGCGCCTGCGACAGGCCGGCGCTTTCCGCGGCGTGGAAAATCAGCACCAGCGGGCCGGCGTAGGAGATGGTGGTGGCGAGCAGCCCGGCCACCAGGGCCGGCAGGCTGAAATCGTTGAGCAGGGCTTTCATGGTCCCTCGCAAGGTCAGGCTGGCACTTCTTGGGAAGCGCTCTTGTTGTTTGTGATGAGCCCCCCGCTCAAAGGGAGAGGTGACGGTACGGCTCATATCAGCGCACGGGCGCTTTAGCCCCCTCTCCCGTTTACGGGAGAGGGCTGGGGAGAGGGTTGGACAGGCAACTCGGTACTGCTTGTTCCCCTCTCCCCCGCCCCCTCTCCCATGAATGGGCGAGGGGAGCAAAGCGTCTTGCGCTTAAGCGCCCTGCAATGCGCGCGGACGGGCGCTGCGCTGCTCGGCCTTGGGCGCCGGGGCCTTCTGCAGCTGGAAGTTGAATTCCAGGGTGGCGAAGCGGTTGCCCTCAAGGCCACGGTCGCGCGCGGCAGCGGCGTCCTCGACGAACTGGATATCGCCGACCAGGCCGTCGCGGGTGGCGTAGGCGAAGTCGTCCCACAGGTACTTCTCGCCGGCCAGGTTGATCTGGGTGGTCAGGTGACGGTGGCCCGGCGCGGAGATGAAGAAGTGGATATGCGCCGGGCGCTGGCCATGACGGCCGAGCAGGTCCAGGCATTCCTGGGTCGGGCCGTCCGGGGCGCAGCCGTAGCCACATGGCACGATGCTGCGGGCGCGGTAGCGGCCCTCGGCATCGGTGACGATGCGGCGGCGCAGGTTGTAGGCGCTCTGGCTCTTGTCGAAGTAGGAGTAGTTGCCCTGGGTGTTGGCATGCCACAGGTCGACCACCGCGCCGGCGACCGGCTGGCCGTCGGTGTCGCGCACCACGCCTTCGAGGAACATCACGGTGGCCTTGTCCAGCTCAGTGCCATCGTCCATCCGCGCTTCGCCTTCGCAGACCGGGGCGCCGGCGACGTACAGCGGGCCTTCGATGGTGCGCGGGGTGCCGCCGGTGAGGCCGACCTGAGCGTCCTTGGCATCCTGCAGCAGGTCGAGGAAGTGCTCAAGGCCCAGACCGGCCACCAGCAGGCCGGCTTCGTTGCGCCCGCCCAGGCGGTTGAGATAATCCACCGCCTTCCAAAATTCGTCGTCGCTGACCTCCAGGTCTTCGACGATCCTGGCGATGTCACTGATGATGCGCAGGGTGAGCTGCTTGAGGCGCGGGCTGCCCTGATCGTTGTTGAGGCCGCTGGCCTCCTTGAACAGTTTCTGGACT
This sequence comes from Aquipseudomonas alcaligenes NBRC 14159, assembly GCF_000467105.1. Taxonomy (GTDB): domain Bacteria; phylum Pseudomonadota; class Gammaproteobacteria; order Pseudomonadales; family Pseudomonadaceae; genus Aquipseudomonas; species Aquipseudomonas alcaligenes. The sequence goes on from NZ_BATI01000024.1 coordinate 59,254, forward strand.
TCGGCGGTGTGGCTGACTTTGACGGTCATGATGATTTCCTCGCTTGTTGTTGTCGGGGCTTAGCGGTCGTCGCTATGAATCGACGAGGGATGGCGGCACAGGCCGTCGATTTCGATATCCATGTAGGGGAACAGCGGCAGCTGCAGCAGGGTGTCGTGCAGGGCCTCGACGCTTTCCACGTCGAACACGCTGTAGTTGGCGTAGTGCCCGGCGATGCGCCACAGGTGGCGCCACTTGCCTTCGCGCATCAGGCCCTGGGCCAGCGCCTTCTCGTCGGCCTTGAGCTGGGCGGCGCGCGCCGGGTCCATGTCGGCCGGCAGGCGGACGGTCATCTTCACGTGGAACAGCATGGGAACTTCCTCTCAGGTCACTCGCGGGCGAAGAACGCCAGGCGCTCTTCGTCCAGGGTCAGGCCGAGGCCGGGGGTGCGCGGCACCTGCAGGGCGAAGTCGCGGTAGACCGGCGCCTCGGTGACGATTTCTTCGGTCAGCAGCAGCGGGCCGAACAGCTCGGTACCCCAGGTCAGCTGGCGCAGGGTGACGAAGGCATGGGCCGAAGCCAGGGTGCCGATGGCGCCTTCGAGCATGGTCCCGCCATACAGGGCGATGCCGGCCGCTTCGGCGATCTGCGCGGTGCGCAGCACGGCGCGCGGGCCACCGTTCTTGGCGATCTTCAGGGCAAAGATGCTGGCCGCCCCATCAGCCGCCAGGCTAAAGGCGTCCTCGACGCTCTCGATGGATTCGTCGGCCATGATCGGCGCCGGGCTGCGCTGGTTCAGGCGCACCTGGCCGGCGCGGTTGATGCGCGAGATTGGCTGCTCGATAAGGTCGATACCGTTGTCGCCCAGTACCTGGCAGGCGCGGATGGCCTGGGACTCGTCCCAGTACTGGTTGACGTCGACGCGCACGCTGGCACGCTCGCCCAGGGCCTGCTTGATGGCGATGACGTGCTTGAGATCCTGGCTCACCGGGTTGGCGCCGATCTTCAGTTTGAAGATGCGGTGGCGGCGCAGATCGAGCATCTGCTCGGCCTCGGCGATGTCCTTGGCGGTGTCGCCGGAAGCCAGGGTCCAGGCCACTTCCAGGCTGTCGCGCACGCGGCCGCCGAGCAGCTCGCTGACCGCCAGGCCCAGGCGCTTGCCCTGAGCGTCGAGCAGCGCGCTTTCCAGGCCGGACTTGGCGAAGGTGTTGCCCTTGGCCGCCTTGTCCAGGCGCAGCATGCAGGCATTGATGTTGGCCGCGTCCTGACCGACCAGCAGCGGGCCGAGGTGGCTGTCGATGTTCTGCTTGATGCTCTCCGGGCTCTCGTTGCCATAGGCCAGGCCACCGATGGTGGTCGACTCGCCGATGCCTTCGAGGCCGTCGCTGCAACGCACGCGAATCACCACTAGGGTCTGCTGCTGCATGGTGTGCATCGCCAGCTTGTGCGGGCGGATGGTCGGCAGATCGACGATCACCGCCGACACGCTTTCGATCAGGACGTGGCTCATTTCAGGCTTCCAGTCAGAGGGTTAAAGGCTCAGGCCTTGGCCGCCGTCAGCACCGCGGACGCCGCCTGGCGCCGCTGGCCGCTGAGGGTGAACACCGCCATGGCCAGGGCAGCGATGGCACCTGGCACGGCGAAGGCGATGAAGTTCAGTTGCAGCGGCAGGTTGATGGCCATCAGCGCACCACCGAGCAACGGGCCGACGATGGCGCCGTTGCGGCCGATGCCGGAGGCCCAACCGAGGCCGGTGGAGCGGATCGACAGGCCATAGAACTGCGCGGCGCCGGCGTACAGCAGGATCTGCGTGCCGATGGTGGTGGCGCCGGCGATGAAGATCAGGCCGTACAGCAGCGGCGTCGGACTGTTGAAGCCGAGGAGGCTGATCGACACGGCGGCGGCAATGAAGAAACCGACCATGACCTTGCCCAGGTTGAAGCGATCGCCCAGCCAGCCGCCGACGATAGCCCCGGCCATGCCGCCGAAATTCAGCGCCAGCAGGAACGACAGGCTCGAACCCAGGCTGTAGCCGGCGCTGGCCATCAGCTTGGGCAGCCAGGAACTCAGCGCGTAGACCATCAGCAGGCAGCAGAAGAACGCCAGCCACAGACACAGGGTGCGTAGCGCGCGGCCGTCGCGGAACAGCTCGAACACGGCCACGCCCTGGCCTTGGCTGTCGCTCATGTGCAACTGGTCGGCCGCATCGATCAGCAGACCGGGCTCAACCTTCGCCAGTACCGCGCGGGCCGGCTCGTGACGGCCCTGGCGCACCAGGAAGCCAACCGACTCCGGCAGCTTCCACAGGATCAGCGGCAACAGCAGCAGCGGCACGGCGGCGGCGAAGAACATCGACTCCCAGCCGAAGCGCGGCAGCATGTAGATGCCCACGCCGGCGGCGAGCATGCCGCCCAGCGAGTAGCCGCTGAACATCACCGCCACCAGGGTGCTGCGCAGGCGCTTGGGCGCGTATTCGTTCATCAGCGCCACGGCGTTGGGCATCAGCCCGCCGCAGCCCAGGCCTGCGATGAAGCGGAAGATGCCGAACTCGGTCGGGCTGCTGGCGAAGCCGTTGAGGATGGTGGCGCTGGAGAACAGCACGAAGCAGATGGCGATGCCCTTCTTGCGCCCGATCTTGTCGGCCAGGGTGCCGAAACTCAGGGCGCCGAACATCATTCCGAACAGTGCATAGCTGCCCAGGGCACCGGCCTGCAGCGGGGTCAGATTCCACTCCTGCATGATCGCCGGCAGCACCACACCGAAGATGAACAGGTCGTAGCCGTCGAAGATCAGCAGCAGCGCGCAGAGCGCCATGACCATCCAGTGAAAGCGGCTGAAGCGCGCGTTGTCGATAACCTGGTGAACGTCTATCTGTCGCATGGCATCGGTTCTCTCTGTTGTTTTTGTTGTGAACGACTGTTGGGCTGGAAAGCGCGACCGGGCACTAGCCCAGATCGCCGCCGCCCACCGGCAGGGTCACGCCAGTGATGTAGGAGGCTTCGTCAGAGGCCAGGAAGAGGATCGCGCCGACCTGTTCGTCGATGGTTCCGTAGCGCTTCATCAGGCTGCTCTGCACGGTCTGGTCGACGATCTGCTGGTACCAGCCCTTCTCCTCGGCGCTCGGTTCGGCGGCGTTGCGCGGGATGCGCCGCGGCGGCGCCTCGGTGCCACCGGGGGCGGTGGCGTTGACCCGGATGCCGCGCTCGGCGGTCTCGAACGCCAGGCAGGCGGTCAGCGCGTTGACGCCGCCCTTGGCCGCGCCGTAGGGCACGCGGTTGACCCCGCGGGTGGCGATGGAGGAGACGTTGACGATGGCGCCAGCGCCCTGCGCCAGCATCTGCGGCAGCGCGGCGTGGCAACACCACAGGGTGGGGAACAGCGAGCGACGCACCTCGGCCTCGATCTGCGCGGTTTCGTAGTGCTCGAACGGCTTGGCCCAGATGGTGCCGCCGACGTTATTGATCAGGATGTCGAGGCGGCCGAAGCGCTCGACGGCAGAGCGCATCACGCCCTGGCAGTCGCCGGCCTGCTCCAGGTCGGCGGTCAGGGTCAGCACGTTGCCGCCCAGTTGCTCGGCAAGCTCGTGGACCAGCTCGGAGCGGTCCACCGCCACCAGTTGCGCGCCCTCCTCCAGCAGCCGCTCCGCGACGCGGCGGCCGATGCCCTGGGCGGCACCGGTGACCACGGCGACCTTGTCTTGGAAACGTTTCTTCATCATGCCCACCTCACTCGCTCACGCCGACGCGGCGAACTTCTCGTAGTAGAAATTGGCCGGGGCGATGCCCTGCTCGCGGATGAACTGGCTGACGGCCTCGACCATCGGCGGCGGGCCGCATAGATAGATGTCCACTTCGCCGTCGTTGAGGTGCCTGGGTTCGATGTGCTGGGTGACGTAGCCCTTATGCGGGTAGCTGCTTTCCGGGTTGGCCACGCAGGCGCTGTAGGTGAAGTTGGGAATGCGCGCGGCCAGGGCCTCGAGCTTGTCCATTTCCACCAGGTCGAAGTCGTTGGTCACGCCGTAGATCAGGTGCAACGGATGGCTGCTGCCCTGCTCGGCGATCTTCTCCAGCATCGCGGTGAACGGTGCCAGGCCTGTGCCGCCGGCCAGCAGCAGCAACGGCCGCTTGATCTCGCGCAGGTAGAAGCTGCCCAGCGGGCCGGCCAGGGTCATGCTGTCGCCGGCCTTGGCCAGGCCGGTGAGGAAGCTGCTCATCAGCCCACCCGGCACATTGCGGATCAGGAAGCTGACTTCGCCGTCCTTGGGCAGGCTGCTGAAGGAGTAGGCGCGGGTCTGCTCGCTGCCCGGAACCTTGAGGTTGACGTACTGCCCCGGCAGGAAGGCCAGCTGGCTCAGGGCCTCCCCCTTGATCGACAGGGCGATGGTGCTGTCGGAGAGCTTGCGCACCGCGCTGATGGCCGCCTCGAAGCTGGCCTGCTGGGTCTTGCACACTTGCGAGGAGGCCGGCACGCGGATCACGCAGTCGCTCTCGGCGCGCATCTGGCAGGTCAGCACATAGCCCTGCTCGGCCTCGGCCTGGCTCAGGGCGTCCTCGATATACTCCTCGCCGAGGTCGTACTGGCCGGCTTCGGCGAAGCACTTGCAGGCGCCGCAGGCACCGTCGCGGCAATCCAGGGGAATGTTGATGCCCTGGCGATAGGCGGCATCGGCGACGGTTTCGCCGACCTTGGCGTCGATGAAGCGGGTAACCCCATCTTCGAAATTAAGGGCGATCTTGTGGCTCATGGCGCACCTCGCAATGCGTTTTTCGGCGTGCAGCGGCCCGAGACGGGAGCGCAGCGCTCCCGCCGGCAACGCTGCCGCGGATTCAGATGTGGTAAACGTCGATGACCTGCCGCACGTAGTCGTTCTTCAGGACCACCTTCTTGGCCTTGATCAGCGGGTTCTCGCCGCGGGTATCGAGGGTGTAGAAACTGGTGCCGTAGAAGTGGTCGACGGTCTTGTAGCGAAAGCTCAGGGTGTGCCAGTTGAAGCGCACCTTGGTCAGCCCATCGCCCTGCTCGACGATCTCGATGTTGTTGATGTTGTGCGAGGTGCGGGTGTCCGGGATGGTCGCACTGGAGCGCTCGGTGCGGATGCGGAACACCCGGTCCTCCAGGCCGCTACGGTTGCCGTACCAGATCAGCGAGATCTCGGTCTGCGGGTTTTCCACCAGCTCGTCCTTGTCATCCCAGGCCGGCATCCAGAACTCGGCGTCCGGTGCATACAGCTCCAGCCACTCGTCCCACTGCTTGTCGTCCAGGTAGCGTGCCTCGCGGTAGAGGAAATCGCGCACGGCGTCATAGGTCAGACTCATTTACGCGCCCTCCACGTGGATCAGTTGCTCTTGCTGTTTTTTCAGAGCGGCGATCATCTGCTGCTGCCAGTAGTGGTGCTGCAGCACGAACAGGCCTTCGTCCTCAGTGCGCACGCCGCTCATCAGCGGGTGCAGGTCGATTTCCTTGGCCGACTCGTCGGCGCCGTCGACCCAGTGCTTGGCCCCGCGCGACATGTCGTTCCATTCCATGGCACGGCCGGCGAAGCCCTGCTGGCAGGCGCGGAACTCTTCCAGATCATCGGGGGTGGCCATGCCGGAGACGTTGAAGAAGTCTTCGTACTGGCGGATACGGCGGGCGCGGGCCTCGGCACTCTCGCCCTTGGGTGCGATGCAGTAGATGGTCACTTCGGTCTTGTCGACCGACAGCGGCCGGGCCACGCGCAGCTGCGAGCCGAACTGGTCCATCAGGTACAGGTTGGGGTACAGGCAGAGGTTGCGCGAATGGCCGATCATCCAGTCGGCGCGGGCCTCGCCGAACTCGGCGGCCAGGCGCTCGCGGTCGGCGAACAGCGGACGGTCCTCGGGGTTGTCCCAGCGCGTCCAGAGCAGCAGGTGGCCGTTCTCGAAGGAGTAGAAACCGCCGCCCTTCTTGCCCCAGCCGCCGGCGCTCATGGCGCGGATGTCGTCGCCGGCTTCTTTGAGCTTGCGCTGCTGCTGGGTGGCCGCGTAGTTCCAGTGCACGGCGGTGACGTGGTAGCCGTCGGCGCCGTTCTCGGCCTGCAGCTTCCAGTTGCCTTCATAGACATAGGTGCTGGAGCCACGCAGCACTTCCAGGCCCTCGCTGGACTGGTCGCAGATCATGTCGATGATCTTGCGTGACTCGCCGAGGAACTCCTCAAGCGGCGCCACGTCCTCGCGCAGGCTGCCGAACAGGAAGCCGCGGTAGGACTCGAAGCGGGCGACTTTCTTCAGGTCGTGGGAGCCGTCACAGTCGAAGCTGTCCGGGTAGCCGGCTTCCTTGGGGTCCTTGACCTTGAGCAGCTTGCCGCTGTTGTTGAAGGTCCAGCCATGGAACGGGCAGGTGTAGGTGGCCTTGTTGCCGCTCTTGAAGCGGCAGAGCATGGCGCCGCGGTGGCTGCAGGCGTTGATGAAGGCGTTGAGCTCACCCTCCTTGTTGCGCGCGATGAAGATCGGCTGGCGCCCCATGTGGGTGGTGTAGTAGTCGTTGTTCTGCGGGATCTGGCTTTCGTGGGCCAGGTACAGCCAGTTGCCTTCGAAGATGTGCTGCATCTCCAGGTCGAACAGGCGCGGGTCGGTGAACATCTCGCGCTTGCAGCGGAAAATGCCCTTTTCCTTGTCTTCTTGCAGCAGGCCGTTCAGGTAGTCGAGTCCCAGGTTCATCGCCATGGCTCCGTTGTTATTGTGTCAACGGTATGAAGGCTATGGCCTGGATTCGCCTGACAATATCCAGTTATTGCAGGACCTTTATCCGTTTCCTGCAGAAACCGACCAAGGTCGTAGACGCCAATGGATACGCGGCCTGCAGCTATTGCAGGAGGGCCCGGAACGGGTAGATGCAAGCAAGACGACGGCGCCCCGCACAGCCGCGAAGCAGCGGTGCGCAGGGCGCGCCCTGATCAGAGTTCGCGGCGGCGCAGGGTGTCGGAAGGCAGTTCGCCGAAGGTGCTCTTGTAGCTTTCGGAGAAGCGCCCCAGGTGCAGGAAGCCATAGTCCAGCGCCACCTCGGTGACATTGCGCACCTTGGTCGCCGGGTTGCTCAGGCAGGCATGCACCTTCTCCAGCTTGCGCTGACGGATGTAGTGCTTGGGCGTGGTGCCCAGGTGGCGGTCGAACAGCGAATAGAGCGCACGCGGGCTGATGTGGGCCAGCTTGGCCAGCTGTTCGAGACTGATGTCCTGCTTGAGATTGTCGTCGATGAACTGCACCAGGCGCTCGAACGAAGGGTTGCTCTCGGGCAGCTCCTGGCGGCTGACATTGCTGCTGAGCAGACCCAGCAGCTTGCTGGCGATGATGCGCGTGTAGTGATCGCGCACCAGCGGCAGCGACTGCTCGCTTTCCGCCTCCTCGCAGACCAGGCCGAGCAGGCCGACGAAGCCATCCAGCTGCTGCAACAGGTGACGATTGGCGAAACGAATGCCGCCAGACGGGGAATGCCAGCTGTTCTCGCTACAGGCTCTCTCGATCAGCTTGGCCGGCAGCTTGACGATGAACTTCTCGCAGTTGTCCGAGTAGGTCAGGTCGACCGGATCATCCGGGTTGATCAGCAACAGCTCGCCAGGGCTGAAGTAATGTTCCTCGCCGCGGCCACGCCACAGGCAGTGGCCTTCCAGCAGTATCTGCAGGTGGTAGATGGTTTCCAGGGCCGGAGAAGTGACCTGCACGCTGCCGCCATAGCTGATGCGGCACAGATCGACACTGCCGAAACTGCGGTGGCTCAGGTTTGCCGCCGGGTGGCCGGTTTGCGGCAGGCGAATGCAGTGCGAACCAACATGCTGGTTCACATAGTCGGACACCGCGTAGGGGTCGGCTCCGGCAAACAGCCGACTCTTCTCGTTCAGCAGACGAAACTCCATCACTCAAGGCACTCTTGTCATTGTTATTGTCGGGACGAGGTGCAACCCGTCTCGCTAGAGCATTGATACAGGTTAATCGCCCTTTGCCGCACATGGGCCGATAAGCGGTCGGGCGTTAAGGCCAGTCACCGCGCAGATTAGGTAATCCGGACGCATGCGCCTACCGCAGCGGGCGATAATCGCCCGCTTTCAGCACGCCCGCTCAGCCCCGAACAATTGGCTGCTGAGGTCACGGCTGGCTTCGAGCATCAACGGCAGGTAGCGCCGTTCGAGCTCGGCCAGCGAAACGCGGCTGGCATGGGTGCTGACATTCATCGCCGCCAGCACACGGCCGGCCGAGTCGCACACCGGTACCGCCAGTGACCGCAGGCCCTGCTCCAGTTCCTGATCGACGATGCACCAGCCCTGGCTGCGCACGCCCTGCAGGCACTCCCAGAGGGCTTCGCGGGTATGCAGGGTACGGCTGGTCTTGGCGATCAGCTCGGCATTGGCCAGGTAGTCCTGCAGCTGATCGTCGTCCAGCGCCGCCAGGAGAATCCTGCCCATGGAGGTGCAGTACGCCGGCAAGCGGCTGCCGACGCTGAGGTCCACCGAGATCAGCCGCTGGGGAATCGCCGAGCGAGCGATGTAGAGCACCTGCTCACCCTCCAGGGAGGCCAGGTTGCAGGCCTGGTGCAACTGCTCGCTGAGCCGGTCGAGAAAGGGTTGCGCCGCCACGGCTAGCGGCGTCGAAGAAAGGTAGGCGTGACCGAGTGTGAGGACCTTGGGCAGCAGCGAGTAGGTGTTGCCATCGGTGGTGGCGTAGCCCAGCTGCAGCAGGGTGTACAGGCAACGCCGCACCGCGGCGCGGGGAATCTCGGTGCGGTGGCTGATCTGCGCGATGGTCAGGTGCCGCTTGCGCTCCTGGAAGGCGCTGATGACAGCCAGCCCGCGCGCCAACGAAGTCATGAAGTTGGGGTCGCCGGCGTACTCCGCGATGCGCCTGGCCGGCGACACATAGGGCGGCGGCGCCAGCGGCGGGCGATCTTCGCTCAAGGGACCTCCAGGCAAAGCGGTGATGGCATCGTTTCGGCTAGTAAGCCGCAATCACCGAACTGCATACAAGAGAGACGTAAGACGCACCAAGCCCCCGATACGGCAATCGGAATCAACCTAGCCATCAGAGCAGCGCCACGCGGCGCAAACCACTGTAGAGAAAGCCGGCGGAGGCCGGCATTCCCAGGGCGCCCTTTCAGACTCAGGGCTTCAGCTGCCCCGCGGATATCCGTGACTCCCCTTCCTGCAACGCCTTCGCAAGGGTAGACAGCCGGGTATCCGGAATACTGGTTGGAAGCAAATCCACGCCAGCACTGACAAATACCTGGTTGTATGCATTACGCAGATCGGCGTAGGCCAAGTCGCGCCTCAGTTGAGCTTGCAGTGTGTTCAGCTCGCCCTGGATAAGCTCCAGCTCGCCGATGCTCTGGGTGCTATAGCGGTTGCGCAACTGTTGAGCGATCTGCCCGTCCAGATCGGCCAGTTGCTGGCTGGTCTGGTATTGCCGGCGGGCTTCGGCATAGTTGGCATTGGCTACATAGAGCTGCGCGAGGACAGCCATGGACATGGCCTGACGTCGTGCAATGGTAACGTCTTCACCGGCCTTGGCTACGTCGATGGCTGCTGGAGCAGAGAGCGCGTTGAACAGGTTCCATGTCACTTTTACGCCATAGTCGGCCCAACTCTGGTTAACCAGAAAGCTGTTGCTGTCAGAGTGGCCACCAGCGGAGAACTCCAGGCCCGGCAGCAGGCGCAACATGGCTTTGCGAGTTTCCGCAGCGCTGATACGCGCCTGGTAATCTTGCTCACGCAGTTCCGGCCGACTGGAGAGAGCTTGCTGTTCCAGCTGAGCGAAATCCACCTTCAGTTCCGGTACGCTGTAGTCGCTGCTGGCGGCCAGCTGGAAATCAGTGTTCAACGGCAAGTTGATCAGTGCAGCCAGCTCGGTTTTAGCCAGCGACAAGGCTCGCCGCTGCTCTTCCAACTGGCGGGTAGCCTCAATCAGGGCACGCTGGTAGCTGAGCGCCTGTACCGGGTCGCCGATACGCTGAGCACTCAGGTTGTGGCTGTCGTTGCGGGCCTTGTCGACACGGGCCATGAGGCTGTCGATCTGCTTGAGCAGGCGTTCGGCAGCCACGGCGCGCCAGTAGGCGGAGCGTACGTCCTGGGTGATGGTGTGGATGACCTTGCGGCGGCGCTCCTCGACGATCAGGCGCTGGTCGGCCTGCTGCTTGGCGCTGACGTAGCTGACGCCGAAGTCGAGCACGTTCCACACCAAGGTGAGGTCGGCGACGTTGCGGTCGCGGTCCTGGGAGGTGGACGGCTCCAGGGATTGGGAACCGGTCTCGATGCTGCGGCTGCTGGAGGCGCTGACGTTGTTGCGGCCGGCATAGCCGGCGGACAGCGCCATGCGCGGCAGCATGTCGAAGGTGGCCAGGTCCAGCTGACGCTCGGCCAGGGCATGTTCCATCACCTTCAGGCGCGCCTCGAGGTTGTACTTGATGGCGCGGGCCATGGCCTCGTTCAGGGTCAGGGGCCCGCTCAGGGGCTCCTGGTCCTTGAACATGCTGGAGAGGTCCGCCCGTGCGCGGGCCTCGCTCTCGCTGCGGTCGATGGGCTGGGTGGTCACGGCGCACCCGCTGATGGCCAAGGCCAGTAGGCTGGCGGTGAAGAGCTTGTAGGTCTGGTTCATGCTGGCGGCCGCCCCCTGGTACGGCACGGTGATTCCCTTTCTTGTCATGTCAGCCACGGGCGGTGGCCCCCGCCACCTGCCCGAGGGCCTGGGCCAACTCGCGCACGGGGCGCAGGTCGGCTTCTTTCATGGCGTGCAGTTGCTGGCCGAGGGTGGGGGCGCCAGTCAGGCCCCGCCCACTCTTGCCGGTGTCGCCACCGCGCCACTGCTTGCCGTCGAATACCTTCAGTTGCATGTCCTGCTGAGGCACATCCTTGCCGAACATGCTGGAGAAGCTGCTGGTGCCGAACACGCCACCATCCCCCCCGCCGAAGCCGAGGAAACCACGCCCGCCGCCGTCACTGGCGCTGCTGTCGCTGCTGGCGAAGACCTGAGCGATGTAGCTGGGCGCCAGGGCGTTCGGGTTGATGAAGATGTTGCCCACGGTCGGCACCCCGCTGCCCAGGGTCGGCTGCTCGAACAGCGGCGGCGGCAGCAACGGCGAGGTGGTGCTGGACGGCGGCAGACCGGGCACGTTGGGCTGGATCGGTGCGGTCGGCGTGGTCGGCACACTGGGCGTCGGGTTGGCGCGGAACTCGGGATCGCCCTCGACCCCGCCGAGCACGTAGCCCACGGTGGCGAAGTTGTTCGACATGGCGTTGCCGGCATTGTCGGTGATGCCGCTGCCGGCAGCCGCCAGGGACAGCCCCAGGGTGCCCTGGCCAGTGACGCCGCTGACGGTGACGCGGTAGGTGCGCGCATCCACCTGCACAAGCGAAAGCAGGGTGCCGCTGGCGTTGCCGCTGGTGGCCAGGGCGAAGTCGGCCAGGTCGACGCCGCTGACATCCTCGCTGAAGGTCACGGTGAAGCTGAGGGTGGTGTCACGGGTCGGCGAGGTGCCATCGAGAGCGATATTGGTGACCTGCGGTACGGCAGTATCCACCAGCACGCCAGCGGTGGAGCCCACGTTGTTGAGCACGGTCTGGGCGGCGTTGCCGGCCCCGTCACGCAAGGTCGCGCCGTTGGCATCGAGGCTGGCACCCACGGCGATGCCGTTGCTGTCCTGCTGACCATTGGCGACGGTGAGGCGGAACACCAGGGCGGTGCCGCCCGAGCCGCTGACATAGTTGGCGTAGACGGTGCCGCCGGTATCCAGGGTGATGGCCAGTCGCGGGGTACCACCGCTGGTGTCGACGGTCACGGCTTCGTCGAAGATCACCGTGAAGTCGAGGGTGTTGCCGGCCACATAGGTGCCGTTGGCCGGCACGCCGACAGAGGTAACGGTCGGAGCACGGCTGTCGATGGCGTAGTTGTTGGAGTCGGTGGTGCCGGTGCCGGTGTTGCCGGCGGCATCGGTGTAGCCGGTGTTGTCCAGGGTGATCAGGTTGGTCGGGTCGGTGACGTTATTGCTCGGCGTCAGGGTCGCCGTCCAAGTGATGCCGCCGTCGTTGCTGCTGAGCCCGCTCAGGCTGCCGTTGGCCACGCTGAAGTCAGCCGTGGTCAGCCCGGTCACCGCCTCGCTGAAGGTGATGGTGACGGTGGTGCCCTGCCCGGCCTTCAGTGCCGTGTCGGTGACCACGATGGTGGCGGTCGGGCGCTGGGTATCGATGGCGTAGTTGTTGGAGTCGGTGGTGCCGACGCCGGCGTTGCCAGCCGTGTCCTGAACGCCGGTGTTGTCCAGGGTGACCAGGTTGGTGGTGTCGGTGACGTTGGTGCTGGGCGTCAGGGTCGCCGTCCAGGTGATGTTGTCCGACGTGGTCAGGTTGCTCAGGCTGCCATTGGCCACGCTAAAGTCCGCCGTGGTCAGCCCGGTCACCGCCTCGCTGAAGGTGATGGTGACGGTGGTGGTCTGGCCGGCCTTCAGGGCGGTGTCGGTGACCACGATGGAGGCCGTCGGGCGCTGGGTGTCGACGGCGTAGTTGACCGAATCGGTGGTGCCGGCTCCGGTGTTGCCGGCAGCGTCGATGTAACCCGAGTTGTCCAGGGTGATGACGTTGGTGGCATCGCTGACATTGGCACTCGGCATGAAGGTCGCCGTCCAGGTCAGGCCGCCATCGCTGGTACTGAGCCCGCTCAGGCTGCCGTTGGCCACGCTGAAGTCAGCAATGTCCAGGTCTGTCACGGCACGGTTGAAGCTGATGGTCACCGTGGTGGTCTCACCGATGGACAAAGCCATGTCAGCCACCGTGATCGTGGCCGTCGGACGCACACTGTCGATGGCGTAGTTGTTGGAATTGGTGGTGCCGCTGCCGGTGTTGCCGGCGGCATCGGTGTAGCCGGTGTTGTCCAGGGTGATCAGGTTGGTCGGGTCGGTGACGTTATTGCTCGGCGTCAGGGTCGCCGTCCAGGTGATGCCGCCGTCGTTGCTGCTGAGCCCGCTCAGGCTGCCGTTGGCCACGCTGAAGTCAGCCGTGGTCAGCCCGCTCACCACCTCGCTGAAGGTGATGGTGGCGGTGGTGCCCTGCCCGGCCTTCAGCGCGGTGTCGGTGACCACGATGGTGGCCGTCGGGCGCTGGGTGTCGATGGCGTAGTTGTTGGAGTCGGTGGTGCCGCTGCCGGCATTGCCGGCGACATCGGTGTAGCCGGTGTTGTCCAGGGTGATCAGGTTAGTGGTGTCGGTGAGGTTGCTGCTGGGCGTCAGGGTCGCCGTCCAGGTGATGCCGCCGTCACTGGAGCTGAGGCCGCTCAGGGTGCCGTTGGCCACGCTGAAGTCAGCCGTGGTCAGCCCGCTCACCGCCTCGTTGAAGATGATGGTGACCGTGGTGGTCTGGCCGGCCTTCAGCGCAGTGTCGGTGACCACGACGGTGGCCGTCGGGCGCTGGGTATCGATGGCGTAGTTGTTGGAGTCGGTGGTGCCGCTGCCGACGTTGCCCGCCAGGTCCATCACCCCGGTGTTGTTCAAGGTGATGATGTTGGTGGCGTCGCTGACATTGGCGTCCGGGGTGAAGGTGGCGGTCCAAGTCAGGCCGCCATCGCTGCTGCTCAGGCCGCTGAGGGTACCGTTGGCCACGCTGAAGTCGGCGACATCCAGCCCGACCACCCGCTCTGCGAAGGTGATGGTGACGGTGGCGGTCTCGCCGATGCGCAGGGCCGTGTCGCTGAGGTTGATGCTGGTGGCGGTCGGGCGCACGCCGTCCACCACCAGGGCCTTGTTGGCGCCCAGGGAACCGGCGGCGCCGGGGGCTGCCAGGGTGAGGATGGCGTTCTGGTTGGCGCCGTCCTTGATGGTGCCGCCATTCAGGCTCAGGGCCGAGGTGGAGGTGTAGTCGAGGTCGGCGGAGCTGTCGCCGGCCTGCACGGTGTAGCTGAAGCTCAGGGTGTCGGTGCCCGAGCCAGACACGTAGTTGAGCACCCGATCGGTGGCGCCGGTCTCCAGGGTCAGGGTCGGGGTGCCGGTCACGTTCACCGCGCCGTCGAACTGCACGGTGACGGTGATGACGTCGCCGATCTTGTAGGTGCCGTTGGCGGTGCTGGACGAGACGCTGGTGACGGTCGGGGCGATGGGCGCGGTGAGGGTCAGGTCGTTGCCGCTGCCACCGACATAGCTGGTGGTCAGCTCGGCGCCATTGCCGGCCGCGTTGATCTTGGTGCCCTCGGTAACACCACTGAAGGTGCCGACCACGGCATCGGCGGCGTCGTTGACGATCACGGTGTAGCTGTCGCCGCTGCCGGCCGCGTAGCCGTGGGTGACAGCCAGGGTGGCGCCGGAGACGTCGACGTTGCCGTTGACCACCACCCGGTCGTAACCGGTGCCGGCGGTGGCGCCGTTGATGTCCAGGGCCAGGGTGCTGCCCGAGTTCAGGGTCAGGTTGCCGTTGACGGTCAGGGTGGCAACGCCCGTGCCGCCCGGGGAGAGGGTGCCGCCGCTCTGCACGGTGACATCGCCGCCCAGGGTACCGCTGCCGGCCAAGGTCGCGCCGCTGGCCACGGTGGCGGCGCTGTTGGTGCTGCCGTCGACCACCAGGGTGCCCGCCGCCACAGTGGTGGTCCCGCTGTTGGTGTTGCTGCCGGAGAGGGTCAGGTTGCTGGCGCCGGTCTTGGTCAGGCTGCCGGTGCCGCCGATGGTGCCGGAGAGAGTGGCCGCGGCCCCTGCGTTGACGGTGACCAGGCCGGTCAGCGCCAGGGCGTTGTCGATGGTGGTGCTGCCGGTGATCTGCAGCGTGGTGCCGTTGGCCAGGTTGAGCGCACCGGCGCCGAGGTTGGCGTCGCTGGCGATGCTCAGGGTGCCGGCGTTGACGGTGGTGCTGCCGGTGAAGGTGTTGCTGCCGGTCAGGGTCAGGGTGCTGGCGCCGGATTTGGTCAGGTTGTTGCTGCCACTGATGACGCCGGAGAGCGTGGTGTCGGCACCGGTGTTGACCGTGGCGTTGCCGCCCAGGGCAATGGCGTTGTCGATGGTGGTGGCGCCGGTCACTGCCAGGGTCGAGCCACCGGCCAGGGTAACGGTGCCGCTGCCTAGGTTGCTGTCGCTGGCGCCGCTGAGGGTGCCGGCACTGACGGTGGTGGCGCCATAGGTGTTGGTGCCGGAGAGGGTCAGGGTCGAAGCCCCGGCCTTGGTCAGGGTGAACGCACCGCTGATCACCCCGGACAGGGTGACGTTGGCTGCTGCGCTGACCGCGGCGTCGCCGCCGAGAACGATGGCGTTGTCGACGGTGGTGGCACCGGTGAGGGCCAGGGTAGTGCCGGCGGCAAGGTTGACCGCGCCCGAGCCCAGGTTGCCGTCGCTGCTCACACTCAGGGTGCCGGCATTCACGTAGGTGGCGCCGTAGCTGTTGCTGCCGGACAGGGTCAGGGTGCCGCTGCCGGTCTTCGTCAGGTCGTAGGCACCGCTGATGGCGCCGCTGAGGGTCACGGCGTTGCCGTTGTCGAGGGTGCTGTTGCCGGTGAGGGTGATGGCATTGTCGATGGTGCTGGCGCCCGAGACATTGAGCACGGTGCCATCCGCCAGGTTGACCGCGCCGCTGCCCAGGTTGCCGTCACCGGCGATCGACAGGGCGCCCGCGGCGACGGTGGTGGTGCCGCCATAGGTGTTGCTGCCGGACAGGTTCAGGATGCCGCTGCCCTGCTTGACCAGCGAGCCGGTGCCGGAGATCACCCCGGCGACGGTGGTGGAGGTGTTGTCCCCCCCGGCGGTGAGGGTGTAGCTGCCCAGCTGGATGCTGGCGCTGACGTTGTTGCTCGCCAGGCTGCCGATGGTCTGGTTCGAGAGCAGCGTCAGGACGCTGTTGCCGTTGACCCGCACGACGTTGTTGTCGGCCATGGAGGCGTCGCCACTGAGCTTCAGCCAGCCGTAGTTGGCCAGCAGGGTGGCACCGGTGTAGGTGTTGGTGCCGGAAAGCGTGGTCGAGTAGGTGGCGGAACCGCTCTGGGTGAAGGTGACCCCACCGGTGCCGCTGATGGCGCCGGAGAAGGTGGTGTCCGCCGTCTGGGTGCTGGTTAGGTTGAAGCTGCCCAGGGTCACCGAGCCGGCGCCGGAGAGGTTGCCGAAGGCTTCGTTGCCCGCCAAGGCCAGGGTGGCGCCTGCGGCGACGGAAACGTTGGTCGCGGTGGCAAGCGCATCCCCGCCGCTGACCGTCAGGGTGCCCGCACTGATGGTGGTGGCGCCGGAGTAGGTGTTGCCGGCGCCGGCGAGGGTCAGGTTGCCGGCCCCGGCCTTGGTCAGCGCACCGCTGCCGGCAACGATACTGTTGATGGCCGCCGTATCGCCGGCGCCATGGGTGAAGGTCTGCGTGGTGCCACCGCCCAGGGTGATGGTGCCGCCGGTGAGCACCAGGCCGCTGGCCTGGTCAATGTCGAAGGTCAGGCTTTCGTTGATCGACACGGTGTTGAGGTTCAGCGTCTGCCCGGCCAGGCTGCTGGCGAAGATGATGGTCTGGCTGCCGGTGCTGTCGTTCGCGGCGATGGCCACGGCCTCGCTGAAGCTCACGCCGTTGCTGGGGTCGATGGTCGCGGTGTCGGTGGCGTTGGTGACGTAGATGGTATCGCTGGCCACGGTGACATTGGCAGTGGCACTTGCCCCGGCACCGTCATTGAGGGTGACCGCGACGTTGGCATCGCCGGCCGGCGTGTCGTTGCGGTAGGTGATTCGCTGCGCCACGTCGTTGACCAGTGCCGTGGTGGCGGTGGTGCCACTGCTGGTGAAGGTGATGGTCAGCACGCCGCCGGTGTTGGTGAAGGTGGCGAAGGTCAGCCCGTTCGCTTGCAGGTTGCTGCCGCTGACGGTGAACAGCGCGCCGGCGGTGTCAAAACCCAGCACGTCGCTGCTCACCGCCGTGCCGGCGCGCTGGATCACCAGGCTGGCACCGGACCAATCGCCGTTGCCGCCGTTCAGTGCCCCCCGCTCGGCATCGGCCAGGCTGGCGTTGCTGCCCACGTCGAGGCGCACGGTATTGCCCACGTTGCCCCAGGCGACGCTGTCACCGTTGAGGTTGCCGATAGTGGGCGCGGCGTTGGAGGTCCACGCGGGGTCCGTGGTACCACCGTTGGTAACGAAGGTCTCATTGCCGGAGTTGCCGCCCGAACCGGGGCTGCCAGCAGGCTGCCCGTTCTGGTTACCACCACCGTTGCCGCCACCCCCATAGTTGTTGGAGCTGGTCACCGTGCTGCTCTCGTAGCGCAGGGTGCCGCGGTTCCAAATCCCCCCCACGCCCACACCGCCATTGGCCGCCGGATTGGTATAGCTGCTGCCGCCGCCACCACCACCGGCCCCCAGGTTGTTGGTGATGCTGGTGGAGGACATGTAGACCGTGGCGCCCGTACCAATGTACATGCCCCCCACGGCATTGCCGCCCCTGCCGCCACCGGGTCCGCCGGAGGCCCCTACACCAGCGCCGCCCCCCCCGATATACCCCGTGGCGGCACTCCCGGCGCGACCGCCGTTGCCACCCGTCGCCAGGCCAGGAACACCTGTACCACCGGCCCCGCCGACGCTGCTGCCCCCCTTGCCCGCCTGGGCGGCATAGCTGTTGTAGCCACCAATCCCGCCGGTGCCACCACTCCCGGCGCTGCCCGTTATATTGGTACCACCGCCGGACTGCCTGTAGGCACCGCCATGGCCCCCGCCTACGCCGGCAAAGCCACCGCCACCGCCACCGCCATAGCCATAGACACCGAGCCCCTGGTTCGATCCGCCACCGTTGCCGCCGCCGCCGGCGGCCTTGTTGGCGGTGATCGCCGAGTTCCTCAGGGTCAAGACCCCACCGGTCACGCTGATGCCACCACCCAGGGCGTCTCCGCCTATCAGGCCGTTGTAGGAACCCCCATCGCCGGACACCAGCCCCTTGGTGATCACCAGGCCGTCCAGGGTCACGTTGCCGGCGGTCATGTTGAACACCCGGCTGGTGTGGTTGGCGTCGATGGTCACGTCGGCGGTGCCGTTGTTGTCCAGGTCACCGTCGATGATCAGGTTCTTGTTGAGGAGCAACTGCCCACTGGCGAGACCGACCGTCATGCTCGACTGGAAGGTGATGGTGTCTCCCCCCAGGGCCGAAGCGATGGCGTTCCTGAGGGTGCCGGCCCCTGTGTCGGCGTTGCTGGTGACGGTGATGGTTGCCAGGTCGTGGCCATAGGCGGCGGTACTGGCACTGCTCAGCGCCGAGGTGGCCTCGATGGTTCCGGTGGTGATCTCCAGGGTCCAGTCGCCCCGGCTGCCGGTGCGGTCATCGGAGGCCGCCACGTCACGCCCGGTGAGGGACGCCAGGGACTCGACGAACGTACGCCCCGTTTCACCGCCTGCGGTGTTGCAGGCGTAGATGAGGATGTCACCGCCGGCCTTGATGCCCGAGCCCACCTGGGCCAGGGACTGGCTGTAGTTCGCCAGGGTGTTCTGGTTGAGGTAGCTGGTGCCCAGCCACAGGTCGCCCTCGTTGCCATGGGCAATGATCTGGATCGAGTCCTGCCCGCCGTGCTGGCTGAGGTAGTCGGCCATCTGCTTGACGCCGTCCTTGGTCGCATCGAGGTAGACGATCTTGGCATCCGGGCTCACACCCTGCAGCAGCTTGACGGCATCCGAGACCCGCGAATCCACGAACACCACCGTGCTCCCGTGCTCGCTGGAGGTGGGCGCGGCGGCGGTGGCTGGCGTGGTGTCATGAGGCTGCGCGGCGTCAGTGGGAGCCGCATGGCTCTCGGCCGTGGCGGCGACCTCCTGGGTCGTGGCCGCGACCGCGCCGTCGAACATCATCCGCTGTTCCAGCGCCATCGCCAGGGCAGGCGGGTATGCACCAGTGGCCAGGTTTGCCGACGGCAGCTCACGGGCTTCCGGCTTGCCGTTCTTGTTCGATTTAGTCCACCACATGGCAAATACCTCTGGGCACTGATTTCACTGAATCGCAGCGGGTTGTTGGAGCGGGGAGGCGTCCGCGACGGCGCGTCCCCCTGTATTGCGGATGACATTGGCGCGGCTGTTGCGCCCGTCTTCCCAGAAACTCAGGCTGGCGTACTGCTCGAACAGGTCCGGCGGCAGGATGCTCTGGCGCTGTTCGATGGACACCTTCGGTCGGACCTTGTGCAGCCCCTTCAGGCCCAGGGCCTCGTCGAACTCGGGCGCGTCGTACTCGATGTGTTCGAAGTCATGCTCGAACCACGGCTCCCCGAGGAACTCGTAGACCAGGCGCAGGATCTTCTCCGGTGCCCGGGCCAGCAGGTCGTAGTCGACGATCAACAGCGAATCGGCCTGCTCGCTGTAATACGCCTCCTTCAGCGCCGCCCAGGCGAACCCCACCAGGCGGTTGCGCTGGGCCAGGGTCTCGACCCGGCTGTAGACGTTGTTGCGCTCGGCGTCATCGTTGAACAGCTTGGTGTTCTCGTAGGGGTTGGCGCGGTACAGGCGCTCGATGCTGTCCATCACCCAGGCCACGTTGCGCACGCAGGCGATGACCTTGGCACGGGGGAACAGGTCCTGGATGGCCGGCAGCTTGGAGGTCCACAGGCGGTTGGTGTCGAAGACCACCTGCTTGTCGGCCTGGTCGGCGTAGTAGCTGTCGAACAGCCCTTGCAACAGGCGCCGACGCTGCGCCTGCTGGATCACCGGGCCGAACTCGCTGCCGGCACTGAACTGGTTCAGCATCCCGGAGAACAGAGCCCCGATCGGGCTGGTCATGCCGGCATGGAAGCGCGGGTTCTGCCGCAACAGTGCCGCCAGCAGCGTGGACCCCGAGCGTGGCAGCCCCGAGATGAAGTGATAGGCGGGGGATGGATGGATCATGGTCTGCGTGTACGTTTGCCTATTGGTGGGTCAGTGATCCGATATGAAGGACACCGGTAACGCAAGGTACCGATGGCACACATATCTTATGTTTGTGAGGGGAAGCTATCGTCCAACATGATGATGCAACTTGCCCCGAGGATCAGATCGAATAAACGCTGACTGATTGCGAAAAAACTGCGCTAACGCCTTGATACGGAGGGATTTTCCCAAATGAATCAGCGCCCTCACCCTGCTCAAGCAAATCACTACCATTGCAGGAGAACAACGCATCATGGGTAAGTAGAGCTGGCCAACCGTCAAGCAACCTCGCAAATCTGCCTGTTCGAAGTTGGTCCGACCGACCTCCTCAATGGCGAACTGTTCAGCATAGAGAGAACTCACCCGGTAATATCCGACACGGTTTTCGAACCGCCGACCAGATAAAAGCTCGCAGGCCTGACGGGCGCAAAAGAGCTTCGGTTTAAAAGCACTCCCCGTTGATGCTACCAAGTGAAGACTCAAGGTCTGGAAAGACATACGGCATGCATCCATGCTGGCCCCGAGAGCAAAATCTATAACAGATGTTACAGCTCCGGAGCATATACGAGACTCTCAACAAGACACCACCGATAATCGTCACGCACCAGCCGCTGAAATGAATGTGACGAGACATTCACAACTGGCGAACCAACACATTGGAGTCAGCGTGGCCACTTGCCATACAAAGCTCAACTAGCGACATTTAGTTTGCTTCATCGTCGGCGGTAAAGATCTGCGCTAGCAGCGAGTAAAGCGACCATATGTTCGCGTCTTTACTCGGCACCAAACCTACAGGGCTACCAAAAGGCACCTCTAGTCACAGCGACATTTCGAGCACAGGTAACAGATCGAAGCATTAAGGTACGTCTGGTGTAACACTACATAGAAGCGCTCTTGCTCTACATCCTGACCTAAAAGCCGCTTTCTCTCACAGCCAATGCAGCAAGACGACGCAAAGCTGAACCCAGCACTGACTGTCGCCTACCCTCCAGCACCACAACCCCGCGCACAGGCTGGTCGGCGGCTGGCTGGTCATTCAGCAGGCTGAGGCGCACGCCGTACTGGGCATGGACCGGCTCGGCGCGTTGCTGGGCATTGCGTCGCACGGCCACCTGGCCGTGGTGGTCGGAGGCCAAGCTCTCCAATTCCAGGAAGGCGACGCCGGTGGTGTCCACCTCGTCCAGGCGCACCGGCAGGGCCGGCCGCGCCGGGTCGTCGGCGATGAAGCGGCCTTCGGTGCCCGGCGCGACCCGCCAGAGGTTCTCCTCGGCCAGGTAGCCACGCAGGCGCAACCCGGGGGCGATCACCCGAGCCAGGGGCTCACCGCTGTGCAGCCAGCGGCCCACTATCAGGTCCGGCGGCAGGTCGCGCACCACGCCTGCCAGGGACGCGCGCAATTGAAGGCGCTCGCGCTTGGCGGCCAGGCCGCGGTATTCGGCCACGGCCTCGGCCAACTGCTGCTCGATCACCCCTGTGTCGGCGGCGGTCTCGCTGCGCCCGGACTGGCGTCGCAATTGCAACTGGAGGATGTCGATCTCGCGGCGGACGATGCCCTGGCGCGCGTCCAGGTCAGGGGACTCCAGCTCCACCAGCAGAGCGCCCTGCTCCACCGTGTCGCCGTCCTTCACCCGCACCGCCTTGACCCGTGCACCTATCGGTGCGTGCAGAGTGCCGGTGCGCGCGGCCTCCAACATGGCCGGCACCTCTACGGCGTTACGCCAGGGCACCAGCAACGCCAGCAGCACCAGCCCCAGGGCCGAGCCGGTGAGCAGCACCTTGCGTGGGTCGGCCTGGTCGCGGCGTTGCCACCACTCGCCGAACTCCTTCCAGATCGGCAGGCCGATGAACCACACCAGCTCCACCAGCATCAGGAAGATGCCCAGCACCTTGAAGAACAGGTGATACACCGTCAGCGCGATACCAAAGAACAGCGCCGCACGCCAGATCCAGGCCCCGTAGCCCCACACCAGTAGACGCCGGCGCATAGCCTCGGGCCAGGGCTCGGGGGCCGGCTCGGCGTAGCCGAACAGCGCCTCGCGCAGTCGCCAGCGGCATAGGGCGAAGGCGCGGTTCTGTAGGTTCTCCACTTCCCACAGGTCGCTGAGCAGGAAGTAGCCGTCGAAGCGCATGAAGGGGTTGAGGTTGATCGCCAAGGTGGTGATCCAGGTGGCGCTGGAGAGCATGAAGGCCGCGGTGCGCAATGGCCCGTCCGGCAGCAACGACCAGGCCAGCAGCGCCAGCACCGCCAGCACCAGCTCGGCCAGCACCCCACCGGCGCCGATCAGCAGCCGCGAGCGGCGGTCCTGCACCCGCCAGGCGTCACTGACGTCGGTGTAGAACATCGGCAGCAGCACCATGAAGGCCAGCCCCATGCTCTGCACTCGGCAGCCGGCGCGTTTGGCCATGAAGGCGTGGCCAAACTCGTGGCAGAGCTTGGCAAAGGTCAGCGCGATGCCGAAGGCCAGGGCGCCACCCAGACTGAACAGGTGCGGGAAGGTGGCCAGGTAGCGCTCCCAGTCCCTCGCCACCAGGAACAACCCGAACAACAGGATCACCGGCAGCCCACACCGCAGCAGCCAGGGCCCGTTGCGTTCCAGCACCGGCCAGGCACGATTGAGGAAGCGGTCCGGCCGCCACAGCGGGATGCGGAAGAATAGGTACTGGTGTAGCACCTGCTGCCACAGGCTGCGCCGCGTGCTGGCGCGCTTGAGGCTGTAGCTGGCGCGCTGCTCCGGGTCGAGGGCGGCGATCAGGTCGTGCCCGCGCAGGAAGCGCAGCATCTGCTCCAACTCACCGGCCCCGAGTGGCGCGCCCGGCTCGGCGTTGGCTGCTGCCAGCACCGCGCGGGGATCACCCAGAGACCAGTGGCGCAGCAAGCGCACGGCCGCCGCACCGAGCTTGAAATAGCGGCCGCGCAGCGGGTCGGCCAGGGTCCATTGCGGGGCGCCCTGGCGGGTTGGCGCAGCGGCGGACAGCTGCAAGTCGGAACGCAGGGCCGGCAGCATCACAACCCCAGATTCTGGCGCAGCGCCGCCAGGGGCCGGCGCAGCAGATAATAGGCCAGCGGCGCACGGGCGCCGAACAGCTTGGCGGTGCCGCGCAGACCGATGCGCGGCGGGGCGTCGGCGAAGGCCGCGTCGAGGCGGTAGGCAAGTTGCCCGGCGGCGGTGGCCTGGGCCTCGTAGGCGGCACGCTCCAGGCGCGCGTCGTGCCGGTTGAGCGGGTCGCTGTCGAGGAACAGCGCCACCTCAGCGCCGGGCTCCAGGGCGATGGCATCGCCCACCGGCAGCTCGATGCGCAGTTCGGCCTGGGCCGGGTCGGCGATCTGCATCAGTCGCTCGCCGGTCTGCACCGGCTTGCCGGTGAGGCGCTCGGCATCGGCGAACACGGCGATACCGGCGCGCTCGGCACGGACTTCGCTGCGGGCCAGCAACTGCCTGGCGTAGTCGCGCTCGGCGCGCTTCTGCTCCACGCGGGCAGCCAGCAGGTCGATGCGCGCGCTGGACTCGGCATCGGCGAAGGCGCGCTGGCTGTTGGCTTTCAGCTCCGCCTCGGCCACCCCCAGGGCGCGTTCGGCGACATCGGCCTGGGCCTTGAGGGTGGTGGCGTCGAAGAGTACCAGCAGGTCACCGGCGGCGACGCTCTGGTTGGGCTTGACGAGGAATTGGGCGATTACCCCGTCCAGCGGCGCGGCCACCACACGGCCGCCCTGGGGCACCACTTCGGCGGGTGCCAGCACCGACTGGCGCACCGGCACCAGCAGCACCAGGGCCAGCGCGGCGGCCAGCGCCAGGAGCTTCTTCTTCGGCCAGCGCAGGCGCCAGGGCTTGCGCGGCTGCAGGGCCAGCCAGGCGTGACCATAGGTGCCGCCCAGTTGTACCAACAGAGCCTGCTCGGCCTCGCTCCAGGGGGTGTCGCGGGCGATCCACAGGCCGCCGAACACGGCGCCCTGGCGGTCCTTCAGCGGCAGCCAGAAGGCGTGGGGCGCGGACAGCGACTGCCAGTCGTCGCGGCTGCTCTCGTCCAGCGCGGCCGGGTCGACCATGCAGGGCTCGCCCAGCAGGCCAATGGCTAGGCGCGGCCCCGCCGCCCGTTCGACGAAGGCGACGAAGGGGGCATTAGGCTCTACCACGCTGATGCCGGTTAGGGCACGGACCTTGCCGGCAATCAACAGTGCCGCATGGCGGTAGCCGAACAGACCCTGGCCGTCGTTGACCATGGCGAAGGCCAGTTGCTCTGTCGTAGCGGCCTGTCGGGCCTGGGCCTGTAGGCTGAGGAAGACCGCGAAGACACGCTCAGCAAAACCGGGCACCGGTGCGTTCATCGCGCCTCCGGGAAGCGCGCACTACCGCTCATGCCGGCCACCAGGCCCTGTGCACCCTCGGGCAGTCCACCGATCAGCAGCAGCGTCTGGCTGCCTTCGTCGATGCGCGCGCCCAGGCGCTTGACCTCTGCCTTGAGCGGCGTGCCAGTCTCGTCGGGGATGAACTCGAAGGGCTGGCCCGGCTTGAGGGCACCGATCCAGCGCGAGGGCACCAGCAGGTGGATCTCCAGGGTGCGGTTGTCCACCACCTCCAGCAGCGGCGCGCCGCCGGGCACGCTCTCATGGGGCTGCACGCGGCGGTTGACCACCTGGCCGTCGTAGGGGGCCTTCACCTGGCAGCGCTGCACCTGCACCTGGTAGACCTGGGCCTCGGCCTGGGATTGCGCCTGGCGCGCCTCTGCCAGGGCCACCTCGAAGCGGCCGACGGAGTTGAGCGCGGCCAGTTGCTGCTTGTTCTTCAGCTCCTCGCGGGCAGCACGACTTGCAGCGTTCGCGGCGTTGAGCTGTGCCTGATAGGCACTGCAGTCGAAACGAACCAAAACATCACCCTTGGCGAAGCGCTGAGCTTCAGCAAACGGCATGTCAACGATGCGCCCGGCAAGTTCACTGGACAAAACCGCCTGATCACGGGCCTTCAAAACACCTCGGATCTGGCGTGTTTCTGAATGATTTTCCGACACAACGAGAGGGTCAAGCAGAGCCTCTTGAGCATAGAGCCCTTGACTGTGCATCGTAGCGATTGAACCAAGTACCAAGCCGAAAACGTAAAGCCGCATCGTACATCCTTGTTTACCAGAGCCACAGTGCGAAGCAAAACCACCTTCAACAGCGAAGGTAGGACAACTATATAATGCCCAAAACTCCATGCTTCGTGTGCTACTAAAGGCACTTGTAGAAGCCAAAACGGCACCCTGATGAGCGCTTTCACTATAAATCAACGAGCTGTAGCAAGACGTTTCTCCGTCGCCCCGATGATGGATTGGACCGACCGCCATTGCCGCTTCTTCCTGCGCCAGTTGTCCAGCCGCGCCCTGCTCTACACAGAGATGGTCACCACCGGCGCCCTGCTGCATGGCGATACCCAGCGCTTCCTGCGCTACCACGATTGCGAACACCCGCTGGCCTTGCAGCTGGGCGGCAGCAACCCGGCGGATCTGGCTGCATGCGCGCGCCTGGCGCAGGCGCATGGCTATGACGAGGTCAACCTAAACGTCGGCTGCCCCAGCGACCGGGTGCAGAACAACATGATCGGCGCCTGCCTGATGGGCCATCCGCAGCTGGTGGCCGATTGCGTCAGGGCCATGCGCGATGCGGTGGACATCCCGGTCACGGTCAAGCACCGCATCGGCATCAACGGCCGCGACAGCTACGCCGAGCTGTGCGAATTCGTCGGCACCGTGCGCGAGGCTGGCTGCACCAGCTTCACCGTGCACGCGCGCATCGCCATTCTCGAAGGACTGTCGCCCAAGGAGAACCGCGAGATCCCGCCGTTGCGCTACGAGGTCGCCGCGCAGCTCAAGCAGGACTTCCCGGACCTGGAGATCATCCTCAACGGCGGCATCAAGACGCTCGAAGAGTGCCAGCAGCACCTGCAGACCTTCGACGGCGTGATGCTTGGCCGCGAGGCCTACCACAATCCCTATCTGCTGGCGCAGGTCGACCAGCAGCTATTCGGCCTGGACCGCCCGGTGATCAGCCGCGCCGAGGCACTGACGCGCATGCGCCCCTATATCGAGCGACACCTCGCCGAGGGCGGCGCCATGCACCACATCACCCGCCATGTGCTGGGCCTGGCCCAGGGCTTTCCGGGAGCGCGGCGCTTCCGCCAGTTGCTCTCGGTGGACGTGCACAAGACCTCCGACCCCCTGGCCCTGCTCGACCAAGCCATCGAACTGCTCGCCGGCCACTGAAACGGTCATTCCAGCGCGCGTGGCAGCGCTTCTCTCCCCCAGCAGCGGAAAAGCCCGAGCCAGACGTTGAAGCGCCCCGCGTGGCTCGGGTAAGGTCGGGGTCATGCAACGACAGGGCCTCGTCATGACCTCCAAGCTGGAACAACTCAAGCAGTACACCACCGTGGTCGCCGACACCGGCGACCTCGACGCCATCAGCCGACTCAAGCCGGTGGATGCCACCACCAACCCCTCGCTGCTGCTCAAGGCCGCCGCCCTGCCACGCTATGCCGAGCTGCTCGACCAGGCCGTGGCCGGCTGCGCTGGCGACCCGGGCCTGGCCTGCGACCGCTTCGGCGTGGCCGTCGGCCAGGAAATCCTCAAGGTGATTCCGGGGCGCATCTCCACCGAGGTGGACGCCCGCCTGTCCTTCGACACCCAGGCCACCCTGCGCCGCGCCGAGCGCCTTGTCGGCCTCTACGACCAGGCCGGTATCGGCCGCGAGCGCGTGCTGATCAAGATCGCCTCGACCTGGGAGGGCATCCGCGCCGCCGAGCAACTGGAAAAGGCCGGCATCCAGACCAACCTGACCCTGCTGTTCTCCTTCGCCCAGGCCGTGGCCTGTGCCGAGGCCGGGGTATTCCTTATCTCGCCCTTCGTCGGACGTATCTACGACTGGTACAAGAAGGCCGAGGGCCGCGACTTCGTCGGCGCCGAGGACCCGGGCGTGAAGTCCGTGTCGCGCATCTACCAGTACTACAAGGCCAACGGCTACGGCACCGTGGTGATGGGCGCAAGCTTCCGCAACCTGGGGCAGATCGAGCAGCTGGCCGGCTGCGACCGCCTGACCATCAGCCCAGAGCTGCTGCAGCAGCTGGCCGACGACCAGGGCCAGTTGCCGCGCATCCTCACCCCCGGCACTGGCGAAGCACGCCAGGCACTGGACGAGAGCGCCTTCCGCTGGGCCATGAACGAAGACGCCATGGCCACCGAGAAGCTGGCCGAAGGCATCCGCCTGTTCGCCCGCGACCAGGAAAAACTGGAGGCGCTGCTGGCCGCTCGCCGCTAGTCCCGGCGCAAACAAAAAGGGCGATATCCGCGGGGATATCGCCCTTTTTTAATGCGCGTTGGCTCGGTCAGCTGCGCTCGAGCGCGTTCACCAGGTCGTGAAAGGCCTCGCGGTTGGACTCGTTGAGCCCCATCAGGATGCGGTGCGCTTCCAGTACCTTGGCCTTGACCACCTCTTCCGACTGATCCTGCGACGGCAGGTCACTCAGGCACTCCGGGCAGGGAATCGGGCGATCGACGATGTTGAACACCTGATCGAAGCCCATCGACTGCAACAGACGGGTGATGTCCTCGTGGGTGGTGACCACGGTGGGCAACAGGCCGATCTTCTGCCGCGACAGAATGGACAGCTTGGCCAGCAGCCCGAGAGTGGTGCTATCGATACTGCGGGTTTCCGTCAGATCGATCACGATCGCCGAGAAATTCAGCGCCGAGAAGATTTTTTCGATTGTTGAATCCAGCGCCGAACACAGGGTCAGGCGGACTTCGCCAATGAACTTCAGAACGAAGGTACCGTCCTGCTCGGCGAACTGGATCCTACCGGGGCTATTCCCAGGATTCATGCAAGGTTCCTGCTCAACACCAGCAAGGCAATATCATCCGGCATATCGCGCAGATTGGCCAGCCCGAACACCTGGCGCAGGCCATCCAGCGTGCCTCCGGCCTCGCTGACCAGTCTGGGCAGCGCGGCTTCCTTCTCTTTGAGCGTGTCGCCGGGCAAAAGGTCCAGAATGCCGTCGGACATCATGCTCAGGCTGAAGGATGGCGGCAGCTGCATCACCAGGTCGTTGTAACTGGCCTCTTCGAACAACCCCACCGGCAGACCACGACCTTCTAGATAGCGGGCCTCGCCCTCGCTGAACAGCACCGGCAGCGGCAGATGCCCGCCGATGCTGTAGGTCAGCTGACCACTCTGCAGGTCGATCACCCCGCCCAGCATGGTCACATGCTTGCCCAGCTTGCAGTTGATCAGGCCACGGTTGATATGGCCGAGCACATCGGACGGCTTGAACTCGGGCAACACGCCATTACGCCGCCACTCGTAGAGCAGACGCGTGGTCATGAACTTGAGCAGCACGGTGACGAAGGCCGAAGAAGCGCCATGGCCGGAAACGTCGGCCAGGTAGAAGGCGACCCGGTGCTCGTCGACACGGAAGTAGTCGGCGAAATCGCCGGACAGGTACAGCGACGGAATGATCTGATGGGCGAAATGCAGGCCGTCCGCCTCCCAGGGCGTGGTCGGCAGCATGTTCATCTGCACCTGACGCCCGGCGTTCTGATCTTCCTGCAGCAGGTGCAGGCTGGCCTGCAACTCGCGGTTGGCCGCCTCCAGCTTCTCGCGGTAGCGCTGGTTCTCCAGGCGCAGGCGCGACCGATCCAGCGCGCGATGCACCGAGTGCTCCAGCACGGCCAGGTCTTCGAGGGGTTTGATCAGGTAGTCGGCAGCGCCCAGACGCAGGGCTTCCACCGCGTCGCTCATGACCCCGGCACCGGACACCACGATGACCGGCATCTCGCTGTTGATCTGACTAATCCGGCGGATCAGTTCGAGGCCGTCGATCTGCGGCATGCGCAGGTCGCAGATGATCAGGTCGGGCTGTTCGCGTTCGAACACTTCCAGCCCCTGCAGCCCGTTTCCGGCCTGCAGCACCTGGAAACTACTGTCCTCTAGATAGGCGGCGAGACTCGCTCGCACCACCTCGTCATCATCGATAAGCAGCAGCTTGGCGCTGGGTTTGTGCATGGGCCATCCAGGCAAACGACGCCGGAAAATGATTGAATTTGCCATCCGCACACAGAAAAACAGCTGTACTCGGACGATTCACGGCGCAGACGGTACTCCCATCTTCCAGGTGATTCAAGCCGCCTGCCGATTGTCGCCCAGCGCCTTTACACCTCAAATCGGCGGGGGTTATAAGACCCTCGGGGAGCGCCCTTAAAACAAGAGGATAGGGTCCATGAGCCAGAATGATCGTGCCTACAGCGAGAAGCGTGACTTCATCCGCATGCAACTCGAAACCCCGGTCACCCTGCATCACGCCGGCAAGGAAATCCAGGCCCTGTGCCTCGACCTGTCCAGCACCGGTATGCAGGTGGAGGCCAACTGCCAGGTCGCCATGGGTGACCAGGTGAAAGTGCACATTCCGTCCGAACACAGCGAACTCAAGGGCCTCGACGCCCACGCCGAAGTGGTGCGCGTTACCCCACTCGAAGATGGCCGCACAGCGATCGGCCTGGCGATACTGTCGATGAGTTGAAACGAGAAAGGCGGCCTAGGCCGCCTTTCTGCTGTTTGCGCTGGACGAATCAGAAGTCGTCCACCACCTCGCCGTCCTTCACCCGGAACTCGCGGTTCTGCAGGTAAGCGTTGCGGACGAAGATGTACTTGTCACCGGAGACCATCTTCTCCGCCGACAGCAGGCTGGCGCGGGTATCGACCACATTCACCGCGCGGGTGACGTTGCGCGTCGGCACATGGTCGATGTAGGGGTAAGGGCCGAGGAAGCTGTCCGGGATCTTGGCCGGCGCGTCGCGCAGGCTGCTCGGGCCGAGGAACGGCACCACCAGATACGGACCACTGCCCAGGCCCCAGGCACCCAGGGTCTGGCCGAAGTCTTCGTCGTTGCGCTGCAGGCCCATCTCGCTGGCCACGTCGAAGAAGCCGAGCAGACCGAAGGTGGTGTTGAAGATCAGGCGGCCGCCGTCGACGCCGGCGTCGTGCACCTTGCCCTGCAACAGGTTGTTGGCCAGGTTGGTGACGTCGCCGATATTGCGAAATACGTTATGTACGCCATCTTCGAAGAACTGCGGGGTAACCGCCTGATAACCCTTGGCCACGGGCTTCAGCGCATAGGTGTCGAGGGTGTCGTTGAAGCTGAACACCGGGCGATTGAAACCTTCCCAGGGGTCTTCATCGGCGGCATTCGCCGCCAGCGGCAGTACGGCCAGCACGGCGCAAGCGCACAGGCGGCCCAGACGATCGAGCCAGCTCGCTTCGATCACTCGCATTTGCAGTCTCCCCATCGCATCAGTAGTGTGGCGGCGCGTGGCCAGCCGGAAATCTTTCCAGGCCGCGCAGTATAAACATCGCGGCCTGATAAGGCAGCAGCATAGCGGACTCCAGCATGCCGGATAAACGCCTACTCCACACCGCCCATATTCCCGTGCGCTGGGGCGACATGGACAACTACGGCCACGTCAACAACACCGTGTACCTGGAATACGTCCAGGAGGCACGGGTGGACTGGTTCACCCGCGTCGGCATCCACATCGATCATGCACCTCAGGGATCGGTGGTCCTGCAGACGTTGCACACCTACCTGAAGCCGGTGGTGCACCCGGCCACCGTGGTGATCGAGCTCTACGCCGGCGCGGTCGGGCGCAGCAGCCTGGTGGTGGAGCACCGCCTGCGCACCCTGGAAGATCCGCACAACTGCTACGGCGAGGGCCACTGCAAGCTGGTCTGGATCGACCATGCCAGCGGCACCTCGGTGCCGGTGCCAGAGGACCTGCGCCAGGTCATGGGCGCGTAACCGGATCGTCATACGCGCTCGTTAGCCTGCCCCGACCGCTTCGGGAAACGAGTCGCATGCCAGAGTCCCCGTTCACTGCCCTGCTCTTCGGCCTCACCGGCTGCCTGGTCGACCATGGCGCCCGCACCCTGCCGATCGCCCTGCAACACAGCGGCCTGAGCGATCCCCAGCACCCGCGCCTGCTGCCGGCGCTGCAAGCCAGCGCCGCCGAACGCGCCGAGACCCTGCCCGGGATAGTCGAGCTGCTGCAGCAGCTGCATACCCGCCATCTGCCCCACGCCTGGCTGGACGAACTGCCAGAGTCCGTCACTCAGATCCTGGCCAGCGCCCTGCCACGCGGCGTTCGCGGTTGTCGCCAGCAGACTGCGCGCCGCTGGCCGGCGCCGGATGCCATCTGGCAGGCCCTCGGCGAACTCGAAGTGGAGCGCCTGGACGGCTGCGTGCTGATCGCCAGCGAGCCACGCCTTCTGCAGGCCGGGCTTAACGCCGGGCTCTGGTGCGTCGGCCTGGCCGCCTGCGGCCCGCTGTGCGGCCTGGCGCTGGGCGACTGGCAGGCGCTGTCCGCCGCCGAGCGCGAGAAACTGCGCGCCCAGGCCACCCTGGAGCTGTACCGCCTCGGCGCACACTCGGTGATCGACCACCCCGGTGAGCTACCCGCCTGCCTGGATGACCTGGCCATACGCCGCAGCAAGGGCGAAAAACCCTGACATCCAAAACTTGTCCTGGATCAGGCAGGCGCAGGTGCCATGGATTAACCTTCAGGCAGAGGGAGCGAACCCGCACACGATGTTCGGGTCAACTCTGCAGTAGCCCAGAAGGAGACGACCATGTCCGCACGCCTGCAGCAACATTTCCAGCAACTGCGCGAAGAGCTCGCCGCCGATACCCCGCTGGACGCGGATGACCGCGCCGCGCTGCTTGAGCTGATGCAGGAGATCGACCTGAAACTGGCCAAGGAGCTGGCCAGCGATCCAGACGCCACCCTGGTCGACGGCGTCAACCTGGCAGTCGAGCGCTTCGAGAGCCAGCACCCGACCCTCACCGGCACCCTGCGCAATATCCTGCAGAGCCTGGCCAACATGGGCATCTAGCCCGACCGCCCAACAAAAAGCCCGCATTCGCGGGCTTTTTCGTTACTGGCGCACCAGGCGGCGGTTGTCCGGCGTGATCGCCTCGGTGCTGCGGTAGGGGTTGATGTCCAGCCCGCCACGGCGCACATAGCGTGCGTAAACCGTCAGCCGCTCGGGCTGCAGCAGGCGCTGCAGGTCGAGGAACACCCGCTCCACGCACTGCTCGTGGAAATCCTGGTGCTGGCGGAAGCTCACCACGTAAGCCAGCAGGCTCGCCGCCTCCAGGCGCGGGCCGCGGTAGTCGACGACCAGCGTGCCCCAGTCAGGCTGGCCGGTGACCGGGCAGTTGGATTTCAGCAGGTGGCTGTAGAGCACCTCTTCCACTACCTGATCGGCGCAGCGCAGCAGCTCCGGCCGCGGATGGGCGTAGTCGCTGACCGCGATCTCCAGGTCGTCGATGCAACGCCCCGGCAAATTCGCCACGCCCTCGGCGGCCACCTCGTCGAGGCTGCGCACACGCACGCGCACCGGCGCACCGGCGCAGGCCGACAGGTCGCGCGCCAGCAGCCGCTCGACCTCCGCCGCGTCGGCGTAGGCGCTCTGGTTCAGCGAGTTGAGGTAGAGCTTGAACGACTTGGACTCGATGATGTTCGGTGAGTCGGCCGGGATGGCGAACTCGCCGATGGCCACCACCGGCTTGCCGGAGGGCGTCAGCCAGGACAGCTCGTAGCAGTTCCAGTAGTCCACGCCCTGGTACGGCAGCTTGCCGGCCTCCAGCCCCAGTTCGGCCCACTTGGTGGTGCGGGAAATGGGGAACAGCAGTTCGGGGGCGTACTGGGAAACGTACTCGCTGGATTTGCCCAGCGGCGAGTGTTCGGCGGGATGCTGCATGGCGGTGGCCTGAGAAACGAAAAACGGCGGGCATTGTACTCCATGCCCGCCCTCCTCTCGTCCCCCGTAGCCCGGATGCAATCCGGTGACGGAGTAGCCTGCTTCCCGGATTGCATCCGGGCTACAGGCGGGCTTACTCCCTCTCCCACAGGAGAGTGGGGGTGATTCACAGCCAGAACTTCAACCCCACTACCCAGGCGCCCTCCTCGTCGTGCTCGCCTTCTTCGCGCAGCCAGTCGCCGGTGCGGCCGTAGCTCTTCTCCCAGACGTAGCCGACATAGGGCGAGAACTGCGGGCTGACCCGGTAGTTCAGGCGCAGGCCCGCCTCCAGGGTGCTGCCACCGGCGCCGACGCCCAGATCACGGTCGTCGGCCAGCGCCAGGTCGTACTCCAGCTTGGGTTCCAGCACCCAGCGCTGGGTCAGCAGCAGCTCGTACTCGGCTTCGACGCGCATCGAGGGGTCGCCGCGTTCGCTGACGAACAAGTTGGCGTCCAGCTCGATCCACTGCGGCGCCAACCCCTTGAGGCCGAGCACCGCATAGGCGCGCGAAGGGCCCGGCTGGTCGTCATGACGCAGGCCGGCCTGCCAATCGAAGAATTCGCTGGCCATGCGCCGGTACAGCAGCTGGGTCTCGCTGGACTCGGTGGGGCCGCCATCAGCGCGCTCGCCGCTGCTTTTCAGCACCGCCTTGTGCAGGTCGTTGCCGTAGGTCGCCTCCAGCTCCCAGGCCAGCGCCTGCTCATCGCCGTCGAAGCGCTGCTCCAGGTGATCCACGGCCAGCTTGGCCACCGGCATGGCGTCCATATGTTGCTCCATGGCCAGCGCCGGGGTGGCCAGCAGCAGCGCCGACAGCAGATTAATGGTGCGCATGTTTGCTCTCCTTGGCCGCTGGTTGCTCGCTATAGAACGGCTGGGTACTGCCATCGGCCGCCTCCACCACGATCTTGCGGAACATGCCGCTGCCCATGTGGTAGATCAGGTGACAGTGGAAGGCCCACTCACCCATGGCATCGACCGGCACGTCGACTTCCAGGGTCTGCCCCGGCACCACGTTGACCACGTGCTTGAGCGGGTTGAACTGGCCGTTGCCCTTGTCCAGCTGCATCCACATGCCGTGCAGGTGCATGGGGTGGTTCATCATGGTCTGGTTGACGAAGCGGAAGCGCACCCGCTCGCCGAACTTGAGGCGGATCGGCTCGGCCTCGGAGTACTTCACGCCGTTGAACGACCAGAAGTAGCGCTCCATGTTGCCGGTCAGCTGCAGCTCGATGGTGCGGTCCGGCGCGCGGTAACCAGCGGCCGGACGCATGGCCTTGAGGTCGCCGTAGACCAGCACCCGTCCACCCTCCACCGGCTCGGGGGCGATACCACTGCCGGCGGCGTAGTCCGGATTGTTCGCCTGGGCCATGGCCGCGTGGTTCATCGCGCCATGGTCCATCCCGGCCATCTGCGCGTGATCCATCCCGGCCATCGCCGAGTGATCCATACCCGCCATATTCGAATGATCCATGCCCTGCATGGCTGAATGATCCATACCAGCCATACCGCCATGATCCATCCCGGCATGGGCCATGCCCATATCGGCCATGGTCAGCAGGCGCGGCTCGCGTAGCGCCGGCACCTCGCCCTGCATGCCGGGGCGCGGCGCCAGGGTGGCGCGGGCATAGCCACGCCGGTCCATCGACTCGGCGAACAGGGTATAGGCCTTGTCCTCGCGCGGCTGGACGATCACGTCATAGGTCTCGGCCACGGCAATGCGCAGCTGATCCACCACCACCGGCTGCACATCGTTGCCGTCGGCCTGCACCACGGTCATGGCCAGGCCGGGGATGCGCAGATCGAAGTAGCTCATGCCCGAGCCGTTGATGATGCGCAGGCGTACCCGCTCGCCCGGCTTGAACAGCGCAGTCCAGTTCTGCTCGGTATCGCGGCCGTTGACCAGGAATCGGAAGCCGCTGACATCGGCGATGTCGGTCTTGGCCATGCGCATATTGCCCCAGTCCCAGCGGTCCTTAAGCGCCGCGCCCCAGCCATCGCGTTTGGCGTCACGGAACAGATCGCCAAGGGTCGGCTGCTGGTCGTTGTAGTAGTCGGCCTGCTTCTTCAGGTTGGCCAGGGTGCGTTCCGGCCTCTCGTCCTGCCAGTCGAACAGCAGCACGGTGTATTCGCGGTCGTAGCGGTACGGCTCGCGTTTTTTCGGCTCGATGATCAGCGGGCCGTAGATGCCCTCCTGCTCCTGGAAGTCTGCATGGGCGTGGTACCAGTAGGTGCCGGACTGGTTGAGGGTGAAGCGGTAGGTGAAGGTCTCGCCGGGCTGGATGCCGGGGAAGCTGATGCCCGGCACGCCATCCTGGGTGTAGGGCAGGATGATGCCGTGCCAGTGCAGCGCGGTCATGCGATCCAGCTTATTGGTGACGGCGATCTCCACTTCTTCGCCTTCCTGGAAGCGCAGCTCCGGCGCCGGACTCTGCCCGTTGACGGTCAGCGCCGGCCGCACGCCGTCGGAGAAGCGCACCAGGCCCTCGTCGATCACCAGTTCATAACGACCAGCTTGGGCAACCAGGCTCAGGCCCAGCAGTCCGGCGGCAAGTAGCAGGCGTTTCACGGCTGCACCTCGACGTTACCGACCATGCCGGCCTGGTAATGGCCGGGGATGTTGCAGGCGAACTCCAGGCCGGTAGCCTGGGCGAAGGTCCAGGTCAGCTCGGCGCTCTGCCCCGGTTCGAGCATCACCGTGTTGGGGTCGTCGTGAGTCATCTTGCCGTACTGCATGCCGCTCATGTCGTGCTGGCTATGGTCCATCTTGCTCATGTCGTGCTGCATGGCGGTCGGCGTCAGCATGCCCATCTGCTGCATCATCAACATGTGCTTCTGGTGCTCGGCATGCATGGCGGCGTCGCCCAGGCTGAACTCGTGCAGCAGCGCGCCCTCGTTCTTCAGCACGAAACGCACGGTCTCGCCGGCCTTGACCTGCACCGAAGCCGGTTCGTAGTACATGTCGCCCAGGGTGATCTCGACGGTACGATCGGCATCGGCAGCCTTGGCCGGCTTGCCGAAAGTGTGATGGCTCTGGTCGGCCAGCGCCGGCAGGCTGAGGGCGCAGAGCAGCGGCAGAACAAAACGTGCGGACATGAGTAAGGCTCCGGGGATGGAAGATGCCCCACTCTAGGCCGCAGCAACTGGCGTCAAGCTGACGCGAAGATTACAACTTTGTCAGCTGGGTTCATTCAGCCCGGCGCCTGGCGTATAAAGCCGGCAACGCCCCTGCCTTGCGAATGCCCCGATGAAGCTGCTGATCGTCGAAGACGAACCCAAGACCGGCCAGTACCTGCGCCAGGGCCTGGCCGAGGCTGGCTTCGCCGTGGAGCTGGCCGGCGACGGCGTCAGCGGCGAGCAGCTGGCGCTGTCCGGCGAGCATGACCTGCTGATCCTCGACGTGATGCTGCCCGGCCGCGACGGCTGGCAGATCCTGCGCAGCGTGCGCGCGGCCGGGCTGGACGTGCCGGTGCTGTTTCTCACCGCCCGCGACGCGGTGGAAGACCGCGTACGCGGCCTGGAGGCCGGCGCCGACGACTACCTGGTCAAGCCCTTTGCCTTCACCGAGCTTCTGGCGCGGGTGCGCACGCTGTTGCGGCGCAGCAATGGCGCACCGCAGGACAACACCCTGCAGCTGGCCGACCTGAGCCTCGACCTGCTGCGCCGCCGTGCCGAGCGCGGCGGCCAGCGCATCGAGCTGACCGCCAAGGAGTTCGCCCTGCTGGAACTGCTGCTGCGCCGCCAGGGCGAGGTACTGCCCAAGTCGCTGATCGCCTCGCAGGTGTGGGACATGAACTTCGACAGCGACACCAACGTCATCGAGGTAGCCATCCGCCGCCTGCGCGCCAAGGTCGACGACGGCTTCGCCCAGCCGCTAATCCACACCGTGCGCGGCATGGGCTATGTGCTGGAGGCGCGCGCCTGATGTCACTGGCCAACCGCCTCGCCCTGCTGTTCGCCGCCTGCACCGCCGCCGTGGCGCTGCTGGCCGGCGCGCTGTTCAGCCGCGCCAGCGAAATGCACTTCATCGAACTCGACCAGCAGCAGCTGCAGGGCAAGCTGGCGGTATTCACCGAGCTGCTGCAGGGCGTGACCAGCACCACGGCGCTGGTTGCGCGGCGCCCGGCGCTGGAACAGGAACTGCAGCGCCACCCTGAACTGGCGCTGCGCATCGAGGGGCCGGACGGCCAGGTCTGGTTCAGCAGCCGCGCGCTGCCGGACAGCCTGCCGCACACGCAGCACTGGAATCACCAGGACACCGCCTACCGGGTGATGAGCACGAAGCAGGGCGACCTGCGCCTGACCCTGCTGCTGGACATCACCCACCACCAGCACTTCCTCGAACAGATGCAGCGGCTGATCTGGCTGTGCGTCGGCCTCTCGGCCCTGGCCACCGCCCTGCTCGGTGCCTGGGTCGCGCGCCGCGGCCTGCGCCCGCTACGCCAGATGACCCGGGTGACCCAGCAGGTCTCCGCCAGCTCGCTGACCGCGCGCCTGCCGGCGGACGCCCTGCCGGCCGAACTGGGCGAGCTGGCCGCGTCGTTCAACGCCATGCTGGCTCGCCTGGAAGACGCCTTCGCCCGCCTCTCGGCCTTCTCCGCCGACATCGCCCACGAGCTGCGCACGCCGCTGTCCAACCTGCTGACCCAGACCCAGGTCATCCTCAGCCAGCCGCGCGCTCTGGAGGACTACCAGGAAGCCCTGCACTCCAACCTGGAGGAGCTGCAGCACCTGGCGCAGATGGTCGGCGACATGCTGCTGCTGGCCAAGGCCGACAACGGCCTGCTGCAGACCCGCCGCGAGACGCTCGCCCTGGAGCGGGAACTGACGGCGCTGGCCGAATACTTCACCCCGCTGGCCGAGGAAGCCGGGGTGCACCTACACGTTGACGGCCAGGCCGCGCTGAGCGCCGACCGCGCCCTGCTGCACCGCGCCCTGAGCAACCTGATCGACAACGCCCTGCGCTTCACCCCGCGCGGCGGCGAGCTGCACCTGAGCAGCGCGCAACAGGGTGCCAAGGTGCGCATCGAGGTGGCCAACCAGGGCCCCGAGATCCCCTTGGATCTTCGCGAGCGCCTGTTCGACCGCTTCTACCGCGCCGACCCGGCACGCCGCGAGGGCGGCGCCGAACACGCCGGGCTGGGCCTAGCCATCGCCCGCTCCATCGTCCAGGCCCACGGTGGCGCGATTCGCTGCGAGTCGGCCGAGGGCTGGACGCGCTTTATCCTGGAGTTTCCCGCCTAAGAGCCTACTTCGGATCGCGGAAACTCCCCTCTCCCACTTGTGGGAGAGGGGCTGGGGGAGAGGGTATTGGTCAGCTCGCCCTCTCCCGTGAAAGGCAGAGGAGGCAAAAGCAGTCCGCCGCTGTATCTCCACTCGGCTAAATCGATACACCCCCCCATGAGCAGGGATGTACGTGCATCGCCCCTGCACGCCGAGCCAGGGCATTGGTCGCAGAAATTTGCCAGGCCCACTGTTGCCCGACAGAATCGCCCGCCGTTCCGGCCCGACGTGCCG
The DNA here is from genome assembly GCF_000467105.1 of Aquipseudomonas alcaligenes NBRC 14159. GTDB lineage: Bacteria > Pseudomonadota > Gammaproteobacteria > Pseudomonadales > Pseudomonadaceae > Aquipseudomonas > Aquipseudomonas alcaligenes. Next base: position 97,362 of record NZ_BATI01000024.1, read on the forward strand.
GATGATCGTGGTGAGCAGAGGCAGCAGTTGAACGAACAAAGATTGTCCGAGCGCCTGGAGCGCGTGGCGGCGCATATCCCGGCAGGCGCGCGGCTGGCCGATATCGGCTCGGATCACGGCTATCTGCTCGTAGCCTTGATGACGCGCGGCGTCATCGCGGCGGCGGTGGCCGGCGAGGTGGCGTTGACGCCCTTTCACGCGGCGCAACGAACCGTGCGTGAAAATGGCCTGAGCCAGCGAATCGCCGTGCGTCTGGCCAATGGCCTGGCGGCGATCGAGCCGGAAGACCGAATCAGCGCCATCAGCCTCTGCGGCATGGGCGGCGAGACGATCCGCGACATCCTCGACCGCGACAAGGCACGCCTTACCGGCTACGAGCGCCTGATCCTGCAGCCCAACGGCGGCGAGCAACCCCTGCGCCAATGGCTGATGGACAATGGCTACCGCATCCTCCACGAGGAAGTACTGCGGGAAAACCGCTTCAACTACGAAATCATCGTCGCCGAACGCACCGGGCCGGTGCGCTATAGCACCCAGGAGCTGTACTTCGGCCCACTGCAATTACAGAAGCGCAGCCCAGCCTTTCTGGCCAAATGGCAGCGCCTATTGCATCTGAAGCGACGAACCCTGACCCACTTCGCCCAGGCTCGGCAGGCCGTACCTGAAGACAAGGTGCAAGAGCTCACCCAACAGGTCGGGTGGATCGTCGAACTGCTCGTTCAAGCCTGAATTAAACAGAGCAGCAACCACAAATCCAGTGCACTTCAATTGCCGTCACCGGGCGCTTAGGGCGACCTGAAACCTGTTACGCGGCTGACTACAAACTGGAGACAATGATGTGGGTTAATGGGTTATTTTTAATGAAAGTTAATAATTTCAACTACACACTATCTATGTATGTGACGACTTTCGACTCAGAAGCGAAGGTAATCATCTGGAAATCCAGAGTATCAAGTAAGCAGGCCAATGAGATTTGCAACTCAATTCTGACTGGCAACTGTCCATGCCATTCTGCAAGTGGATTCACGGATTGGCTGAGAGCGGACCTAGATGTCAGACTCGAAAATGAGGCACCGCAACAAGCATGGCGTATCCAAAACAATGCTTACTCAACATTGTGCGGAGTATTCATCCATGGAGGGGATTGGTCTCTTGATGACTACTGTCGATACGGCCATATTTGCGAGACGGTATTTGGCAATCTAAAAACTGTGTCACTTGGCTGGATGGAAGCGAAAACCGAAGCGCCATTTAGTCTTATTTTTTGTCACTGATGCAGCATTAGTAGGAGACCCAATGAAAGCACGAATTGCATCATCAGACTTCTGGGAACGTATCGAGTCATCCTTTGGAACATCCGGTGGCGTATACAAGGTAGCGTGCCTTCAAGCAGTGGACTCAGATGAAACCATTCCGGTGCAGCGACTTCTGGGCACAGACTCAGAAGGTGTGCTCTACATTGGAATGGCTGCATCCTTCATTGATCGAGTCATAGATCTCAAGAAAAGTCTCTCGCCACAGCACCTATCCCGAGGGCATGAATGTGGTGTACGAATAAAAAAACACAAAGCAATTTCTGAAGCATTCCCCTATGAGCAGCTTGTGATTTCATTGATTAGCTCAGATTCGCCCCGAGCCACAGAAAGCCAGGCGTTAGAGGAATACTTCGCCACTTACGGGGAACTTCCGCCCCTTAACAGAGCTGGCTGACTAATATGGTAAAGAGCGGGGTAGTTAGGCAATGAGGCACAGATCTATTTACAAGCCAAACAGCCCCTCCTGGCCATTAGCAACCACCCCCAGCCTGCAAACAACCTAAGCCAACCCAACCTCGCCCCGCTCCACCTTGATCGGCCGCCAGCGGCGCAGCAGCATGTACAGCGTCGGCACCACGAACAGGGTGAAGAAGGTGCCCACCAGCAGGCCGCCGACGATGACCATGCCGATCTGCTGGCGGCTCTCGGCGCCGGCGCCGCTGGCGATAGCCAGGGGTACCGCGCCGAGGACCATCGCGCCGGTGGTCATCAGGATCGGCCGCAGGCGCTGCAGCGCCGCCTCCAGTACCGCCTCGCCCAAATCGCGGCCTTCGCGCAGCAGGTGGTTGGCGAACTCGACGATAAGGATGCCGTGCTTGGTGATCAGCCCGATCAGGGTCACCAGGCCGACCTGCGAGTAGATGTTCAGGGTGCCGCCGAACAGGGTCAGCGCCAGCAGCGCGCCGGCCATCGACAGCGGCACGCTGAACAGGATGATCAGCGGGTCGAGGAAGCTCTCGAACTGCGCCGCCAGCACTAGGAAGATGAACACCAGGGCCAGCACGAAGATAAGCGCCATCCCGCTCTCGGACTCCTTGAAGTCACGCGAGGTACCGGTGTAGTCGAACTGGGTGTCAGGCGGGAAGATCGCCCGCGCCCGCTCCTCCAGGTGATCGAGCGCTTGGCCCAGGGTGTAGCCGGAGCCGACGTTGGCGGTGACCGTTACCGCGCGCAGCTGGTTGAAGTGATTGAGCTCGCGCGGCGCCACCGTCTCGCGCACCTCGATCAGGTTGGACAGCTGCACCATGCTGCCGTCGCGACCGCGCACGTAGACGCGGTTGAGGTCGTCCGGGTTGCTGCGGTCGACGTCCTGCAACTGCACCAGCACGTCGTACTGCTCGCCGTTCTGCTTGAAGCGGGTCACCTGGCGGCTGCCGAACAGGCTCTCCAGGCTGCGACCGATGGTGGCCACGTCAGTGCCCACCGCCACCGCCTGCTCGCGGTTGACCGTGACCTTGAGCTGCGGCGTGTTGAGCTTAAGGTCGCTGTCCAGGCTTTCCAGGCCCGGGTAGTCGCGCACCTCGGCCAGCAACTGCTCGACGTAGGGCTGCAGCTCGGCGTATTCCAGCGAGGAGCGGATGACGAAGTTGACCGGCTGGTTACGCGCGCTCTGCCCCAGCGGCGGCCGGTTGATCGGGAAGGCGCGCACGCCGGGGATGTCCTGCAGCTTGGGCAGCAGCTCGTCGCGGATCTCGAACTGGCTGCGCTCACGCTCGTCCCAGTCCTCCAGCTTCATGAACGACAGGCCCTGGGCCACCGTGGGGAAACCGACTATGACCATGTAGCGGTTGGCCTCGGGGATGGAGGCGTAGGCCTCCTCCAGCTGTTTGGCGTAGCGGCTGGTGTAGCCGAGGGTGGCGCCGTCCGGGCCGTTGATCGAGCCGACTATGGTGCCGGTGTCCTCGGTTGGCGCCAGCTCGCTGCGCAGGCCGAGGAACAGCCAGGCGCACAGGGCGAGCATCGCTGCCAGCACCACCAGCATCAGCCACCAGGCGCGCAGCACCCGCTGCAGCAGGCGCCCATAGCCCTGATTCAGCCCCTCCAGACCGCGCTCGATGAGGTTGTACAGGCGACTGTGGTGCTGCTGCGGCGAATGCGCCTTGAGCAGGTAGGCGCACATCACCGGCGACAGGGTCAGGGCGACGAAGCCGGACACCAGCACGGCACCGGCCAGGGTCCAGGCGAATTCGGTAAAGAGTTTTCCCGTCGTGCCCTGCATGAAGCCGATCGGCGCGTACACCGCGGCCAGGGTCAGGGTCATGGCGATCACCGGGAAAGCAATCTCGCGGCTGCCGACAAAGGCCGCCTGCAGGGGGCGCATGCCCTGCTCGATGTGCCGGTGGATGTTCTCCAGCACCACGATGGCGTCGTCCACCACCAGGCCGATAGCCAGCACCATGGCCAGCAGGGTCAGGGTGTTGATGGAGAAGCCCATCAGCGCCATCAGCGCGCAGGCGCCAATCAGCGACACCGGGATGGTTACCAGCGGGATCAGGGTGGCGCGCAGCGAGCGGAGGAACAGGAAGATGATCAGGATGACCAGCAGCACCGCTTCCCAGATGGTGGTGTAGACGTTGTCGATCGACTCGCGAATGAACTGCGAGTTGTCGTTCGACACCTGCATCTCCATGCCCTCGGGCAGTAGCTTGCGGATGCTCGGCAGCGCCTGCTCCAGGCCATCGGAGATGTCCAGCGGGTTGGCCGTGGCCTGCTTGATCATCCCCACGGCCACCGCCGAGCGGCCATTGAAGCGCGCCAGGGTGCGTTCGTCGGCGGCGCCGATCTCGGCGTAGCCGACGTCGGCCAGGCGCAGCAGGTAGCCGCGCGAGTCGTCGAGGATCAACTGGTTGAATTGCTCGGGGGTCCGCAGGTCGGTCTCCGCCAGCACGGAAAACTCGCGCTGCACCGACTCGATGCGCCCGGCGGGAATCTCCACGTTCTGCCGGCGCAGGGCGTCCTCCACGTCCTGCACCGTCAGGTCATGCGCGGCCAGCTTCTCCGGATCCAGCCAGATGCGCATGGCATAGGTGCGCGCCCCGCGGATCAGCACCTCGGACACGCCGGGAATGGTCTGCAGACGATCCTGCACCACCCGCTCGATCACGTCGGTGATCTCCATGGCGGAGAAACGCTCGCTGTAGAAGGCCAGCCAGATCACCGGCTGGGCGTCGGCCTCGACCTTCTGCACCATCGGTTCGTTGATCTCGTCCGGCAGCAGGCTGCGCACCCGGCCCAGGCGGTCGCGCACGTCGTTGGCCGCCTCGTCGGAGTCGGTGCCGAGGCGGAACTGCGCGGTGATCTGGGTGTTCTCCGAGCGGCTGATGGAGCTGACGAAGTCCAGGCCCTCGATGCCGGAGAGCACGTCCTCGACCGGCTGGGCGACCTGCGACTCCATGATCTCCGGGCTGGCGCCGGGGTACATGACGTTGACCGTGACGATCGGCACGTCGATGTTGGGGTATTCGCGCACCGCCAGGCGCTGGTAGGCCAGCAGGCCGAGCAGCACGATGATCAGCGACAGCACGGTGGCGAACACCGGCCGGCGGATGCAGATGTCGGACAGGGTCATTGCAACTCACCCCGCGGTTCGCTGCGCACCTCGCGGCCCGGCGCGACCTTCTGCCAGCCGGCACTGATCAGCGTCTCGCTGCCGTCCAGACCCTCGACCACCTCGGCCTTGCCGCGCTGGCGCTGGCCCAGGCGGATCTGCCGGCGCTCGACCTTGCCGTCCACCACCAGGTTGACGAACAGCAACTGACCCAGCGGCATCACCGCCTCTTCCGGAATCAGCAGGGCCTGCGGGCGCTCGGCGAGGATCACCGAGACCTTGACGAACTGCCCGGGCTTGAGGCGCTGGTCGGCATTGGCCACCTGCGCGCGCAGCGCCTGGCTGCGGCCGACTTCGTCCAGGCGCGGGTTGAGGGCGATGATCTCGCCACGGAAACGCTCGCCGGGATAGGCGTCCAGGCTCAACTCGATGGCCTGGCCCAGGCGCACCTGGCTGACCGCCTTCTGCGGGATGCGGAAGTCCACCTTGAGCGGGTCGAGCACTTCCAGGTTGACGATATTGTCGCCGGCGCTGAGGTAGTCGCCAGCGCTGACCAGGCGCAGGCCGAGCACGCCGTCGTAGGGCGCGCGGATCTGCGTCTTGTCCAAGCGCGCCTGGGCCAGGGCCAGGCTGGCGCGCGCCGCCTGCAGCTGCGACTGCGCCTCGTCGAGGGTCTGCGCATTACTGGCGCCGCGCTTGAACAGCATCTGCGTGCGCTCGAAGCTCTTCTCGGCCAGGTCCAGGTTGGCGCGAGCCTGGGCCAGCTCGGCGCGGGCGATGGCGTCATCCAGGCTGACCAGCAGATCACCGGCCTTGACCGCCTGGCCCTCACGGAACTGCAGGCTGGCGACGCGGCCGTCGACTTCCGGACGGATCATGGTCGACTCGTCCGAACGCAGCGAGCCGAAGGTCACCAGCTCGTCGCGCACCAGCGCTCGCTCGGGCTGCACCACTTCCACCAGTGGAGGTCGCTCGGCCAGGGCCGCAGGCGCGGCGATGGCGAGCAGGGAAGCGATGAACAGGGCGTGACGGCGGCGGATAGTCATCGAGCGACCTCTTGTTGTCCAAGCGGTCGAGTCTAACGATGCCGACCGGGCTTGCCGACCGCCGAAAATGTTACGCGATGCTTACTGGCGCATGCCGCGGCCGCTCTTCAGCAGGCGAATGCAGACGACGTAGAGCACCGTGCTGGCCAGCAGCATCATGCCGATGGCAATGCCGATATTGATGTCGGACACGCCGAGGATGCCGTAGCGGAAGGCGTTGACCATGTGCAGGATCGGGTTGGCCAACGACACCGTCTGCCAGAACTCGGGCAGCAGGCTGATCGAGTAGAACACCCCGCCCAGGTAGGTCAGCGGCGTCAGTACGAAGGTCGGGATGATCGAGATATCGTCGAAGTTGCGCGCATACACCGCGTTGATGAAACCGCCCAAGGAGAAGGTGATGGCGGTGAGCAGGATCACCAGCACCGTCACGCCCAGGTGATGCACCTGCAGCTGGGTGAAGAACAGCGACAGCAGGGTGACGATGAAGGCCACCGCCAGGCCGCGCAGCGCACCGCCGATGGTGTAGCCGATGAGGATGGTGTGCGGCGATACCGGCGACACCAGCAGCTCCTCGACGTTGCGCTGGAACTTGCTGGAGAAGAAGCTCGACACCACGTTGCTGTAGGAGTTGGTGATCACCGACATCATGATCAGGCCGGGCACGATGAACTCCATGTAGGAGTACTGCCCCACGCCGCCGACCTGGCTGCCGATCAGGCGGCCGAAGATCACGAAGTACAGGGCCATGGTGATGGCCGGCGGCAGCAGGGTCTGCGCCCAGATGCGCATGAAGCGCCGCACTTCGCGGCGCACGATGGTCTGCAGGGCGACCCAGTTGGAGGCGAGTTCCGGGCTCATTTGGCCACCTTTTCCAGGTTCTTCTCGACCAGGGAGACGAACAGCTCCTCCAGGCGGTTGCTCTTGTTGCGCAGGCTGAGCACCTCGACCTTCTGCGCCGCCAGCTGGCGGAACAGATCGTTGATGCCCTGGCTCTTCTCCACCTGCACTTCCAGGGTGTGGTCGTCGACCAGCTGCGCCGGGTAGCCACTCAGCTGCGGCATGACCAGGGTCGCTTCCTTGAGGTCGAGGAGGAAGGTTTCCACGTGCAGCGTCTTCAGCAGGTCCTTCATGCTGGAGCGCTCGACGATGCGGCCGTGGTCGATGATGCCGATGTTACGGCAGAGCTGCTCGGCCTCCTCCAGGTAGTGGGTGGTGAGGATGATGGTGATGCCCTGCTGGTTTAGCTCGGTGAGGAAGCTCCACATCGAGCGGCGCAGTTCGATGTCCACGCCGGCGGTGGGCTCGTCGAGGATCAGCAGGCGCGGCTGGTGGATCAGCGCGCGGGCGATCATCAGGCGGCGCTTCATGCCGCCGGACAGCTCGCGCGAGGCGTTGTTGCGCTTGTCCCACAGGCCGAGCTGGGTCAGGTACTGCTCGGCGCGCTCCCTGGCCAGCTTGAGCGGGATGCCGTAGTAGCCGGCCTGGGTGGTGAGGATGTCGAAGCACTTCTCGAACTGGTTGAAGTTGAACTCCTGCGGCACCACGCCCAGGCAGCGCTTGAGGCCGGAGGGGTCGCGATCGAGGTCGTGGCCGAACACCTCGACCGTGCCGCCGCTCTTGTTCACCAGGGTGGAGAGGATGCCGATGGTGGTGGACTTGCCGGCGCCGTTGGGGCCCAGCAAGGCGAAGAAGTCGCCCTCTTCCACCTCCAGGTCGATGCCCCTGAGGGCCTGGAAGCCATTAGCGTAGGTCTTGGTCAGCTGCCGGATGGACAGTGCAGAGGTCATGTTGTGCGCTTACTTCGGCAAGGGGATGGCTTAGATAAGGTCGCGCGCGGCTATTTGCAACCTCTGGTTACAGACTAGCCTGCCCGCTCGGCGCCGCGAAAAGAAGCCCGCCGAACTGATGTCAGCTATCGACGCGCTTCATGGCGGCGACTTCGGCCTGCAGGTCGCCGCGCAGGAAGGCCGAATCCACCTCGAACAGGTGCGGGTAGCACTGGCGCAGGTGAGCGAAGAACAGCTCCACCGGCAGATCGTCGAACTGGCCGTGGTCGACCAGGTACTCCATGTAGCGCTCGCCTTTGGCGTTGAAGGGATGGAATACGCTGTCCGCGCGCCCGTCGAACTCCAGCGGCGCCACCTTGAACATCCGGCACAGTGCCAGGTTGAAGGCGGGCGTGGCCTTGACCCAGCGCCCCTCAAGGAACAGCTCGGTGTAGCCATGCATGGCGAACACTTCGCTGCGCAGCATCTCGATCAGGCGCGGGGTGGACAGGTGATTGCGCACGTCGGCCAGACCGATGCGCGCGGGAATCCCGCAGTGCCGCGCACAGGCCGCCAGCAGCAGGGCCTTGGGCACGCAGTAGGACTCCCCCGCCGCCAGCGCGTGGCTGGCTTTGAGCGTGTCGTGGTCGGCGCTGAATACGTAGGGGTTGTAGCGGATCTCGTCGCGCACCGCCCGATACAGATTGACCGCCTGTTCGCGCGGGTCGCGGCTGGCACCGCGCCAGCGCTCGGCGAAGTCGATGACCAGCGGGTGATCGCTGTCGATGAAGCGGGCGGGGCTGAGGCTGGCGTGCATGCATGTCTCCCTGTTTGCCCCAGTCTAACGGCGCCACCCCGTGCCGAAAGCGGCAATCCGGCCAAGCATGGCGGCCCTGTCGCCGCGCGGTGTGCCTCTCTATAATCCGCGTCCGTTCATGTTTTCAGGACTCGCACCATGGCTACCCACTACCTCGACCATCACCTCGCCCTGCTCGCCCACCTGCGCGGCATCCTGGTCGCCCTGGGCGAAGCCGAACAGGTGGAGGACGACAGCCACGCGCTGTTCCTCGAACGCTTCGACGAGCTGGTCGCGCAGCTGCCCAGCGATCCGGAGAGCAGCCAGTACCTGGGCCAGGACATCATCAGCCAGGTGTTCCATCGCTACCCGCAGATCGCCCATCTGGTGCCGCGCGACCTGCTGTGGTTCTTCGGCGGCGACTGCCTGCACTTCATGCCGGATGAAGAAATCGCCCTCTACCAGCGCCTCGACGAGCGCCGCTTCGAGGCCGAGGAAAACGACGAGCCGTTCGACTGGAACCGGGAAAAACAGCTGCTGGCCCTGCCCGACGACAGCGCCCAGCACTGAAACGAAAAAGCCCCGCTGATGCGGGGCTTTTTCATGGCCTTGCGGCCACAAACGAAAACGCCACCCGAGTGGGTGGCGTTTCGT
>NZ_BATI01000023.1 GCF_000467105.1 Aquipseudomonas alcaligenes NBRC 14159
CTCCCCCTTCCCCTCTCCCGTAAACGGGAGAGGGGTGACCACTGCCGCTACCGCATCGAACCCCCATGACGACCCCAGCCATACCCGATCACGCCGAACTGATCCTCCCCGCGCCGGCCAAGCTCAACCTGATGCTGCATATCCTCGGCCGCCGTGCCGACGGCTATCACTTGCTGCAGACGCTGTTCCAGTTCCTCGACTACGGCGACGAACTGGGCTTCGCCCTGCGCCAGGACGGCGAGATCCGGCTGCACACCGGGGTGCCTGGCGTGCCGCATGACAGCAACCTGATCGTGCGCGCCGCCAGGCGCCTGCAGGAAGCCTCCGCAACTAGGTTGGGCGCCGATATCTGGCTGGACAAGCGCCTGCCCATGGGGGGCGGCATCGGTGGCGGCAGCTCGGATGCCGCCACTACCCTGCTCGGCCTCGATCACCTGTGGCAGACCCACCTGGGTGAAGAGCGCCTGGCCGAGCTGGGCCTGGCGCTGGGTGCCGACGTACCGGTGTTCGTGCGCGGCCGCGCGGCCTTCGCCGAAGGTGTGGGCGAACAGCTGCAACCGGTCGAGCTGGCCGAACCCTGGTTCCTGGTGGCAATCCCGCAGGTCAATGTCAGCACCGCGGAAGTTTTTGCCGCGCCCGAGTTGACACGCGATACCCCCGCCATTACAGTTCGCAGCCTTCCCGAGGGGGGTGGTCATAACGACTGCCAACCGGTTGTCGAGAAGCGTTACCCCGAAGTGCGTAACGCCCTGAAAACGCTCAACAAATTTGTTGATGCGAAGATGACCGGAACCGGAGCTTGCGTGTTTGGGAGCTTCCCAAACCAGGCCGATGCTGATAAAGTCTCGCGCCAACTTCCGGACACCCTGCCGAGCTTCATTGCTCGCGGCTGCAACAGGTCTCCTTTGCACCGCAAGCTGGAAACGGTAACTCGGAAGTGAATGCGGGACGCGATACAGGGGCGTCGCCAAGCGGTAAGGCAGCAGGTTTTGATCCTGCCATGCGTTGGTTCGAATCCAGCCGCCCCTGCCATTAACCTCCCAGCATTCGACAAATACTTTAGGGGCGTCGCCAAGCGGTAAGGCAGCAGGTTTTGATCCTGCCATGCGTTGGTTCGAATCCAGCCGCCCCTGCCATATACTCGAAAGCTGTTCAGAAAGCCGGCCTTTTTGAACAGCTTTTTTCATCGGAACCACACCAGGCAGGTACTGCGCGTGTCCAAGATGATGGTCTTCACGGGGAACTCCAATCCCGATCTGGCTCGTCGCATCGTGCGTCAGCTGCATATCCCCCTGGGCGATGCTTCCGTAGGCAAGTTCTCCGACGGCGAAATCAGCGCCGAGATCAACGAGAACGTGCGTGGCAAGGATGTTTTCATCATCCAGCCGACCTGCGCACCGACCAACGACAACCTGATGGAACTGGTGGTGATGGCTGACGCCTTCCGCCGTTCCTCGGCGACGCGTATCACCGCTGTCATCCCCTACTTCGGCTATGCCCGCCAGGATCGCCGCCCGCGCTCCGCCCGCGTGGCAATCAGCGCCAAGGTGGTGGCCGACATGCTGACCGTGGTCGGTATCGACCGCGTGCTCACCGTCGACCTGCACGCCGACCAGATCCAGGGCTTCTTCGACGTACCAGTGGACAACATCTACGGTTCGCCGGTGCTGACTGACGATATTCAGGATCAGCGCTTCGAGAACCTGATGATCGTGTCCCCGGACATCGGTGGCGTGGTTCGCGCCCGTGCCGTGGCCAAGAGCCTGGGCGTCGACCTGGCAATCATCGACAAGCGTCGTGAGAAAGCCAACGTTTCCGAAGTCATGCACATCATCGGCGATGTCGACGGCCGCACCTGCGTGCTGGTCGACGACATGGTCGACACCGCCGGCACCCTCTGCCATGCCGCCAAGGCACTGAAGGAGCACGGCGCCTCGAAGGTCTACGCCTACGCCACCCACCCGGTGCTGTCGGGTCGCGCCATCGAGAACCTGGAAAACTCCGTGCTGGACGCACTGGTGGTGACCAACACCATCCCGCTGTCCGCCGCGGCCCAGGCCTGCTCCCGCATCCGTCAGCTGGACATGGCCCCTGTTATCGCCGAAGCGGTTCGCCGCATCAGCAACGAAGAATCGATCAGCGCGATGTTCCGCTAAGCGGAACATCCCTGAACGACAAGTGCCCCGCCACGTGTGGGGCTTTTTGCCCAACCGTCCGCACGCTGGTCGCAAGCGCTTCGGACGGTTTGGTCTATTTGGAGAACTGTAATGATCAATTTTGCCCTGAATGCCGACGTGCGTTCCGACCTGGGGAAAGGTGCGAGCCGCCGCCTGCGTCGTAACGAGAGCCTGGTTCCTGCCGTGATCTACGGCGGCGAAAAGCCGGCCCAGTCGATCAGCCTGCTGGCCAAAGACCTGGCCAAGCTGCTGGAAAACGAAGCTGCCTTCAGCCACGTGCTGACCCTGAACGTTGCCGGCACCAACGAAAGCGTTGTGATCAAAGCCCTGCAGCGCCACCCGGCCAAAGGCTTCGTTCTGCACGCTGACTTCGTTCGCGTCGTCGCTGGCCAGAAGCTGAACGCCCACGTTCCCCTGCACTTCATCAACGAAGCCTCCTCCGTTGGCGTGAAGCAGCAAGGCGGCGAAGTGTCCCACACCATCTCCGAAGTCGAAGTTTCCTGCCAGCCGCAAGACCTGCCGGAATTCATCGAAGTCGACCTGGCTAAAGTGGAAGTCGGTCAGATCGTTCACCTGTCCGACATCAAACTGCCGAAAGGCGTCGAGCTGGTGGCCCTGGCCCACGGCAACGACCTGGCAGTCGCCAACATCCACGCTTCCCGCGTGAAGGACGAAAGCGCCGAGTAATCACTCACGCGCTGCAATCCTGCAAAAGGGCCCCTGACGTGACTGCCATTCAACTGATCGTCGGCCTGGGTAATCCAGGCCCCGAATACGACCAGACCCGGCATAACGCAGGGGCCCTTTTCGTTGAGCGCCTGGCCGACAGCCAACGCGTCAACCTCGCCCTCGACAAAAAGTATTTTGGCCTGGTGGGCAAATTCAGCCATCAGGGCCGCGACGTTCGTCTGCTCATCCCCACCACCTACATGAACCGCAGCGGCCAGGCCGTGGCGGCGCTGGCGAATTTCTTCCGCATTCCGGTCGACGCCATGCTGGTGGCCCACGACGAACTCGACATGCCTCCCGGCGTCGCCAAACTGAAACTCGGCGGCGGCCACGGCGGCCACAACGGCCTGCGTGACATCATCGCGCAGTGCGGCAATCAGAACGGCTTCCACCGCCTGCGCCTGGGCATCGGCCACCCCGGCCACGCCAGCCTGGTCTCCGGCTTCGTCCTCGGCCGCGCCCCGCGCAGCGAGCAGGAGCTGCTGGACAAGAGCATCGACAACGCCCTCGGCGTGCTACCCGAAATGCTCGCCGGCGACTGGACCAAGGCGATGCAGAAGCTGCACAGCCAGAAAGCCTGACCCTTTTCACGACTTCATCTCCGCGAGGGATACACCATGGGATTCAACTGCGGCATCGTCGGCCTGCCCAACGTCGGCAAGTCCACCCTGTTCAACGCCCTGACCAAATCCGGCATCGCCGCGGAGAACTTCCCCTTCTGCACCATCGAGCCGAACAGCGGCATCGTGCCGATGCCGGATGCCCGCCTGGACGCCCTGGCCGCCATCGTCAAGCCCGAGCGCGTGCTCCCCACCACCATGGAGTTCGTCGACATCGCCGGCCTGGTGGCGGGCGCCTCCAAGGGTGAAGGCCTGGGCAACAAGTTCCTCGCCAACATCCGCGAGACCGATGCCATCGCCCACGTGGTGCGCTGCTTCGAGGACGAGAACGTCATCCACGTCGCCAACAGCGTCGACCCCAAGCGCGACATCGAGATCATCGACCTCGAACTGATCTTCGCCGACCTCGACAGCTGCGAGAAACAGCTGCAGAAGGTCGCGCGCAACGCCAAGGGCGGCGACAAGGAAGCCCTGGCGCAGAAAGCCATCCTCGAGAAGCTCATCCCCCACTTCAGCGAAGGCAAGCCGGCACGCAGCCTGATGAAGAACATGAGCGCCGATGAGAAGCTGGTCATCCGCGGCTTCCACCTGCTCACCAGCAAGCCGGTGATGTACATCGCCAACGTCGCCGAGGACGGCTTCGAGAACAATCCGCACCTGGATGTGGTCAAGGCCATCGCCGAGGAAGAAGGCGCCATCGTGGTGCCGGTGTGCAACAAGATCGAGGCCGAGATCGCCGAGCTGGACGAAGACGAAGAGAAGCAGATGTTCCTCGAGTCCATGGGCATGGAAGAGCCGGGCCTGAACCGCGTGATCCGCGCCGGCTACTCGCTGCTCAACCTGCAGACCTACTTCACCGCCGGCGTCAAGGAAGTCCGCGCCTGGACCGTGCGCATCGGCGCCACCGCCCCGCAGGCCGCCGCCGTGATCCACACCGACTTCGAGAAAGGCTTCATCCGCGCCGAAGTGGTGGCCTACGACGACTTCATCCAGTACAAGGGCGAAGCCGGCGCCAAGGAAGCCGGCAAATGGCGCCTGGAAGGCAAGGACTACATCGTCAAGGATGGCGACGTGATGCACTTCCGCTTCAACGTCTAAGCCCTCGCCAAGCCCCGCCTCCGCGGGGCTTTTCGTTTGCCCGGCCGTCACGCCTAAGCGCTTGATAAGGCATCAATTTATTCGCAAGACAGGGGTTGACACCCCGCTCGGACAAGAGAATAATGCGCGCCACTCGGCTACATAGCTCAGTTGGTTAGAGCGCAGCATTCATAATGCTGATGTCCCAGGTTCAAGTCCCGGTGTAGCCACCATACAAAACAAAGGGTTAGCGAAAGCTAGCCCTTTGTCGTTTCTGGCAGGGCAGCTTCTACGACTGCGCCCGCCCTCTCCCCGCCAGCAGCAACCCGCTGACGATCAGCGCACCACCTACCCAGTGGTAGTCCTGCAGGCGCTCATCCAGCAGCACCCAGGCGAGGATGGCGGTGAACACTGGCATCAGGTAATTGCTCATCGCAGTACGCGAGGCACCCAGCTCGCGCAAGCCGATGTTCCAAAGCTGATAAGCCACCACTGAAGCGAATAGCGCGGTGTAGCCAATGGCGGCGAGGTTCGCCGGGCTGAGTTCGAAGCGCGCTCCTTGCCAGAGCTCCCAGGCGTAGAACGGTGCCAGCATGAGCAGGCCGAGCAACACCAGCGCGCCGAGCAGGGTGAAGGGTGGCAGCTGGAAGTAGGCATTCCAGCGCCGCAGCAGCAGCGAGTAGAGCGCCCAGTCCAGCGTGGCGAGCACCATCAGCAGATCGCCCTCCGCAAACGACAGACTGGCCAGCACCCGCCAGTCGCCCTGACAGATCAGCCACAGCAAGCCGAACAGGGCCAACAGCAGACCAACCCAGGCCCTGCGCGCCGGCCACTCGCCGAGCAGCAGCCCGGCCCCGATAAAGGTGGCCAGCGGCAGGCAGGTACTGACCAGGCTCAGGTTGATCGCCGCCGTACTGAGCGCGGCGGTATAGAGCAGGCAGTTGTAGGCGGTGATGGCCAGCGCCGCCAGCAGCCACAGGCGCCAGCCGGCCCTGCGCAGCACCTGACGATGCTGCCAGAGCGAGGGACCGACCAGCGGCAGGAGGATGACCAGGGCTATGGCCCAGCGCCAGAAGGCCAGCGACATCGGAGGAATCGCCCCGGTGAAGGCACGCGCCACCAGCGAATTGCCGGCCCAGAACAGACTGGCCAGCGCCAGGCCGGCCCAGGCCAGCAGCGCAGCACGGCTCATGAACGATCACGCCCTGCGGAAAAGCGCCGAAGCCATCTGGGCATGCGGATGCCCGGGCCTAGTCGAACAGCGTACAGGCCATCACCAGGGCATCCTCGCGCCCACCGGCGGCCGGATAGTAGTCACGCCGACGGCCGACTTCATTGAAGCCATAACGCTCGTAGAGGCGGTAAGCACTCTGGTTGCTGGCACGCACTTCGAGGAAGCACTCGCCCGCGCCAAGCTGGCGGGCGCGCTGCATCAGGTGCTCCAGCAACTGCAACCCCAGCCCGCGGCCCTGGCTCTGCGGGCGCACGGTGATGTTGAGCAGGTGTGCCTCGTCGAGAATGATCTGGATGATGCCGTGACCGATCTGCTCATCCCCGTCGAACATCAGCCAGCAGTCGTAGGACTTGAGGCCATCGGCGAACAGGTTGCGGCTCCAGGGATGACTGAAGGCCGCATTCTCGATCTGCACCACGCGGTCGAGGTCCGCCTCGGTCATCGGGCGGAAGTGGATAGCGGCACTCATGACGGCTGCTTCCAGCGCGGCATGATGCGGCGCATGGCACGCCAGACCTCGACCTTGCGCTCGGGCTCGTCCATCAGCAGCTCAAGGCTCGGCAGCGCCCAGGCAGCGCCCAGGCCCTCGACCTGCAGCTCGCGGTTGTAGGCCTCGGCATCCGCCTCACCGGCAAAGCGCACGGCGGGCAGGCCGATCAGCCACAGGCAGCGGCAGGGCTCGGCCTCCAGCTGGCCGGCCAGCACGCCCTGTACGTAGTCGCGGGCGGCATCCGGGCCCTGGTCCAGGTTGCCGCGGGTGAGCAGCGGCCAGCGGATCGGCGAGCCATCGCCGACCTGCTGCGGTGCATCCGGCAGACCGGCGGCGCGCAACAGGTCCTTGAGCAACAGATAGGAAGGGTCGCGGCTCTGGAACGGTTCGCCGGTGGCCAGCTCGACCAGCAGCGCGCAGTCGCCCGCGCGCAGCAGCTGCAGGGCGAAGCGTGGGGGCGGCAGCACCGGCTTGGCCTCGGCCACCGGCGCTTGCTCCGGCTCGGCCTTGGCCTCCGGCTTGGCGAATACCTTGGATGCGGCCGACGGGCGCGGCACTTCGATAGCCGGGCGCGGCGGCTCGACCGCTGTCTTGGCCTCGACCACCGGCGCAGTGACGGGCACAACGGGCGCGACTTCCGGCTCGGGCAACGGCTGCAGCAACTCGGCGCGCGAGGCCGCGGCAAATGGCAGCTCCACGCGCGGCAACCAGCTGGCCACCTGCATGGCGGTCAGATAGGCGCGACGGCGGACTTCTTCGATCAAGAGCGGCTTCCAGGACGGACGGAATCAGGCGCGAATTGTGGACTGAATCGGCCCCCGGGAAAAGGCCGATGGAGTGACGGTCATGCACAGGCCCTTTCCAGTACAATCCGGGCTTTTGCGACGGACCGACCCCGCCCATGATCGACCCCAAGCGCGTGTTGCGCGCCCTCGCCGAGCACTGGACGCTGCTCGAACCGCTGTGCGAGCGCTTCGACACCGGCACCCTGAGCCTGGTGGAGCTGCGCAACCAGCTCAGCACGCAGCTGCCCGAGGGTAGCCCCGCCGACATCACCGCCCTGCTCGACCAGTGGATCCGCCTGGACATCCTGGTGCCGGTGGCCAAGAGCCCCAACCGCTTCGAGCTGAACGCACAGATCCACGACTTCCTCGCCTACCTGCGCCGTGAGCACCGCCTCGGCCTATGCCTGGAGATCGAAGCCTACCTGCGCCACCTGGAGCGCCTGGCCGGCTATATCCAGGACGCCTTCGAGGTGCGCGACGGCAACGACCTGGCGCGCCAGCTGCGCCTGCTCGATATGCGCGTCAGAGACGTGCTCAAGAAACTGGCCAACGACGAGCAGGCCCTGGTCGGCGTGGCCGAGCGGGCCAAGACCTCGGACCGGCAGATTCCGCTACGGCAGCGCTACGCCGAGGTGCTGGCAACCTGGGACGAATATGTCGAGCCGATGATCCAGCTGGTCTCCGCCGACGGCGCCTTCGAGCAGGGCGTGCGCCGCGTCGAGCAGGTGCTGCTGCGTCTGCTCGGCGAACAGCAGCGCCTCGGCCAGCTGGTCGACGACGACCTGCTGCTGCGTACCCATGCGCGCATCCTGGAGATGCAGACCGTCGCCCAGCTGACCCTGCGCAAGGCCCGCGAGCTGCTGCTGCCGCTGCGCGAGGAAGCACGCCGGCACAACGCCGTGACCCGTGGCGCGGCGCTGGCCCTGTCGGTGATCCGCAAGAAGGGTCTGGACGCCCTGCCGCAGGCCTCGATGCCGCTGTTCACCCGGCCGCAGAGCACCTTCCTCGGCACCGCCAGCCAGGTGGAAAGCTACGTCTACGCCCTGGCCCGCTTCCAGCCCAAACCCAACCAGTTCCCCCGGGCCAGTGGCGCGCGCAAGGGCGCTGCGCCCAAGGCGCCCCGCACCGCCCGCGAGATGATCGAGCGCTGCGAGCAGGCCCTGCCGCTGCCGGACCTGATGACCTGGCTGCTGGAACAGGAGCCGGAAGGCGCCACCGACGAACTCCTCTACTGGTTCTCGCGGCTGTCGCGTGACGGCCGCTTCCAGCGCGAGCGCCTCGAGCGCCGCGACTACCTCACCCGCGAGCATCAGGTCAGCCTGAGCTCCTATGCCCTGATCAAGCCGGCCGGGACCTCCGCATGAATATCGATCTGAAAGAACTCACCCAGCTCGCGCCGATCTTCCGCGAGCTGTTCAAGGGCTACCACATAAGCCGTGCCGCCCCCGAGCTGTATACCCAGCTGTCCAACCAGCAGGACGCCTACCGCGCGCTGTTCAAATCGCTCGGCTACGAGCTGGTGTGCGACAGCCGCGGCTTCTACTACTTCGTCCCCGAGCAGATGGGCGCCCAGGTCAACAAGACTGCCCAGCGCCTGGCGCTGTTCACCTTTATCCTGGTCGAGCACCTGGCCGACCAGGGCCGCGACCCGCTGGCCGTGCTCGACGGTGGCAGCCTCGGCCGCGACGAGCTGCCGCCGCTGCTGGAGAAGTACAAGGACCTGTTCCTGCAGGCCGAGGTCACCACCCAAGAAGAATTGGAAGAGAAGGTCATGCGCCGCCTGGCTCAGCTCGGTTTCGCCAGCGAGGAGAACGGCGTGTACCGCTTCCTCGCACCGATGCACCGCTTCCTCGACGTGTGCCTGTCGGTGCAGCAGGACCGCGACCTGGCCGCCAGCCTACACAGCAACCTGCCTCTGCCGACACCGGAACTGGTGGTCGACGAAGCCGAGGAAGACATCGTGCGCATCGAGCCGCTGCCCGCTGCCAGCGAAGAATCCGAGGAAGAGGCCCTGGCCCGAGCCATGGCCGAGGAACGTGACGCCCAGGAGATCGACGCATGAGCCAGGAACGCTACGGCATCCGCCGCTTCGCCCTGCTGAACACCGCAGGCTACAGCCTCGGCATCTTCCCGCTGGAGAACCCGCTGTCGGTCTACGGCGCCAACAACCTGGGCAAGTCGGCGTCAATCAACGCGCTGCAGTTCCCCATCCTCGCGCGCATGTCCGATATGAGCTTCGGCAAGTACAGCCTGGAAGCCTCGCGCAAGTTCTACTTCGCCAGTGACACCAGCTACATCCTGGTCGAGGTCGCCCTGCCCCACGGCCCTCATGTGATCGGCGTGGCCGGGCGCGGCCCGGGCGGCGGTTTCGGCCACCAGTTCTTCGCCTACCAGGGCGAGCTGCATCTGGAACACTACCAGCAAGACGGCGTCTGCCTGCGCCAGCGCGAGCTGTTCAAGAACCTCGGCCAGGCCGGCATCACGCCCTATGAACTGAAGCCCGAGGAACTGCGCCGCCTGCTGGTCGGCGGCCACACCAGCATCCCGCTGGACCTGACCCTGATCCCGCTGCGCTCCACCAGCGAACAGAGCCTGAAGACCTTCCGCGCCCTGTTCATCAACCTGCTGCATATGCGCGAGATCACCGCGGCCAAGCTCAAGCAGCTGTTCCTCGATGCCTTCGAGCACAGCCTGCGTTCCGGCAGCGTCGACTATATCGCCGCGACCGAGGAAGCCTTCCGCGACGTGCGCCGCATGGAGCAGGACTACCAGGCACTGGTCGCGGCCGGCCCGCTGGTCGAGGCTCTGTCCGGCGGCGTGGCTCAGCGCGAAGTGCTGCGCGGCAAGCTGCACCGCCTCTCGCCGCTGCTGGATAACCTGCTCGGCGCCTGGCAGGACTACTCCGGCGCGCGCAAGGAAGAGCTGGTGATCCAGGCCGAGCACTACCGCCGCGAGCAGGACGGCCTGCAGAGCGAGCAGCGCGGCGGCACCGCCGAGCTGATGCGCCTGGAGCGCGAGATCAGCGAGATCCAGCGCTGGCTCGGCGAGCTGTCGGTGCTGAAGAACCGCTTCGCCCTGGTCACCGACGCCAAGGTGCTGGAGGAGCAACTGCTCGCCGCCAAGGATGCTCACGACGAGCTGGCCGGCGCCCTGGCGCAGTCGCGCCAGTTCTCCGCCGAGGACCTGGACGAGCGCCTGCGCGACCTGGAGAAGCGCCTGAAGTCGGTCAAGCAGCAGCTCGACCACGCCGACAACAACAGCTACTCGCGCCTGCGCGAGGAGTTCAGCCAGGCCGACGTCGACCGCCTGATGCGTCTGTTCAACGGCCAGCTGTTCAGCCTGCCACTCGGCGAGAAAGGCATCCAGGCCGAAGGTGACGACTGGGTCAAGGCGGTAGAGGCCGTGCTGGATCGCTTCAAGGGCGACACCTTCGCCGTGCCGGGCCTGTCCATCGACCTCTCGCATATCGAACCGCCGGCCCTGCAGGCCCTGGCCGACCGTGCCGCCCTGCGCGACCAGAAGGACCGCCTGGAGCGCGAGCTCAAGCAGCTCAAGACCCAGCAGGCGGTGGCCAACGACCGCGCCGCGAGCAAGGCCCAGGCCGAGCAGCTGTACCAGGCCGTGCTGGACGCGCAGAAAGCCCTGGAAGACTTCCGCAAGAGCCAGACCCTGGCCGCCGAGGAGCCGGCCAAGCTGGAGCAACTGGCCCAGGCCGAAGCCGCCCAGGACGAACTCAAGCGCGCATCGGACGCCTTCACCGAGCGAGTGCAGCAGCTGTCCGCCAAGCTGCAGCTGGTCGGCCGCCAACTGGCCGATCTGGAAGCCAAGGAACGTACTCTGGAAGACGCCCTGCGCCGTCGCCAACTGCTGCCGGCCGACCTGCCCTTCGGCACGCCCTTTATGGAGCCGGTCGACGACTCGCTGGAGAACCTGCTGCCGCTGCTCAACGACTACCAGGACAGCTGGCAGGCGTTGCAGCGCATCGACGGCCAGATCGACGCGCTGTATGCCCAGGTGCGCCTCAAGGGCGTGGCCAAGTTCGACAGCGAGGATGACCCGGAGCGCCGCCTGCAGCTGCTGGTCAACGCCTATGCGCACCGCCAGGACGAGGCGCTCACTCTAGCGAAGGCCAGACGTGCGGCGGTCACCGACATCGCCCGGACCCTGCGCAATATCCGCAGCGACTACGACAATCTGGAACACCAGCTGGCGCTGTTCAACCGCGAGATCAACAAGCGCCAGGTCTCCAACCTGGAGAGCTTCCGCATCGTCCTGGCGCCCAACCGCGACGCGCTCAAGCACATCGACCAGATCATCCACAGCGCCGGCCAGTACGAGGAAGGCGAGACCCTGTCGGTGTTCGATCTAAGCCAAAGCGCCGAGCAGGACGCCAAGAACGAAGAGGCCAAGGACTATCTGTCGCGCCTGGTGGCGGCCAACGGCAACCAGCTGGGCCTCAAAGACCTGTTCGAGCTGGCTTTCGAGATCACCAAGGTCGGCGGTCAGCCGGTGATGCACACCGACATCGATGGCGCCGCCTCCAACGGCACTACCATGACCATCAAGGCGCTGACCAACATGTACCTGCTGCTGCACCTGATGGACCGCGAGCAGGCCGGCAAGGTGCGCCTGCCCTACTACCTCGACGAGGCGGCGGATATCGACGAGCGCAACCAGCAGGCGCTGATCGAGACCAGCCTGCAGCTGGGCTTCGTACCGATCCTCGCCTCGGTGAAGCCGCAGGTCTCGGCCCATGTGGCCATCGACCTGGAAGGCGGCAGCGGGCCCAACGGTATCTACATCGACGAGGCGGACTGGAAGTTCATCAGGCGCCGCGAGACTTCCAAGGTCACCGAGGAGCAGGCCGAGCTGGCCTGATTCCTTCGCGCAAACGAAAAGGGCCGCTGCTGCGGCCCTTTTTCTTGGGGATGGGATCAATCGTCCTGGTGATCCTGCAGGATCTGGCCATTAGTGGCGTCCAGCTCCAGATCCCACTTCACGCCCTGGGCGTCGCGCACTTCCACCTGGTAGATGTAGCGGCCGTACTCTTCTTCCAGCTCGGTCTCGGTGACCTGGCCGCCGGGGTGCTTGGCCAGGGCGGCGGCGTTGAGCTTGTCGAAGCTCTGGATGGTGCCGGCGTCGCGCAGTTTCAGAGCCTCGTCCGGACCAAGGTCACGGGCTTGGGCGATACCGGCAGTGGCGGCGAGAGTGGTGATGGCGAAAAGGGCAGTCAGCTTGTTCATCTGGATTCTCCGTCGGGAGTGATTGGTTTCGACGGGGGCCACGATAGCCAAGCCGACTTAAACCAAGCTGAATGCACCTAGTTCTCCAGGGCGATCTTCGGCACCCACTGCAACCACTGATCGTTCGGCTCGTCGTGCAGGGCGAAGGTCTGGCCGGCCTTGGCCGGGCCGCCCATCTCCGGGTTGTTCGGCGTGGCGAAGGCGATACCGCCCTCCAGCAACGCTTCCAGGGACTCGGTGCGCACTTTCACACCCTTGAACAGACCGGCATCCACACCGATACCACTGGCATTCCAGAAGCGCGTACCGCTACGCACCAGAGGCGCATAGCGCGGCTCGATCAAGATATGTATCAGCACGCGGTCCGAGGTGGGGCCGAGCTCGAACTCGGTCACCTTGCCCACCGGTACCTCACGGTAGCTGACCACCACGCCGGGTTTGATCGAGCCACGGCGTGCGGCGCTCAGCACCAGGCGCAACCCGGCCTCCTGCACCTCGGCCGTCGGAGCCTGCTTGCGCGCTTCGAAGTAGAGCTGCTGCTTGCCCGGTTTGGCAGCCGGCAGCACTTCCAGATACTGGCCGCTGACCAGCGTATCGAGGTTGGCGGTACGCACCAGGCCGAGCTCGGGCTTGACCACCCAGAACAGGCTGCCGGCACTGGCAATGCGCTCACTGGCCTTGATGATGCGGGCATTGAGCAACACGGCCTGCAGATCACTGGTCAGCTCCACACTCTCGACCTTGCCCACATCGATGCCTTTATAGCGAATGGCAGTGCCGGGATTTATGCCATCGCCACTCAGCACCTTGATCTGAATCGCCACGCCTTCCTGCACCGCCTCTTCGCGGTTCGGGTGCAGGGTGAAGCGCTGGATCTTGCGGTTGACCTTCGCACTCATGTCGGGAGTCTCGAAGGTCACACCACCGGCCAGCAAGGTCTGCAACGACTCGCTCTTGACCTCAATGCCGCTGGAGATGCCGCCCTTGAGCGTCAAGCCACTGGCGTTCCAGAAGCGGGTCGAGCTGTTCACCAGGCTGGCGTACTCCGGCTCGATATGCGCGCCGAATACGACCCGCTTGCGATCACGGGAGAACTGGAAGCTCTGAATGGTACCGACCTTGACCTGGCGGTAGAGGATCGGACTGCCTACCTCGAGCGACCCCAGGTTGTCGGCGAACAACACCAGATGCAGCCCCGGAGCGTCTATGTCCAGGGGCGGCGCCTTGGCCCGCGAGACGAACTCGCGCATTGGCGGATTACCCTTGGGCCCCGGCTTGATGGCGATGTAGTTGCCCTTGACCAGCGCCTCCAGGCCGGTGATGCCGGCCAGGGAAATGGACGGCTTGACCATCCAGAACTCCGCACCCTCGGTCAGGTAATCCTCGGTACGCGGGTCGAGCGTCAGGTCGACCGAGGCACTGGCCAGATCCTCATCGATCTTGATGGTCTTCAGGGTGCCGACCTGGATGCCCTTGTAAACGACCGGAGTACGCCCCGGCTCGACACCTTCGAAGTCCTGCAGTTTGAGGGTGACCTTGATACCGGCCTGGGCGGCATCGAAGTCCTCGTAAAGGCGGAAAGGAATGCTGGGGTCAGTGGGCGGACTGTCCTTGCGGTGCTCCGGAGTAGCAAAGGCAATACCGCCCGCCACTATGCTGGCCAGGGATTCGGTACGCACCTTGACCCCGGACAGCCCCGCATCGATAGAGACGCCGCTGGCGTTCCAGAAGCGCGTGTGCTTGCGTACCAGGCTGGCAAACTCGGGCTGGATGAAAAGCTTGATCTCCACCGTGCTCTGATCTTCGGCCAGGCGATAACTCTTCACCCTGCCGACCTGAATCTGCTTGTAGAACACCGGACTGTCACGATCCAACGAGCCCAGGCGTTCAGCCTTGAGGGTGAGGTGCAAACCGGGAACCGTGTCGGCCAGAGGTGGTGCTTCGGTCAAGGCGACGAACTTGCGCGTCGGCTCGCCATCGCCAGGGCTGGCGGTAATGTAGTTGCCGGAAACCAGGGTCTCCAGACCGGTGATACCTGCCAGGGAAACACTGGGCTTCACCAGCCAGAAACGGGTATTGCTGCGCAGATGGCGATCGACCCGCTTGTCCATCTCCAGGGTGACACGCACACCGCGCTGATCGCCCTGATCATCCAGCTCCATGCCGATCACCTTGCCGATCGACATCCCCTTGTAGATGACCTCGGTCTTGTTGACCTGAATGCCATCCCCCGACGGGAAGAAGATCTCGATCTCGATACCGGCCTCGCTGTAGGCCCGGTAGGCCAGCCGCCCGCCGATCAGCAACGCGATCAGCGGCAACACCCAGATGGCAGACCAGTTGGTGGTACGGCGGGTCTTTGCGGTGCTCAGCTCGGTCATGCAGGAAGGCTCCATTCCTCAGGGCGGGTCGGCCAGGCTTACTAAGTCAGCACCCGCTATCAAGCTAGTTTATCGGCTGTGGCGCAAGCCTAACCCATGCGCCCTGCAACCGCATGCTTACCCGCGCATGCCGATGAATTTTCGGTAT
>NZ_BATI01000022.1 GCF_000467105.1 Aquipseudomonas alcaligenes NBRC 14159
CGGCAAGCCCCCTCTCCCTGACCCTCTCCCCGAGGGGAGAGGGAACAATTGTTTCGTGCCGCACGTCCCGAATTTAATCCAGGCTACACATGACGCAGCGGCGTATCGGCCCCTCCCTCTCAGGAGAGGGGTGAAATCAATCAATCGCCCAGGGCAGCCAGCTGGTCAGCCTGGTATTCCTGCAGCAGCGGCTCGATCACCTGCTCCACTGCGCCGCTGATCACTTCGTTCAGCGAGTACAGGGTCAGGTTGATGCGGTGGTCGGTGACCCGCCCCTGCGGGAAGTTGTAGGTGCGAATGCGCTCGGAACGGTCGCCGGAACCCACCAGCAGGCGGCGGGTGTCGGAGATTTCCTTATGCGCGGCGGCGTCCTGCTGGTCCTGCAGCTTGGCCGCCAGCCAGGCCATGGCCTTGGCGCGGTTCTTGTGCTGCGAGCGTTCTTCCTGGCACTCCACCACCATGCCGGTGGGCAGGTGAGTGATGCGGATCGCCGAGTCGGTCTTGTTCACGTGCTGGCCACCGGCGCCCGAGGCGCGGTAGGTGTCCACGCGCAGGTCAGCCGGGTTGATCTCGATGGCCTGCTGTTCGTCCGGCTCCGGCAGCACGGCGACGGTGCAGGCAGAGGTGTGGATGCGCCCCTGCGATTCGGTCTCCGGCACGCGCTGCACGCGGTGGGCGCCGGACTCGAACTTGAGCTTGGCGTAGACGTTGTCGCCTTCCACCCGGCTGATGACCTCTTTATAGCCGCCATGCTCGCCGATGTTTTCCGAGAGGATCTCGACCCGCCAGCCCTGGCGCTCGGCATAACGCGAATACATGCGGAACAGGTCGCCGGAGAAGATCGCCGCCTCGTCGCCGCCGGTGCCGGCACGGATTTCCAGGAACACGTTGCGGCCGTCGTTGGGGTCCTTGGGCAGCAGCATGCGCTGCAGGCGGTCTTCCAGCGCGAGCAGCGCCTCCTTGGCCTGGGCCACCTCCTCCTCGGCCATCTCGCGCATTTCCGGGTCGCCGTCCTTGAGCAGCGCCTGGGCGCCCTCGAGGTCGTCCTGGGTCTTGCGGAACTCGCGGTAGGCGGCGATCACCGGCTCGACCTCGGCGTACTCCTTGGAATAGGCGCGGAAACGGTTCTGGTCGCTGATCACTTCGGCATCGCCGAGAAGCGCGGTGAGCTCCTCGAAACGATCGTGGAGGATGTCGAGTTTCTTCAGCAGGGAGGCTTTCATGTCTTGCTCGGGCCCTCGTCGAGGGCAAAGAGTTCCTGGGCCACGGCCAGCGCTTCGAAGCGACCGTCGGCGGAGATTTTCTTCAACTGCACGCTGGGCGCGTGCAGCAGCTTGTTGGTCAGGCCGCGGGCCAGCTGCGCCAGCACTTCCTCGGCACTGCTGCCGTTGGCCAGCAGGCGCTGGGCCTTGGCCAGCTCCTCGTCGCGCAGGCGCTCGGCCTGCTGGCGGTAGGCCTTGAGCACGTCCACCGCGGCCAGCTCGCGCAGGCGCTGCATGAACTCCTCGGCGCCGGCGGCCACCAGCTCCTCGGCGGCCTGGGCGGCGCCCTGGCGGCTCTTGAGGTTTTCCTCGATGACCTCGTGCAGGTCGTCCACCGTATAGAGGTAGACGTCGTCCAGCTCGCCCACTTCCGGCTCGATGTCGCGCGGCACGGCGATGTCGACCATGAACATGGGCTTGTGCTTGCGCTGCTTGAGCGCGCGCTCCACCGCACCCTTGCCGAGGATCGGCAACTGGCTGGCGGTGGAGCTGATGACGATATCGCTGTGCGCCAGCTCCTGCGGGATGTCGGCCAGCAACACGGCGTGGGCGCCGAACTGCTCGGCCAGCTGGCTGGCGCGCTCGAGGGTGCGGTTGGCCACCACGATGCGCTTCACGCCCTGGTCGTGCAGGTGGCGGGCGACCAGGCTGATGGTCTCGCCGGCGCCGATCAGCAGCGCCTGGCTACGGTGCAGGTCGGCAAAGATCTGCTTGGCCAGGCTGACGGCGGCGAAGGCCACCGACACCGGGTTCTCGCCGATGGCGGTATCGGTGCGCACGGTCTTGGCGGTGCTGAACGTGGCCTGGAACAGGCGGCCGAGCAGCGGGCCGACGGTACCGGCCTCACGCGCCACGGCGTAGGCGGACTTCATCTGGCCGAGGATCTGCGGCTCGCCGAGGATCATCGAATCCAGCCCGGCGGCCACGCGCATCATGTGGCGCACGGCGTCGTTGTCCTGGTGGATGTAGGCGCAGGCACGCAGCTCATCGAGATTGAGGCGGTGGTAGTCGGCCAGCCAGCGCAGCACTTCGTCGGCGGACAGCTGGTCCTGTTCCAGGTACAGCTCGCTGCGGTTGCAGGTGGAGAGGATCGCTGCCTCGCGGCTGGGCGTGAGGCGACAGAGCTGCTGCAGGGCCTCGACCAGCTGCTCGGGGGTGAAGGCCACGCGCTCGCGGACGTCCACCGAGGCGGTCTTGTGGTTGATACCGAGGGCGAGGAAGGCCATGCAGGGTCGCTAGACAGGTTCGAAAGACCGGCAATTGTCCTACGTCACCCGAGGCAGGACAACTGGCGCGACAAATTGACCCGTTCGGCAAACCCGCGTGGCGCGGTGGGCTTGCGCCCGCCGCTTGTGTCATGATGCAGCCACGCCACGGACCGCAGCTTTCCTTTATGAACAAATCCCTCGCGTTGCTGACTGCCTCCCTCCTGCTCGCCGGCTGCCAGAGCCTGGCCCCCACGCCGGACGGCACCCCGCCGGTGGAGGATGCCAATACCAGCCAGGCCGCGCCCGAGCCCAAGCAGTACGCTTCGTTCAGTGAAGAGACCCTGTACGCCCTGCTCGCTGCCGAGCTGGCCGGCCAGCGCAACCGCTTCGACATTGCACTGGGCAACTATGTACAGCAGGCCAATGCCACCCGCGACCCCGGCGTGGCCGAGCGCGCCTTCCGCATCGCCGAGTATCTGGGCGCCGAACAGGCGGCCCTGGACAGCGCGCTGATCTGGTCCGACAGCGCGCCCGACAGCCTCGACGCCCAGCGCGCCGCCGCCGTCCAGCTGGCCCGTGCCGGCCGCTACGACGAGTCCATGCGCTACATGGAGAAAGTGCTGCAGGGCCAGGGCGACACGCACTTCGACTTCCTCGCCCTGTCCGCCGCCGAAACCGACCCGGACACTCGCGCCGGCCTGCTGCAGAGCTTCGACCGCCTGCTGCAGAAATACCCGGAGAACGGCCAGCTGCTGTTCGGCAAGGCCCTGCTGCTGCACCAGGACGGCCGCGCCGAAGAGGCGCTGGAGCTGCTCGAGGCGCACGCCGCCAGCGAACAGGAAATCCCCCCGCTGCTGCTACGCGCGCGCCTGCTGCAGGGCCTGCAGCGCGGCGAGGAAGCCGCCGAGCTGCTGCAGAAGGGCCTGGACAAGCACCCGGAAGACAAACGCCTGCGCCTGGCCTATGCCCGCCAGCTGGTCGAGCTCAAGCGCCTGGACGAAGCCAAGAGCGAATTTGCCGGGCTGGTCCAGCAGTTTCCCGATGACGACGACCTGCGCTACTCCCTGGCGCTGGTGTGCCTGGAGGATGAAGCCTGGGACGAGGCAGCCACCTACCTGGAAGAGCTGGTCGCGCGCAACGCCCACACCGATGCCGCCCACTTCAACCTGGGCCGCATCTATGAGCAGCGCGGCGATGCGGAAAGCGCGCTGATCGAGTACGGCCTGGTCGGCCCGGGCGAGGATTTCCTGCCGGCCCAGGTGCGCCAGACCGAGATCCTCTTCGAGCAGGGTCGCGCCGCCGAAGCCGGCAACCGCCTGGCACGCAGCCGCGAGGCCCAGCCCGACTACGCCATCCAGCTGTACCTGATCGAATCCGAAGCCCTGGCCAACCGCCAGCGCCTCGATGAGTCCTGGCAGGTGATCGTCAAGGCCCTGGAGCAGTTCCCCGGCGACACCAACCTCCTCTATACGCGCGCCATGCTGGCCGAGAAGCGTGGTGACCTGAACGGCCTGGAACGCGACCTGCGCGACATCATCGCGCGCGAACCGGACAACGCCACAGCGCTCAATGCCCTCGGCTACACCCTGGCCGACCGCACCAGCCGCTACGAGGAGGCCAAGGCCCTGATCGAGCAGGCGCACCAGCTCAACCCGGAAGACGCCGCAACCCTCGACAGCCTCGGCTGGGTCAACTATCGCCTGGGCAACCTGGATGAGGCCGAGCGCCACCTGCGCGCCGCCCTGGACAGGTTCCCCGACCATGAGGTCGCCGCCCACCTGGGCGAAGTGCTGTGGGTCCAGGGCAAGCAGCGCGAAGCCCGCGAGGTCTGGGCCACCGCCCTGGAAGCCAAGCCCGACAGTCCCATCCTGCGCGCCACCATCAAGCGCCTGACCGGTTCCGAGAAGCCCTGATCCATGTTTCGCCACGCCCTCGTTTTCAGCCTGCTCACCCTCCTCGCCGGCTGCGCCGGCCTCACCAGTCGCGAATCCGTCGAAGGCCAGGGCGATGCCAAGCTCTGGCAGGCGCACAAGGCCCAGGTCGCCGCCCTCGACGGCTGGCAGATCAGCGGCAAGGTCGGCATTCGCGCCCCGCGCGACTCCGGTAGCGGCACGCTGTTCTGGCTGCAGCGCCAGGACTACTTCGACATCCGCCTGTCCGGCCCGCTCGGCCGCGGTGCCGCGCGCCTGACCGGACGCGAAGGCAATGTACTGCTGGAGGTGGCCAACCAGGGGCGCTACGAAGCCGAATCGCCCGAGGCCCTGCTGGAAGAACAGCTGGGCTGGCGCCTGCCGGTCTCCCACCTGTTCTGGTGGGTGCGCGGCCTGCCGGCACCGGACAGCAGGAGCCGAGTGACCCTCGACAACGACAGCCACCTGGCGCGCCTGGAACAGGACGGCTGGCAGCTGCAGTACCTGAGCTATGTCGAGCAGAACGGCTATCGCCTGCCCGAGCGCATCAAGCTGCACGGCACCGACCTCGACATCACTCTGGTGATCAAGGACTGGCAGCCGCGCCAGCTCGGCCAGTAAGCCGTCTTATTCCCTCTCCCCTCGGGGAGAGGGCCAGGGAGAGGGGGC
>NZ_BATI01000021.1 GCF_000467105.1 Aquipseudomonas alcaligenes NBRC 14159
TATCCAGTGGTATTTGAGTAAAAGGCCCGTCTCTCGACGGGCCTCTTGGTGTATCGCTCAGGTGCACACGGTGTCTCAGGCCATCGCAACAGCCTCTTTCTTCCGTTCAGACTTTTTTGCCTGATACTCCCTCGCCGCCTCATGAAACGCCCCAATCAGCGCGTTGTAATCGGCCTTCTCCCAATAGCGATACTCCGGGTGCCACTGCACCCCCACGGCAAACGCCTTGGCGCCTTTCACGCTGACGGCCTCGATCTGCCCGTCCTCGCATACCGCTTCCACCTGCAGCCCCTCGCCCAGGCGGTCGATGCCCTGGCCGTGCAGCGAGTTGACGCTGATCTCGCGCTCGCCGAGCAGCTGGTGCAGCACGCCGCCTTCGGTCAGCGCGACCTTGTGCATCGGGCCGTAGGCCACGTCGTCCGGCACGCCCTTGCGCTCGCGGTGGTCGAGGCGGCCTTCCACCTCATGCACTTCGCGGTGCAGGGTGCCGCCGTACAGCACGTTGAGTTCCTGCACGCCACGGCAGATGCCGAGGAAGGGGATGCCGCGCTCGATGCAGGCGCGCATCAGGCGCAGCACGGTGGCGTCGCGGGGTTTGTCGGCCAGGCCGAGGCCGGGATGGTCGTCGCCGTAGAAGCTGGGGTGCACGTTGGACAGCGAGCCGCCGAACATGATGCCGGAGACGCTGTCGAGCACGGTGTCCATGTCCAGGTCGTCGGCGAAGGCCGGGATCATCAGCGGGAAGGCGCCGAAGCCGGTGACGGACTGGATGTATTTCTCGCCCACCAGGTGGAACCAGCCGATGTCGCGGTCAGTCAGCTGCCAGCGGCACAGGGGGAGACCGATCATGGGTTTGCTCATTTCAAGGGAGTCCTCTTCTGTTAATTGAAGTGGGCTGCCCTTGGGAGAGCGGGCTTGCGGTTCACCTGAAACGTGAGTCCGCTCACCCAAGGGGTGCCGCGCCCCGATCTTTGCCGGTTCACTGCACCAGTGCCGCGCCCGCGCGGCAGGGTTATCCCCTCTCCCACTGGTGGAAGAGGGACTGGGGGAGAGGGCGTTGTTCGACGGCCCCTCTCCCCAACCCTCTCCCGTGAACGGAAGAGGGAGCAAAACATGCGGCCCGGCTACTGTCGCCAGCCGGGCGGCACAAAAAAGGGCCGGTCCGCAGACCAGCCCTGGATGGTGCTTAACCGTTGCTCGGGAAGGCGAACTGCGCGGCCTCGTGGGAGGCGCGCTGCGGCCAGCGCTGGGTGATGGTCTTGCGCTTGGTGTAGAAGCGCACACCGTCCGGGCCGTAGGCATGCAGGTCGCCGAACAGCGAGCGCTTCCAGCCACCGAAGCTGTGGTAGCTGACCGGCACCGGCAGCGGCACGTTGACGCCGACCATGCCCACTTCGATCTCGTCGCAGAACAGGCGCGCAGCCTCACCGTCGCGGGTGAACAGGCAGGTGCCGTTGCCGTACTCGTGGTCGTTGATCAGCTGCATGGCCTGTTCCAGGCTGCCGACGCGGACGATGCACAGCACCGGGCCGAAGATTTCTTCCTGGTAGATGCTCATCTCGCTGGTGACGTGATCGAACAGGGTGCCGCCGATGAAGAAGCCGGCTTCGTTGCCCGGCACGCTCAGGCCACGGCCGTCGACCACCAGCTTGGCGCCCTGGGCCACGCCGGCGTCGATGTAGCCCTTGACCTTGTCGCGCGCGGCGCCGGTGACCAGCGGGCCCATGTCGAGGCCGCAGGAGGTGCCGGCACCGATCTTCAGCGCCTGGATCTTCGGCACCAGTTTTTCCACCAGGGCGTCGGCCACGTGGTCGCCCACCGCCACCACCACGGAGATAGCCATGCAGCGCTCGCCGCAGGAGCCGTAGGCGGCGCCCATCAGGGCGTTGACGGTGTTGTCGAGGTCGGCGTCCGGCAGAACCACGGCGTGGTTCTTGGCGCCGCCCAGGGCCTGTACGCGCTTACCGCGACGGTTGGCCTCGGTGTAGATGTATTCGGCGATCGGCGTCGAGCCGACGAAGCTGATGGCCTTGACCTCGGGGGCCTCGATCAGCGCGTCGACCGCTTCCTTGTCACCGTTGATCACGTTGAGCACGCCGCGCGGCAGGCCGGCGTCGTGCAGCAGCTGAGCGATGAACAGGGTGGAGCTGGGGTCGCGCTCGGACGGCTTGAGGATGAAGCAGTTGCCGCAGACGATGGCCAGCGGGTACATCCACAGCGGCACCATGGCCGGGAAGTTGAACGGGGTGATGCCGGCGACCACGCCCAGCGGCTGGAAGTCGCTCCAGCTGTCGATGTTCGGGCCGACATTGCGGTTGTACTCGCCCTTGAGCAGTTCAGGGGCGCCGCAGGCGTACTCGACGTTCTCGATACCGCGCTGCAGTTCGCCGACGGCGTCTTCGAGGGTCTTGCCGTGCTCCTCGCTGATCAGCGCGGCAATCTTGTCCTTGTTGGCTTCCAGCAGCTGCTTGAAGCGGAACATGACCTGGGCGCGCTTGGCCGGCGGGGTGTTGCGCCAGGCCGGGAAGGCGGCCTTGGCGGAATCGATGGCGGCCTGGATGGTGCCGCGGTCGGCCAGTTCGACCTGGCGCACGGGCTCGCCGATGGACGGGTTGAAGACCGGCGCGGTGCGCTGGCCGCTCAGAACGATGTCGCCGTTGATCAGGTGGGCGATGGTGCTCATGGGGTTATCTCTCACTGTGAATTCTGGGCGGTGGAAGTCGCTGTGCGGACTGCCACCCTACTCGATCAAGTCCCCTCTCCCCTTGGGAGAGGGTTAGGGTGAGGGCGCTGCAGGCGACTCGGGGTTGCCTGGAAGACCCTCACCCCCGGCCCCTCTCCCAGGGGGAGAGGGGTGGGAAGCAGCGCGTCAGTCGAGCTTGTTCAGCACATCGCCGACAGCGTTGAACAGGGCGTCCAGCTGCTCGGGCTGGGTGTTGAAGGTCGGGCCGAACTGCAGGGTGTCGCCACCGAAGCGCACGTAGAAGCCGGCGTTCCACAGCTTGATGCCGGCCTCGAACGGGCGGATCACCGCGTCGCCGTCGCGCGGGGCCAGCTGGATGGCGCCGGCCAGGCCGCAGTTGCGGATGTCGATCACGTGCTTGCTGCCCTTGAGGCTGTGCAGCTTGTCCTCGAACACCGGCGCCAGGGCAGCGGACTGTTCGATCAGGTGGTCACGCTTGAGCAGTTCCAGGGTGGCCAGGCCGGCGGCGCAGGCGACCGGGTGGCCGGAGTAGGTGTAGCCGTGGCCGAACTCGACCATGTGCTCCGGGGTGGCCTGCTGCATGAAGGTGTCGTAGATCTCCTTGCTGGCGATCACCGCGCCCAGCGGGATCGCGCCGTTGGTGACCTGCTTGGCGGTGTTCATGATGTCCGGAGTGACGCCGAAGTACTCGGCACCGGTCCATTTGCCCATACGGCCGTAGGCGGTGATCACTTCGTCGAAGATCAGCAGGATGTTGTGCTGGGTGCAGATTTCGCGCAGGCGCTGCAGGTAGCCCTGCGGCGGCACGATGACACCGGCCGAGCCGGACATCGGCTCGACGATCACGGCGGCGATGTTGGAAGCGTCGTGCAGCTCGATCAGCTTGAGCAGCTCGTTGGCCAGCTCCACGCCGCCGGTCTCGGCCATGCCCTTGGTGTAGGCCAGGTGCGGCTGCAGGGTGTGCGGCAGGTGGTCGGCGTCCATCATCTGGCCGAACATCTTGCGGTTGCCGCCGATGCCGCCGAGGCTGGTGCCGGCGATGTTGACGCCGTGGTAGCCACGGGCGCGGCCGATGAACTTGGTCTTGCTCGGCTGGCCTTTCAGGCGCCAGTAGGCACGGGCCATCTTCACCGAAGTGTCGGCGCACTCGGAGCCGGAGTCGGTGTAGAACACGTGGTCGAGGCCGGCCGGGGTCAGCTCGGCGATCTTCTCGGCCAGCTGGAAGGACAGCGGGTGGCCGTACTGGAAGCCCGGCGCGTAGTCGAGGGTGCCGAGCTGCTTGGCCACGGCCTCCTGGATTTCCTTGCGGTTGTGCCCGGCACCACAGGTCCACAGGCCGGACAGGCTGTCGAACACGCGGCGGCCCTTGTCGTCGATGAAGTGGTTGCCGTCGGCACCGACGATCAGGCGCGGGTCGCGCTTGAAGTTGCGGTTGGCGGAGAACGGCATCCAGTGGGCATCCAGCTTGAGCTGGCTGGCCAGGGACGGGGTGGCAGTCTGCGGCATGTTCATCGTGGCTCTCCAGAGCGGCACTGTGGTTTTGTTGCCAGCGAAGGTGCCACGGGCATAAAGTCACGAAAATGCAAATCTTCGCACTTTAAGTTCAGCCCGGACTAAACATATGAGCAGCCGCCGTTCCGATCCCCTGGCCCAGGTCAGCGACTTCGATATCCGCCTGCTGCGCCTGTTCCGCAGCGTGGTCGAGTGCGGCGGCTTCTCCGCCGCCGAGAGCGTGCTGGGCATCGGCCGCTCGGCGATCAGCCAGCAGATGAGCGACCTCGAACAGCGCCTCGGCCTGCGCCTGTGCCAGCGCGGCCGCGCCGGCTTCGCCCTGACTGAGGAAGGCCGCGAGGTGTACCAGTCGTCGCTGCAGCTGTTCGGCGCGCTGGAAAGCTTCCGCAACGGCGTCAACGGCCTGCACCGCGAGCTGCGCGGCGAGCTGCATATCGGCCTGACCGACAACCTGGTCACCGTGCCGCATATGCGCATCACCCATGCGCTGGCGCGGCTCAAGGAGCTGGGCCCGGACGTGCGCATCCAGATCCGCATGACCCCGCCGAGCGAGGTGGAACAGGGCGTGCTGGACGGCAGCCTGCACGTCGGCGTGGTGCCGCAGAGCCACGCCCTGTCCGGCCTGGAGTACCAGCCGCTGTATGGCGAGCGCTCGCAGCTGTACTGCGCGGTCGGCCATCCGCTGTTCTATGTGGACGACCAGCAGCTCACCGACCAACGCCTGAATGCCCAGGACGCCATCGCCCCGACCTTTCGCCTGCCGCCGGAGATCCAGAGCCAGTACCAGGTGCTCAACTGCACGGCCAGCGCCTCGGACCGCGAGGGCATGGCCTTCCTTATCCTCACCGGGCGCTACATCGGCTACCTGGCCGATCACTATGCCCAGCAGTGGGTGCAACAGGGCCGCCTGCGCGTACTCAAACCGGCCAGCCGCTTCTACGATCTGACCCTGGCCTCGGTCACGCGCAAGGGCCGGCGCCCGCAGCTGGTGCTGGAGACTTTCCTGGAAGCGCTGGCGAAGACCGGCTAAGGCGCGGCCGGCGAACCGGGCCGGTCGCTGGAACGCCCGTACCACTAAGCACTGCGCCATTTTCCCAGCAGCGATGACCGCAGCGTCAAAGACGATTTTTTGGCGCTTTAGTGGCTATTTATCCGGCAACGGGGAGGCTTCGTCTGCGAAATACACGTT
This sequence comes from Aquipseudomonas alcaligenes NBRC 14159, assembly GCF_000467105.1. GTDB lineage: Bacteria > Pseudomonadota > Gammaproteobacteria > Pseudomonadales > Pseudomonadaceae > Aquipseudomonas > Aquipseudomonas alcaligenes. The sequence continues at coordinate 5,406 of NZ_BATI01000021.1, forward strand.
TTTGACGCACGAGGGTTGTTTCATGACCCGCGCTGGGGTATCAGTTCGCACACAACACCGATCATCAGTACGGACCCCTTCGATGCCCGCAGCCCCCGCCCCTGCTACCAGCACCGCCAAACCCGCCGGCCGTATCCGCCAGAAGAACGAAAAAGCCATCATCGCCGCCGCCGAAGTGGAGTTCGCCCGCCACGGCTTCAAAGGCACCAGCATGAACAGCATCGCCCAGGCGGTGGGGCTGCCCAAGGCCAACCTGCACTACTACTTCAGCAGCAAGGAAGGCCTGTACATCGCGGTACTGAACAACATCCTCGACCAGTGGGACGCCACCTTCAGCGGCCTGACCGTGGACGATGATCCGGCCCTGGCGCTGTCGCGCTACATCCGCGCCAAGATCGAATACTCGCGCACCCAGCCGCTGGCCTCGCGCATCTTCGCCATGGAAGTGATCAGCGGCGGCCAGTACCTGACCGCGCACTACAACCAGGACTACCGCGAGTGGTTCCGCCAGCGCGCCGGGGTGTTCCAGGCCTGGATCGACGCCGGCAAGATGGACCCGATCGACCCGGTGCACCTGATCTTCCTGCTCTGGGGCAGCACCCAGCACTACGCTGACTTCGCCAGCCAGATCTGCCTGTTCACCGGCAAGAGCAGCCTGAAGAAGGCCGACTTCGAGGAAGCCGCGGACAACCTCGAACGCATCATCCTCAAGGGCTGCGGCCTGACCCCGCCGCCCCGCGGCTGACCGGCCGCGTGCCGCTTGGCGCCCGCCAGGGCGCCGCGACCAGCAACTCGGCGCAGCGCTGCTGGAGGAATTCACGCAGCAGGCGCACCGGGCCACTGAGCTGGTCGCGGTGGGCGCAGATCAGATTGAGCGGCGTCGGCTCGCCCAACCAGCCTTCCAGCACCACTTCCAGGCGCCCTGCCTGCACGTCGCCGGCCACGTCCAGCCACGACTTGTACACCAGCCCCTGCCCCGCCACGGCCCAGCGCCGCACCACGTCGGCATCGTCGCTGACGCGGTTACCGCTCACCGTCAGCGCCGTACTGCGTCTGCCGTCGTTGAAGCTCCAGCGCTCATGCACACGGCCGCCAAGCATATACAGCAGGCAGTTGTGCCGGCGCAGCTCCTCCGGTTGCTGCGGGCGACCATGGCGCGCCAGATAGGCCGGGGCCGCGCACAGCACACGGCGGTTATCCGCGGCCAGCGGCAGCGCCACCAGGCTGGAGTCCTCCGGCTCACCGTAGCGCAGGGCGATGTCCACCGGCTGGCGGAACAGGTCGGTGACCCGGTCGCTGAGCAGCAGGCGCAAGGCCAGTTGGGGACGTTCGGCCTGGAACTGGTCGAGCCAGGGCAACAGCGCGTTGCGCCCGAAGTCCGAGGGCGCGGCGATCTGCAGCACGCCGCTGATCTCGTCGCGCCCCCCCGCCAGCTGGCGCCGCCCGCTTTCCAGGCTGGCCAGGGCCGCGCGGGCGTGGGCCAGGTATTGTTCGCCCTCGGCGGTTAGGCGCAGGCTGCGGGTGGAGCGCAGCAACAGGCGTACCTGCAGCTTCCCCTCCAGGCGCTTGAGCGCCGCGCTGGCCACCGCGGGCGAGCAGTCCAGCTCACGGGCGGCGGCGGACAGGCTGCCCAGCTCGGCAGTGCGGACGAACAGGGCGATGTCGTCGAGGCGCAGCATGGTCGCTTCCACTTTCAAAAAATAATTGAAAGAGACTCTATGGCAGGCGTCTTTTTCTCGCCAGCCGCTTAAACGAACATGCGTCCAACGCCAGCCCGGCCCGCCGACTAAGCTGGAGCATTCGACTTTGCCATTGCGCCCCTTCGAGGATCTGCCGCATGAAAGCCATCGCCTACTACCAGTCCCTGCCCATCGACCATGCCGAGGCCCTGCTCGACGTCGAGCTGCCGGCGCCACAGCCCGGCCCACGCGACCTGCTGGTGCGGGTCATGGCCATCTCGGTCAACCCGGTGGACACCAAGATCCGCCGCAATGTCTCGCCCGGCGCCGGCGAGGCCAAGGTGCTGGGCTGGGATGTGGCCGGCGAGGTGCTCGAGGTGGGCGCCGAGGTCCGCCAGTTCCGTCCCGGCGACAAGGTGTTCTATGCCGGCGCCATCGACCGTGCCGGCGCCAACAGCGAACTGCACGTGGTGGACGAACGCATCGTCGGGCGCATGCCCGGCTCGCTGGATTTCGCCCGCGCCGCCGCCCTGCCGCTGACCGCCATCACCGCCTGGGAGCTGCTGTTCGAGCGGCTCGGCGTGCGCGAGGGCAAGGGTGACGAGCGCCAGAGCCTACTGGTGATCGGCGCCGCCGGCGGCGTCGGTTCGATTCTGGTGCAGCTGGCGCGCCAGCTCACCGGCCTCACCGTGATCGGCACCGCCTCGCGTGCCGAAACCCAGCAGTGGGTGCGCGAGCTGGGCGCCCACCACGTGATCGACCACAGCCAGCCGCTGCTGCCGCAGCTCAAGGCGCTGGGCCACGACCAGGTGAGCATGGTCGCCAGCCTGACCCACACCGACCAGCACCTGGACCAGTTGATCGAAGCCCTGGAACCGCAGGGCAAGCTGGCACTGATCGACGACCCGGCGCAGCTCGACGTGGTCAAGCTCAAGCGCAAGAGCCTGTCGCTGCACTGGGAGTTCATGTACACCCGCTCGCTGTTCCAGACCGAGGACATGGTCGAGCAGCACCGCCTGCTCAACCGGGTCAGCCAGCTGATCGACGACGGCGTGCTGAAGACCACTGTGGGCGAGCACTTCGGTCGTATCGACGCGGCCAACCTGCGCCGTGCCCATGCCCTGCTGGAGAGCGGCAAGGCACGCGGCAAGATCGTCCTGGAAGGTTTCTGAGACAGCCTTGCCCGCCTCGTCTAGGCTCTGAGCAGCGCCCCGCAAAGGGGCTTGCCAGAGCCGTTGCGGATAAGGAGTGGCAATGACGCTGCAATCCGTGGAAACCCTGCTCGCCGCCGTGCTGGTGCTGCTGCTGGGTCACCTGCTCAACCGTCTGATTCCCCCGCTTGCGCAGTACAACATCCCCGCGCCCATCACCGGCGGCCTGCTGTTCGCCCTCGGCCTGCTGCTGGCCGGCAGTTCGACCGGTTTCAGCCTGGAGTTCGACGTCACCCTGCGCCCGGTGCTGCTGCTGAGCTTCTTCGCCGCCGTGGGCCTGTCGGCCAACCTTGCCCTGCTGCGCCAGGGCGGCAAGCGTCTGCTGCTGTTCGTGCTGGTTCTCGCGCCTTTCCTGGTCCTGCAGAACCTCACCGGCCTGCTGCTGGCCTGGTCGCTGGACCTGCACCCGCTGATGGGGCTGATCGGCGGCACCATCACCCTGGTCGGCGGGCATGGCACCGGGGCAGCCTACGCGGAGCGCTTCGCCGAAGTGCACAACATCCAGGCCATCATGGAACTGGCGATGACCGGGGCCACCCTCGGCCTGGTGCTTGGCGGGCTGTGTGGTGGGCCGCTGGCGCAGTGGCTGATCCGCCGCCACCGCCTGGCCGGCGCCGACGGCCACGCCACCGAGGTGCAGCCCAGTGGCGATGGCGATGCCGCACCGATCAGCGCCTCCAGCCTGGTGCCGGTGCTGGCCGCCGTGCTGATCGCGGTGCTGGCCGGGCAATGGCTGGCCGAACTGGTCAGCGATGCGCCGGTGACCCTGCCGAGCTTCCTCTGGTGCCTGCTGCTCGGCGTGTTGATCCGCAACGGCGGCCACCTGATCGGTCTGCGCCTGAACGATGCCGCCATCGAGCTGATTTCCGGCCTGGCCCTGGCGCTATTCCTGGCCATGACCATGATGGCGCTGAACCTGGCCAGCGTCGCCAGCCTGGCCGGGCCGCTGCTGCTGATCCTGCTCGGCCAGGTCGTGGTGGTGCTGGTCTATGGCGGCGCGCTGGTTTACCGCGCCGTGGGCCGTGACTACGAGAGCGCGGTGATGTCCGCGGCCTTCTGCGGCTTCGCCCTGGGCGCCACGGCCACGGCCATCGCCAACATGCAGGCCATCGTGCAGAAGTACGGCCCGGCGCCGCAGGCCTTCCTGGTGGTGCCGCTGGTCGGCGCCTTCCTCATCGACCTGATCAACGCCCTGGTGCTGACCGGATTCCTGTCGCTACCGGGCCTGGGGGGCTGAGCCATGTCACGTGTGCTGCTGCTCGTCCTGTTCGCCCTGCTCACCGCCTGCTCGCGCGGCCCCGAGCAGCAGGCCCTGGAAACCGAACTGCGCCAGCGCCTGGAACAGGCCTTCCCCGCCGACAGCCTGAGCCTGGTGACGCTGACGCGGCGCGGCTCGGCCAGCGATGCCAGCGCCGGCCCCGACGAGGAGCGCCTGCTGGTGTACTTCGATGCCCAACTGCGGGTCGAGCGCGACCTCGACTTCGGCTCCTGGGATTCGCCCGGCGTGGCCAGCCTGGTCAGCGCCCTCGGCGCCGGACCGCGCGGCATCGGCGGCATCGAGAGCGGCGGCAATCGCCAGGGCGATGTGCTGCTCGCCCACGGCAGCCTGATCTACCAGCGCCGCGACGGCGCCTGGCAGGCCGTCGCGCCCCAAGGCTTCAGCCTGCCGCGGGCGCCGCAGGCGAGCAACGCCAGCAGCCCGCGCGAGGCGCTGGTCGCGGCCATCGGCACGGCGCTCAACCTCTCGCCCGGCGGCACCGGCAGCGCCGCGCGCAAGGTGATCAATGAAGAGGTGGAACGTTCGCTGACCAATATCCAGGGGCGCCTGGGACGCCTGCAGAATGGCTACCCGCTGGCCGGCGGCCCGGAATCCGGGCAGTACGCCAGCTTCGCCCGGGCCATGAGCCAGGCGTTGCGCGAGCAGGGCCTGAACATCCTGCCGCTGACCACCGCAGGCGGTATCGAAAACCTGCGCCTGCTGCGTGCCGGCGATGCCGTGCTGGCCCTGTCGCAGAGCGATACCGCGCACCTGGCGGTCGCCGGCAGCGGGCCCTTCGCGCAGGACGGTGCGGACCTCGGCCTGCGTGCCCTGGCCAGCCTCTATCCGGAGCCGGTGCATGTACTGGTGCGCGCCGACAGCCCGCTGCGCAGCGTCGCCGAGCTGCGCGGCAAGCGGGTCAACCTGGGCCTGCCCGGCTCGGCCTCGCGCGACACCGCGCTGGCGGTGCTCACTGCCCACGGCCTGAGCGTGGACGATCTGCAGCGACAGGGCGAACTGGACCTGCAGCAGGCCCTCGGCGAATTGCGCGACGACCGTCTGGATGCACTGATCCAGGTCATCGGCTACCCGGCCGACAGCATTCGCGCGGCCGCCGAGGACTTCGCCATGCGCTTGCTGCCACTCGACGAGGCGGCCATTGCCCAGCTGGAGCGCGAGCGCCCCGGCAGCTTCGCCTACCGGCTGCCGCGTGCCAGCTATGTCGGGCAGAACGAAGCGCTGCCCACCCTGGCGGTGAGCAGCCTGCTGCTGGGCACGCGCCAGCTGACCAGCCAGGAGGTCGAACAACTGGTCAGCCAGCTGTTCGCGCGCAACCGCCAATGGCTGCAGTACGGCAGCGTGCAGGGCAGCCAGCTGGTGCCGGGCAACGCCCAGCGCGGACTCGGCGTGCCGCTGCACGAGGGCGCCGAGAAGGCACTGCGCCAGCTGACGCCCGCCAGTCCGCCAGCAGGTTGAGCGGCAGCGGCTAGACTGGAGTAGACCCGGTCCTTAGCAGTGGTCCGGGCGAACCTAGCCTGCCACTGCCGAGGGTTCAGGATGACACCCAAGCCTTCCCGGCCGCTGCGCCTCGCCGGCATCTACCTGCTGTTCAGCATCGTCTGGATCCTCGGCAGCGACCTGCTGCTGCAGGCACTGATCGCCGACCCCGCGACGCTGGCCCAGCTGCAGACCCTCAAGGGCTTGCTGTTCGTCGCCCTCAGCGGCCTGCTCATCCTCCTCCTGTGCCGCCAGGACGAGCGCAACCAGCAACGCCTGGAGCTGGACCTGCGCGACCAGCTGCTGAAGCTGCAACAGGCCCTGCGCGACGCCGGCCTCGGCACCTGGAACTACGACGGCCACCTGCACTGGTCGGCCGAGGCGCTGCGCCTGCTCGGCCGCCCCGATAGCGACAACACCGGCAACCTCGATGACCTGCTCGGCTGGCTCTACCCGGCCGACCGCAGCGCCGTGCAGCGGGCCATGCACAACCTGCTGCATGGCGGCTCGCCCCTGCTGGTCAACGCCCGCCTGAACCGCCCGGTCGACCAGGAAGTGGTCTGGCTGATGCTGCGCGGCACGCCGAGCAGCGACGGTGGCGCCGATGGCAGCGTGCAGAACATCAGCGGCCAGAAGCGCGACGAACAGGCCCTGCGCGAGAGCGAGCAGCGCTTCCGCCAGCTGTTCGAACAGACCCCGCGCATCGCCGTGCAGGGCTACGATCGCGAGCGCCGGGTGATCTTCTGGAACCAGGCCAGCACCCAGCTCTATGGCTACAGCGTGAGCGAGGCCATGGGCCGCCAGCTGGAGGAGCTGATCATCCCGCCGGCCATGCGCGCTCAGGTGGTGTCCGGGATTTCCGCCTGGATGATCGGCGGCCCGCCGATTCCCGCCGCCGAGCTGACCCTGCAGCACCGCGACGGCAGCCCGGTACACGTGTATTCCAGCCACCTGCTGCTGCGCAACACGCGCAACCAGCTGGAGATGTACTGCGTCGACATCGACCTCGGCCAGCAACACCTGGCCCACCAGCAGCTGGAAAGCAGCGAGTCGCGTTACCGCGAGCTGGTCGAGCAGTTGCACGAGGCGATCTTCCTCGCCGACAGCAACGGGCGCCTGACGTTCGTCAACCCGGCCTGGCAGATCATCACCGGCTACAGCATCCACGAGAGCCTGGGCAGGCCGCTGCTCGACTTCATCGACGAGGACCAGCGGGAACAGGCGGCGGGCGAAATCTCCGCCATCCTCTCGCGCCAGGCCAGCTCCTGGCTCGGCGAGCTGCGCCTGCGCGATGCCGATGGCCACTCGCACTGGGTGTCCATCAGCCTGGCCGCCGGCGAGCAGCACGACCTCGGCCTGCGCGGCAGCATCGGCGACATTCAGGAGCGGCGCCGCAGCCAGGCCGTGCAGGAAGCCCGCAACGCAGTGCTGGACCGCATGCTGGCGCAGCGGCCACTGCAGGAAACCCTCGGCGACATGGCCCGCCGCCTGGAGCAGATCAACCCGGAGATGCTGGTCACCATCATGCTGCTCGAACAGGGTTGCCTGCGGGTGCATGCCGCACCCAGCCTGCCGGCCAGCTACAGCGAGGCGATCGACGGCATTGCCATCGCCCCCGGCGTGGGCAGCTGCGGGCATGCCGCCGCTACCTGCGAGCTGACCGTGGTCGAGGACATCCGCCAGCATCCCAACTGGTCCGGCTTTCGCGAAGTCGCCCAGCAGGCCGGGCTGCGGGCCTGCTGGTCAGTGCCGTTCAAGAACGACCAGGGCGAGGTGCTCGGCGTGTTCGGCATCTACCACCGGCACCCGATGCATCCACTCGCCGCGGATATCGGCCTGGTCACCGAGTTCACCCGTCTGGCCGGCCTCGCCGTGCGCCAGCAACAGCGCGACGCCGAACGCCTGCAGAGCGAGCTGCGTTTTCGCGCCACCTTCGAGCAGGCCGCCGTCGGCATCGCCCACCTGGCGCCGGACGGCCAGTGGCTGCGGGTCAACCAGCGTCTGTGCCAGATGCTCGGCTACAGCCGCGAGGAGCTGGTGCGCCTGACCTTCCAGGAAGTCACCCACCCCGACGACCTCGGCGAAGACCTGATCATGACCCGTCAGCTGCTGGACGGCGAGCTCAGCCGCCTGGTCATGGAGAAGCGCTACCTGCGCCGCGACGGCAGCACCCTCTGGGCCAATCTCAGCGCCACCCTGGTGCGCCATACCAACGGCGAGCCGCACTACTTCATCTCGGTGGTCGAGGATATCGGCCTGCGCAAGCAGCAGGAACAGGCCCTGCGCCAGGCCGCCACGGTGTTCGAGAGCACCCAGGAAGGCGTGCTGGTGGTCGACGCGCGGCGCCGTGTGCTGACCAGCAACCCGGCCTTCACCCAGATCACCGGGCTGAGCGCGCAGCAGGTGCTGGGCCGCCGCCTGCCGCTGCTGCCCGGCAACGACCTGGACCGCGCCCGCTACCGCACCCTGTGGCGCAAGGTGCAGGACAGCGGACACTGGCAGGGCGAGCTGAACAGCCGGCGCCGCGATGGTTCGCGCTTCCCCTTCTGGCTCACCATCAGCCGGGTGCGCGACTGCGACCCGCAGCAGCCGCAGTACGTGCTGACCTTCACCGACCTCAGCCAGTACCGCGACAGCCAGGAGCGCCTGGCCCACCTGGCACACTTCGACCCGCTCACCGACCTGCCCAATCGCCTCTATGCCATGGAACGCCTGGGCCATGCCCTGGACCATGCGCAACGCCACAACGAACGGGTGGCGGTGCTGTACTTCGACCTGGATAACTTCAAGACGGTCAATGAAAGCCTTGGCCACAAGGTCGGCGACGACCTGCTGATCGCCGTGGCCAGGCGCCTGCAGCAGCGCCTGCGCAACGAGGACACCCTGGCCCGGCTGAGCAGCGACGAGTTCCTGGTGGTGCTGGAAAACCTGCAGCGCCCGGAAGAGGCGGCCAATATCGCCCGCACTCTGATCGAGCTGCTGGAACGCCCGTTACCACTGGGCAGCGGTGGCCGCGAGGCCTACCTGAGTGCCAGCATCGGCATCAGCCTGTACCCGGACGACGGCCTGTCCAGCGACGACCTGCTGCGCAATGCCGACAGCGCCCTGCACCAGGCCAAGCAGGAGGGGCGCAACACCTACCGTTTCTATACCGAGGGGCTGACCCACCAGGCGCACACCCGCCTGAGCCTGGAGGTCCATCTGCGCCAGGCGCTCAAGCGCGGCGAGTTCATCCTGCACTACCAGCCGCTGGTCAACGCCAGCAATGGCGAGCCGGTCGGCGTCGAGGCGCTGCTGCGCTGGAACAGCAGCGAGGGCATGGTCTCGCCGGCGCAATTCATTCCGCTGGCCGAGGAGACCGGGCTGATCGTGCCGATCGGCAACTGGGTGCTGCGCGAGGCCTGCCGGCAGATGCAGTTCTGGCGCCAGCAGGGCCTGCCGCTGCAGACCCTGGCGGTCAACCTGTCGCCCCGCCAGTTCCGCCAGGCCGACCTGCTGCAGCAGGTGCGCGAGGCCCTGCACGACAGCGGCCTGCCAGCCGAGCACCTGGAGCTGGAGATCACCGAGGGCGCGCTGATCGAAAACCTGGAGCAGACCCAGGCCACGCTGGGCGCACTCAAGGGCCTGGGGCTGAAGCTGGCGATCGACGACTTCGGCACCGGCTACTCGTCGCTCGCCTACCTGCGGCGCTTCCCGCTGGACAAGCTGAAGGTCGACCAGAGCTTCATGCGTGGCGTACCGGAGGACCAGGCCAACCTGGAGATAGTCGCCACCATCGTCGGGCTGGCGCGCAACCTGAAGCTCTGCGTGCTGGCCGAAGGGGTGGAAACCGGCGAGCAGCTGCAGGCCCTGCGCCAGCTCGGTTGCGACCAGTGCCAGGGTTACCTGTTCAGCCGTCCGCTGAGCGCCGTGCAACTGGCGCACTGGTTGCGCAGCGACCATCAGTCGGTGGGTTGACCCAGATCATGGAAGCCACGCGGAGCCCATCTAAACTGCAGGCTCTGGTTTCTTCTGGAGGTCTGCCATGGACATCCGCATCCGTACCCTGAGCACTGCCGCGGGCCCCCGCTGGCAGGTCTGCCTGGACCAGCACGGCGTCAGCTTCCGCAGTGAAGCCGAAGCCACCGCCTTCGTCGCCAAGCTGGAAGCCCGCCTGCGCGCCCCCCACCCGCTGCCCTGGCGGGGCGGACCGCTGAAAAGCGCCAGCTAGCGTCTAGAGCTCTAGCTTCATATGTCGCGCGTGACGCGCGGTGAGCAATCCCAGGGTCAGCGTGGTCAGCCCGCACAGGGCGATGACTAGGGCCATGGGCAGCGCGCTGCCATCGTGCAGTGCGCCGACCAGCGCAGACGCGCCAGCCGCCACCGTGAACTGCAACGAACCGATCAGCGCCGAGGCGCTGCCGGCATGCGCGCCCTGCCCGGCCATGGCGCAGGCGGTGGCATTGGGCAGCACGCAGGACAGGCTGGCGGTACTGATGAACAGCGGAATCAGCAGCGGCCAGAGTTCCGCGGGCTTGGCCATGGCCACCGCCAGCAGCGCCAGAGTCGCCACGCAGTAGACCCACACGGTGCGCCGGATCCAGTAGTCGGGACCGTGGTAGCGCAGCAGCCAGCCGTTGAACTGGGCGGTGAGAATGAACCCGGCGGCGTTGGCACCGAACAGCCAGCCGTAGTGCTCCGCCGGCACGCCGTACAGCTCGATGAACACATAGGGCGAGCCGGAGATGTAGGCGAACATGCCGGCCATCGCCACCCCGCCGGTCAGGCCATGGCCGATCAGCAGCCGGTCACCGAGCAGGCGCCGGTAGCGCCCCAGCGCCCCGCTCAGCGGCGCCGCCGGCAGCTCCGCCGAGCGCGTTTCCGGCAGCCATAGCAGCACGGCGCCCAGGCACAGCGCGCTGAACAGCATCAGGCCGTGGAAGATCGAACTCCAGCCGAACAGGTCCAGCAGCAGGCCGCCACCCAGCGGCGCGAGGATCGGCGCCACGCCCATCACCAGCATCAGCTTGGAAAAGATCTTGGCCGACGCCAGCGGGTCACACAGGTCGCGCACCACCGCACGCGAGATGACCATGCCGGCGCAGCCCCCCAGGGCCTGCACGAAGCGTGCGGCGATCAGCCACTCCAGGCTCTGCGCCAGGGCGCAGGCCAGCGAGGCCAGGGTGAACAGCACCAGGCCGACCAAGAGCGGCCGGCGCCGGCCGAAACGATCGGCCAGCGGGCCGTAGAGCAGCTGACCGATGGCGATGCCGGCGAAGTAGGACGCCAGCGACAGCTGCACGTGCTCCACGTCGGTGGCGAACACCCGCGCCAGGGTCGGGAAGCTCGGCAGGTAGAAGTCAATGGCCATGGGCCCGAAGGCGCTCAGGCTACCGAGGATCAGCAGGATGCGAAGGTTCATGCGTTATCCACTGCGGGGCGTACCCCGGAAAACCAAGGGCGCCCCGAGGGGCGCCCGCGTGTTCGTTCGACAGATCGTGCGGCGGCTCAGTGCGGCTGCGCCACCGCCTTCTTCTTGCGCCCCAGCTTCTCCGCCAGCGACTCCACCAGCAGGTAGAACATCGGGATCAGGAAGGTCGCCAGCAAGGTGGCCGCCAGCATGCCGCCGATCACCCCGGTGCCGATCGAGTGGCGGCTGGCGGAGCCGGCGCCGGTGCTGATGGCCAGCGGCACGCAACCGAGGATGAAGGCCAGCGAGGTCATCACGATCGGGCGGAAGCGCAGCTTGGCCGCCTCGTAGGCCGAGTCGAAGATACCCTTGCCCTCGGCGCGCAGCAGCACGGCGAACTCGACGATGAGGATGGCGTTCTTCGCCGCCAGGCCGATCAGCGTCACCAGGCCGACCTGGAAGTACACGTCGTTCTGGATGCCGCGCAACCACACCGCGAGGATGGCGCCGAACACGGCAAACGGCACCGCGGTGACCACCGCCAGTGGCAGGGTCCAGCGCTCGTACTGGGCGGCGAGGATCAGGAACACCATGATCAGGCCGAAGACGAACGCCGTGCTGCCGGAGCCCTGGGTAGCCAGCTCCTGATAGGCCGAACCGACCCAGCCGACGGTGTAGTCGCTGCCGAGCACCTCGTCGGCCACTTCCTGGATCGCCGCCAGCGCCTGGCCGGAGCTGTAGCCCGGGGCCGGGCCACCGAGGAACTTGGCCGAGGGGTAGACGTTGAAGCGCGCGTAGGTGTCCGGGCCGAGAATGCGGTTGACCTTGATCAGGCTGGTCAGCGGCACCAGGTCGCCACCACTGGCACGCACATAGACCTGCGACAGGTCCTCGGGCTTGCGACGGAACTCCGACTCCGACTGCAGGCTGACCTGCCAGGTGCGGCCGTACAGGGTGAAGTCGTTGACGTAGTAGCTGCCGAAGGTCGACTGCATGGCGGTGAACACATCGCTGATCGACACACCGAGGGCGCGCGCCTTGGTGCGGTCGAGGTCGATGTAGTACTGCGGCACGTTGGCGCTGAAGGTGCTCTGCACCCCGGCCAGCTCGGGACGCTTCTGCGCCGCCGTGATGAAGGCCTGCACCTTGGCGCCGAGCTGCGCGACGCTGCCGCCGCTGCGGTCCTGGATATAGCCCTCGAAGCCGCCGGTGGTACTCATGCCGGTGATCGGCGGCGGGTTGAAGCTCATCACCACACCATCCTTCTCGGACAGGCCCATGCCCATGAAGGTATGGGTCAGGTTGCGCGCATCCAGTTCCGCCGTGGTGCGCTCGGACCAGTCCTTGAGCGGCACGAAGCTCACCCCGGCATTGGTGCGCTGACCGAAGGTCAGCACGTCGAAGCCGGCAAAGGTCACCACGTCCTCCACCGCCGGGTGCTGCATCAGCTGTTCGGTGAAGTCATGGGTCAGCGCATCGGTACGGTTGACCGAAGCGGCCGGCGGCAGGAAGTAGGCGTTGATCACGTAGCCCTGGTCCTCGTCCGGCACCAGCGAGCCGGGCACCCGGGTGAACAGCACGGCCATGATCGCGATCATGCCGCCGAACAGCAGCAGGCCGATCACCGAGCGCTTGAGGAAGAAGGCCACGCCGGCGCCGTAGGCGTCGGTCAGCTTGTCGAAGAAGCGGTTGAAGGCGCGGAACGGCGCTGCCGGTTCACTGTGGTCGGGCTTGAGCATCAGCGCGCAGAGCGCCGGCGACAGGGTCAGGGCGACGATGCCGGAAATCACCACCGACACGGCGATGGTGATCGCGAACTGCTTGTACATCTCGCCTGCCAGGCCACCGAGGAAGCCCACCGGGACGAACACCGCGCACAGCACCAGGACGATGGCGATGATCGGCCCGGTGACCTCCTCCATCGCCTCGATCGCCGCCTCGCGGGCATTGAGTTTCTTGGTGCGCATCACCCGCTCGACGTTCTCGATCACCACGATGGCGTCGTCCACCACGATGCCGATGGCCAGCACCAGGCCGAACAGGGTCAGCAGGTTGATCGAGAAGCCCAGCGCGTACATGCCGGCGAAGGTGCCGACCAGCGACACCGGAATCGCCAGCACCGGGATCAACGTGGCGCGCCAGTTCTGCAGAAACACGAAGACCACCAGCACCACCAGCAGCAGGGCTTCGAAGAAGGTCTTGACCACTTCGTCGATGGAGATCTGCACGAACTTGGTGGTGTCGTAGGGGATCTTGTAGGTGATGCCTTCCGGGAAGCGCTGCGCCAGGCGCTCCATCGCCGCCCGCACCGACTCGGCGGTATCCAGGGCGTTGGCGCCAGGCTGCAGGTATACACCGAAGGCGGCGTTCTGCTGGCCGTTGAGGCTGGTCACCAGGGAGTAGTCCTGGGCGCCCAGTTCGATGCGCGCCACATCGCCGAGCCGCAGGCTGGCGCCGGTGGCGTCGGAGCGCAGGATCACGCTCTCGAACTCCTTGGGGTCCTTGAAGCGGCCCTGGGTGGTCACCGTGTAGGTGAAGTCCTGCGGCGTCTGCAGCGGCTGCTGGCCGAAGCTGCCGGCGGCGAACTGCGAGTTCTGCTCGCGGATGGCGTTGACCACGTCGGTCGGCGTCAGGTCGTACTGCGCCAGCTTGTCCGGGCGCAGCCAGATGCGCATCGAGTAGTTCTTCGAGCCGAACTGGCTGACATCGCCGACACCGGGCAGGCGCTTGAGCTCGTCGATGACGTTGATCAGCGCGTAGTTGGAGATGAACACCGGGTCCTTGGAATTGTCCGGTGAATACAGGGTGACCACCTGGAGGATGTCCGAGGACTTCTTCTCCACCTTCACGCCCTGCCGGCGCACTTCCTCCGGCAGCTTGGCCAGGGCGGCCTGCACGCGGTTGTTGACGTCGATGGTGGCCTGGTCGGGGTCGCGGCCCACATCGAAGTACACGGAGAGACTCATGCTGCCGCTGCTGGCCGAGTTGGACAGCTGGTAGATCATGCCCTCGACGCCGTTGATCTGCTGCTCCAGCGGCGCGGCCACCGTCTCGGCGATGACCTGGGCGCTGGCGCCCGGGTAGCTGGCCGACACCGACACCTGCGGCGGCAGGATCTGCGGATACTGGGCGATGGGCAGGGACTTCATCGCCGCCAGGCCGGCGAGGATGATCACGATCGAGATGACCGCGGCGAACACCGGCCGGTCGATGAAGAATTTCGAGATCACGGGCCGCGCTCCTTACTGCTGGGGTTGTGCAGCGGCGACCACCTTGACCGGCGTGTTGGGCCGCACCTTGGGCAGGCCCTCGACGATCACCCGGTCGCCAGCGGCGATACCGCTGTCCACCACCCAGCGCCCGGCGGCGGTATGTGCGGTGGTCACCGGGCGCATGCGTGCCATGCCCTGCTCATCCACCACGTAGACAAAGGTGCCACTCGGCCCCTGGGAGACCGCACGTTCGGGGACCGTCATGGCATTCGGCTTGGTGATGCCCTTGACCAGCACGCGCACGAACTGGCCGGGCATCAGCGCCTGGTCCGGGTTGGGCACCACGGCACGCACGCTGACGGTACCGGTGCTGCGGTCGATGGTGCTGTCGGTGAAATCGACCTTGCCTTCCAGCGGGTAGCTGGAACCATCGCCGAACCTGATCTCCACGCTCATCTGCGAGCCGCCCTCGCGCACCAGGTTGCCGCTCTGCAGACGGCTGCGCACGCTGGAGACTTCGCGATCCGGGGCGGCAAAGTTGACGTAGATGGGGTCGAGCTGGGTGATCTGGGTCAGCAGGCTGGCATTGGGATCGCCGGCCACCATCAGGCTACCCTCGGACACGGTTTCCTTGCTGGTGATGCCGGAGATCGGCGCTTCCACCGTGGTGTAGTCGAGGTCGATCTGCTTGGACTGGACCTCGGCCTTGGCGGCCTCAATGTTGGCCTTGCTCTGCTCGAAGTTGGAGATGGCGTTGTCCAGCTCGCTCTCGCTGGCGAAGCCTTTGCCCTGCAGCTCGCGGATACGCTTGAGGTCGCGCTCGGTCTGCCGGTAGCGCGCCTGCTCCTGCGCCAGGGCGCCCTTGGCGCGGGCCAGCGCGGCCTGGTAGGGACGCGGGTCGATGCGGAACAGCACCTGGCCCTGCTTGACCTGGCTACCCTCCTGGTAGGTACGCTCCTGCAGGATGCCGCTGACCTGGGCACGCACCTGCACCTCGCGATAGCCGGCGGTGCGCGCCGGGTATTCGAACTGCAGTGGCAGCGACTCGACCTTCACCGTTTCCACCACCACCTCGGGCGGCGGCATCTGCTGGGTGGTCTCGGCGGCCTGCAGCGCCGGGGTCAGCAACACCCCCAGGGTCAGCGTGGTGAGCGCGAGAGCATGGGAGCGAGCGAGCATCGGGTCTTCTCCGTGACATCAGAATCGGGCAGGGCCCGGAAAGAAAGGGCCATGCTAGTGACATACTTTCAGGCATGTAAACCAAGGCACGGCGCAAATATCGTTAAACTGCGTTCCCCAAAACGAAAGCCTAGACCGATTAGCTGACGTCGCCATGCGCAGAACCAAAGAACAAGCCGAGCAAACCCGCACCGCGATCCTCGCCGCGGCCGAGCTGCTGTTCCTGGAAAAGGGGGTGGCGCACAGCACCCTGGAGCAGATCGCCAAGGCCGCCGGCGTGACCCGCGGCGCGGTGTACTGGCATTTCGAGAACAAGGCCCATCTGTTCCACGAACTGCTCAGCCAGGTGCGCCTGCCGCCCGAACAGCTGACCGAGCGCCTGTGCGACCCCGCCGCTGGCGACCCGCTGCTGTCGCTGCGCGACCTGTGCATCGAGGCCATCGAAAATCTGGCGCGCGACCAGCAGCGCCGGCGCATC
Source organism: Aquipseudomonas alcaligenes NBRC 14159 (assembly GCF_000467105.1). Classification (GTDB taxonomy): domain Bacteria; phylum Pseudomonadota; class Gammaproteobacteria; order Pseudomonadales; family Pseudomonadaceae; genus Aquipseudomonas; species Aquipseudomonas alcaligenes. The sequence goes on from NZ_BATI01000021.1 coordinate 21,309, forward strand.
TTCACCATCCTGCTGCACCGCTGCGAGTTCACCGACGAACTGCGCGAGGCCGAACGCCGCCACAATGCCTTCATCGACCAGTTCATCGCCCTGGTCGAGGCGCTGTTCGCCCTGCCAGACAGCCAGGCGCGTCTGCGTCCCGGCCTGACGCCGCGCCTGGCGGCGCGCGCGCTGCATGCGCAGATCCTCGGCCTGTTCACCGACTGGACCCGCGACCCGCAGCTCTTCGACCCGCTCAGCGACACCCGCGCGCTGATCGACGCGCTGATGCAGGGCCTGCTGCGCGACTGGAATCCGCCGGCCCGCTAGCCGGGCCGGCGCATCGCTCAGGCGGCCTCGACCTCGTAGCCCTCGGCGCGAATCGCCTGCAGCAGCTGCTCCAGGCTCAGCCGGCTGGAAACCCGCACCTCGCCGGCGCCAAGATCGACCTGCACCTCCGCGGCCGGATCGCCGGCCTGCACCGCCTGGGTGATGGCGCGTACGCAGTGACCGCAGGACATACCGGAAACTTTCAGGATCTGCATAACCTATACCTCTGACTGTGGTGACCATGAGCCTTGTCGCTGGCTCTGCGAACAGTCTCAAGCCTGCCACGATGGCAAGGTCAAGCCCTGCGACTTGTAGTCGCGAGCGACCTGGCCCAAGCTGGCAACACGCTTCAGGAGAGACCCGCATGCGCCTGCCAATCGCCCTGCTCGCCCTGTTCTGCCTGCCCGCCCTGGCCGACGAGTCGGTACCGGAGCCGGCCGCCATGATGCCCGCCCCCGCCGCGCAACCGGCCAGCGTGCCGCTGGCGCCGATGACCCTGCCAACGCCCATCGACTATGGCGTACTGATCGTCTCGCGCGAGCGCCTGGAGGTCTCCACGCCCTGCGATATCGGCCTGTACCTGCAGGGCAACCTGACGGCGCGTCTGTACCAGGGACAGTCGATCACCCTCAACCTGCCCCCGGGTCAGGTGCAGGTGCGTCTCGGTCAGCTTGGCGGCCACCAGTGCCAGCCACGCTTCGAGCAGTTGCGTAGCCAGACCCTGCAGATCCACACCGGCGAGGTGCTCAAGTACCGCATCGCCATGGACTCGCTGGGCCTGCAGCTGATCCCGGCACCGCAGAATTATTGAAGGCGCAGGCGGGGCTTGACCTTGACCCAGTGTCAAGGTTGATCCTGTGGGCGAATCGAGGAGGAATCGCCCATGTCCAACCTGCAGACCTTCGACCTGCCCATTCGCGGCATGACTTGCGCCAGCTGCGCCGGCCGCGTCGAGCGCGCCCTCAGCCGGGTGCCCGAGGTACAACAGAGCAGCGTCAACCTGGCCACCGAACAGGCCCGCATCACCGCCCCGCGCGAACGCCTGGACGAGCTGCTGACGGCCGTCGAGCAGGCCGGCTATTCGGTACCGCTGCAGAGCCTGGAGCTGAACCTCGGTGGCATGACCTGCGCCAGCTGCGCCGGGCGCATCGAGCGGGCGCTGCTGAAGGTCACCGGGGTGCGCCGGGTCAGCGTCAACCTGGCCAGCGAGCGCGCCCATGTCGAGATGCTCGAAGGCACCGCCAGTGCCGCGCTGATCGCCGCCGTCACAGACGCCGGCTACACCGCCAGCCTGCTCGACGCGGCGCCGGCTCGGGACCCGCAGGCCGCCCTGCGCCGCGAACGCCTGGCGGTGATCCTCGCCCTGCTGCTGGCCGCGCCCCTGGTGGTGCCGATGCTGGCCGAATGGGCCGGTCTGCACTGGATGCTGCCGGCCTGGGTGCAGTTCCTGCTGGCCACGCCGGTGCAGTTCGTCCTCGGCGCGCGCTTCTACCGGGCGGCCTGGAAGGCGCTGAAGGCCGGCAGCGGCAACATGGACCTGCTGGTGGCCCTGGGCACCAGCGCGGGCTACGGCCTGAGCCTGTACCTCTGGGCCACGGCCGAACACCATGTGCCGCACCTGTATTTCGAGGCCTCGGCGGTAGTCATCGCCCTGGTGCTGCTCGGCAAGTACCTGGAGAGCCGCGCCAAGCGCCAGACCAGCGCGGCCATCCGCGCACTCGAGGCGTTGCGCCCGGAACGCGCCACGCGCCTGGTGGACGGTCGCGAGGAAGAGGTGGCGATTGCCGCCCTGCGCCTGGATGACCGCGTGGTGGTGCGCCCCGGCGAACGCTTCCCGGTGGACGGCGAAGTGCTCGACGGCCACAGCCAGGCCGACGAGGCGCTGATCAGCGGCGAAAGCCTGCCGGTGGCCAAGGGCCCGGGTGACCGGGTTACCGGTGGCGCCATCAATGGCGAAGGCCGGCTGATCGTGCGTACCACAGCGTTGGGCGGCGAGACGGTGCTGGCGCGGATCATCCGCCTGGTCGAGGACGCCCAGGCCGCCAAGGCGCCGATCCAGAAGCTGGTGGACCGGGTCAGCGCGGTGTTCGTCCCGGCCGTACTGCTGATCGCCCTGCTCACCCTTGGCGGCTGGCTGCTCGCCGGCGCCAGCCTGGAACAGGCGTTGATCAACGCGGTGGCGGTGCTGGTGATCGCCTGTCCCTGTGCCCTCGGCCTGGCCACCCCGGCGGCGATCATGGCCGGCACCGGCGTGGCGGCGCGCCACGGCATCCTGATCAAGGACGCCGAAGCCCTGGAGCTGGCGCACAAGGTTGCGGTGGTGGCCTTCGACAAGACCGGTACCCTCACCTCCGGCCAGCCGCGCATCGTCCACCTGGCCTGCGACAACATCGAGGAAAACGAACTGCTGCGCCTGGCCGGCGCCCTGCAGCAGGGCAGCGAACACCCGCTGGCGCGTGCCGTGCTCGACGCCGCAGGCGAGCGAGGCCTGACCCTGCCGCCGCTGGCCGCCAGCCAGGCCCTGGCCGGCCGCGGCATCCGCGGTGAAGTGGCAGGCCGCGCGCTGGCCCTGGGCAACCAGCGCCTGTTCGACGAACTGCAGCTCGGCAGTCCGCTGCGCCAGCAGGCCACGGCCTGGGAGGCCGAGGGGCGCACCCTGTCCTGGCTGATCGAACAGGGGCAGCCGGCACGGGTGCTGGGCCTGCTGGCCTTCGGCGACAGCCTCAAGGCAGGCGCGGCGGCGGCCGTCGCCGCGCTGCGCGACCAGGGCATCGAGAGCCACCTGATCAGCGGCGACAACGCCGGCAGCGCCAATGCCGTGGGCCGCGCCCTGGGCATCGATCAGGTGCATGCCCATGTCCTGCCGGCAGACAAGGCGGCCCATGTCGCCGCGCTGAAGCGCGCGGGCATCAGCGTGGCGATGGTCGGTGACGGCATCAACGACGCCCCGGCCCTGGCGGCCGCCGATGTCGGCATCGCCATGGGCGGCGGCACCGATGTGGCCATGCACGCTGCCGGCATCACCCTGATGCGCGGCGACCCGCGCCTGGTGCCGGCCGCGCTGGAGATCAGCCGGCGCACCTGGCGCAAGATCCAGCAGAACCTGTTCTGGGCCTTCATCTACAACCTGGTGGGCATCCCGCTGGCGGCCGCCGGCCTGCTCAACCCGATGGTGGCCGGCGCCGCCATGGCCCTGTCCAGCGTCAGCGTGCTAAGTAACGCGCTGCTGCTCAACACCTGGAAACCCGGCATGGAGCAACGCTCATGAACATCGGCCAGGCCGCCCAGCACAGCGGACTCAGCGCCAAGATGATCCGCTACTACGAATCCATCGGCCTGCTGCGCCCTGCCGGGCGCAGCGACAGCGGCTACCGCCGCTACGGCGAGCAGGACCTGCATGTGCTGGCCTTCATCAAGCGCTCGCGCGACCTGGGCTTCTCGCTGGAGGAAGTCGGCAAGCTGCTGGCCCTGTGGCAGGACCGCGAGCGCGCCAGCGCCGACGTCAAGGCGCTGGCCCTGGCGCACGTCGACGAGCTGAACCGCAAGATCGCCGAGCTGAGCGCATTGCGCGACACCCTGAGCGACCTGGTACAGCACTGCCAGGGCGACCACCGCCCGGATTGCCCGATTCTGCGTGACCTGGAGTCGGGTTGCTGTCACACCCAGCCAGAGCGCTAATGACTATTTATATCAGATAGCAAATAAAACCAACCGATATAAATTATCATTTACGAATCTTTTACATCCCCTTAGAATCGCGCCGCCGCATCGACAGTACGCAACAGATCGATAGCCCTCACGGACGAGCCAAAAAGCGGCCTGCCTGCCCCGCAGAGCAGCACAAGACCATCTGCCAGAACTCGTCTAGGGGACATCACATGCATCGCCACCACCTTTCGCCGCTGGCGGCCGCCATCGCGGTCAGCCTGTGCTTTGCCAATGCCGCACACGCCGCCGAGCAGAAGGACGAAACCGTCCAGCTGGAGGCGACCCAGATCGAGGGCCAGGGTCTGCAGGATCAGGCCACCACCGAAGGCACCCGCTCCTACACCACCGGCGCCATGGCCACCGGCACCAAGCTGCCGCTGTCGATCCGCGAGACCCCGCAGTCGGTCAGCGTGATCACGCGCCAGCGCATGGACGACCAGGGCATGAACAACCTCAATGACGTGGTCAAGTACACCCCCGGCCTGACCGTCAACCAGTACGGTCCGGCGCGCCAGAACTACAGCGCGCGCGGCTTCGACGTCGACAACATCATGTACGACGGCCTGCCGACCAGCGTCTCCATGTACACCCAGGACGTGATCTCCGCCGCCGACCTGGCCATGTACGACCGCGTCGAGATCGTCCGCGGTGCCACCGGCCTGATGCAGGGCGCCGGCAACCCGGCAGCCGCCATCAACCTGGTGCGCAAGCGCCCCACCGCCACGCCGCAGGCCAGCATCGGCGCCAGCCTCGGCAGCTGGGATCATTACCGCACCGAGGCGGACGTCTCCGGCCCGCTGAATGCCGAAGGCACCCTGCGCGGACGCGTGGTCACCGCCTACCAGGACCAGGGCAGCTTCCAGGATTACGTCAGCAGCGAGCGCGGCCTGCTCTACGCCATCACCGAGGCGGACCTGACTGAGGCCACCACCCTGACGCTCGGCGCCTCATACCAGAACGACAACAAGAACGACAACTGGGTGGGCCTGCCCTTCGCCCCGGGCGGCGGCGACCTGGGCCTGGATCGCGACAGCTACTACGGCGCCGACTGGTCCTACTGGGATACCACCACCACCCACCTGTTCAGCGACATCGAGCACCGCTTCGACAACGGCTGGAAGCTCAAGCTGGCGATGAACAAGATGTGGGGCCGCATCCACATGCTGGGCATGTACAACTACTACCTCGGTGACGAGATCACCCAGTCCGCCGGCAACTACATCTACACCGACGACCACAGCAGCTACGATGCCGTCGCCTCCGGCCCGTTCCAGCTGTTCGGCCGCGAGCACGAGCTGGTCTTCGGCACCAGCTACCGCGAGGAAGCCTTCGACGGCCATGGCGGCTGGGGCGATATCGAGATGAAGAACGGCGGCCTGGCCAGCGGTCTAAACCCGACCGAATGGGACCCGACTTCCACCCTCCGGCCCGACCTGAACCTGCGTCTGTGGGGCATGAAGACCGACGAGCAGCAGACCGGCACCTACGTCACCAGCCGTTTCAACATCGCCGACCCGCTGAAAGTGATTCTCGGCGCGCGCCTCGACTGGTACGAGATGGAAGCCGACACCGACAGCTACAAGGTCACCCGCAACCTCACCCGCTACGCCGGGGTGATCTATGACCTCAACGAGACCTACTCGGTCTACACCAGCTACACCGACATCTTCAAACCGCAGACCGTGTTCGACTCGTCCAACAGCCTGCTCGATCCGATCGAAGGCCAGAACTACGAGATCGGCCTGAAGGGCGAGTACTTCGACGGCGCGCTGAACGCCAACGTGGCGCTGTTCCAGGTCGACCAGCTGAACCGTGCCGTGGACGACACCTCGGGCCCCAGCCCGTGCCCTGCCAACCCGACCGCCGCCTATTGCCAGCGTGCTGCCGGCAAGGTGCGCAGTCAGGGTATCGACTTCGAGGTCAGCGGTGCGCTGAGCGAGAACTGGAACGCCAGCGCGTCCTACACCTACGTCGAGGCCAAGTACAAGCAGGATGCCAACGAGGACTTGGAAGGCGAATACTTCGACCAGACCAAGCCGCGCCACCTGTACAAGCTGGCCACCGTCTACAACCTGCCGGGCGAGCTGCACCAATGGCGCGTCGGCGGTGACGTGATCGGCCAGAACGCCACGCAGAACACCGAGTATGACTTCGAGCAGGAAGGCTACGCGCTGGTCGGCCTGATGGTCGGCTACAAGGTGAACGAGCACATCGACACCCGGGTGAACATCAACAACCTGTTCGACAAGCACTATTACAGCGGCATCAGCTTCGGCAACCTGAACTACGGCGCGCCACGCAACGCCATGTTCAGCGTGAAGTGGACCCTGTAAGCCAGCCGCCTATGAAAAAAGGGAGCCGAGGCTCCCTTTTTTCATGCCATCGCCAAATCAGGCCTGGGATTGCAGGTAGTTCTGCAGACCGATCCGTTCGATCAGCCCGAGCTGCTTCTCCAGCCAGTAGGCATGGTCTTCCTCGGTATCGTGCAGCTGCACCTCGAGGATCTCGCGGCTGATGTAGTCACCATGCTGCTCGCACAGCTCGATGCCCTTGGCCAGGGCCGCGCGCACTTCGTATTCGAGCTTGAGGTCGCTCTTGAGCATGTCCGGCACGGTGGCGCCCGGGTGCATCTTCTTCGGCCGCATGTCCGGCGTCCCCTCGAGGAACAGGATGCGCTTGAGCAGCGCATCGGCGTGCTCGGTCTCCTCCTCCATCTCGTGGTTGATCCGCTCGTAGAGCTTCTCAAAGCCCCAGTCCTGGTACATCCGCGAATGCAGGAAATACTGGTCGCGAGCCGCCAGCTCGCCGCGCAGCAGCTCCTTGAGATATTCGACGACTTCGGTCGCGCCTTTCATGACTCATGTCCTGCTAAAACCCTGTTCAGAGAGGCAGCTTCGACCCTCCGGCGGGATTGGTCAAGCCGCAGAACGACATCCTTCACGGAGCGATTCTCATTGACGCAAAGCTGCATGGCAGCTGGGCTGCAGGAACAAAACCCGCTAGCAGTCGCAAGCGGTTCGCAGGGGTAACGCCCTGTCATCTAATGGCGCCGTCAGCCCGCGCGCGGGCGCATCACGCCGCGGTAAAAACCGGCCGGCAACAGGCTGATCGCCAGGCCGCCGAACACCAGTGCACAGGCCAGCCATCCCATTACGCTGAGCGCTTCGCCGAGCAGCAGCCAACCGGCAAGCAGGCCGGACACCGGCACCGCCAGGGCGAAGGGCGTGACCACGCTGGCCGGGTAGCGACGCAGCAGGAAGCTCCAGATGGCGAAGCCAACCGTGGTGGCCAGGAAGGCGATGTACAGCAGCGCGCCCAAGCCGCGCCAGCTCAGATTGTCGATGGCCGCGCCCATCGCCTGCGGCCCCTCGAAGACGTACGACAGCCCCAGCAGCGGCAGCACCGGCACCAGGCTGACCCAGCAGATCAGGCGCAGCATGTCGCTGGCCCCGGAGCGCTTGGTGGCGATATTGGCGAAGGCCCAGGCCAGCGCCGCGGCAATCACCAGAACGAAGCCCAGCAGGCTGTCACCCAGCGGCCGCTGCAGGCCGATCAGCAGCAACCCGCCGGCCGCCAGCAGCAAGCCGGCCAGCGCACGCACGCTGGGGCGCTCGCCGAGCAGCAGCGCGGCGATCAGCACGGTGAAGAACACCTGGCTCTGCAGCACCAGCGAGGACAGCCCGGCCGGCATGCCCAGGTGCATGCCGACGAACAGCAGGCCGAACTTGATCACCCCGAGCAGCACGCCGATCTGCACGATGCGCCACAGCGGCGCCGGCAACGGCCCGCGCAGGAACAACAGGGGCAGCGCCGCCAGGGCGAAGCGCAGGGCGCAGAACAGCAGCGGCGGGAAGTCTTCCAGGCCGACCTTGATCACCACGAAGTTGACACCCCAGATCAGGGTGACCAGCAGGGCCAGGAGAATATGCGGCAGCGGCATGGACGGACTCCGGAGTCAGTGCTCGCACACTAGCAGCGCCCCGCCTCCCCTGCCCGGTACAGTTGCCGCCTATCGCGACCGGACAGCGGGCCTCACTGCGCCCAAGGCGGCGGTGGCGGCTCGTCGTGCGGGGCATCCTCGGCGTTGCGCGCGGCCTCGCGGCGCGCCTGCTCGGCCAGCGCCGCCTTGATCTCGCGCAGCACCGCGCCGACATCGGCCTCCGCCTCCGGCTCGGCGAAACGGCCGCTCAGCTGAGTCTCGGGGGTCAGCTTGCCGTCCTCGTAGAGCGCCCACATCTCCTTGGCGTAGCGGGTCTCCAGCAGCTCCGGGGCGAACTGGCCGAAGTACTCGGCCATGTTGCGCACGTCGCGCTCGAGCATGCTGAAGGCATGGTTGTTGGCCGCCGCGTCCACCGCCTGCGGCAGGTCGATGATCACCGGGCCGTGCGGGTCGAGCAGCACGTTGAATTCCGACAGGTCGCCATGCACCAGGCCGGCGCAGAGCATCTTGACGATCTCGCCGATCATGAAGGCGTGGAACTCGCGGGCATCCTCGGGCAGCAGGTCGACATCGTTGAGGCGCGGCGCGGCGTCGCCATAGCCGTCGTCGACCATCTCCATCAGCAGCACGCCATCCTGGTAGTCGTAGGGCTTGGGCACCCGCACGCCGGCGGCGGCCAGGCGAAACAGCGCCGACACCTCGGCGTTCTGCCAGGCCTCCTCCTGCTCCTTGCGCCCGTACTTGCTGCCCTTGGCCATGGCGCGGGCATCCCGGCTGTTGCGGGTCTTGCGGCCCTCCTGGTACTCGGCGGCCTGGCGGAAGCCACGCTTGTTGGCCTCCTTGTAGACCTTGGCGCAGCGCAGTTCCTTGCCGCAGCGCACTACATAGACCGAAGCTTCCTTGCCGCTCATCAGCGGGCGCACGACCTCGTCGATCAGGCCATCTTCGAGCAGGGGTTCCAGGCGTTTCGGGGTCTTCATCGCGTGCCAAGGGGCTCCGGTGGGGAAATCAGCAGGCGTTATACGGCAATCCGCCGCCGGCCCGCCAGCGCGAAGCGGAATCGCCTCGCGAACGGCATGCTTCAACCCGGCGGCAGAGTCAGCTCGATGCTCTCGCCCAGCGACTCCTCCAGGCGCTGCAGCTCGCAGCGCAGCGAGGCGGCATCGTCGGCGTGCGCGCGGGCGATCTCGGCGAAAGGCTCGGCCGTCTCGATCAGCGCCAGCACCACCGAGGGATCGAAGCGCGTACCGCTGGCCGCGCTGATCTGCGCCACCGCCTCGGCGCAGGGCAGCGCCTGGCGGTAGGGGTGGTGACTGGTCAGCTCCTCGTAGGCGCCGACCACCGCCATCAGCCGTGCCGCCAGCGGAATCTGCTCGCCGTGCAGGCCCTGCGGATAGCCGCTGCCGTCCCAGTGCTCGTGCTGGCTGTAGACGATGTCGCGGGCATCGCGCAGGAAGTCGGTGACGCTGCCCAGCTTGGCCTCGGCGGCCAGCAGGGCGTCGCGCCCGGCCTGGGCATGGCTGTGCAGCAGCTTGAGATCGTCGCCCTGCAGCGGCACCGGGCTGAGCAGGATGCGGTCGGGCAGCACCAGTTTGCCGATGCCGTGCAGCAGCGCCGACTTGCCCAGCTGGGCGATGCGCGCCTCATGCAGCTCCTCGGCCAGCAGCGGTTGCTGACGGGCCAGGGTGGCGGCCAGCTCGACCATGTACGGTTCGATACGCGCCAGGTGCTTGCCGCAGGGGTTGTCGCGCATCGCCGCGAGGCCGGCCATGGCCTCGATGGTCACCTCCTGCAGGCGCTGGATATCACGGGTGCGGCGGCGCACCTCCCACTCCAGGTACTCGCTCCTGTCGCGCAGGAAGTCCGCACTGGCCTTGAGCTGCAGTTGCGCACGCACGCGGGCGAGGACGATGGGCGGGCTGATCGGCTTGGTGATGTAGTCCACCGCGCCCAGGTCAAAGCCCTGCTGCTCGTCGGCCTGCTCGCTCTTGGCGGTGAGGAAGATCACCGGGATCTCGGCGGTGGCCGGGTCGGCCTTGAGCCGCTGGCACACCTCGTAGCCGTCGATCTCCGGCATCATGATGTCCAGCAGGATCAGGTCGGGCTGGCTCTCGGCAGCGATGCGCAGGCCCTTGGCACCGTGGTTGGCGACCTTGACCCGGTAGTGGTCGGCCAGCAGCTCGCTCATCAGCGTGAGGTTTTCCGGGGTGTCGTCGACCAGCAGGATCAGCGGCTGGTCGGGCCGGTCGAGCATTTCCACCATCATCCATACCCCCTGTTCAGAGCCCCAGCCCCTGTTGCTGCGCGGCCTGGCGCAGCAGGGCCCGGGCCCGCTCGAAGTCGAAACCGTGGACCGCCGCCGCCAGCGGGGCATATGCATCATTAAAGGCGCTGCGCAGCAGTTCGGCCTGCTCGTCGAAGACTTTTCCGGCACGCGGGTCGTCGTCGCCGAACAGGCGCAGCAGCTGCTGGCACACCGGCAGCAGCTGCTGTGGGTCGACCTCGGCCAAGGCCTGCGCCACGGGCAGCGCGCGGATCGCCGCGAGCAGCTCGGCCAGGCTGCGCTCCAGCTCGCCGAGCAGCACGCCCAGCTCGTCGTGGCGGGCATCCTTGATCGCGCTTTCCAGGGCCGCCGCCTGCGCCGCCAGGTCGCCGGCACCGAGGTTGCCGGCCAGGCCCTTGAGGCTGTGCGCCTCGCGTTCGGCACCCTCCTGCTCGCCGGCGGCCAGCAGCTGGCGCAGGCGCGGCGCGAACTCGGCCTGGCTGGCGGCGAACTTGTCCAGCAGGCGGCGATACAGCTCGGGCTTGCCCAGCACCCGGCGCAGGCCGCTGGCCAGGTCGACGCCCGGCAGCTGCCAGTCCGGCAGGCCCTGCGGCGGCGCGCTACCGGGTGCCTCGGCACGCGCCTGCAGCCAGCGCCGCAGGGTATTCCACAACTCGGCCGGCTCGATCGGCTTGCCCAGGTGATCGTTCATCCCCGCCGCCAGGCAGCGCTCGCGATCGGCGGGCATGGCGTTGGCAGTCATGGCCACGATCGGCAGGGCGGCGAAGCGCGGCTCGCGGCGCAACACTTCGGTGGTGGCGATGCCATCGAGCACCGGCATCTGCATGTCCATCAGCACCAGCGCGTAGTGGCCATCCGGATGAGCGCGCAGCAGGTCGAGGGCCACCTGGCCATGCTCGGCCTGGTCGATCTGCAGGCCGCTCTCCTGCAGCAGGCCGCAGGCCACCTCGCGGTTAAGTTCATTGTCCTCCACCAGCAGCACGCGCTGGCCGCTGAAGTCGGGTACCGCCTCGCCCACCGGCAGGCGGGCGAAGCCCTGGGCTTCACCTTCGCCGCCCAGGCTGCGGATCACCGCGTCGAACAGCAGCGAGGGGTTGAGCGGCTTGAGCAGTACGTCCTCGATGCCGACCCGCTCGGCCCCCAGCATCACCTCCTCGCGGCCATAGGCGGTGACCATCAACAGATGCGGCGGTGGCTGCAGGCCCAGCTCGCGCACCCGCCGGGCGGTCTCCAGGCCGTCCATGCCGGGCATCTGCCAGTCCAGCACGAGCAGCTCGAACGGCTCGTGGCTTAGCGCCGCCTCCTGCACCTGCTGCAGGGCAGCCTTGCCGGACGCCACCGCCGTGACGCGAAAGCTCATGCTTTCCAGCATGTCGCGCAGCACCTGGCGCGCGCTGTCGTTGTCATCCACCACCAGCACGCGGCGGCTGCGCAGGTCGCTCTGCGCCAGCAGGCGCTGGCCCTGCTGGCGGGCGATGCCGAGCGGCACCCGGCACCAGAACAGGCTGCCGCGCCCCGCGGCACTGTCCACGCCGACGCTACCGCCCATGGCTTCGGCCAGGCTCTTGCAGATGGCCAGGCCGAGGCCGGTGCCGCCGTACTTGCGGGTGGTTGAGCTGTCGGCCTGCTGGAATGACTCGAACAGGCGGCTCTGCTGCTCCGTCGTCAGGCCGATGCCGGTGTCGCGCACGCCCAGGTACAGCAGCACGCCATCGGCCGTGTGCCCCTCGCCGCGCAGGATCACCTCCACCTCGCCCTGCTCGGTGAACTTGACCGCGTTGTTGGCGTAGTTGATCAGGATCTGCCCCAGGCGCAGCGGGTCGCCCACCAGGTGCTGGGGCAGCTCGGGGTCGAGGTTGAACACCAGCTCCAGGCCCTTGGCGCCGACCTTGTCGCCGATCAGGCTGGCGAGGTTCTCCAGCACCTGCTGCAGGTCGAACTCGATGTGCTCGATGGTCAGCTTGCCGGCCTCGATCTTGGAGAAGTCGAGGATGTCGTTGATGATCCCCAGCAGGTGCTGGCCGGCCTGCTGGATCTTGTTCAGGTAGTCGCGCTGGCGCGGGCTGAGGTCGGTTTTCAGCGCCAGGTGCGACATGCCGATGATGGCGTTCATCGGCGTGCGGATCTCGTGACTCATGTTGGCCAGGAAGTCCGACTTCAGCCGCGCCGCCTCCTCGGCCAGATCCTTGGCCTTGGCCAGCTCGGCCTCGGTCTGCTTGCGCACGGTGATGTCGCGGCTCACGCCGACCAGGCCGAGCAGGTGCCCCCGGTCATCGCGAAAGGTCGTGCGCAGGGTGTCGAGCACCACCTGGCGGCCGTCCGGGTAGGTCACCCGCCCTTCGCTCTCGTACGGATGAGGCCAGTTCATCGCCGTGCGGTCATGCTCGGCACGCGCCGCGGCCCAGGCTGCCGGCAGCAGCTCGCCGTCGCGGCGGCCGATGACCTCCTCGGCGGTCTTGCCGAACAGCTCGGCGCACGCCTGGTTGATGCCGAGGTAGCGGCCCTGCGCGTCCTTGAACCAGATCGGATCGGGAATCGCGTTGATCAGCGCCACCAGGGTGCTGCGCTGGCGCTGCGCCTCGGCCTCGGCGCGCTGGCGCTCGGCGATCTGCACCGCCAGGCGGCGGTTCCACAACAGCACGAAGGCCACCAGGGCCAGCAGGCCGAGCAGGTAGGGCCAGCCGACCTGCAGCAGGCGCCGCCAGTTGAAGGCGGTCAGCGGCGGCAGCCAGCGTTCCTTGATAGCGGCCTGCTCCGCCTCGTCCAGGCTGGCCAGGGCCTTGTCCAGCAGGGCGACCAGCTGGGTCTGGTCGATTCGCGTGGCGAAGCGGAATTCGCTGGTGGACAGCCCGGTCTCGCCGCGCAGTTCCAGGTTGGTCAGGTTCAGCTCGCGGATCAGGTAGCTGGCGACGATCATGTCGCCGACGTAGGCCTCGGCGCGGCCGGACGAGACGGCGCGCAGGGCCGACTCGGTATCGCGCACCTCCAGCAGCTGCACGCCCGCCACCTTGTCGCGCAGTGCCTGCTGCAGCACATAGCCACGCTCGATGGCCACCCGCTTGCCGGCCAGGTCGCGGGGGCGCTGCACCGCGACGTCGGCGCGGGTGAAGATCAGGCTGCTGACCAGATAGGGCGCACTGAAGGCCATGTAGGCCTGGCGCTCGGGCGTCATCGCCACCGAGGGCAGCAGGTCGACCCGGCCCTCGCGCAGGGCCTGCAGGGCGGCGTCCCAGTCGTCCAGCAGCACCGGTTGCAGGCGCAGGCCGAGGCGCTCGGCCAGCAGCGCCAGGTAGTCGCCGCTGAGGCCGCGGTGGCGCCCCTGCGGGTCGATCACATCGAACGGCGGCCAGCCATCACGCTCGACGCCGACCCGCAGCACCGGGTGCTCGGCCAGCCAGGCGCGCTCCTCCTCGGTCAGGCGCAGGTCGGCCCGGGCCAGCAGCGGCAGCAGGCAGAGCAGAAGCAGGCAACAGAGGCGCGGCATGGGCGTTTCCGGGTCGACGCTGGATTCGCTCAGCTTAGTCAGCACTTTGAAAGTCAGATGCGGATTGGCAGCGCTGACGGTCGGGCCGACAATCAGCCCATCAGGACTCGGGGGAACGTCCGCCATGCTCGATCACGACCACTGCTGGCAAGCCCTGTGCGAGCGCGATGCGCACTTTGATGGGCAGTTCGTCTTCGCCGTGCGCAGTACCGGCATCTACTGCCGACCCAGCTGCCCGGCACGGCGGCCACGGCGCGACAACGTCAGCTTTCATGCCGATGCGGCCAGCGCCGAGGCCGCCGGCTACCGTCCGTGCAAGCGCTGCTCGCCGCACGGCAAGAGCCCGGCCGAACAGCTCGACGCGCTGGTGGTGGCTGCCTGCCGCCTGCTGGAAAGCAGCGAGCAGGCGCCGACTCTGGATCAGCTAGCGGCGCGCATCGGCCTGTCCGCCTCGCACCTGGCGCGGGCCTTCAAGGCGCGCACCGGGATGACCCCGCGCGCCTGGCTGGCCGCGCAACGACGCCAGCGCCTGGAAGCCAGCCTGCCGCAGGCCGGTTCGGTGCTGCAGGCGGCGCTGGAGGCCGGCTACTCCGGCACCCGTGCACTCTATGAAGAGCCTGCCGCACTGAGCCCGGCGCAGCGGCGCCAGCAGGGCGCCGGCGAGGTGCTGCGCTACGCCATCAGCGACTGCCCGCTGGGCCTGCTGCTGCTCGCCACCAGCGACAAGGGCGTCTGCGCCCTGCTGTTTGGCGACGACGAGAGCGAACTGGAGGCCGAACTGCAGCAGCGCTTCGCCGCCGCCGAACTCCAACGTGACCAGCGCGGCCTGCGCGACTGGCTGCGCGAAGTGCTCCAGCAGGTGCAGGAACCGCAGCGCGCCGCCAGGCTGCCGCTGGACCTGCGCGGCAGCGCCTTCCAGCAGCGGGTCTGGCAGGCTCTGCGCGAGATTCCGCCGGGGCAGACGCGGCGCTACGGCGAACTGGCCGAGCAGCTCGGCAGCCACGCCCGCGCAGTGGCCCGAGCCTGTGCCAGCAATCCGCTGGGCCTGCTGGTGCCCTGCCACCGGGTGGTCGGCGCCAAGGGCGCGCTCACCGGCTACCGCTGGGGCGTGCCGCGCAAACAGGCGCTGCTGGACCAGGAAGGCGCCACCCTGGGTGACTGATGATCCCCTCTCCCCCTGGGAGAGGGAGTCAGCTCCATACTTGCGACAATCCTCTGCCGGGCCGAAGCTATGCGGCCCGAAGGAGAGCCCATGGACACCGCCGAACTCACCCGCCGCCTGCATGCCATTCGCGACCACAACGCCTGGCGCCGTTTCCACAGCCCGAAGAACCTGGCCATGGCCGCCAGCGTAGAGATGGCCGAGCTGGTGGAAATCTTCCAGTGGCTGTCCGAAGACGAATCGCGCCAGCTGCCGGCCGAGCAGCTGGAGCATGCCGGCCAGGAAGTCGGCGATATCGTGCTCTATCTGTTGCTGCTGTGCAGCGAGCTGGGCATCGATCTGGAGCAGGCGGTGCGCGCCAAGCTGGCCGACAGCGAGAGGCGCTTCGCATGAGCGACCGCCATTTCGACGAACTGGCCACCCGCTTCGCCGAGAAGATCTACGGCGGCGCCAAGGGCGCCATCCGCCTGGCCGTGCTGCAGGCCGACCTCAAGGAAGCCCTGCCGGAACGCCCGCTACGGGTGCTCGACGTCGGCGCCGGCCTCGGCCACATGAGCCTGTGGCTGGCCCAGCGCGGCCACCAGGTGACCCTGGCCGAACCCGCCGCGCCAATGCTGGAGGGGGCACGCCAGCGCTTCGCCGAAGCCGGCGTCGCGGCCACCTTCATCCAGGCGCCCTGGCAGGACCTGCTCGGACAACTCACCCAACCCTATGACCTGGTGCTGTGCCACGCAGTGCTGGAATGGCTGGCCGAGCCGCACGCCATCCTGCCCGTGCTGCACCAGCTGACCGCCGCCGAGGGCTGGCTGTCGCTGGCCTTCTACAACAAGGATGCGCTGGTCTACCGCAACCTGCTCAAGGGGCATTTCCGCAAGCTGCGCAAGGAGCGCTTCGCCGGCGAGGGGCAGAGCCTGACCCCGCAGCAGCCGCTCGACCCGCGTGAACTGGCCACGCAACTCGACGCCCTCTGGCGGGTCGAAAGCCGCAGCGGGGTGCGGGTATTCCATGACTACATGCCGGCCGAGTTCCAGGCCAAGGCCGAACTGGCCGACCTGCTGGAAATGGAGCTGGCCTACCGCCGCCATCCGAGTTTCGCCGGTCTCGGCCGCTACCTGCACTGGGTCTGCCGGCCCTTGTAGCCCGGATGAAATCCGGGAAGGATTCGCCTGCCCCCGGATTACATCCGGGCTACGCTGAGCCAACCTCCGCATGATCCCGGAGCCATCATGAAAGCCTTCACTCTGCCGCTGCTCCTGCTGCTCACTGCCTGCCAGAGCTCCAACCCCTACCAGGCCGACGGCAAGCCACTACCGCCCGCGCCGCCCGGCGCCGCCAGCCATTTCGACCGCAGCGCCTACCCGGCCACACCGCGCGACTATGGCCGCTACCGCGACTGGGCCTGGCGCGAGCTGCCGACCGGCAGCGCCTGGGCCGAAGGCGCGCTGGTCGCCGAGGCGGTCGCGGGCGGCCTGGACCAGCGCGGCCTGCGCCCGGCCCAGGGCAACAAGGCGGCCGACCTGCAGGTAAGCGCCGCGGTCAGCCTGGAGCGGCGCCAGTATCAGGTGCGCGACGACTACGGCAGCTACTACGGTCACGGTCCCTACGGCGACCACTACGGCATGTATGGCAGCGTGCCGCTGGTGCGCACCTACGAGGTGGAAGTGGCAGTGGTGCGCATCGAGCTCTACGACGGACGCGACGGCCAGCCGGTGTGGAGCGGCATTGGCGAGGCGCGCAGCGAAGGCAGCCAGAGCGAACGCGCAGACGCCCTGCGCCGAGCCGTCGCCGACACCCTGGGCGCCTATCCGCCGGAGTGAAATGGCGCTTGCCGAAGAGTCCCGCTTGCAGTTGGATAGAGGCCCTAGCACGGAGGTTACCGCCATGTTCCCGCGCCTGTTACTGGTCTCGATCCTGCTGCTCCTCGGCGCCTGCCAGAGCCCGCGCATCGAGCGCGACTTCGACACCAGCCGCGATTTCGCCGCCTACAGCAGCTGGAGTTGGCAGGAGCCGGCCCTGCAATATCGCCCGGACGATCCGCGGCTGCGCAGTGACCTGACCGAGCAGCGCATCCGCAGCGCCATCGAGCAGCAACTTGAGCAGCGCGGCCTGCGCCCGGCCCAGCCCGGCAAACCGAGCGACCTGCGGGTACAGGCCTGGCTGATCGTCGACCAGCGCCAGGAACAGGTCAGCAGCCACTACGGCGGCTACTGGGGCGGATACTGGGATGGCGGCTGGGGCGGCCCGGCCTACAGCGAGACCCGCACCGTCGACTACCAGGTGGCGACGGTGCAGATCGACCTGCTCGACGGCCGCGACGGCAAGCTGGTCTGGCGGGGCAGTGCCGAACAGGTGATGCGCGCCTCGGCGCAGAGCCCGGCGCAACGCGAAGCGGCGATCCGCGACACCGTCGCCCAGGTCCTGGCCCACTACCCTCCACACTGAGCCCCCGATGAGCGACCAGCTGCTGACCCATCGTCCTGCCACGGACGACGACCTCGACGCCGTGACGCACTTCGTGCGCAACGCCGATGAACTCTTCTATGCCTTTCCACGTGCGCACTGGCCGCTGAGCCGCGAGCAGCTGGCCGCCGCCTGCGCCGAACGCCAGGGCAGCACCCTGGCATTGCTCGACCGCCGCCCCGCCGGCTTCGCCAATTTCTACCAGAGCGTGGCCGGGGAGTACTGCGCCCTGGGCAACCTGATGATCGCGCCCTGGGCACGCGGCCAGGGCGTGGCGCAATACCTGGTCGGAGTGATGGAACAACTGGCCCGGCGCGATTTCGCCGCCCGCGAGTTGCGCGTCTCCTGCTTCAACGACAACAGCGCCGGCCTGCTGCTCTATGCGCGCCTGGGCTATCGCCTGAGCGGCCTGGTCGAGCGCCAGCGCGGCCAGCACCGCGTGGCCCTGGTGCAGTTCGCCAAAGAGCTCGTAAGCTGACCACCAGGACAGCAAAGCGCATAATAGTTGCCCCCTGTTACCCGGAGACCGCCATGCCCAACTGGTGGCTACTCGTCCTGCCCCTGCTCGCCGGTGCCGTGATGCCGCTGCAGGCCGGCATCAACGGCCAGCTGGCCAAGCACCTGTCCAGCGTGATGGCCGCCGCCCTGGTGTCCTTCCTGGTCGGCACCCTGGCGCTGCTGATCATCGTGCTGTCCCAGCGCGAGGTTGCCGGGCTATCCGCCTTCAAGGGCCTGACCTGGTGGCACTGGAGTGGCGGCCTGCTGGGCGCCTTCTTCATCGCCACGGCCGCCTTCGCCGGGCCGCGCATCGGCGCCCTGCTGTTCATGGTGCTGGTGCTGGCCGGTCAGCTGGGCATGGCTTTGCTGCTCGACCACAACGGCTGGGCGGGCTTTCGCGAGGCGCCGATCACCCTGGGCAAGGCCGCCGGTCTGGCCCTGATCATCGGCGGAGTCTGGCTCATTCGTCGCGGCTGACGACGGAATGCTGGCACTTTGCTTTCCTTGGCTCCGTTGCGACGCTATGCTGCTGATATGCCGCATTTGTGATCACAACACATGGCCTCCAATCCGCAGTTCCCCCACAGCGCCGCGTTCCCCCTCCTCAGGGAAGCGCAGGATGCTCGCGTGCGCACCCGCCTGGGTGGCATCTACTACCTGCTCGCCTGGCTGCTGACCTGGGGCTTCTCCGCCGCGCCAACCGCCATGCCGCTGCTCGCTGGTATCGGCACCCTGTTCTTCACCCTGACCCTAGCGCTGCGCTGGCTGCACCAGCTGCCCAGCCAGCAGAACCAGGCTTGCCTGCAGCAATGGATCGACCGCCACTGGCTGCTGATTCTGATCAACAGCCTGGGCTGGGGCCTGGCCCATGCCTGGGCGCTGCTGCGCCCGGAGTTCGAGCCCTCGCGGCTGATCGCCACCCTCAGCACCGTCGCCTTCAGCACCGCCATGGCCTTCAACTTCCCCATGCGCAAACAGCGCTGCGTGCTGGCCATCCTGCTGCTGTACCTGCCGGGCCTGGCCGTGCTGGCCTGGCAATGGCCGCATCAGGAAGCCCTGGCGGTAACCCTGGCGTTCTACCTCAGCTACCTGCTGCTGGCGCTGAACCGCAGCCATCGCGAGTACCACGGCACCCTGGCCATGGAGCAGCAACTGGTCGAGCAGCGCGAGCGCTACGAGCAGCTCAGCCGCACCGATAGCCTGACCCAGCTGGGCAACCGCCTGCAGTTCAACGGCCTGTTTCCAGCCATGGTGGCCAGCGCCCGGCGCCAGGACAACCCGCTGAGCCTGGTGCTGCTGGATATCGACTTCTTCAAGCGGATCAACGACGAATACGGCCATAGCAGCGGCGACGCCTGCCTCAGCGACTTCGCCGAGCGCATGCGCCGAGTGTTCCGCCGTGACAGCGACGCCCTGCTGCGCCTGGGCGGCGAGGAATTCGGTGTGCTGATGCCCGGCACGCCGCTCAAGGAAGCCTGCGAGGTGGCCGAGCGCTTCCGCGCCGAGCTGGCCGAGCAGGGCTTCGTGTTGCACGGCCAGCGCCTGCCGCTGACCACCAGCCTGGGGGTCGGCGGCTTCGACCCGGCCCAGGACGAGAGCGCCGAAGCCTTCTTCAAGCGCGTCGACGATGCCCTGTACCGCGCCAAGGCCGAGGGGCGCGACCGCCTGGCCCTGGCCGAGGCCTGAGCCGGCGCTAGTCGCCGAGCTGGAACTCGACCCGCGCCGTTGCCCCACTCTGGTCCAGCAGACTGAGCTGATACAGCCCGCTCGCCGTGAGCTTCTGCTCGATGCTCTCGCCGGGCTGGCTCTCGGCCACCGGCATGCCATTGAGGAACCACCAGCGCGTGCCGCTGCCCCCCAGGGCCGAAAGCTTGAGTTGCAGGGGCCCGGCGCTGCTGGCCGGACGCCGTAGGCGATCGCCCTCGCGCACCCCGACGATGGACAGCGGCGCCGCCGGTAGCGGCAGTGCCGGCGGGCACTCGGCCGAGGCCGCCGGCAACCGCGCGGCACGCCGCTCGCGGCGTGGCAGCCAAGGCTCCAGCGGCGCCGGCCACAGGGCGATCTGGGCTTCCCGCGCGCCTTCGCAACTGGCCGCCACCTGCCGGCCATACGCATCCAGCCAGACGCGCTGACTCAAGCCCAGGCCCAGCGGCTGGTCGGCCGCCTGCAGGGTCGGCGGAACCGTGCCATCGAGGGTCCAGGCAAAACGCTGGCGCCGGCAGTTGGGGTCGTCGCGGGCCAGCGCCTGGCCCAGCGGCCAGCAGATCGCCGCCACGCCGATGCTCGCCGGCACCTCCTGTGGCGGCGGCACCAGGCCGCGCTGGCGGTCGCGGTTGACCAATAGGTCGTGCACCTGCAGCAGCAATGGTGCGGCCGAGGCCAGGCCGAACTGGCCGGGCACCGGGGTGCCGTCCGGGCGGCCGATCCACACCCCGATCAGGTGGCGCGGACCGACGCCGATCGCCCAGGCATCGCGGAAGCCGTAGCTGGTGCCGGTCTTCCAGGCCAATACGGGACGCTGCACCAGCTCGGCGCGCGGGTCGCGATCCGGTCGCGCCTGCCCGGCGAGAATGCGCCGCACCACCCAGGCCGCGCCCGGCGAGAGCAGGCGCCGCTCGTGCAGGGCGTCCTGCGGTTGCAGCCGTGGCCGCGCGGCCACACCGCCACGGGCGAAGGCGCTGTAGCCGGCCACCAGTTCCTCCAGGCGGCTGCCGGCGCCGCCGAGGATCAGCGCCAGGTTCGGCTCTGCGCCAGCCGGCAGCGCCAGCGGCACGCCGGCACCGCGCAGCTCGCCGGCGAAGCGCTTGGGTCCGTAGGCTTCCAGCAACTGCACGGCGGGTAGGTTGAGCGAGGTGGCCAGGGCCTCACTGGCCGACACTGGGCCGATAAAGCCGGCGGCAAAGTTGCCCGGCCGGTAGTCGCCGTAGCGCCGCGGCACGTCCTGCAGCAGCGACTCGGAATGGATCAACCCGGCGTCCATGGCCAGGCCGTAGAGGAACGGCTTGAGGGTGGAGCCGGGCGAGCGCTGGGCGCGGATCATGTCGACATGGCCGTAGCGCTTGTCGTCGCCGACATCCAGCGAACCGAGGTAGGCGCGCACCGCCATGCTCTCGCTGTCGACCACAAGGATGGCCGCCGAAGTGCGCTCCGGCAGGCGCGCGCGCCAGCCCAGCAGCAGGTCTTCCAGGCGCCGCTGTAGATTGGCATCGAGCGTGGTGCGGATCAGCGGCGGGCTGCCCGCCACGTTCAGCCGTCGTGCCAGCAGCGGCGCTAGGTTGGGCTCCTGGCGCGGCGCCAGCAGCACCGGCTCCTGCAGCGCCTCGTCCACCGCCGACCGTGGCCATTGCTGGAACTGCGCCAGGCGCCGCAGCACCTTGTCGCGGGCGGCCTGGGCACGCTCAGGGTGGCGGTCCGGACGTAGCCGACTGGGCGCCTGCGGCAGCACCGCAAGCAGCGCAGCCTCGGCGCGGGTCAGCTGGCTTGGCGGCTTGCCCAGGTAGGCCCAGCTGGCCGCCGCCACGCCCTGCAGGGTGCCGCCGAAGGGCGCGCGGTTGAGGTAGAGGGCGAGGATCTCGTCCTTGGACAGGTGCCACTCCAGCTGCAGGGTGCGCCACAGCTGCTTGAACTTGCCGGCGAGGCTGCGCTCGTGTGGGTCGAGCAGGCGCGCCACCTGCATCGACAGGGTGCTACCACCAGACAGCACGCGCCCGCCGGACAGGTTCTGCCAGGCGGCGCGGCCCAGGGCCAGCGGGTTGACCCCGGGGTGCTGGTAGAACCAGCGGTCCTCGTAGGTCAGCAGTGCCTCGAGGTAGTAGGGCGAGACCGCGTCCGTGGCCACCGGATAGCGCCACACGCCTTCGGCATCGGCGAAGCGCCACAGCGGCGTACCGTCCTCGGCCAGCACCACACGGGCCAGACCATCCTCCGGCAGCGGCAGCGGAAAAAGACGGTCGGCCAGCCACAGCAGGGCCAGCGACAGACCAACCAGCAACAGCCTGCGCCGCCAACGCTTCATCGCCGGCCCTCGCTGCGCACGGGGCACCGGCTATGGCATGCTGCTCGGCAACTCTTAGCGGCACTACGGGTGTTCATACCTTGATCCAAGACTTCTTCGAATGGTTGGGCCATGCCCTCGGCACCCTGATCCGCTTCATCGTCGAAGCCCTCAGCGGCTTCTTCGGTCTCTTCGCCGACATCGGCCGCAGCTTCCTCGACGGCATGGCCTCGGCGCTAGGCACCGACGTCGGCCTACTCAGCATCGTCGCCATGG
Organism: Aquipseudomonas alcaligenes NBRC 14159; assembly: GCF_000467105.1. Classification (GTDB taxonomy): domain Bacteria; phylum Pseudomonadota; class Gammaproteobacteria; order Pseudomonadales; family Pseudomonadaceae; genus Aquipseudomonas; species Aquipseudomonas alcaligenes. The sequence goes on from NZ_BATI01000021.1 coordinate 43,424, forward strand.
TCTGCGGCCTGTTGCTGCTCTACGCCGCCGTCCGCGCCGGCATGCGCAAGGCCTTTGTGCGCATGGTGATCTATGGGTTGCTGGGGTTGTGGTTGTTGAGTTTGATTGTGAGTTGAGCAGCACTCAAGGCCCTGTAGCCCGGATGCAATCCGGGGAAGCAGGCAACTCCGCTCCCGGATTTCATCCGGGCTACGACCTAGGCAGCCTGCGCGATAACTCACTCCCCCGTGCGATCTATCAGGCCGTCGCTCCCGCACCAATCAACGGGTAACAATCCGCGCGCCACATAGCGGTGAAAGCTGGACAACGGCCAGTCGCATACTCGACCGACCAGGCCATGCTTGAGCGGATTGACATGGATGTAATCGACGTGCGCGACGAAATCCGCCTCATCGCGTATCAAGTGCTCCCAGAAACGGCGCTGCCAGATATTTGCCTCGCCTTTCTCGTTAAGCACCACCGGAAAACCCTTGTCGCGTAGGGCTCGAACGAATAACGATTTGAGTCGGCGGACTCTGCAGGAAAAATCGGCATCGCCCTCAGGCAGCTGCATCAGCAGATGCAGGTGATCGGGCAATATCACCGCTGCAGGTATCTGAAACGGCCGCTCGCAAATGGTCTGCCTTATTGCATCGCGAAGTTCATCGCTATGCCGTATCAACCAGTCCTGGGTTCGATCCTGCAGAGCCAGCGTCAGAAAATAACAGGCGCCCTCGATCCGAGCACGCCGGTAATTGACCATCGACCAGACCTCCTTGTCCGGTATTTTTCAGAGTGCCCCGGCCGTAGCCCGGATACAATCCGGGAACCAGGCGGCTCCGTCCCCGGATTACATCCGGGCTACGCAAACCCACTCAGCGCTCCCTCACCACCAGTTGCGCCGGCGCCGCTCCCACCGCATTCCACGCCGGGCGATACATCGACTCCACCTGCGGCGGCGGCACCCGGTAGGTGCCGGGTGTGACGGCGCGGGCCAGGTACAGCAGGTGGGTGGTGTCGTAGCCGTTCACGTCCAGGGCCGCGACGAGACGGTCGTCGCGGAACTCCTGGTGCTTGATCGCCGCGTTCTGCATCGACTTCTGCCATTCCTTCACCGCGCTGCTGGCGTCGTCCAGGCTGGCGGCGCTCTGCGCCAGGTTCTGGTTCTCCAGCTCCAGGCCGGCCGGCAGCATGTCCACCACCAGAGCATCAGGCACCCGCTCCTCGGCACTCACCGCCAGGTGCACCAGCACCAGCTGGCCGCTGGCCAGGTTGCCGATGTCCAGCGGGCGACCGTCCAGGCCGTAGAAGCCGCGCTCGATGCTGAGGTTATTGCCGCGCGCCGCCGGGGCGGCGGTCGGGTAACCGGAGAGGGTCAGCTGCTGGTAGAGCTTGTCGGCGAAGCCGGTGCTCAGGTTCAGCGGCTCGCTCAGGCTAGCGCCTTCCAGCTTGAGCGCCGGCTGGCCGTTACTCAGCTCGCGTACCTGGCCGCCAGCTTCGAGCACGGCGTTCCAGCTCTTCTCCGGAGTCTTGATCAGGCCACGGCCGGCGAGGAACAGCGCGTTGCGCTCCTGGGTCGACAGGTACGTCTGCAGGGCACGCTCCTCGGCCAGGCTGAACAGCAGTTGGTCACGGCTGCTGGCGGCCAGGTCGTTCTCCTCCAGCAGGGCGTAGATCAGCGCCTGGTCGCGCAGCGGGCTGCCGTAGTCGGCCAGCCACTCCTGGCGCTGGCGACCGAGCCCCAGACCGAGGGCTAGGGCCTCGTCGGCGCGCGGCTTGTCGCCCATCTTTTGCAGGGCCACGGCCAGCTGCACCAGCGGCAGGCCGGACTTGGCGTCGCCACGGCGGTCGTACAGTGCGCGCAGGCTGCCCAGCGGCGCCTGCTGACTGCGCGCCAGCACCAGGCCGGCGTAGGCCTGCACGGCGAAGCGGGTGTGGTCGAGGTTGTCGCTGTAGCCAACGTCGACCAGCTGGCGATCCTGTAAGTAGCGCAGCAGGCGTTCACTGGCCTTCTCCAGCGCCTCCGGCGGCACGGCGAAGCCCTGCTCGCGGGCGCGCAGGAGGAAGTCGGTGACGTAGGCGGTCAGCCAATATTCTTCCTCGCTGTCCGAGCCCCACAGGCCGAAGCTGCCGTTGTAGCGCTGCATGCTCAGCAGACGCTCGATGCCGATCTCGATGGAGTTGCGCCGCTGCTCCTCCGGCTCGCCTTCCAGGCCGAGCTTCTGCAGCGTCGCCGCGTCCGCGTAGAGCGACGGGTACAGGCCGCTGGTGGTCTGCTCCAGACAGCCGTAGGGGTAGGCTTTGAGCGCCTGGATCTGCTCGGCCAGGTTCAGCGGCGGGCGGCTGGAGACGCTGAGCAGCGCCTCGCGTCCGGCCGGCTCGAAGGCCGCCAGGGTGCCGGCCGGCAGTTGCCAGCTGTCGCCCTGCAGCACGCTGCGCAGATGCTTCTGCTGCGCCGGCCAGGCCGAACGCACACCGATGCGCCACTCGCGGCTGAAGGCCGGCAGGTTCTCGCCCGGCAGGCTCAGGCCGTTGACCTTGACCCGCAGCACGCCGGTGCCATAGCCGCCCACCGCACGCACCGGAATGCGCAGGGTCTGGCGCTGGGCCTGGTCGAGGGTCAATGGCGCGCTGTGGCCAGAAGGGTCCGCCAGGCTCAGCTGGCCTTCGGCCTCGATCTGCACCTCAAGCTGCTGCGCGGCGCCGGACAGGTTGGTCAGGTCCAGGGCCACGCTGGTCTCGTCGCCACCGGCGAGGAAGCGCGGCGCCGACAGCTCGGCCACCAGCGGCGCGGCCACCACCGTCTTGCCCTCGCCCATGCCATAGCGCTCGTCGGTCCAGGCCTGGGCCATCAGGCGCAGTTCGCCGTTGAAGTCGGGGATGTCCAGGCTGACGTCGCCTTCGCCCTGGGCGTTAAGCTCAATCGGCACGCTCTGCAACGCGACGATGGTGACGCTGGTGTCCGGGCGCTTGCCGCCCTTGGCCAGCGCCGCGTCGCCTCCGAAGGCCAGCTTGGCCAGGCGCCCCTGGCTGGCCTCGATCAGTTGGCCGTAAACATCGAGCTGATCGACGCCGTAGGCCTTGCGGCCGAACAGCTCGGCGAACGGGTCAGGCGTCTGGTATTCGGTGATGTTGAGGATGCCGACATCCACCGCCGCCACCAGCACATTGACCTTCTGCGCCGCGCTGCCATCGGCGTTCTTCGCCTGCACCTTGACCTTCAGCGGCTGCTGCGGGCGCATCTTCTCCGGCGCGGTCAGGCTGACCTGCAGCTGGCGTGGCGCGCGGTCGAACGGCAGGTGCAGCAGGCCCACGGCGCGCTTGGGTGTGGCACCCGCCTTGCGCTCGCCGGGACGGATGACCAGGGCGCTGACGTACAGGTCATGCCGCGCCCACTCCTTGGCCAGGGGGATATCGAAGCTCTTGCCCTCGGCAGGCACCTCGATCTCCTGCCACCACAGCGGGCCGTCGCTGGACTCGACCATCAGGTAGCCGCTGCCACCGGACGGCGGGGTGACGGTGACCTGGGCTGTGTCGCCGGCAGCATAGGCGGGCCTGTCCAGCGCCAGCTTGACCTGGTCCGGGCGCACCGCGCCGCCTTCGGTGTTGTCCTGCCAGGAGTAGCCGGCCCAGAAGCGCAGGCTGCTGGTGAGGCCGGTATCGGGATCGGTCACTTCGACGCGATAGGGGCCCCACTCCACCGGGAAGCTGACCTTGGCGGTACCGCCGGCGGCGACCTTGATGCCCTCCTCGCCCAGGTTGAGGAACTTCTCGTTGTAGTGGTAGTTCCAGCCCTCGCTCTCCGAGAAGCTCCAGTAGTAGTCGCGGCGCTCGCGGATCAGGCGTACCTGCAGGTTGTCGCTGGCCAGTTTGTTGCCGGCCGGGTCGGCCAGCAGCACTTCGAATTCGGCCAGGCCGTCGCCATCCACATTGTCGCCGTCGAACAGGCCGCGCAGGCCCGGCAGGCGCTCGGCCGGCCACACCGGCTGCACCAGGCGCCGGGTGATCGGACGCCCGCCGGATTCCTGCAGGCTGGCCTGGAGGATCAGTTGCAGCGGCGACTTGGCCTCAGCCCAGCGGTTTTCCACGCCGACCGTAGCCTTGCCCTGGGCGTCCAGGGTGGTTTCTTCCAGTTCCAGGTCCTGGCTCAGTTCCTCCTCGGTGACCGAGCCGAACTGGTAGCCGGGCAGCGCCTTGACCGCTTCGCGCAGCGGACGGACGTAGACCTGGCCGGTGAGGCGATTGCCGGAAGCCGGCGCGCCATAGAGGTAGCGGCCTTCGACCTGGAAGCGCGCGGCGTCGCTCGGCTTGATCGGGTTGTCGCTGCCTTTCAGCTCCAGGGCCAGGCGCTCGGGGAGGAAATCCTCGACGAGGAATTCATGGACCTGCTGGCGACCGCCGCCGAAGTCGAACAGCAGTTGCCAGCGCCCGGTCGGCGCCTCGCCGGCCAGTTGCAGCTGGTACTGGTACAGACCGTTGTCACCGGGCTGCCAGACGAACTTGCGGCTGACCTGCTCGTCCGGCCGGCGCACTTCGACGTTGACCGGCTGCGGCTGCACCGCGCGACCATCGGAATCGCGCAGCAGGGCGTTGAGCAGCACTCGCTCGCCCGGGCGATAGAGGTCGCGCGGGCCGAACACGAATAACTGCAGCGGGTTGGCCACCGGGCCGGCGATGTCGAACTCGGCCAGGTCCAGGGCCGGGCTGCCGAGGTTGAGCAGGCTGGTCTGCTCGCCCTGGCGGGCCAGCACCACGGCGGCCTTGTCCGGCAGCGGCAGCTCGGCGTGGCCGGCGCCGTCGGTCTTGGCGCTGGCCAGCACCTGGCCGTTGCCGCCGAGCAGTTCGATCTCCACGCCCTCCAGCGCCTTGCCGCCTTCCAGGGCCTGGGCGAAGGCGTCCAGGCGACCGTGGTAGCGGTGCACCGACAGGCCGATGTCGCTCAAGGTGAACAGGGTCGCCGGCTGCGAATAGTTGTAGGTGCCGGCCTGGCGCATCACCGCCAGGTACACGCCGGGCTGCTTGAACGGCGCCAGGCCGGCGATCGGCAGCAGCAGGGTCTCGCGGGTGTTGCGCGCCGGGTTGAGGTCGAAGCGGCCGCTGTAGGCCAGTTCAGCCATCGGCAGCAGCTCACGCGACTGCCAGGTATCGAGGTTGGAACTGCGGCCCCACTGGGCGAGGAAATTGGGTAGCGACTCCTGCTTGATGCGGAAGAACTCGACGTTGACCTTGTCGACGTTCAGCGCGATCACCGGCAGGCCCTCGGCCAGGCGGGTCGGCAACAGCGAGCCGCGGCTGGCGAAACCGACGCTGGGCTGCAGGTCGCGGGTATCGAGGCTGGTGTTGTACTCGGCGGCCAGTTCGCTGCCGTTGATCGCCCGCAGGCCAGGGTCGATGGACAGCACCAGACTGCGCCGCGGCTCCAGATGGCGCAGACGCAGCTCCATCAGGTTGTCGGAGAGTTCCCAGGCGCCGTCGACCTTGCCAGTCTTCTTGTCCACCAGGTGCAACCTGGCGGCGAAATCCTGCTCCGGGTCCAGCGGCACGCTGAAGCTCACCGACAGGGTGCTGGCGCCATCCAGCTGCACTTCCGAGGCATCCGCCACGGTCAGTTCACGGCCGGCATAGCGCTTGGCCAGCTCGGCCTTGTCCAGCGCCGGGCGGGCCGCATCCTGCTGCGCGGCCGGCTTGCCGGAGGGGGCGGCGGGCGTCTCGGGAGTGGAGGAATCGCAGGCACTCAGCAGAACGAGCGCGGCGGCCAGAAACAATCCTTTGTACGACATGGCGAACTCTCGGAAGCGTGACGGCAGAGACTCGGCACTATAGCCGAGGCCCTTGTGCTCTTCGAGGAACGACCACGCAGTTCACCGCCGCGTTGGCGGGCAGCCGCCACCCACCTGAGCAGGCACTGAGGGGGCGTTATACTGCGGCCCATGTCCGTATTGCTCGACGCCTGGCGCCACACCCCGACCCATCGCAAGGTCTGGGCCCTGGCCGCCCCGATGATCCTGTCCAACCTCTCGGTACCCCTGGTGACGCTGGTGGATACCGCCGTCATCGGCCATCTGCCGCACACCCAGCAGCTCGGTGCCGTGGTGGTCGGCGGCAGCCTGTACGCCATGCTGGTGGGCGTCTTCGGTATCCTGCGCATGAGTGCCACCGGCTTCGCCGCCCAGGCCGTGGGCCGTGGCGATGGCGGCGCGCTGCGCCAGGTGCTGCTGCAAAGCCTGGTGCTGGCAGCGCTGATCGCCCTGCTGGTCGGCCTGCTGGCGATTCCGCTGAGCGGCGTGGCCCTGCAGCTGATGCAGCCCTCGGCGCAACTCGAGGCGCTGACCCGCGAGTTCTTCCAGGCGCGCCTGTTCGGCCTGCCGGCGACCCTGGCGGTGGCCGCGCTGATCGGCTGGCTGCTCGGCACGCAGAATGCCCGTGGCGCACTGGCGGTGATGTTGACCACCAACCTGCTGAACATCGCCCTCAACCTGTGGTTCGTCCTCGGCCTCGACTGGGGCGTGCTCGGCTCGGCCCGCGCCTCGGTGCTCGCCGAATGGAGCGGCGCCCTGCTCGGCCTGTTACTCGCCTGGCGCACCCTCGGCCGCCACCCCGGGCAGGTCGACCGCGCGGCGCTGCGCCAGTGGCACAGCTGGCGCGCGCTGCTGGCAGTCAACCGCGACATCCTGATCCGCACCCTGGCCCTGCACCTGGTGTTCTTCCTGATCACCGTGCAGGGCACCCGCCTGGGCGATGCCACGGTGGCGGCCAATGCCCTGCTGCTCAATGGCCTGCTGGTCGCCGCTTTCGCCCTGGACGGCCTGGCCCATGCGGTGGAGGCCCTGTGCGGCCATGCCATCGGCGCCCGCGACCGCCTGGCACTGCGCCGCGCCCTGCTGGTCGCCGGGGGCTGGTCGTTGCTCGGCAGCCTGCTGTTCGCCCTGCTGTTCCTGCTCGGCGGGCGGCTGTTCATCGAACTGCAGAGCGACATCCTGGAGGTGCGCAACGCCGCCTACCCCTACCTGCCCTATCTAGCGTTGCTGCCACTGATCGCGGTATGGAGCTACCTGCTCGACGGCCTGTTCATCGGCGCCACGCGAGCCCGGGAGATGCGCGACGCCATGCTGGTCAGCGTCGCCCTGGGGCTGGTTTTCGGTGCACTGCTGCAGGATCTGGGCAATCACGGCCTGTGGCTGGCTCTCCTATGCTTTATGCTGACGCGAGGCCTCAGCCTGGCCATCCTCGGCTGGCGCCTGCAACGCCAAGATGCCTGGCTCGCGACGAGCCACTGAGTGGAGACGGATATGCTGCCTGCCCCCATTCCCGCCGATGAAGCCCTGCGCCAACGCGCCCTGGACGACATGGAACTGCTCGACACGCCGGCCGAGCTGTACCTGGATACCCTGGTGCACCTGACCCGCGAGCTGTTCGAAGTGGAGAGCGTACTGATCAGCCTGGTCGACCGTGATCGCCAGTGGTTCAAGGCCCGCATCGGCCTGGACGGCGACTCGGCGCCCCGCGATACCTCGTTCTGCGGCCACGCCGTGGCGGCCCGCCAGCCCCTGGTGGTGGAGAACGCCCTGAGCGATCCGCGCTTCGCCGACAACCCGGTGGTCACCGGGCCACCCTATGTGCGCTTCTACGCCGGCCAGCCGATCTACAGCCGCGACCACCAGCCGATCGGCACGCTATGCCTGATCCACCCCGAAGCCCGCGCCTTCAGCCCGAGCGAACACTCGCGCCTGCACGACCTTGGCATCCTGGTGGAAGGCTATCTGCACATGCGCAGCATGGGCCAGCAGGCCCACACGCTGCGCCAGGCGGTGGATCGCGAGCAGCGCAAGGCGCTGATCGACCCGCTGACCCAGCTGTGGAACCGCGCCGCCCTCAACCAGTTCTTCGAGCGCGAGATGGCCCGCGCGCAGGATGCCGGCCTGCGCCTGGGCGCCATCTACATCGACCTCGACCACTTCAAGCAGGTCAATGACCAGTTCGGCCATGGCGGCGGCGACCAGGTTCTCTGGCAAAGTGCCCGGCGCATGGGCACGGCACTACGCCCGGATGACCTGCTGATACGCCTGGGTGGCGAGGAGTTCGTCGCCCTGCTGGCCGTGCACGATGCCGCGGAGCTGCGCCAGGTCGCCGAGCGCATCCGCCATGCCATCTGCGACGAGCCGATGAACATCGGCAACCAGCTGCACCCCATGACCACCAGCCTGGGCACCGCCCTGGCCCTGCCCGGCGAAAGCCAGGCGGACCTGCTGGAGCGCGCCGACGCGGCGCTCTACCAGGCCAAGAGCCAGGGCCGCAACCGCACCCTGCACGCCACCGACAACCTCTGAGCCCGGGAGCCACCATGGCCGACGCCATCGCCGCCAGCCTGCATTACCTGTCCATCTTCGTGCTGTTCGCCCTGCTCACCTGCGAGCACATCCTGTTCCGTGCCGACCTCGACCACGCCACGGCAAAACGTCTGCTGCGCATCGACATCGCCTACGGCATCACCGCAGGGCTGGTGCTGGTGACCGGCGCGGTGCGGGTGATCTGGTATGGCAAGGGCCTGGACTACTACCTGCACAACGGGCTGTTCCACGCCAAGGTCGGCCTGTTCCTGCTGATCGGCCTGCTGTCGATCGTGCCGACCCTGACCTTCTTCAACTGGCGCAACGCGCTGCTGGCCGGCCAGGCACCGGACATCAGCCCGGCCACGGCCCGGCGCACCATCTGGGTGATCCGCCTCGAGCTGCTCCTGCTGGTCTGCCTGCCGTTCCTGGCCAGCCTGATGGCGCGCGGGGTGGGTTACTCCAGCTGAGTAGCAGGTAGCCCGGATGCAATCCGGAAACGGCCTCCCCGGATTGCATCCAGGCTACGAGCTCACATGAAAAAGCCCGGCGATTGCCGGGCTTTTTTGTTGCCTGGACCCGGTGGAGGAGCGGCCGCGCACTGCCTGCGAGCCCCTCTCCCAGCGTCTCAGGTCGCCAGGTAGGACGAGCGGGTCAGGCCAAGGCGCAGCGCATCCAGGTACTGGGCGCGCTCGGCGGCCGAGAGCTTGGCGCCGGCCACCTTGTCGCGGTAGTAGGTCATCAGTTCCTCGGGCGACAGGTGCACGTAGCGCAGCATGTCCTCGATGGTGTCGTGGGTCTCGATGCCGGTGTGCACCACGCTGCCATCCGGGCGCTGGTAGATGTTCACCGAGTCGGTGTCGCCGAACAGGTTGTGCATGTCGCCGAGGATCTCCTGATAGGCGCCGACCAGGAACACGCCGAGCACGTAGTCCTCGCCTTCGCGCACCTCGTGCACCGGCAGGCTGGTCTCGATCGACTGCTCGTCGACGTACTGACGGATCTTGCCGTCGGAGTCGCAGGTCAGGTCCTGCAGCACGGCACGGCGCAGCGGCTCCTCGTCCAGGCGGTTCAGCGGCAGGATCGGCAGGATCTGGCCGATGGCCCAGGTGTCCGGCAGGCTCTGGAACACCGAGAAGTTGCAGATGTACTTGTCCGCCAGCTTGTCGTTGAGCTCGTCGAGCACCGCGCGGTGCGAACGCTGACGCGCCTTGAGCTGATTGTGCAGGCGCCGGCAGATGGCGAAGTAGCATTGCTCGGCCATCGCCTTCTCGGTCAGGTTGAGCTTGCCGGCGGAGTACTGCGCGGCCACTTCCTCGATGTAGTGAGTGGCGCGCCAGTAGCTCTCGGCGACCATTTCCGGGTCGCTGTCGGCAAGCAGGTCGATGAGGTTCTGCAGCACTTCCGGCTGCTCGACGCTCGGGTCGATCTGCGGCATATCGTCGTTGTGCCGCTCGACGTCGGTCACCTGCACCACCAGCACGGCGTGGTGCGCGGTCATCGCCCGGCCGCTCTCGGAGAAGATGTGCGGATGCGGGATGTCCTGGCGGTCGCAGAATTCCTTGAGCATGTCGACCACGGTGGAGGCGTAGTCCTCCATGTCGTAGTTGATCGAGCTAGCATTGCGCGAGTGCGTGCCGTCGTAGTCCACGCCGAGGCCGCCGCCGACGTCGATGTGGTCGACCGGCAGGCCCAGGCCGCGCAGCTCACCGTAGTAGCGAATGGCTTCGCGGAAGCCCTTGCGGTAGTCGGCGATGTTGGCGATCTGTGAGCCCATGTGGAAGTGCAGCAGGCGGATGCCCTGGTCCAGCTTGGCCGCCTTGAAGCGCTCGACCACGGCGAGGATCTGCGCGGCGGACAGACCGAACTTGGACTTTTCGCCGCCGGTGTCGGCCCACTTGGAGGACGCCAGCGAGGACAGGCGCACGCGCAGGCCCACCTGCGGGGTGACCTTGAGCTTGGCCGCCTCCTCGATGACGAACTGCACCTCGGATTCCTTCTCGATCACGATGAACACGTTGTGACCGAGCTTCTGCCCCATCAGCGCCAGGCGGATGAACTCGCGATCCTTGTAGCCGTTGCAGACGATGGTGCCGCCCTTCGGCGCCAGCGCCAGCACGGCCATCAGCTCGGGCTTGGAGCCGGCTTCCAGGCCGATGGAAACGTCCTGGGTGGCGATGATGTTCTCCACCACCGCCTCCTGCTGGTTGACCTTGATCGGGTACAGGGCGGTGTAGCGGCTGCCGTATTCGAGGCGCTCGATGGCCGCGTCGAAGGCGCTGGTCAGCTGGCGCACGCGGTACTGCAGGATCTCCGGGAAGCGCACCAGCAGCGGCAGCGACAGGCCGCTGCCGCGCAGGTCGTCGAGCTGCGCGTAGAGGTCGATGGGCGCGCTGTCCGGGCCGTTCGGGCGCACTTCCACCCGACCGGCATCATTGATCGAGAAGAAGCCGGCGCCCCAGTGGCGAATGCCATATACGCTGCGGCTGTCCGCGACTGTCCATTGGCTGCCATCGTCTTTGCGGGTGCGTCTTGCGGCCATCGAGGTCTCCTGTAGGCGAGAAAGGGCTGCCGCCGGGCAGCACGGGTAATGCATCAGATGAAGGTTGCAGGAGTGTGGACCGCCCCTGCCGCAGAGAAGTTTAGGAAGTGGCGGTTCAGCCGCCGGACTTCTTGGCCTTGAAACCACGTTTGGTCAGCTCTTCGAGGAGCAGCTCGACCATGTCGCCCTGGATTTCGATCACGCCGTCCTTGAGCCCGCCGCCGCAACCGCAGCGCTTCTTCAGTGTGCTGGCCAGCTCCTTCAGCTCGGCCTCGGCCAGCGGCACGCCGGTCACGGTGGTGACGGTCTTGCCGCCACGGCCCTTGGTCTCGCGACGCACGCGGGCGATGCCGTCGCCTTCGGGGATCTGGCTCTGCTTGCAGATGCAGGCGGCCACGGGCTGGCCACAGTCGGGGCAGTGCCGACCGGCATCGGTGGAATAGACGAGACCGCCGAGGGCGGAGAACGAAGCAGCTTTCTTGACCACCGGCTTTTCCTCGTAGGGGTCAGGATAGCGACTGGCCGGCGGGGAGGCCGACCGCGAGGCCCCACTCAGGCAGGGGCAGCGCAACCAGGCATGGCGCCTGGCATTGAAGGTGGCGCAGTGTAAGGGCAAAAGACCGCGATGCTAAGTGCGAAATTGCGCCATTGATCGACGGATTGGCGACCTTGTGCGGCATCACGCACGGCATGCCCGGAAATACTGCACAAAGCCGCGCCTGGCGCGGGTTGCCGATCAGCTCGCCAGGTACAGGCGCAGTGCCTGCAGCGAGTCCGGGCAGTAGGGTTTGGCCTGCGCTTCTGCCAGTGCCTGCTGCGGAGCGATGAAGCGCGCCTCCAGCACCTCCTCCGGCTGCAGCAGCAGCGGTGCGTCAGAAACGGCGGAGAACACTGCGCCCCACAGGCGGTTGCCCGGCTCGGCGAAATGAAAGCGGCCGTGCTCGCGCAGCGGCACACCGGCGATGCCCAGCTCCTCATGCAGCTCGCGGGCGGCGGACTCGGCGTAGCTCTCGCCCTCGCCGACCATGCCGCCGGCGGCCACGTCCCAGTAGCCGGGATAGATCGCCTTGCTCAGGGTGCGCCGGTGCACGCACAGCTCGCCGCGCGTGTTGAACAGCAGGATGAAGGTGCCGCGGCCAATCAATCCGCGCTGGCGCAGCTCGGCCCGCTGCAGGCCGCCGAGCAGGCGATCCTGCTCGTCGACCCAGGCAACCCGCTCCAGGTCGGAGGCGGCGCGGTGCGCCGCCTCGCGTGCCGAGATGTCCATCAGCCCTGGCTCAGCAGGGTGCGCAGGTCGATGATCGCGGCGTTGGCGCGCGAGATGTAGTTGGCCATCACCAGCGAGTGGTTGGCCAGCACGCCGTAACCGCTGCCATTGAGCACCATGGGGCTCCACAGCGGCTCCTGGGCCGCCTCCAGCTCGCGGATGATCTGGCGCACGCTGACGGTGGCGTTCTTCTTCGCCAGCACGTCGGCGAAGTCCACCTCGATGGCGCGCAGCAGATGCGACAGCGCCCAGGCCTGGCCGCGGGCTTCGTAGAACACGTTGTCGATCTGCAGCCAGGGGGTCTTCACCTCCTCCTCGCGCACCGGGACGCTTTCGCCCTCGGCGGTGCTCTTGCCGTCGGCCAGGTCGGTGTTCAGGCGCACCCGGCCGACGCTGGCGGACAGGCGCTGGGACAGCGAACCGAGACGGGTGGCGACATCGCCCAGCCAGCTGTTGAGGTTGTCGGCGCGGGCATAGAACTGCGCCGAGGGCTGGCTCGGATCGGCCAGGGCCGCCAGGTAGCTGTCCAGCGACTTGAGACCGGCGGCGTACTCATCCTCGGACGCCGGCAGGGCCCAGCTCTTGTTGTCGAAGTTGAAGCGCTGCTCGGCCTTGATCAGGCGGGTGTCTTCGGTGGACTGCGACTGCGAGCGGGCGAAGTCCTTGCGCAGCGCACGCGACATATCGCGCACCTGCACCAGCACGCCGTACTCCCAGGCCGGCATGTTGTCCAGCCACAGGCCGGGCGGAGCGATGTCGTTGGACAGGTAGCCGCCGGGCTTGCTCAGCAGGGTGCCGGAGACCCGCTTGAGGGTCTCCACCGTGGTGTAGCCGTTGACCAGCTTGCGCTGCGCCTGCTCGGCCGCGGCCTGGGCCTGCTGCTGCACAGGAAACAGCTCGGGCTCCTGGCTCCAGTACCAGCCCACCAGCAGGGCGGCCAGCAGGTAGAGCCCGAGCAGGGTGCCCAGGGTGCGGCTCAGCCACAGGCCGCCGAAGTAGCTGCGTGCGTTGTCCACCGAGTCGCTGACGTTGCCGCGCAACTCATCCGTACCTTTCTTCCAGTCCAGCATGATCTTGGTCCTTGATTGCTCGTCTCGCCCGATCCGCCCCTTTCCGCGGCGGACCATTGTCCCGCACTATAAGTGAAGCGCAGCGCACAAGCAGTGTCGGAATGCCTGGTAAGGTGGCAAATCGGCCAAATGCTGGCGGGTTGACGCCAAATGACCGACGGCCGCCCTAGGGCATGTTACCAGTGGTAGCATCATGCCATCACCCGGCCACTGGCTGGATTACCATCAGATGTTAGTCATGAACGAGCACGAAGATCCCAGTCGCGACCGCCTCAAGCAACACTTCGCCAAGCGCGTGATCCACCAGGCCCGCCAGGTGCTGGAAGTGTGGCAGCGCCTGCAGCAGGAGGAATGGGGCGCGAGCGTCATGGCCGAGCTGGCGGAGACCAACCTCGGTTTGCTGCGCTATGCCGAACGCTTCGAGCAGGATCTGCATATCCAGCTGGCCCGCGGCATCGGTCAGTGCCTGGAGACCGTGGAAGGCAATCGCGGCCGTCTCAACAGCCAGCTGATCACCGAACTCAACCAGCTCATGCAGCGCCTGTCGCGCACCGGCCTGCGCCATGGCGACCAGTACGAGCAGACCTTCCTGCCGCCGCTGCGCAAACCGGTGTACCTGGCCCTGCAGGATCAGGAGCGCGCCCAGCGCCTGGCCCAGCAGCTGGAGTTCTTCGGCCTGAGTGCCCAGCACTTCGGCAGCGCCGCGGCCTTCCGCGCCGCCATGGCCGAGCGCCATCCGGCCGCCATTCTGATGGAAGTGGATTTCGCCGGCCCGGGCCTCGGCCTGCAGCTGGCCGCCGAGGCGCAGCAAGGCCTGGAGCAGAAGCTGCCGCTGCTGTTCTTCAGTCATGACGACGTCGATACCCCGACCCGCCTGGCCGCCGTGCGCGCCGGTGGCCAGGAGTTCTTCACCGGCAGCCTGGACGCCTCCGGCCTGATCGAGCGCATCGAGATCCTCACCAACGTGGTCCACTACGACCCCTACAAGGTGCTGATCGTCGACGACTCGCGGGCCCAGGCCACCCACACCGAGCGCGTGCTGAACAGCGCCGGCATCGTCACCCGCACCCTTACCGAGCCGATCCAGGCGATGGCCGAGCTGGCCGAATTCCAGCCCGACCTGATCATCCTCGACATGTACATGCCCGAGTGCAACGGCACCGAGCTGGCCAAGGTGATTCGCCACAACGACCGCTACGTCAGCGTGCCGATCATCTACCTGTCCGCCGAGGACGACCTGGACAAGCAGCTCGACGCCATGAGCGAGGGCGGCGACGACTTCCTGACCAAGCCGATCAAGCCGCGCCACCTGATCGCCACCGTGCGCAACCGCGCGGCCCGGGCGCGCAACCTCAAGGCACGCATGGTGCGCGACAGCCTCACCGGGCTGTTCAACCACACCCACACCCTGCAGCTGCTGGAAGACGCGCGCTTCCGCGCCCGTCGCGACGGCCAGCCGCTGACCTTCGCGATGATCGACATCGACCACTTCAAGAAGGTCAACGACACCTACGGCCACCCCATGGGCGACCGGGTGATCAAGAGCCTGGCGCTGTTCCTCAAGCAGCGTCTGCGCAAGACCGACCATATCGGCCGCTACGGTGGCGAGGAATTCGCCGTGGTGCTGCCGGACACCGACGCGGTGACCGCGGCCAAGGTGCTCGACGAGATCCGCCGGCGCTTCGCCGAGATCCACTACCCGGCGCAGCCGCATGACCTGTCCTGCACCTTCAGTTGCGGCATCGCCGAACTGCGTGACGACATGGACGGCAACGCCCTGTCGAAACAGGCCGACGAAGCGCTCTACGTGGCCAAGCGCGGCGGCCGTAACCGGGTCGAGATCTACCTCGACGAAGCGTGACCCAGGTCACGCCGTCATAAAGCCGTAACCAAACCGCAATAACCTCCCGGGCATCACCTCCGTAGCTTCTCCGGTGCCCGATCATGCGTCTCAAGCAGCTCACCAACCTCTCCACCGCCCTGCTGGTCACCGCCTGCGTCGCCCTCGGCGGCACCCTCTGGTGGTCCGAGACCGCGCTGGAGCGCCCTTACCTGCTGATGCAGCGCTACCTGGCCCTGTCACAACAGTTCCAGCAGCAGGTCGCGGACAACGTGCAGGCCTACCTGGGCAGCGGCGACGCCCTGCGCCACAAGCAGGCCCAGCAGGCCATCGAGACACTGGCCACGCAACTCGGCGAACTGCCGCCGCAGCTGGCCGACAGCCTACGCCCGAGCCTGGAAGAGCTCAGCCAGTTCGTCGCCGGCGACCTGCTCGCTGCCGGCAAGCTGGCCGGCGACCCGCAGGGCCTGCTGCTGCAGGCCGAGCGCGAGATCGGCGGCACCCTGGAGCAGCTGCAGCAATACGCTTCGGCCAGCGGTAACAGTCAGGCCGGCACCTACCAACTCCCCCTGTTCCAGGCCGCTCAGCACCTGGCACGCCTGGCCCATGCCCGCGGCAAGCTGGTCAGCAGTGGCCGCAGCGAACTGGCTGGCGATGTCGAACGCGAACTGGCGGCACTCAGCCTGCGCGCCAGCGAATTGCAGAACCTGCCGCTGCTCGGTGTCACCGAGAGCAGCGACGCGGGTGACAGCTTTGCCGCCATGCTCGGCCTGGACAGTGGCGCCGAAGACGAGCAGGCCGAGGATCAGGGCATCGCCCTCAAGCGCGAGCTGAGCAGCCTGCTCAAGCGCTATCCGGCCGAACTGCAGCGCACCCAGGCGCTGGTCCGCCAGCGCGCCGAACTGGCCAGTGCCAGCGCCAGGCGGGTCGACGACCTGCAGCAGGCCCTGGCCGCGCTGGAGCCGGAGGTGCGCGCCGAGCATGCGCGCATCCAGGCTGAAGTGCGCCTGGTGCAGGGCCTGGCGATCGGCCTGATCCTGCTGATCGCGCTGTTCCTCGACCAGATCCAGCGGCGCATGAGCCATGTCCTCACGCGTCTGGCCCCGGCCCTGTCGACCTGGGCGGCCGGCGACTTCGCCGCCGACATCCAGCTGCAGGCGCGCACCCGCGAGATGCGCGACATCGAGGACTCGCTCAACCGCCTGCGCCGCTATCTGGTCGAGCTGGTCGGCACCATCCACCAGCACGCCGGCGAAGTGGCCGGCAGCAGCCGCACCCTGGCCGAGCTGAGCCAGGGCCTGCACGGCGGCGCCGAGCGCCAGCTGGCCGATACCGCGCAGATCCGCGACGCCCTCGGCGAACTCGAACACACCATTGCCAGCGTGGCCGGCGACGCCAGCCAGGCCGCCGACGCCAGCCGCGCCGCCAGCCGCGCGGTGGAACAGGGCCAGCGGGTAATCGAGCAGAGCCTCAAGGGCCTGCATGATCTGGTCGGCGAGGTGCAGGGCAATGCCCAGTCGATCGAACAATTGGCCACCGAGACCGCCACCATCGGCCAGGTGCTCACGGTGATCCGCGGCGTGGCCGAACAGACCAACCTGCTCGCCCTCAACGCCGCCATCGAGGCGGCACGCGCCGGCGAGATGGGCCGCGGCTTCGCCGTGGTGGCCGAGGAAGTGCGCTCGCTGGCCCAGCGCACCAGCGGCGCCACCGAGGAGATCCAGCAATTGATCGCCCGCCTGCAGCAGGCCGCCCAGCAATCGGTAGCGGCGATGCGCGCCCAGGTAGAACATGCCGAAGCCACCGCCGAGCAGGCCGAACAGGCCGATGGCGCGCTGGACCAGGTGGTCGGCGCCATCCGTACCATCGCCAGCATGGCCGAGCGCACCGCCGAGGCCACCGCCCAGCAGGGTGGCGCCGCCAGCGAAATCCGCGACCGCAGCGAACGCATCCACCACCTGGGCGGCGACAACCTGACCCGCATCGGTGAAGGTCGCGTCCAGGGTGAACAACTGCTGCAGCTGGGCAGCCAGCTGCACACGGCGGTGCAGGCGTTTCGCGTGGCCTAGCGGCACCACGCGTCGGCCGCCAACATCCGCTTACGCTCTGCGCCACCCGGTCGCCTGGGGTCCGCCGCCGGACTTGGGTATGATGCCCGCCAAGTCCGTCGTGCGAGCCCGTCATGCGCCGTCTGCTCCCTCTGTTCCTGCTGCTGTTCACCCTGCCCGCCCTCGCCGGTCTGTTCGACGACCCGGCCCCGCGCGGCGTGATCGATGATGCCCCGCTGAACAACAGCAGCGACTTCCTGCCGGTGCGCGAGGCTTTTCGCCTCAGCCTGGTTAGCAGCGATGCCCAGTCGGTGAAGCTGCGCTTCGTGGCGGCCGAGGGCTATTACCTTTATCGCCACCAGTTCAAGTTCCGCATCGAGCCCAGCGACCTGGCCAAGGGCGAGGCGCGGCTGCCGGCGGGCAAGCCCAAGCACGACCAGTACTTCGGCGATGTCGAGGTGTACTACGGCATCACCGACGTCGAGCTGCCGCTGGACAACCCCATCGACCTGCCCTTCACCGTGCACGTGTCCTACCAGGGCTGTGCCGACAAGGGCCTGTGCTACCCACCGGAAAACGAACGCGTCGAAGTCGACGGCCAGGGCGCGGCCCCGACCGCGCCCGCAGCCGGCACGGCGCCCAGCGCACCGGCGCAGGCCGGCTGGACCTGGAAGGAACTGGCGCTGTTCTTCCTCGGCGGCCTGGCCCTGACCTTCACCCCCTGCGTGCTGCCGATGCTGCCGATCCTCACCGGCGTGGTGCTGCGCGGCCAGCCCGGCGGCACTCGCGGCCTGGTGCTGTCGCTGGCCTACGTACTGCCGATGGCACTCAGTTTCGCCATCCTCGGCGCGCTGATGGGCCTGTTCGGCGCCGAACTCAACCTGCAGGCACGCCTGCAGTCGCCCTGGGTGCTGGTACCCTTCGCCATCTTCTTCGCCCTGTTCGGCGCCGCCAGCCTGGGCTTCCTCGAACTGCGCCTGCCGGCCGCCATCGACGGGCGCCTGCAGCGTCTGAGTCAGCGTCTGCACGGCGGCACCATCTTCAGCGCCGCCGCTCTCGGCGTACTGTCCAGCCTGCTGGTATCGCCCTGCGTGTCGGCGCCGCTGGCCGGTGCCCTGCTGTATATCAGCAGCAGCGGCGACGCCCTCGGCGGCGGCCTCAAGCTGCTCGCCCTGGGCCTGGGCATGGGTGCGCCGCTGGTGCTGTTCGCCGTCGGCGGTGGCGCCCTGCTACCGAAGTCCGGCCCCTGGATGGTCACCGTGCGCAACGCCTTCGGTGCCCTGCTGATGGCGGTGGCAGTGTGGCTGCTCGAACGCGTGGTGCCCGGTCCGCTCGCACTGGCGCTGTGGGGCCTGCTGGCCGCCGGTATCGCCCTGTGGCTGGGCGTGCTGGAGCTGACGCCCAAGACCCACCACCAGAAACTGGCGCAGCTGCTCGGCCTGCCGCTGCTGGTCTACGCGCTGGTCGCCTGGGTTGGCGCCCTGCAGGGCGAGAGCGACCCGCTGCGTCCGCTGGGGCATGCCCAGGTCGGCGCAGCCGTCGCAGCACCCAGCGCGCAGCAGAGCGAATGGCAGACCGTGACCACCCCGGCCGAACTGGATGCCGCGCTGGCCGAGGCAAAAAGCGCCGGCCAGCCGCTGCTGCTGGACTGGTACGCCGACTGGTGCATCAGCTGCAAGGTGATCGAGCGCGAGGTACTCACGGCGCCGACCGTGACCGCGCAGCTGGGCGGCTACCGGCTGATCCGCTTCGACATCACCGAAAGCCGCGAAGACCAGCGCGCCCTGCTCGACCGCTATCAGCTGTTCGGCCCGCCGGCGATCCTGTTCTTCGGGCCGAAGGGTGACGAATGGGCCGATCTGCGTGTCGTAGGTGAAATCAGCGCCGCCGACTTCGCCGAACGCCTGACCCGCGCCGCCGCACGCCAGAACTGACGACGTCATATTTCTGCCGCAAATTTCGCCCATCTTGCCGACTACTCCCGGCAACTGGACAGCCCGCAGCGCTTTCGGCATAGTCCCGGCCAATCCACGGTCAGAACAACAAGGAAGCGCCCATGGCCACCCTACTGGTGCTGCACGGCCCCAACCTCAACCTGCTGGGTACCCGCGAACCCGACAAATACGGCGCCACTACCCTAGCCGAGATCAATCAGGATCTGGAGCAGCGCGCCCGCGCCGCCGGCCATCATCTGCTGTACCTGCAGAGCAATGCCGAGTACGAGCTGATCGAGCGCATTCATGCGGCGAAAGGTGAAGGAGTCGACTTCATCGTCATCAATCCGGCCGCTTTCACTCACACCAGCGTCGCATTACGTGACGCGTTGCTGGCGGTGAGCATCCCATTCATCGAAGTGCACCTGTCCAACGTGCACAAGCGCGAACCATTCCGCCATCACTCCTACTTCTCCGACGTAGCGGTGGGAGTGATCTGCGGCCTCGGCGCCAGCGGCTACCGCCTGGCTTTGGAGGCTGCCCTGGAACAATTAGAACGCCCCTGACCTCACCCTTGGGAGTTGCAAAACTATGGATATCCGTAAAGTCAAAAAACTGATCGAGCTGCTGGAAGAGTCCGGTATCGACGAGCTGGAAATCCGCGAGGGCGAAGAGTCCGTGCGCATCAGCCGCCATAGCAACAAGGCCATGGCCGCCCAGCCGATCTACGCCGCCGCCCCGGCCCCGGTCGCCGCGCCGGTTGCCCCGGTCGCCGCTGCAGCCCCGGCGGCCGACGCCGCACCGGCCGCCGCCAAGCTGAACGGCCATGTGGTGCGCTCGCCGATGGTCGGCACCTTCTACCGCGCCGCCTCGCCGACCTCCGGCAACTTCGCCGAAATCGGCCAGACCGTGAAGAAAGGCGACATCCTGTGCATCGTCGAAGCCATGAAGATGATGAACCACATCGAGGCCGAGGCCAGCGGCGTGATCGAGTCGATCCTCGTCGAGAACGGCCAGCCGGTTGAGTACGACCAGCCCCTGTTCACCATCGTTTGATGCGCGGGGAACCTGCGATGCAGAAGCTGGAGAAAGTCCTGATCGCCAACCGTGGCGAAATCGCCCTGCGCATCCTGCGCGCCTGCAAGGAAATGGGCATCAAGACGGTGGCCGTCTACTCCACCGCCGACCGTGACCTGATGCACCTGGGTCTGGCCGACGAGACCGTGTGCATCGGCCCGGCGCCGGGCGCGCAGTCCTATCTGAGCATTCCGGCCATCATCAGCGCCGCCGAAGTCACTGGCGCCACCGCCATCCACCCGGGCTACGGCTTCCTGGCCGAGAACGCCGACTTCGCCGAGCGCGTCGAGAAGTCCGGCTTCGCCTTCATCGGCCCGACCGGCGACGTGATCCGCCTGATGGGCGACAAGGTCTCGGCCAAGGAAGCCATGATCAAGTCCGGCGTGCCGGTGGTCCCGGGCTCCGAAGGCCCGCTGCCGGAAGACGAGGAAGAAGCCCTGCGCATCGCCCGTGAAGTGGGCTACCCGGTGATCATTAAGGCCGCCGGCGGCGGCGGTGGTCGCGGCATGCGCGTGGTGCACAAGGAAGAAGACCTGATCAAGTCGGCCAAGCTGACCCGCACCGAAGCCGGTGCCGCGTTCGGCAACCCGATGGTCTACCTGGAGAAGTTCCTCGGCAATCCGCGCCACGTGGAAGTCCAGGTGCTGTCCGACGGCCAGGGCAACGCCATCCACCTGTATGACCGCGACTGCTCGCTGCAACGCCGTCACCAGAAGGTGCTGGAAGAAGCCCCCGCTCCGCTGATCGACGAGAAGGCCCGCGCCGAAGTGCTCAAGCGCTGCGTCGATGCCTGCGTGGAGATCGGCTACCGTGGCGCCGGCACCTTCGAGTTCCTCTATGAAGACGGTCGCTTCTACTTCATCGAGATGAACACCCGCGTGCAGGTTGAGCATCCGGTCACCGAAATGGTCACCGGCATCGACATCGTCAAGGAGATGCTCAGCATCGCCGCCGGCAACAAGCTGTCGATCAAGCAGGAAGACGTGAAGATCCTCGGCCACGCCCTGGAATGCCGGATCAACGCCGAAGACCCGGACAACTTCATGCCCTGCCCCGGCAAGGTCAAGCACTTCCACGCCCCGGGCGGCAACGGCATCCGCGTCGACTCGCACCTGTACAGCGGCTACTCGGTACCGCCGAACTACGACTCGCTGATCGGCAAGCTGATCAGCTACGGTCGCACCCGCGACGAAGCCATGGCGCGCATGCGCAACGCCCTGGACGAGATCGTGGTCGACGGCATCAAGACCAATATCCCGCTGCACCGCGACCTGGTGGTCGACAAGGGCTTCAATAAAGGTGGTGTGAATATCCACTACCTTGAGAAGAAGCTGGGCATGGATAAGCACTGACGCGAGTTCGTAGGACGGGAGCAACCCGCGCGGGTTTCACCTGCCCTACACGCACAAGGGTCGCCCACGGGCGGCCCTTGTCGTTTCCGGCCAGCGCCTGCGGTGGCAGCCGAGCCCTCCCTCAAGTAAGCTGCGCGGCCAATTGCACCTAGCGTCGCATCGTTCACGAGGTTTCCCATGCCCTGGTTACAAGTCCGTCTCGCCATCACCCCGGAACAGGCGGAGACCTACGAGGACGCCCTGCTCGGCGTCGGCGCCGTGTCGGTAACCTTCATGGACGCCGAAGACCAGCCGATCTTCGAGCCGGACCTGGGCACCACTCCGCTGTGGTCCAACACCCATCTGCTGGCGCTGTTCGAGGCCGATACCGACCCGACCAACCTGGTCGCGCACCTGCAGCTGCTCACCGGCGGCGAGCTGCCGGCCCACGAGATCGAGCACATCGAAGACCAGGACTGGGAACGCAGCTGGATGGACAACTTCCAGCCCATGCGCTTCGGCCAGCGCCTGTGGATCGTGCCGAGCTGGCACGCCGCGCCTGAGCCGGAGGCAGTCAACCTGCTGCTCGACCCGGGCCTGGCTTTCGGTACCGGCACCCACCCGACCACCGCGCTGTGCCTGGAATGGCTGGACGGCCAGGACCTGAATGACTGCACGGTGATCGACTTCGGCTGCGGCTCCGGCATCCTCGCGATTGCCGCCCTACTGCTCGGCGCACCGCAGGCCATCGGTACCGACATCGACCCGCAGGCGCTGGAGGCCTCGCGCGACAATGCCGGGCGCAACGGCATCGACCCGGCGCGCTTCCCGGTCTACCTGCCCGCCGACATGCCACAACAGCCGGCCGAAGTGGTGGTGGCCAATATCCTGGCCGGCCCGCTGGTCTCGCTGGCCCCGCAGATCACCGCCCTGGTCAAGGCCGGCGGCCGCCTGGCGCTGTCCGGCATCCTCGCCGAGCAGGCCGAGGAAGTTCGCGCGGCTTATGCAGACGCCTTCGACCTCGATCCGACCGCGATCAAGGACGGCTGGGTACGCATCAGCGGCGTCAAACGCGCCTAGAGCTTGTCGACCCAGGCCCCGGCTTGGGTAAACTAACGCCCTGTTTCGCACGGACCGCCGCATGACCGACAGCTTCGTCACCCAATGCCCCCACTGCCGTACCAGCTTCCGCATCAGTCGCGCGCAGCTGGGCGCAGCCCATGGCGCCGTGCGCTGCGGGGCCTGCATGCGCGTGTTCAATGCCGCCCAGCAACTGCTGGTGGATCAGAACCGGGTCAGCAAACCGGCCACAGCACCGACAGCCGCGCGCCCCGCGGCCCCGGCAGCACCTGCGCCTGCGCCCCGCCCTGCTCCAGCCGCAGCAGCAGTGCCCGCGCCCAGCGCTCCGGCCCAACCGGTCGCTGCGCAACCGGCGACGGCTCCGGTACCGGCCAAACCGGCCCAACCGGCAGCGGCCGAGAAGAAATCCGTCGATACCCTGTGGATTCACGACGATCTGGACCTGGACAGCCTCGACCTCGACGAGGAGCTGGCCAAGCTGGAAGAACAGGAAATGCAGCTGTCCCGCGAGTTCCTGGCGATCGACAGCGCGCCCAAGCCGGGCACACAGCTGCTGCATGCCGACGAGGAAGACAGTCGCCACGACGAGAGCTGGGCCGAATCCCTGATCAAGGACGAGCCGCCGCGCAAGACCGCGACCATGGCCCCGGTGCGGCCGCGCCCGGAACCCGCGCCCGAGCCGCTGCGCGCCGAACCCCAGGTTCGCGCCAAGCCCGTCGAGGAACCACCGGCAGAGCGCGATGAGCCGCCGCTGGGCAACCTGTCCGCCGCCGACGAGGAGGATGCCGAGGAGATCGCCGATGGCGACTACCGCATCGCCGCCGAGCCGACGTCGACTCCGGCACAGCCCGCCAAATCGGTGCGCAGCGAACCGGCATTGCGCGACGACAGCCTGCTGGAACTCAGCGAAGACCCGCTCCACCTCGACTGGCAGCAGCCGAAGAAGCCCTGGGGCCGCTGGATCGGCTGGGGCCTGCTGAACCTCATTGCCGCCGGCGCGCTGGCCACCCAGTACACGGTGTATCACTTCGAGGAACTGGCGCGTCAGGACCAGTATCGCCCCTGGTTCGAGGCGATCTGCCCGGAAATCGGCTGCACCCTGCCGTCCAAGGTCGATATCGCGCAGATCCGCAGCACCAACCTGGTGGTGCGCAGCCACCCGCAATACATGGACGCGCTGATGGTCGACGCCATCCTCTACAACCGCGCCCAGTTCGCCCAGCCTTTCCCGCTGCTGGAACTGCGCTTCGCCGACCTCAACGGCCAGCTGATCGCCAGCAGCCGTTTCCGCCCCAGCGAGTACCTCAGCGGCGAGCTGGCCGGCCAGGACGAGATGCCGCCGCAGACGCCCATCCACATCTCCCTGGAGATCAAGGACCCGGGCGCCAAAGCGGTCAACTACAGCCTCAGCTTCCACTCCCCCGAATAGGCCGCAGACGCCGGATTTCCGGCGCTCCAGCCTTGTCACCCAGCCAACGGCGATAACCCGATGGCTGCTCATAATTTGTTCAAAACAGCCTTTATCCGGTCATCGAGAGCGGGTATCATGCCCTCCCTTTTTCGCACTCCCCCGATCGCCGTTTCGCTCTCTGGCAGGCTACGCCATTGCCCGAAACGACCTTCGAGACAACAGGGATGACCATGTCGGTGGTACGCATCGGCCCTTACACACTGCCCAACCAGCTGATCCTCGCCCCCATGGCGGGCGTCACCGATCAGCCGTTCCGGCAGCTGTGCCGGCGCCTTGGCGCCGGCATGGTGGTCTCCGAGATGGTCACCAGCGACGTACGCCTGTGGAACAGCCGCAAGTCGCGCCTGCGTCTGGTGCACGAGGGCGATCCCGAGCCGCGCTCGGTACAGATCGCCGGCGGCGATCCCGAGATGCTGGCCGAGGCCGCCCGTCGCAATGTCGAGCTGGGCGCGCAGATCATCGACATCAACATGGGCTGCCCAGCCAAGAAGGTCTGCAACAAGGCCGCCGGCTCGGCCTTGATGAAAGATGAAGAGCTGGTGACGGCCATCCTCAATGCGGTGGTCAAAGCGGTCGATGTGCCGGTGACCCTGAAGATCCGCACCGGCTGGGATCGCGCGAACAAGAACGGCATCACCGTGGCGAAGATCGCCGAACAGGCCGGCATCAGCGCCCTGGCCGTGCACGGCCGGACCCGCGCCGACCTGTACACCGGCTCCGCCGAGTACGACACCATCGCCGCGATCAAGCAGGCGATCTCCATTCCGGTGTTTGCCAATGGCGACATCGATTCGCCGCACAAGGCCCAGCAGGTACTCGACGCCACCGGTGCCGACGCCCTGCTGATCGGTCGTGCGGCGCAAGGGCGGCCGTGGATCTTCCGCGAGATCGCCCATTTCCTGGCAACCGGCAAGGAGCTGCCGGCGCCGACACTATACGAAGTAGAACGGATCCTGCTGGAACACCTGGCCGCCTTGCACGCCTTCTATGGCGAGCTGATGGGCGTACGCATCGCCCGCAAGCATGTCGGCTGGTACCTGGCAACTCTACCCGGCGCCCGCGAGTTTCGCGCCGAGTTCAATCGTCTGGAAAGTACGGACGCGCAGTACACCGCAGTTCGGCAGTTCTTCGCCGAGCAGAACAATAAGGGAAATGAGGTGGCCGCATGACGAGGATGACCGAGCCTTTTTTTGAGCAATCAGTTTTTGATGGGGCAGTACCCGTGAGCGACAACGCCAACCTGAAGCAGCACCTGAACACGCCGTTCGAACAGGGCCAGACCCTGCGCGACAG
Source organism: Aquipseudomonas alcaligenes NBRC 14159 (assembly GCF_000467105.1). Classification (GTDB taxonomy): domain Bacteria; phylum Pseudomonadota; class Gammaproteobacteria; order Pseudomonadales; family Pseudomonadaceae; genus Aquipseudomonas; species Aquipseudomonas alcaligenes. Next base: position 68,683 of record NZ_BATI01000021.1, read on the forward strand.
TGTGGAGAAGGCCCTGCACAACTACTTTGCCCATCTCGAGGGAGCGGACGTCACCGACGTCTACAACCTGGTACTGACCGAGGTCGAAGCGCCGCTGCTGGAAACCGTGATGAACCACGTCAAGGGTAACCAGACCAAGGCCTCCGAACTGCTCGGTCTGAACCGCGGCACCCTGCGCAAGAAGCTCAAGCAATACGATCTGCTGTAATCACCCGAATGCCTGGAAAAGGGCGGCCCGCACAAGCCGCCCTTTTTTACTGAATTCCTCAGCTCCGATGGACTTTGCAATGACCGACCAGACCACCCGCCTCCCCGTTCGCTGCGCCCTGATCAGCGTTTCCGACAAGACCGGCATCCTCGAATTCGCCCGCGAACTCGAGGCCCTCGGCGTGGAAATCCTCTCCACCGGCGGCACCTACAAGCTGCTCAAGGACAACGGCGTGGCCGCGGTGGAAGTCGCCGACTACACCGGCTTCCCGGAGATGATGGACGGTCGCGTGAAGACCCTGCACCCGAAGATCCACGGTGGCATCCTCGGCCGTCGCGCCCTCGACGGCGACGTGATGGAGCAGCACGGCATCAAGCCGATCGACCTGGTCGCGGTCAACCTCTACCCCTTCGCCGCCACCGTGGCCAAGCCCGGCTGTGACCTGGCCGACGCCATCGAGAACATCGACATCGGCGGTCCGACCATGGTCCGCTCCGCCGCCAAGAACCACAAAGACGTGGCCATCGTGGTCAACGCCAGCGACTACGCCGGCATCGTCGACAGCCTGAAAGCCGGCGGCCTGAGCTACGCCCAGCGCTTCGATCTGGCGCTGAAGGCCTTCGAGCACACCGCCGCCTACGACGGCATGATCGCCAACTACCTGGGCACCATCGACCAGAGCCGCGACACCCTGTCCACCGAAGAACGCGGCGCCTTCCCGCGCACCTTCAACAGCCAGTTCATCAAGGCCCAGGAAATGCGCTACGGCGAGAACCCGCACCAGAGCGCGGCGTTCTATGTGGAAGCGCAGAAAGGCGAGGCCAGCGTCGCTACCGCCATCCAGCTGCAGGGCAAGGAACTGTCGTTCAACAACGTGGCCGACACCGACGCCGCGCTGGAATGCGTGAAGAGCTTCGTCAAGCCGGCCTGCGTCATCGTCAAGCACGCCAACCCGTGCGGCGTGGCCGTGGCCACCGATGAAGAAGGCGGCATCCGCAAGGCCTACGACCTGGCCTATGCCACCGATACGGAATCCGCGTTTGGCGGCATCATCGCCTTCAACCGTGAGCTGGACGGTGAAACCGCCAAGGCCATCGTCGAGCGTCAGTTCGTCGAAGTGATCATCGCGCCGAAAGTCTCCCAGGCTGCCCGCGACGTGGTCGCTGCCAAAGCCAACGTGCGTCTGCTGGAGTGCGGCGAGTGGCCGGCCGAACGTGCCGCCGGCTGGGACTTCAAACGCGTCAACGGCGGCCTGCTGGTACAGAGCCGTGATATCGGCATGATCACCGCCGCCGACCTGAAAGTGGTGACCAAGCGCGCCCCGACCGAACAGGAAATCCACGATCTGGTGTTCGCCTGGAAAGTGGCCAAATTCGTCAAATCCAACGCCATCGTCTACGCCAAGGGCCGCCAGACCATCGGCGTCGGTGCCGGCCAGATGTCGCGCGTCAACTCCGCGCGCATCGCCGCCATCAAGGCCGAACACGCCGGCCTGCAGGTTGCCGGCGCGGTAATGGCCTCGGACGCCTTCTTCCCGTTCCGCGACGGCATCGACAATGCCGCCAAGGTCGGCATCACTGCAGTGATCCAGCCGGGTGGTTCGATGCGAGATGCCGAAGTCATCGCGGCCGCTGATGAAGCGGGAATCGCGATGGTGTTCACCGGCATGCGCCACTTCCGCCACTAACCGTGGCACGGCCGCGCTGAAGCGCCCGTCTGCGTTGTTGGAGGCCGATTCGCCGATGCTCATTGCCACTAGGCAACTGCGCTCGTCGAACCGACCTCCGCCTAGCAGCCAGACGCTCCATCACGGCCCGATAGAGCGCTAGAAGCAAGATTTTCGTAGGGTGGACAGCCGAAGCTGTCCACCGAACGGGCCACCGGCCCGCCTCCACAAGGAGAGAGACATGAACGTACTGATCATCGGCAGCGGCGGCCGCGAGCACGCCCTGGCCTGGAAAGTGGCGCAGGACAAGCGCGTCGAGAAGGTCTTCGTCGCCCCAGGCAACGCCGGCACCGCCACCGAGGCCAAGTGCGAGAACGTGGCCATCGACGTGCTGGCCATCGAGCAGCTGGCCGACTTCGCCGAGAAGAACGTGCAGCTGACCATCGTCGGCCCTGAGGCGCCGCTGGTGAAGGGCGTGGTCGACCTGTTCCGTTCGCGCGGCCTGGACATCTTCGGCCCCACCGCCGCCGCCGCCCAGCTGGAAGGCTCCAAGGCCTTTACCAAAGACTTCCTGGCCCGCCACAAGATTCCGACTGCCGACTACCAGAACTTCACCGAAGTCGAGCCGGCCCTGGCCTACCTGCGCGAGAAAGGCGCCCCCATCGTGGTCAAGGCCGACGGCCTGGCCGCCGGCAAGGGCGTGATCGTCGCCATGACCCTGGCCGAAGCCGAAGAAGCCGTGCGTGACATGCTGTCGGGCAACGCCTTCGGTGACGCCGGCGCGCGCGTGGTGATCGAGGAGTTCCTCGACGGCGAGGAAGCGTCGTTCATCGTCATGGTCGACGGCGAGAACGTGCTGCCGATGGCCACCAGTCAGGACCACAAGCGCGTCGGCGACGGCGACAGCGGCCCGAACACCGGTGGTATGGGCGCCTACTCGCCGGCTCCGGTGGTCACTCCGGACGTGCACCAGCGCGTGATGGACGAAGTGATCTACCCTACCGTGCGCGGCATGGCCGCCGAAGGCAACGTCTACACCGGCTTCCTCTATGCCGGTCTGATGATCGACAAGGCCGGCAAGCCCAAGGTCATCGAGTTCAACTGCCGCTTCGGCGACCCGGAGACCCAGCCGGTCATGCTGCGCCTGGAATCCTCCCTGGTGCTGCTGGTCGAGGCCGCGCTGGCCAAGGCGCTGGACAAGGTCGAGGCGACCTGGGACCCGCGCCCGACCGTGGGTGTGGTGATCGCCGCCGGTGGCTATCCGGGCGACTACGCCAAGGGTGACGTGATCGAGGGCCTGGACGCCGCCGCCAAGATCGACGGCAAGGTGTTCCACGCCGGTACCGCGCTGAAGGACGGCAAGGTCGTCACCGCCGGCGGCCGCGTGCTGTGCGCCACCGCCATTGGCCCGAGCGTGTCGTCCGCCCAGCAGCAGGCCTACCGCCTGGCCGAGCAGATCCGCTGGAACGGCAGCTTCTACCGCACCGACATCGGCTACCGCGCCATCGCCCGCGAGCAGGGAGAAAGCTGATCCGGCAGGCCGGTCACGCCGATTCGCGACCGGCCGCATAGTAAAGATGCGGTAAACTCCCCAGAAAGGCAGCCGGCATGGCTGCCTTTTGCGCATAAGCCGTAGCTATAATCGGGGCATCACTCATAGAAGGGACTCCACTGTGCGCCGGCTCTGGATCGCCACCGGATTCATCGTCAGCCTGCTCCTGGGTCTGCAGGTGTCGGCTGCGCCGCAGCAGATCGCCGAGGAGAACTGGTCGATCCTGCTGGACAAGTCCGCGCAGCTGAGTTTCGCCGAGGTGCAGGCGCAGAGCTCGCGCTTTCAGCCGCTGGACCGCCTCGCCTTCACCCTACCCGCTTCCCCCCAGGCCATCTGGCTGAAAGTCGAAACCCGCGCCCTCAGCACCCCGCACTGGCTCTGGCTGTTCGCGCCGCGCGTGCAGCATCTGGACTTCTATCTGGTCCGGGACGGCGTGCTGGAACAGCAGCTGCGTACCGGCGAAGCCCTGACCCTGAGCTCGCGCCCGTTGCCGTCGCGGGCCTACCTGTTCAGCCTGCCCAACGATGACCAGCCGCGCACCGCCTACCTGCGCATGACCTCCAACCACGCCCTGATGATGTGGTTCAAGGTCATCGACGAGCCGCAGCTGGTAGCCCAGGAGAAGCCCGCCTACCTGTTCGGTGCACTGCTCGGCGGCCTGATGCTGCTGGCCCTGTTCAACCTGCTGCGCATGGCCTACTCGCCCACCGCCAGCAACCTGTGGCTGGCCGGCATGCACGTTGCCCTGGCCCTGTGCGCCACCGCCAACATCGGCCTGCTGGCCGTGCTGCTGCCGGAACAGAGCTACAACCAGTCGCTGATCGCCGACCTGTCAGCCCTGACCGCCGCCCTGTGCATCCTCGGCTATACCCGTTTCTTCTTCAGCGGCAGCCCGGCGGAACACAGCCCGCTGCGCCACCTGCTGCACCTGGAATTCGCCCTGATCGCCGCGGCAGCCGCCATGATCGGCTTCACCGGGCTGTTCTGGCACAGCTGGCTGGTCTATGGCCTGGTGGTGCTGGTGGCACTGACCGTACCGGCCATCGCCTTCGTCCATTGGCGCAATGGCTACCGCCCGGCTCGCCTGATTCTCGCCGGCATGCTGATCTTCGACCTGGGCTTCGCCACGCTCGGCCCCGTGCTGTTCGGCTTCGACCAGCTCAACCCCGGCTGGCTGGTGCTCAGCCTGTTCAGCGTGGCCATGATCGCCGGCCTGGTGCTGAGCATCGCTCTCTCCGAGCGACAGCGGCAGATCCAGAGCGAGACCCTGTTCCAGCGCACCAGCGAGGCCGCCACCAGCGCCGAGCTGAAGGCCAAGGCCGAGTTCCTGGCCAAGATCAGCCACGAGATCCGCACCCCGATGAACGGCGTGCTGGGCATGACCGAACTGCTGCTCGGCACCCCGCTGTCAGCCAAGCAGCGCGACTACGTACAGACCATCCACAGCTCGGGCAACGAGCTGCTCACCCTGATCAACGAAATTCTCGACATTTCCAAGCTGGAGTCGGGGCAGATCGAACTGGACGACGTGCAGTTCGACCTCAATGCGCTGATCGACGACTGCCTGGACATCTTCCGCGCCAAGGCCGAACAACAGAAGGTCGAACTGATCAACTTCACCCAGCCGCAGGTGCCGCGGGTCATCAGTGGCGACCCCACTCGCCTGCGCCAGATTCTGCTGAGCCTGCTGGACAACGCCTTCCGCCAGACCGACGAGGGCGAGATTCTGCTGGTGGTGGCCCTGGATACCGAAGGCAAGACGCCCAGCCTGCGCATCGCCGTACAGGACAGCGGTCGCCCGCTGGAAGCCGGCGAGCGTGATGCCCTGCTCAATACCCAGCTGCACAGCAGCGACTTCCTCAGCGCCAGCAAACTCGGCGGTCGCCTCGGCCTGATCATCGCCCGCCAGCTGGCGCGCCTGATGGACGGCCAGTTCGGCGTACAGAGCGGTACCGGTACCGGCAGCACCCTGTGGCTGACCCTGCCCCTCGACCCGCAGCGCCTGGAACAACCCACCGCCGACCTCGACGGTCCGCTGCAGGGTGCACGCCTGCTGGTGGTCGACGACAACGAGACCTGCCGCAAGGTGCTGCAGCAGCAATGCAGCGCCTGGGGCCTGCAGGTCAGTGCCGTGGCGTCCGGCAAGGAAGCCCTGGCCCTGCTGCGCACCAAGGCGCATCTGCGCGAATACTTCGATGCCGTGCTGCTGGACCAGGAGATGCCCGGCATGACCGGCATGCAGCTGGCCGCCAAGATCAAGGAAGACCCCAACCTCAACCACGACATCCTGCTGATCATGCTGACCGGCATCAGCAATGCGCCGAGCAAGATCATCGCGCGCAATGCCGGGATCAAACGCATCCTGGCCAAGCCGGTGGCCGGCTATACCCTCAAGACCGTGCTGGCCGACGAACTCGCCCAGCGCCAGGCGGGCGCTGCGCAACCGCTGCCAGCCGAAACCGGCACGCTGCAGGTACCGCAGGACTTCCGCATCCTGGTAGCCGAGGACAACAGCATCTCCACCAAGGTCATCCGCGGCATGCTGAGCAAGCTCAACCTCAACCCGGATACCGCCAGCAACGGCGAGGAAGCCCTGCGCGCCATGCAGGAACGCCAGTACGATCTGGTGCTGATGGATTGCGAGATGCCGGTCCTCGACGGTTTCTCCGCCACCGAGCGCCTGCGCGAGTGGGAGCACCGCGAGCGCCGCGAGCGCACTCCGGTGGTGGCCCTGACCGCGCATATCCTGTCCGAGCACAAGGAACGCGCGCGCCAGGTCGGCATGGACGGGCACATGTCCAAGCCGGTGGAAATGTCGCAGCTGCGCGAGCTGATCGCCCACTGGGTCGGCGAACGCGAACGCCGCCAGCGCGACGCCCTGCCCTCCTGAACCCGGGTAGCGGCCTCCGGCCGTCGCCCTCTATGCTGTGCTGCACTTCCACTGGCGAGCCGTTCCCATGCTGTCCTTGCTGTTCACCATTTACCTGAAGATGCTGGTTCTCTACAGCCCGTTCTTCGTGCTGTCCTGCTTCATCGGCCTGACGCCGGGCTACAGCACCAGAGAGCGCAAGCGGCTGGCCTGGAAGGTCGCGCTGGGCACCCTGATCGCCAGCGTGCTGCTGTACCTGTTTGGCCAGACCATCTTCGAGATCTTCGGCATCACCGCCGATGCCTTCCGCATCGGCGCTGGCTCGGTACTGTTTATCTCGGCGCTGGGCATGGCCCAGGGCAAATCGGCGGTGCAGGCCGACAACGTCAATCAGGACGTCACCATCGTGCCGCTGACCATCCCGCTTACCGTCGGCCCCGGCACCATCGGTGCGCTGCTGGTGATGGGCATCAGCCAGCCGGAATGGGACGACAAGCTGATCGCCATCGCCGCCATCGCCATTGCCAGCGTCACGGTAGGCCTGGTGCTCTATCTGTCCGACAAGGTCGAGCGCCTGCTCGGCCAGCAGGGCCTGCAGATCCTCAGCCGGCTGATGGGCCTGTTCGTCTGCGCCCTGGCCGCGCAGATCATCTTCACCGGGGTCAAGGGCTACCTAGCCCCCTGATCGCCCGCACGCACCAGCGCCGGGCGCGCGGCCCCCAAAGAGGGCAACCGCTGCGCCCATGCGCGCCATCAATCACGATAAAAACCATATAAATCAGCCAGTTAACAGACTGGCATAGCTTCTGCTTTGCGGATACCAACTTGGATACAAGAAGGAATCCGCAGCAATGTCGCAGAGCACCCGCGGCTGGACCCTGAACGACTGGCAACAGGCCTATCGCAACCAGCACCTGCAACCGGCTGTGCTGGCCGAGCTGCTGGCCGAACTGAACGACAGCGATCCCGCCTGGATCAGCCTCGCCTCTGCGCAGCAGCTGCAGGTCCAGCTCGACGAACTGGCCGAGCGCCTGGCCGACGTCGCTGGCGACCTGGCCAAACTGCCGCTGTATGGCGTGCCCTTCGCCATCAAGGACAACATCGATGTCGCTGGCTGGCCCACCACCGCAGCCTGCCCCGAATTCGCCTACACCGCCGCAGCCGACGCCTGCGTGGTCGCCCGCCTGCGCGCCGCCGGCGCCATCGTCATCGGCAAGACCAACCTCGACCAGTTCGCCACCGGTCTGGTCGGCACCCGCTCGCCCTATGGTGCGGTGCCCAACAGCTTCGATCCCACCTACGTCAGCGGCGGCTCCAGTTCCGGCTCGGCCAGCGTGGTCGCGCGCGGCCTGCTGCCCTTTGCGCTGGGCACCGATACCGCCGGCTCCGGCCGTGTGCCGGCCGGCTTCAACAACATCGTCGGGCTCAAGCCGACCAAGGGCTGGCTGTCCACCCGCGGCCTGCTGCCCGCCTGCCGTACCCTCGACTGCATCTCGGTGTTCGCCCTGACCGTGGCCGACGCCCAGGCCGTGGCCACTATCGCCGGCGGCTTCGATGCCGCCGATCCCTACAGTAGGGAAAACCCCAACAGCGCCAAGGTCGGCATGCCGGCCAAACCACGCCTGGCGGTACCGGCTGCCCCCGAGTTCTTCGGCGACGCGCAGAACCAGGCCGTGTTCGAACAGGCCCTGGGCCAGCTGCGTGAGCTGGGCGCCGAGCTGGTGGAGATCGACTTCGCGCCCTTCCGCGAACTGGCCGAACAGCTTTATTACGGTTCCTGGGTCGCCGAACGCACGGTGGCCCTGGAGCACGTCGATCCCGCGCATATCAACCCGGTGGTACGCGGCATCGTGGCGGGCGGTGAGCAATACAGCGCCTGCGACGCCTACAAGGCCGAGTACATCCGCGCCGAGCTGAGCCGCAGGATCAACGACGCCCTGGTCGGCTTCGACGCCCTGGTAGTACCGACCTCGCCGACCATTCGCACCCTGGCCGAAATGGCCGCCGAACCGGTGCTGTTCAACAGCCAGTTCGGTACCTACACCAACTTCACCAACCTCGCCGACCTCTGCGCCCTGGCCGTGCCTGCCGGCTTGCGCGCCGATGGCCTGCCGGCCGGCATCACTCTGCTCGCCCCGGCCTGGCACGACCAGGCACTGGCCGCCCTCGGCCGGCGCTGGCAGGACTTCCTCGCCCTGCCGCTGGGCGCCACCGGCCGCGCACTGCCGCCGCAGGGAGCGCCGGCCCAGGCACCAGGCAGCGTGCGGGTGGCCGTAGTCGGCGCGCACCTCACCGGCATGCCGCTGAACTTCCAGCTCACCCGCCGCGACGCCGTACTGGTCGAGCAGACCACCAGTTCTGCCCATTACCGCCTCTACGCCCTGCCCGGTACCGTGCCGCCCAAGCCGGGCCTGGCGCGGGTGGCCGAGGATGGCGCCGAGATCATCGTCGAGCTGTGGGACGTGCCGCAGGCGCGCTTCGGCGAGTTCGTCGCCGAGATCCCGCCACCGCTCGGCATCGGCAATCTGCAGCTGGCCGACGGCCGCTGGGTCAAGGGCTTCATCTGCGAGCCGTACGCGCTTGAAGGGGCACGCGACATCACCGGCTTCGGTGGCTGGCGCGCCTTCATTGCCAGTCAGCAGGGCTGAATCCCATGCCCCGTCGTGTCGCGCCGCCGAGCCTGGCCGATGCCATCTACCGGCAGCTCAAGGAGGACATCTTCGAATTCCGCCTGCTGCCGGGCGATCGCTTCAGCGAGGGCGACGTCGCCGAGCGCATGGCGGCCAGCCGCACGCCGGTGCGCCAGGCGCTGTATCGCCTGCAGCGCGAGGGTCAGGTGCAGGTGCACTTTCGCAGCGGCTGGCAGGTCAGCCCGCTGGACTTCGAACGTTTCGAGGAACTCTACGACCTGCGCACCGTGCTGGAGCTGGAGGCGGTGCGGCGCCTGTGCCTGCGCCCCGAGTTCGAGCAGCACCCGACCCTGCTGCAGCTCGGTCGCACCTGGCTGGTGCAACCCGAGCAGCGCCTGCACGACGGCAAGGCGGTTTCCCTGCTTGATGAGCAGTTTCACTGCCTGCTGGTCGAGGCCGGCCGCAATCGCGAGATGGCCCGCGTGCACCAGCAGGTGACCGAGCAGATCCGCATTCTGAGGCGCCTGGACTTCACCCAGCGGCCACGGATTACCGCCACCTACGACGAACATGGACGAATTCTTGGCGCGATCCTCGCGCGCCATTGTGAAGAGGCACAGCTATTGCTCAGGACCCATATCGAGGAGAGCAAGGCGGAAGTGCGCACGATCACCCTGCACATGTTGCACAGTGCCCGACAGAAGGCGCCGGCGACGCGGAGTGAGCGCGATGACCTTGGTTCCACTGCCACAACAGATAACAACAAACCAGCAGTTCAACACTCAAGTTCGTGAATGGAGATCGCACCATGCAACGTCGCAGCCTGATCAAGGCCTTCACCCTTTCCGCATCCATCGCCGCCATGGGCATGACCTGGACCGTGCAGGCCGCCGAAACCATCAAGGTCGGCATCCTCCACTCGCTGTCCGGCACCATGGCGATCTCCGAAACCTCGCTGAAAGACATGGCGCTGATGACCATCGATGAGATCAACGCCAAGGGCGGGGTGAATGGCAAGCAACTCGAACCGGTGGTGGTCGACCCGGCCTCCAACTGGCCGCTGTTCGCCGAGAAGGCACGCCAGCTGCTGACCCAGGACAAGGTCGACGTGGTCTTCGGCTGCTGGACCTCGGTGTCGCGCAAGTCCGTACTGCCGGTGTTCGAGGAACTCAACGGCCTGCTGTTCTATCCGGTGCAGTACGAAGGCGAAGAGATGTCGCCGAACGTCTTCTACACCGGCGCGGCACCGAACCAGCAGGCCATCCCGGCAGTGGAATACCTGATGAGCGAGGACGGCGGCGAGGCCAAGCGCTTCTTCCTGCTGGGTACCGACTACGTCTACCCGCGCACCACCAACAAGATCCTGCGCGCCTTCCTGCACAGCAAGGGCGTGGCCGACAAGGATATCGAAGAGGTCTACACCCCCTTCGGTCATAGCGACTATCAAACCATCGTCGCCAACATCAAGAAGTTCTCCGCCGGCGGCAAGACCGCGGTGATCTCCACCGTCAACGGCGACTCCAACGTGCCGTTCTACAAGGAACTGGCCAACCAGGGCATCGAAGCCACCGACATCCCGGTAGTGGCCTTCTCGGTCGGCGAGGAAGAACTGCGCGGCATCGACACCAAGCCCCTGGTTGGCCAGCTGGCCGCCTGGAACTACTTCCAGTCCGTGGATAACCCGGTCAACACCGAGTTCGTCAACAAGTGGAAGGCCTACGCCAAGGCCAAGAACCTGCCGAACTATCAGACCGCGGTAACCAACGACCCGATGGAAGCCACCTACGTCGGCATCAACATGTGGGCCCAGGCCGTCGAGAAAGCCGGCACCACCGATGTCGACAAGGTCCGCGAAGCCCTGGCCGGCCAGACCTTCGCCGCACCGAGTGGCTACACCCTGACCATGGACAAGACCAACCACCACCTGCACAAGCCGGTGATGATCGGCGAAGTCCAGGAAGACGGTCAGTTCTCCATCGTCTGGCAGACCGAAGGCCCGCTGCGCGCCCAGCCGTGGAGCCCCTTCATCCCCGGCAACGACAAGAAGCCGGACTACGCGGTGAAGTCCAACTAAGCCCTAAGTAGTCCGCTAGGCCGTTCCTGGATTGCCCTCCGGGCTGCGGCCTGCCTCCCCTCTCCCGCTTGCGGGAGAGGGGCCGGGGGAGAGGGCTAGCCAGACCACGCCCCTCTCCCTAACCCTCTCCCATCAATGGGAGAGGGAATATTCCGGCGTACCCCAAGGATCCTTCGTATGCCCACTGCCCTTTACCGAATCCTGCTGTCACTGGCGCTGCTGCTGCCACTGACCGCCCATGCCGGCGACGCCAATGATTTTGTCGCCGCCAACCCGGCCAAGCAGGCCAAGCTTCTCGAAAGCTGGGCCGCCCACCCCGATCCCGCCCGCCAGCCGCTACTCGATGCCCTGCAGCAGGGCCGCGTCGGCGTCGATGCCAGCAAGACCGCCTTCTATGAGGTCGACGGCGCCTGGCAAGCCGCCGAAGCAGCTGCGACCGCCGACGGCACGCCGAAGAAGCTGCGCCTGAACAACCGCCTGCGCGGCCTGCTGGCCAACGTGCAGGCCAGCCAGCAACTGCTCGCCGCAGAGCCGGCCACGCGCCTGGCCGCCGCCCAACAGCTGCAGAAGAGCGCCAAGCCAGCGCAGCTGGAACTACTCAACGCCCGCGTCGCCAGCGAACAGGATGACGGCGTGCGCGCCGCCCTGGCCCTGGCCCTGGCCAACCTGCAGCTGGTCGATCCCGATCCGGCGATCCGCCTGAAGGCCGTGCGCCTGCTCGGCGAGAGCGGCGATCCGCTGGCCCGCACCCGCCTGGAAGGCCTGCTGGCCGAGGGCGTGGAAACCGACGCCGCAGTCCGCACCGCCGCCGAAACCAGCCTGGCCCAGGTCAAGCGCCGCCTGCTGGTCGGCGAGCTGCTCGGCCAGGCCTTTAGCGGCCTGAGCCTCGGCTCGATCCTGCTGCTCGCCGCCCTGGGTCTGGCCATCACCTTCGGCCTGCTCGGCGTGATCAACATGGCCCACGGCGAGATGCTGATGCTCGGCGCCTACACCACCTATATGGTGCAGCTGGGCTTCCAGCGCCTGGCACCGGAATACCTCGCCCTCTACCCGCTGGCCGCCCTGCCGGTGGCCTTCTTCGTCACCGCCGCCATCGGCATGGCGCTGGAGCGCACGGTGATCCGCCACCTCTACGGCCGCCCGCTGGAAACCCTGCTGGCCACCTGGGGCATCAGCCTGATCCTGATCCAGGCCGTGCGGGTGATCTTCGGCGCGCAGAACGTCGAGGTGGCCAACCCGCAGTGGCTGTCCGGCGGCGTGCAGGTGCTGCCCAACCTGGTGCTGCCCTACAGCCGCCTGGTGATCATCGGCTTCGCCCTGTTCGTGGTCCTGCTGACCTGGCTGCTGCTGAACAAGACCCGCCTCGGCCTCAACGTCCGCGCCGTCACCCAGAATCGAAATATGGCCGCCTGCTGCGGCGTGCCGACCGGCCGGGTGGACATGCTCGCCTTCGGTTTGGGTTCCGGCATCGCCGGCCTCGGTGGTGTGGCCCTGTCGCAGATCGGCAACGTCGGCCCGGACCTAGGCCAGAGCTACATCATCGACTCCTTCCTGGTGGTGGTGCTCGGCGGCGTCGGCCAGCTGGCCGGCAGCGTCATGGCCGCCTTCGGCCTGGGCATCGCCAACAAGCTGCTGGAGCCGCAGATCGGCGCCGTGCTCGGCAAGATCCTGATCCTCGCGCTGATCATTCTGTTTATCCAGAAACGTCCGCAAGGCCTCTTCGCTCTCAAGGGACGGGTGATCGACTGATGACTCAAGCACTCAATCAAACGCTGCTGGCGCGAGCCACGGCGAAACTGGGGCCGCAGGCGTCCCTCGCTCTCGGCCTGCTGATACTGGCTGTACTGCTGGCCATGCCGCTGCTGCACCTGCTACCGGCGGACAACGCCCTGCACGTCTCGGCCTACGGCCTGACCCTGGTCGGCAAGATCCTCTGCTACGCCATCGTCGCCCTGGCGCTGGACCTGGTCTGGGGCTACGCCGGCCTGCTGTCGCTCGGCCACGGCCTGTTCTTCGCCCTCGGCGGCTATGCCATGGGCATGTACCTGATGCGTCAAAGCGCGGGGGATGGCTTGCCCGCCTTCATGAGCTTCCTCGCCTGGAGCGAGCTGCCCTGGTACTGGTACGGCACCAGCAACTTCCTCTGGGCCCTGTGCCTGGTGGTGCTGGCGCCCGGTTTGCTGGCCCTGGTGTTCGGCTTCTTCGCCTTCCGCTCGCGGATCAAGGGCGTGTATTTCTCGATCATGACCCAGGCCCTGACCTTCGCCGGCATGCTGCTGTTCTTCCGCAACGAGACCGGCTTCGGCGGAAATAACGGCTTCACCAATTTCAGGACGATCCTGGGCTTCGACATCACCGCCCCGGGCACCCGCGCCTTCCTGTTCTTCTGCACCGTGCTGCTGCTGGTCGGCAGCCTGGCCCTGGGCTTCGCCCTGGCGCGCAGCAAGTTCGGCCGGGTGCTCACCGCCCTGCGTGACGCGGAGAACCGCCTGATGTTCTGCGGCTACGACCCGCGCGGCTACAAGCTGTTTATCTGGGTGCTCTCCGCCGTGCTGTGCGGCCTGGCCGGCGCGCTGTACGTGCCGCAGGTGGGCATCATCAACCCCAGCGAGATGTCGCCGACCAACTCCATCGAGGCGGCCATCTGGGTCGCCCTCGGCGGGCGCGGCACGCTGATCGGCCCGCTGCTCGGCGCCGGCCTGGTCAACGGCATGAAGAGCTGGTTCACCGTGGCCTTCCCCGAATACTGGCTGTTCGCCCTCGGCGCGCTGTTTATCGTCATCACCCTGTTCCTGCCCAAAGGGGTCATAGGACTGCTGCGCAAGGAGAAGGACCAATGAGAGCCGCTCCAGTACCCGAATTCATGCTCGAACCCGCCTTCGACCCAGCCGGCAGCGGCCGCGACGCGGTCGGTCTCGGCAGCGCTGCGGCCAAGGGCCTGGATGTGCGCCACGGCACCATCCTCACCCTGGAAGGCATCAATGTCAGCTTCGACGGTTTCCGCGCCATCACCGACCTCAACCTGTACATCGGCGTCGGCGAACTGCGTTGCATCATCGGCCCCAACGGCGCCGGCAAGACCACCATGATGGACGTGATCACCGGCAAGACCCGTCCGAACAACGGCGTCGCCTACTTCGGCGACACCCTCGACCTGACCCAGATGAGCGAGGTCGAGATCGCCCAGGCCGGCATCGGCCGCAAGTTCCAGAAGCCCACGGTGTTCGAGGCGCTCAGCGTGTTCGAAAACCTGGAACTGGCGCTGAAGACCGACAAGTCGGTGTGGGCCAGCCTGCGCGCCCGCCTCTCCGGCGCACAGAAAGATCGCATCGAGGAAGTGCTGACCACCATCCGCCTGGAGAGCTCGCGGCATCGCCCGGCCGGGCTGCTGTCCCACGGCCAGAAGCAGTTCCTCGAGATCGGCATGCTGCTGGTGCAGGACCCGCAACTGCTGCTGCTCGACGAGCCGGTGGCCGGCATGACCGACGCCGAGACCGAGTTCACCGCCGAGCTGTTCAAGTCGCTGGCACGCAAGCACTCGCTGATGGTGGTCGAGCACGATATGGGCTTCGTTGGCACCATCGCCGACCACGTCACCGTGCTGCACCAGGGCAGCGTGCTGGCCGAAGGTTCGCTGGAGGACGTGCAGGCCAACGAGCGGGTGATCGAAGTCTATCTCGGCCGCTGAACAACCACCCTCTCCCTAACCCTCTCCCATAAATGGGAGAGGGAACTTGCGCGGAGCCAAGGTCCGACACTGCGCACTTGCTCCCCTCTCCCGCCGGCGGGAGAGGGGCGGGGGAGAGGGAAGCAGACAAGTAGGACTCAAGAGGCGAACACATGCTGCAAGTCCAACAGCTTCACCAGTACTACGGCGGCAGCCACATCCTGCGCGGCCTGTCCTTCGAGGCGAAGATCGGCGAAGTCACCTGCCTGCTCGGCCGCAACGGCGTGGGCAAGACCACATTGCTCAAATGCCTGATGGGCCTGATCCCGGCCAAGGAAGGCACGATCGCCTGGGAAGGCCAGGCCATCAATGGCCACAAGCCGCACCAGCGCGTGCATGCCGGCATCGCCTATGTGCCGCAGGGTAGAGAAATTTTCCCCAGGCTCACGGTCGAGGAAAACCTGCTGATGGGCCTGTCCCGTTTCAGCGCCAGCGAAGCCAAGACCGTCCCCGAGTTCATCTACGAGCTGTTCCCGGTGCTGCGCGAGATGAAGCAGCGCCGTGGCGGTGACCTCTCTGGCGGTCAGCAGCAACAGCTGGCCATCGGCCGCGCACTGGCCAGCCAGCCGCGCCTGCTGATCCTCGACGAACCCACCGAAGGCATCCAGCCCTCGGTGATCAAGGAGATCGGCGTGGTCATCAGAAAACTCGCGGAACGCGGCGATATGGCCATCCTGCTGGTCGAGCAGTTCTACGACTTCGCCGCCGAACTGGCCGACCAGTACCTGGTGATGAGCCGTGGCGAGATCGTTCAGCAGGGCCGTGGCGAGACCATGGAGGCCGATGGCGTGCGCGGGCTGGTGGCGATCTGAACGGCGACGCCCGGCTCGTGCTCTGCGCATAATCGGTGCCTCTTCCCGTTGGATGCCGGCACCGATGACCGCACTGCGCCACCTGCTGCGCCACCTGCTGCTCCCCCTGTGCGCCCTGCTTGGCTGCGCCATGGTCATCTATGGCGGCAGCCTGCCGGACTACTGGCTGCGTCGCTCCATGCCAGAGGGCATGGAGCCGGCTTATCCACTGCAGTGGGTGTTGCTGTTCTGCGCCATCGTGCTGGCCGAATGCAGCTTGCTGCTGGCCGTGCTGCGGCCTTGGTCGTATTGCCGCTCCTGGGGCCGTGCCTGGTGCGCCACCCTGCTGGCAATACCGCTGGCGCTGTTCTGGCTAACCGGCGTGCTGCATTCGCCGCCGCACTACGGCCTGCACCTGCAGTGGTGGCTGCTGGTGTGCGCCGCCCTGCTGGTATTGAGCCTGTACTCCAGCCT
This sequence comes from Aquipseudomonas alcaligenes NBRC 14159, assembly GCF_000467105.1. GTDB lineage: Bacteria > Pseudomonadota > Gammaproteobacteria > Pseudomonadales > Pseudomonadaceae > Aquipseudomonas > Aquipseudomonas alcaligenes. The sequence goes on from NZ_BATI01000021.1 coordinate 84,674, forward strand.
CGCCGCCTGGCTGCACAAGCGCGCCGAACGGGCCGCCGGGTAGAGCTGCCTCGCAACACTTTCCCGCGCTACTGCAACGAATCCACCAGAAAATTCAGCCGCGCCGGCTGCTCGCCTTCCAGGCCGGGCAGCTCGGCCTCGTCCTTGAGGCTGACGCCGGACAGCTGGCGCCGACAGGCCTCACGCATCAGGTATAGCAGCTTGTGCGCGGCCACACCGTAGCTCATCCCCTCCAGGCGTACGTTGGAGATGCAGTTGCGGAAGGCGTCGGTCAGGCCAACCCTGGGCGCGTAGGTGAAGTACAGGCCGAGGCTGTCCGGCGAACTCAGCCCCGGACGCTCGCCGATCAGGATCACCACCATCTTCGCGCCGAGCAGCTCGGCCACCTCGTCGGCGACTGCCACCCGCCCCTGGCGCACCACGCAGAGCGGCGCCAGCGACCAGCCATCGCCGCCCATCTGCTCGCGCAGGCGGGCGAGGAAAGGCGCGGCATGTCGCTCGATGGCCAGGGCCGACAGGCCGTCGGCGATGACTATGGCCAGGTCGTAGCCCTGCGGATGCTCGGCGCGGTGGTCACGCAGGCGTTGCGCCGAAGCAGCGTCCAGGCGTCGCCCCAGGTCCGGGCGCTGCAGGTAGGTATGCCGGTCGCCGGCCGCGCTGTGCAGCTGCAGCACTGGCAGCCCCTGGCTGGCCAGGCCCTCGGCCAGCGCCTCGGCATGCAACGGCAGGTGCACGGCGTCGCGCGCCTGGGCATGGGCGAACTGGAAATCCAGCTGCGCCGCCGTGGGCAGGCTGGTGCCGGCACGGCCCAGAGCGATGCGCGCCGGGGTCAGGCGGCGCAGTTCCTGCCAGGGGTTGTCGATGGCACCACTCAGTGGCTTGTCGTCTTTCACCGCTTGTTTCCTTGTGTCGCTCCCGCGGGTTGCACCCGCACTACGACGTGTAGGGCGGGTGCAACCCGCGAGCTGTTCTAGCCCAGTTGCGCCAGTGCCTGGCGGAAGGCCGGCGGCAAGCCGCCGCCGAGGCGTACCTGGCCGTCGCGCTGGGAGAGGATTTCCATGCGTTCCAGCCACGCCTCGAACTCCGGTGCCGGGCGCAAGCCGAGCACCTGGCGGGCGTACAGCGCGTCGTGGAACGAGGTGGTCTGGTAGTTGAGCATCACGTCGTCGGAGCCGGGGATGCCCATGATGAAGTTGATGCCGGCCGTGCCGAGCAGGGTCAGCAGGGTGTCCATGTCGTCCTGGTCGGCCTCGGCATGGTTGGTGTAACAGATGTCGCAGCCCATCGGCACGCCGAGCAGCTTGCCGCAGAAGTGGTCTTCCAGACCGGCGCGGATGATTTGCTTGCCGTTATAGAGATATTCGGGGCCGATAAAGCCGACCACGGTATTGACCAGAAACGGCTTGTAGTGGCGTGCCACCGCATAGGCGCGCACCTCGCAGGTCTGCTGGTCGACGCCATGGTGGGCGTTGGCCGACAGCGCGCTGCCCTGGCCGGTCTCGAAGTACATCAGGTTGTCGCCCAGCGTGCCGCGCTTCTGCGACAGCCCGGCCTCGTAACCCTCCTGCAGCACCTGCAGGGTGATGCCGAAGCCGGCGTTGGCCGCCTCGGTGCCGGCAATGGACTGGAACACCAGGTCGACCGGCGCGCCGCGCTCGATGGCGGCGATGGAGCTGGTAACGTGGGTCAGCACGCAGGCCTGGGTAGGAATCTCGTAACGCTGGATGATCGCGTCGAGCATCTTCAGCAGATCGGTCAGCGCGCCCAGGCTGTCGGTGGCCGGGTTGATGCCGAACATGGCGTCGCCGTTGCCGTAGAGCAGGCCGTCGAGAATGCTGGCGGCGATGCCGGATGGATCGTCGGTCGGATGGTTGGGCTGCAGGCGCGTGGACATGCGTCCGCGCAGGCCCATGGTGTTGCGAAAACGGGTGACCACGCGAATCTTCTGCGCCACCAGGATCAGGTCCTGCACGCGCATGATCTTCGACACCGCCGCCGCCATTTCCGGCGTCAGCCCCGGCGCCAGGGCGCGCAGGCTGGCCTCGTCGGCGTGCTCGCCGAGCAGCCAGTCACGGAAACCGCCGACGGTGAGATGGGCGACCGGGGCGAAGGCCGCCGCGTCGTGGCTGTCGATGATCAGCCGGGTGATCTCGTCGTCTTCGTAGGGAATCAGTGCCTCGTCGAGGAAGTGCCGCAACGGGATATTGGCCAACGCCATCTGCGCGGCGACGCGCTCGGCATCGCTGCTGGCGGCCACACCGGCCAGGTAGTCGCCGGAGCGCGCCGGCCCGGCCTTGGCCATGACCTCGCGCAGGCTGTCGAAGCGCCAGGTCTGGTGGCCGACGGTATGGCTGAAACTGGCCATCGTTCTCTCCTGAAACAAAAGCCCGCCGTTGCCGGCGGGCGCATCACAATTACGGTTGCAGCAGGGCATCGGCCGGCACGGCGTCGCGCTGGGCGCCGGTCAGCAGGAAGTAGACCATGCCGATGCTCATCAGACCGAGGAACAACAGCGCGATGGTGCCGTTGAACCAGATCATCGCCGCCAGGCACACCAGCGCCAGGCCCAGGGCAATGCCCGGCACCAGCGGATAACCCGGGGCCTTGAAGGTGCGCTCCAGGTTCGGCTCGGTCTTACGCAGCCGGAACAGGCTGAGCATGCTCATGATGTACATGACGATGGCGCCGAACACGCTCATGGTGATCATCGCGGCAGTCAGGCTCATGCCCTGCAGGTTGATCAGGCCGTCGCTGAAGATCGCGCCGATGCCCACCAGGCCACCGGCGATGATGGCGCGGTGCGGGGTGTGGAAGCGCGACAGCTTGGCCAGGGCCGGCGGCAGGTAGCCGGCGCGAGCCAGGGCGAAGAACTGCCGCGAGTAGCCGAGGATGATGCCGTGGAAGCTGGCGACCAGGCCGAACAGGCCGATCCACACCAGCATGTGCAGCCAGCCGGAGTTCTCGCCGACCACTGCCTTCATCGCCTGCGGCAACGGATCGTTGATGCCGGACAGGGCTTTCCAGTCGCCCACGCCACCGGCCATCACCATCACACCCAGGGCCAGGAACACCAGGGTCAGGATGCCGCCGACATAGGCACGCGGGATGGTGCGTTTCGGGTCCTTGGCTTCCTCGGCGGCCATGGCAGCGCCCTCGATGGCGAGGAAGAACCAGATGGCGAACGGAATGGCGGCGAAAATCCCGGCAATTGCCGGCAAGCCGAACACGTTGCTGCCGGCCCAGCCATCGATGACGAAGTTGCTGAAGCTGAAGCCCGGCGCCACCACGCCCATGAACACCAGCAACTCGACCACCGCCAGCACGGTGACCACCAGCTCGAAGGTGGCGGCGATGCTGACACCGAGGATATTGAGGGTCATGAAGATCAGGTAGGCACCGACCGCCGCCAGTTTCGGGTCGAGCCCGGGGAACTGCACGTTGAGGTAGGCGCCAATGGCCATGGCGATGGCCGGCGGGGCGAAGACGAATTCGATCAGGGTGGCCATGCCGGCAATCATTCCGCCGGCGGGGCCGAAGGCACGGCGGCTATAGGCGAAGGGCCCACCGGCGTGCGGGATGGCGGTGGTCAGTTCGGTAAAGCTGAAGATGAAGCAGCTGTACATCGCCGCCACCATCAGCGTGGTGACCAGAAAGCCGAGCGTGCCTGCCACGCCCCAGCCATAGCTCCAGCCGAAATACTCCCCGGAAATCACCAGACCCACGGCGATGCCCCAGAGGTGCAGGGTGCCGAGCGTCGGTTTGAGTGTCGTTGTTGTCATTGCCAGTTCCTCGATGTGGGCGTCGAACGCCAGGCGAGGATATCCAGCCAACCCCGGCCGAGACTTGACCTTGCAAAGTCCGCGCACAGCTGCAGAGTCAAGTCGCTCAGGAGGGCGCAAAGCCCTCTGCCACGGGCCTTTGCGCCATGCCGGTGCATAGCGGTGCGGCACCGCCCCAAGGCGATGCAAACATCGCCTGAGCGAGCACGCTGAGACTTATGCCCGCGTACCTCGGTGACGGGGCACGACTATTGCTAAATATCTGGCAACACTGTCGTGGCAGGTCGCCCATGTCCCTGAACTTCGCCCACCCACTGGCCAGCGCCGACTCGCCGAGCAACCTCGGCGTGCTGTCGGCGGCTGCCTGCGGCCTGGACGCGTTCATCGCCCAGCAGGGCGGCGATGTAGACCGGGTGTTCGGCATCGCCGGCATCGACCCTGACCTGCTGCTGCACCCGACCCTCAGCCTCAGCCTGAACAACTACTGCAGGGTGTTGGAGGAGGCGGCCAGCCAGTCCGGCTGCGACAACTTCGGCCTGCGCTACGGCCAGCAGTTCCTGCCGCGCGCCCTCGGCCTGCTCGGCTATGTCGGGCTCTGTTCGCACAGCCTGGAGCAGGCCCTGCAGAATTTCGCCCGCGCCTTTCCCTACCACCAGCACGACACTCTGATCCGTCTGGTGGATATCGGCGAGTGCTACCGCTTCGACTACCAGGTACATCACCCGGCCATCCTCGACCGCCGCCAGGACGCCGAGCTGACCATGGGCATGGCGCTGAACCTGGTGCGCCATGCGCTGGGGCCGGACTGGGCACCGCGCGCCGTGCTGTTCGAGCACGCGCGACCGGAGGGCTGGCGCGAGCACCAGACGGTATTCGACGCCCCCGTGCTGTTCGACCAGCCGTGCAATGCCCTGCTGATTCCCAAGCGCGACATCGCCGGCAAGCTGATGCCCGAGCGCGACCCGGTGCTGCTGATGCTGGTGCAGGACGCCATCGTCCGCCTCGGCGGCCAGCAATCGCCACAGTGCCTGGTCGACCAGGCCCGCGGCCTGGTGCGCGACGCCCTGCCGCTGGGCGAGCCCTCGCTGGAACGAGTCGCCGCCGGCCTCGGCCTGACCCCGGCCGCCCTGCAACGGCGCCTGCGCGAACAGAACCTGAGTTTTTCCACGCTGATCGACCAGGTGCGCCGCGAGCTGGCCCTGCACTACCTGCGCCGGCGCCTGCCGGTCAGCGAGCTGGCGCCGCTGCTCGGCTACTCCGAGACCAGCGCCTTCTCCCGCGCCTTCCGCCGCTGGTTCGACGCCAGCCCGCGGCAATGGCTGCAGATGAGCACGGCCTGAGCCCATGCCGCCACGCTACACTGCCGCCTCACCCAATTCGGCTGGATGCCCCTGAATGACGGTTGCCCAACCCGCACTCTTCACCCCCGCCTGGCACGCCGAGCTGGAATTGGCCTACGCCCGCCAGCAGGACTGGACGCGCCCGGTGCTGCGCCGCCATCTGGGCCCGCTGCGGGTGCAGAAACACCTGCACGCCGAAGGCCCCGAGGTGTGCCAGCACATCATCGTGCACCCGCCCGGCGGCATTGCCGGCGGCGACAGCCTGGATATCGCCGTGGACGTCGGCGAGCGGGCCTGGACCCAGCTCACCAGCCCGGGCGCGGCCAAGTGGTACCGCGCCGCTGGCAGCGCGCGTCAGTGCGTGACGCTGCGCGTGCGATCCGGAGCCACCCTGGAATGGCTGCCGCAGGAAACCATCGTCTACTCAGGCGCCCAGGCCGAGCTGAGCACCCGCATCGAGCTGGAAGGCGACGCCCGCCTGTTTTACTGGGACATGGTCGCCCTCGGCCGCCCGGCCGCCGGCGAGCGCTTCGACTGCGGACATTTCCAGAGCGCTCTGGATATCCGCCGCGACGGCCTGCTGCTGTGGCACGAGCGCCAGCGTGTGGTCGGTGGCGACGGCCTGCTCGACTCGCCCATCGGCCTGGACGGCCAGCCGGTATTCGCCACCCTGCTGGCCAGCGGCGAGATCGATGCCGAGCTGCTGCAGCGCTGCCGCGAACTGGGCGGTCCGGTACGCGGCGACCTGACCCAATTGCCGGACCTGCTGGTGGCCCGCTGCCTGGCCGGCGAGGCGCTGCATGCGCGCGCCTGGCTGATCGAACTCTGGCGCCTGTTGCGCCCTGCCCTGCTCGGCCGCGCGGCCGTGCCCCCAAGAATCTGGAGTACCTGATGGATCTTTCGCCCCGCGAGAAGGACAAGCTGCTGATCTTCACCGCCGGCCTGGTGGCCGAGCGGCGCCTGGCCCGCGGCCTCAAGCTCAACTACCCGGAAGCCATGGCGCTGATCTCCGCCGCCCTGCTGGAAGGCGCCCGCGACGGCCGCACGGTGGCCGAGCTGATGCACTACGGCACCACCCTGCTGAGCCGCGAGCAGGTGATGGAAGGTGTGCCGGAGATGATTCCGGAGATCCAGATCGAAGCCACCTTCCCCGATGGCACCAAACTGGTGACTGTCCACCAGCCGATCGCCTGAGGCCGCCCGCATGCTGATCCGCGACGCCCTGGAAACCGACCTGCCGGCCCTGCGCGACATCTTCAATGACGCAGTGCTCAATACCACCGCGATCTGGATGGACAACGTCGTTGACCTGGCCAACCGCCAGGCCTGGTTCGCCGCCCGCGCCCAGCAGGGCTACCCGATCCTGGTGGCCGAGAACGCCGACGGCGAGGTGGTCGGCTACGCCTCGTTCGGCGACTGGCGCCCCTTCGACGGCTTCTGCCACACGATCGAGCATTCGGTATACATCCGCGTCGACCAGCGCGGCAAAGGCCTCGGCCCGCAACTGCTGACCGCGTTGATCGAGCGCGCCAAGGCCTGCGACAAGCACGTGATGGTTGCCGCCATCGAGAGTGGAAACGCCGCCTCGATCGGCCTGCACCAGCGCCTCGGCTTCGCCATCACCGGGCAGATGCCCCAGGTGGGTCGCAAGTTCGGGCGTTGGCTGGACCTGACCTTCATGCAACTGATCCTTACCCCGGAGCGCAGCGCACCATGATCCCCGGCGAATACCAGATCCAGGACGGCGAGATCGAACTCAACGCCGGCCGCCGCACCCTCAAGCTCAGCGTGGCCAACAGCGGCGACCGGCCGATCCAGGTCGGCTCGCACTACCACTTCTTCGAGACCAACGATGCGCTGGCGTTTGATCGAGCGCTCACGCGAGGCATGCGCCTGAATATCCCGGCCGGCACCGCGGTGCGCTTCGAGCCGGGGCAGAGCCGCGAGGTCGAGCTGGTGGAACTGGCCGGCGCACGCCGGGTGTTCGGCTTCGCCGGCCGGGTGATGGGCGACCTGTAATACCTCCCCTCTCCTGCTTGCGGGAGAGGGGCCGGGGGAGCGGGCGAGCAGATCAAGCTCCTCTCCCTGGCCCTATCCCATCAATGGGAGAGGGAACTGTTCGAGCACCTGCGCTGTACGAGAGCGGACAACCGACAAGGAACATGTGATGAAGATCAGCCGCCAAGCCTATGCCGACATGTTCGGCCCCACCGTCGGCGACAAGGTGCGCCTGGCCGACACCAACCTGTGGATCGAGGTGGAGAAGGACTTCACCAGCTACGGCGAGGAAGTGAAGTTCGGCGGCGGCAAGGTGATCCGCGACGGCATGGGCCAGGGCCAGCTGTGCGCCAAAGATGTGGTCGATACGCTGATCACCAATGCACTGATCATCGACCACTGGGGCATCGTCAAGGCCGACGTCGGCCTCAAGGACGGGCGCATCCACGCCATCGGCAAGGCCGGCAACCCGGATATCCAGCCCGACGTGACCATCGCGATCGGCGCCGGCACCGAAGTGATCGCAGGAGAAGGCATGATCCTCACCGCCGGCGGCATCGATACCCATATCCACTTCATCTGCCCGCAGCAGATCGAAGAGGCGCTGATGAGTGGCGTCACCACCATGATCGGTGGCGGCACCGGGCCGGCCACCGGCACCAACGCCACCACCTGCACCTCCGGGCCCTGGCACATGGCGCGCATGCTGCAGGCCGCCGATGCCTTCCCGATGAACCTGGGCTTCACCGGCAAGGGCAACGCCTCGCTGCCGGAGCCCTTGATCGAGCAGGTGAAAGCCGGTGCTATCGGCCTCAAGCTGCACGAGGACTGGGGCACCACCCCGGCGGCGATCGACAACTGCCTGTCGGTCGCCGACCAGTACGACGTGCAGGTGGCCATCCACACCGACACGCTGAACGAGTCCGGCTTCGTCGAGACGACGCTGGGCGCGTTCAAGGGCCGCACCATCCACACCTACCACACCGAAGGCGCCGGCGGCGGCCATGCGCCGGATATCATCAAGGCGTGTGGGTTCCCGAATGTGCTGCCCAGCTCGACCAACCCGACCCGGCCGTTCACCCGCAATACCATCGACGAGCACCTGGACATGCTGATGGTCTGCCACCACCTGGACCCGAGCATCGCCGAGGACGTCGCGTTTGCCGAAAGCCGCATCCGCCGCGAGACCATCGCCGCCGAGGACATCCTGCATGACCTCGGCGCTTTCAGCATGATCAGCTCCGACAGCCAGGCCATGGGCCGCGTCGGCGAGGTGATCACCCGCACCTGGCAGACCGCCGACAAGATGAAGCAGCAGCGCGGCCCGCTGCCCGAGGACGCGCCGGGCAACGACAACTTCCGCGCCAAGCGCTACATCGCCAAGTACACCATCAACCCGGCGATCACCCACGGCATCAGCCATGAAGTGGGCTCGGTGGAAGTGGGCAAATGGGCCGATCTGGTGCTGTGGCGCCCGGCCTTCTTCGGCGTGAAGCCGACGCTGATCCTCAAGGGCGGGGCGATCGCCGCCAGCCTGATGGGCGACGCCAACGCCTCCATCCCGACGCCGCAGCCGGTGCACTACCGGCCGATGTTCGCCAGCTACGCCGGCAGCCGCCATGCCACCAGCATCACCTTCATCAGCCAGGCGGCCTTCGACGCCGGCGTGCCCGAGCAGCTGGGGCTGAAGAAGAAGATCGGTGTGGTCCGGGGCTGCCGCGAGGTGCAGAAGACCGACCTGATCCACAACGGCTACCTGCCGAGCATCGAGGTCGATCCGCAGAACTACCAGGTCAAGGCCGACGGCCAACTGCTCTGGTGCGAACCGGCCGAGGTGCTGCCAATGGCGCAGCGCTACTTCCTGTTCTGACTCCAGGCCAGCGCGGCGCCGCTGAGCATGATCACCGCCATGCCGAGTACCGCCCAGGTGTCCGGCAGGTGATCGAATGCCAGGGCGCCGATCAGCGTGGCAGTGAGGATCTGCCCATAGGTGAAGGGCGCCAGGCTGGCGGCGCTGCCGTAGCGGTAGGCATGCGTCAGCAGCATGTGGCCGCTCATCGCCAGCGCCCCGAGCGCGGCCATCAGCAGCAGGTCGTGCCACTGCGGCAGCTGCCAGGTCCAGGGCAACAGCAGGCCGGTTCCCAGGGTGCCGACCAGCGCAGTGATGAAATTGCTGGTGGCCGGGTGATCGCTCGCGCTGAGCCGGCGGGTGAGCAGCTGGTACAGGCCGAAGCAGCAGGCCGCGCCCAGCGGCAACAGGATGGCCGGCGTGAACAGCGCGCTGCCGGGCCGGACGATCAGCAGCACGCCAAGCATGCTGCCACCGATGGACAGCCACACGCCGCGCCCGACCCGCTCCTTCAGCCACAGCACCGAGAGCGCCACCACCACCAGCGGCGCCAGGAAGATCACCGCCGTCGCTTCGCCCAGTGGGATGTAGCGCAGGCCACCGTAGAACAGCAGGGTCACACCCACCAGGCTGAGGCCCCGCGCCAGCTGCAGCAGCGGCCGCCGGGTACGCAGCAGGTCCAGCCCCAGGCGCGGGGCGAACACCAACAGCATGAGCAGGCTCTGCGCCAGGTAGCGCAGGCACACCACCAGCAACAGCGGATAGGAAAGGGTCAGGGTCTTGGCCAGGGCATCCTGACTGGACAGCAGCAGGCCGGCCGCAAGAATCAGCAGAATGGCCAGGCCAGGACGGGAACGCTCGGACAAGATCAAAACAACCTAATAATGAGCCAGCTAACAATTTTGCCAAATAGCGGCTCGGGCGACCAGCACCGGCTATCCAGCCAGCGGATCAGACAGATTTTTCGGGGCTAGAGTAAATCCACCACTCCGCTCCAGGAGAGCACCATGCCCGTCTCCCCTCGTCCCATGCTGCTGACCTGCGCCCTGCTGTGCTGCGGCGCAGTCAGCGGCGAAACGCTGATCCCGCTCAACGGCCAGAGCCAGCAGCAGATTCAGAACGACATCGCCGCCTGCCAGAGCAAGACCGCCGGCAGCTCCGCCACGTCCTCCTCGGGTATCGGCGGCGAGCGTCTGCGTGGCGCCGCCGTGGGCGCGGCAGCAGGAGCAGCGGCCGCCGAAGTGCGTGGCCAGCGCCACGACGAGGTGTATGACCGCATCGATGACGATGTGAAGCAGCAATACCGGCAGAACCAGGCGCGCGAGGCAGCCGCCGCCGGCGTGGTGGTCGGCGGCTCGCGCCAGCGCCGCGAGCGACGCGCGGACAGGCGCAACGAGCAGGCCGCGCAGAGCGGCTCCAGCCAGGCCTATATCAACTGCATGAGCGCCCGCGGCTACTCGCTCAGCCCCTGATCAGCGCAGCTGGCTGTCCTTGCTGCCACGTCGGTTGTAGCCGCTGAAGGCAGCCTGTTCGCGATCGTGGGCGGCCTGGCAGTTCACGCACAGACGCACGCCGGGCACGGCCTGGCGGCGCGCCTCGGGGATCGGCACATCGCACTCCTCACAGCGGCTCAGGCTCTCACCCCGCGGCAGCTGGCTGCGGGCGCGGGCGACGGCATCTTCGATGCTGCTGTCGATCTGTTCTTGCACGGCGCTGTCGTTGGTCCAGCCTCCAGCCATGTGCACCTCCGGGGATTGCGCTCTGGCGCAGATATGCGCCCACCGGTCCGCGAATGCAAGTGCAGCGGCGGCTATGCTTGAGGGAGTCACGGAGGAATTCTGCCGATGTCACGCTTGCGCCTGCTGGCGATTCTCATGCTGTGCTGCAGCGCCCTGCCGGCGCGAGCCGAGACCTGGGTCGCCATCGACAACGCCAACCCGCCGTTCATGTACCAGCAGGACAACCAGCCCATGGGGCTCTACCCGCTGATAGTGCAGGCGGTATTTGCCCGCCTCGGCGAACCCCTGAGCATCCAGGCCATGCCTTGGAAGCGTGCGTTACTACGAGGCGCCGCAGGTGAGGTGGGGATTGCGGGCATCTACCAGAATGCCGAGCGCCTGCAGGTCTTCGATTACTCGGCGCCGATCTTCGAGGAGCGCCTGCTGCTCTACGTGCACCGCGAGAGGCCCCTGCCGTTTCGCGGCATCGAGGATCTGCACGGCAAACGCATCGGCGTCATTCGCGGCTGGAGCTACACGGAAGAGTTCGACCAGGCGGCACGCACCGGGCAGATCGATGCCCAGGAGGGCAGTTCGGACGAAGCCAACCTGCGCAAGCTGGCCTCAGGCCGCCTGGACGCGGTGATTGCCATCGAACTGGCCGGACAGCGCCTGCTCACACACGCCGGCCTGGAGCAGCTGGAGCCACTGCCGCAGCCGCTGAGCATCAATCCGACCTATCTGGTGTTCGCCCGGGCGGCAGGTCAGCAGGAGCTGCTGCAGCGCTTCGACCGGACCCTCGCGGAGATGCGCCAGGACGGTTCGCTGCAGCGCCTGATCGAGCAGGCGATCGCTACTCCTTGACGTTCATGTACTCGCGAGCCCAGACGATGTAGTCCTCGGGCTGGGTGTACTTGTGCGTCAGCTCGGTGGCGTTGAGGTCGCTGGCGGCAATGCCGCGTTGCTCGCGCAGGCAGTCGTAGGTGGCCTTGATCGCGGCGAAGTATGCGGCATGGCCATCGACCACGATGCGCACGCCGAGGCTGGCCAGGCGCGCGTCGTCGCGCAGCGACGGATTGCCGTAGCTGACCAGCATCAGCGGCACGCTGAGGTTCTGCGCGATCACCTCCAGATGCTCGAAGTCGCGCACGCCCACCATGCAGATGCCATCGGCGCCCGCCTCCTGGTAGGCCTGGGTGCGGCGGATCACCTCGTCCACCTCGAGCACCCCGGCGTGGGTGCGGGCGATGATCGCCAAGTCCGGGTCGACCCGCGCTTCCAGTGCCGCGCGGATCTTGCCGACACCCTCGTCGACGCCGATCAGGTCGGTGGACTTGCGGCCAAACTGGGCAGGCAGCAGGGTGTCTTCGAGCGTCAGCGCCGCCACGCCGGCGCGCTCCAGCTCGACCACGGTGCGCATCACGTTGAGCGCATTGCCGTAGCCGTGGTCGGCGTCGGCAATCACCGGCAGGCGCGCTACCCGGCCGATGCGGGTGGCCTGCTCGACGAACTCGCTGAGGGTGATCAGGGCGAAGTCGGGCGCTGCCAGAACTTGTAGTGAAGCTACAGAACCGCCCAGGATGCCGACCTCAAATCCGAGATCGGCGGCAATCCGGGCGGACATCGGATCGAATACCGATGCCGTGTGGTAACAGGCACTGGAGGCCAGTAGCGCGCGAAACTGCGCGCGTAGATCGTGGTGGGAGGCTCTTTGCATGGGATGCACTACGGCTGGCTATGTTCGCGTTGGGTCAGCCAATTATGTAGTAAAACTACAAAACCAGCCAGGCATTCGCTGCACAGCGTTGCAGACCTGCCTTGCGCCCCGCTTTCAGCAGCGCGCGCCTTCATCTTCCAGCCTAGCCCCATGGCGCGGTGCTGGATTAATCCTTTCGTATTTTGTTATGTTATTTCATCTATATAAGGAATCTGCATGAATAACCAAAAAATAACTGGAGTGATTGGAATATATTCACTGCTGCTTCAGCTCTCCGCCTGGGCCGAAGAGCCCCTGCAGCTGGAGAGCCTGTCGATCAGTGACAGCCACCTGGAAAGCGCCTCCAGCCCGGTCGAGGGCTACCGCGCCACCCGCTCCGCCACCGCGACCCGCACCGACACCGATATCCGCGACACCCCGCAGACCATCGAGGTGATTCCCGCCCAGGTACTGCAGGACCTCGGCAGCACGCGCATCGACCGCGCCCTGGACTTCGCCAGTGGCGTGTCGCGACAGAACAACTTCGGTGGCCTGACCTTCTACAACTACAGCGTGCGCGGTTTCACCACCGGCGAGCTGTACCGCAACGGCTTCGCCATCAACCGCGGCAGCTACAGCGCGCCGGACACCGGCGCCATCGAGCGCATCGAGGTGCTCAAGGGCCCTTCCGCCAGCCTGTATGGGCGCGGCGATCCCGGCGGCCTGGTCAATATCGTCAGCAAGCGCCCGCAGGACGAAGCCTTCACCCGGCTCGATCTCAGCGCCGGCAGCTGGGACCGCTACCGCACCAGCCTGGACAGCAACACGCCGCTGCGCGGCGACGGCAGCCTGCTGTCGCGCATCAACCTGGCGGTCGAGGACAACGGCAGCTTCCGCGACCATGTGGATAACCGTCGCCAGATCGTCACCCCCTCGCTGACCTGGCAGCTCGACCCGGACACCACGCTGCAGCTGGACGCCGAGTTGTCCCGCACCGAGTCGGTGTTCGACCGCGGCATCCCGGCGGTGAACGGCGAGATGGGCGCAGTGTCGCGCTCGACCTTCCTCGGCGAGCCGAACGACGGCCACATTCGCAACGACAACCAGACCCTCGACCTGGCGCTGGAGCGCTACCTGAACGACGACTGGAAGCTGCGCCTGGCCAACCACTACACCCAGGGCCATATGCAGGGCGACTCCAGCGAACCGGGCGCGCTGGTTGGCGACAGCGTCACCCGCCGCCTGCGCCAGCGCGATTTCGAGTGGAACGACAGCATCACCCAGGCCGAACTGCACGGCCAGGTCGAGGGCCTCGGCTGGAAGCACCAGCTGCTCGCCGGCGTGGAGTACGAGAACTACCGCAACAGCCAGAAGTACCCGCAGAGCGGCCTGTCGCTCGGCTACGGGCAGAACATCTACCACCCGGTGTACGGCGCGCCCAAGCCGACGATCACCAGCGCCAACGACTTCTTCGAGCAGACCGAGAGCTATGCGCTCAACCTGCAGGACCAGATCACCTTCAGCGAGCGCCTGCGCGGCCTGCTCGGCGTGCGCCTGGAGCGGATCGAACAGCATGCCTTGAACCGCACCAGCGGCATCTGGACCCACCAGGACAAAGACGTCGCCACGCCGCGTATCGGCGCGCTGTACCAGCTCACCCCGCAGGTCGGCGTATTCGCCAACGCCTCGACGTCCTTCCGCCCCAACGCCCTGGGCAGCCAGGGCCAGGTGTACCAACCGGAGCAAGGCATCGGCTACGAAAGTGGCCTCAAGCTCGATCTGCTCGACGGCCGCCTGGGCGGTACCATCGCCCTATTCCATATCGACAAGGAAAACGTCATCACCACCGACGCCCTCGGTGAGAGCGTGGCGGCCGGCGAGGCGCGCAGCCAGGGCCTGGACATGCAGTTCAGCGGCCAGCTGAGCGACGCCGTGCGAGTCATCGGCGCCTACGCCTATATCGATGCGGAAGTGACCCAGGGTGACGCCGCCATCCCCACCGGCAGCGACCTGCTGGGCGTGGCACAGCACAGCGGCAGCCTGATGGCGGTGTACGAGTTCCAGGGCGGCGCCCTGCAGGGCTCGGACATTGGTGCGGCAATTACCTACGTCGGCGACCGCGCTGGCGAGGCCGGTAGCGACTTCCGCCTCGACGCCTACGAAACGCTGGACCTGCTGGCCCACTACAAGGTCAGCCCGGACGTCACCCTGGGCGTGAACCTCAACAATGTCTTCGACCGCAAGTATTACGAGCGCAGCTACAACAGCGTCTGGGTCCTGCCCGGCGAGCCGCGCAACCTCAACTTCAACCTGAGCCTGGCGCTCTAAGGACTTTCTCGATGCGTACTCTTCCCCTGCTGCTCGCCGGCCTTCTCCTCTGCGGCCAGGCCGCCGCCCACGGCCTGTGGACCGAACAGCGCCGCGGCAACCATGAAGTCATCTACGGCCACGGTGCCGAGGACGATGCCTTCAAGGCCGACAAGATCAGTGGCGCCTGGGCCCATGACGGCACCGGCAAGATGGTTCCGGTGACCGTGCAGCGCCTGCACGACCATGCCCGCCTGCAGCCGCTGCGCGCACCGGCCGTGCTGGCGGTAGCCCTAGATAACGGCGCCTGGTCGCAGACGCCGGACAAACAGTGGATCAACCAGGGCCGCCGCCAGGTGCCGAACTCCACCCACTCGCTGCACACCTACAAATACAGCCTGGCGCTGCTCGCCCCCGGCGCCAAACTGCCGGACCTGAGCAAGCTGCGCCTGGCCATCGTGCCGCAGAGCGATCCGCTCGCCGTCGGCCCCGGCAAGCCGCTGCGCGTGCAGGTGCTGGTGGATGGCAAGCCGGCCAGGGAGGTGAAGCTGATCGGCGACTACCGCGGCATGCCCCATGAAGTCAGCGCCACCACCGACGCCCAGGGCTACGCCGAAGTCGTGGTGCGCAACGAAGGCCTGAACATCATCGCGGCCGAGCTGTACCTGCCGGTCAAGGGCAACCCGGATATCGAAGAACTGGGCCTGTTCAGCTCGCTGACCTTCCTCGGCCAGGCCCATCACGAGTAGGCGCGGGCTCAGCGCCCCCGTGCGGCGGGCAGCCAGCGCTGCAGAATGCCCTCCAGGCTGCCATCGCGGCGCATGCCATCGAGCTCGCCGCGCCAGCGCTCGACCAGGGCCGGCGCCGTCTGCGGCGAGAAGACGATGTAGTAGTCGGAACGCATGAATGCCAGGTGCGGCTGGACCTGGACAGGCGTCAGCCCGCCGCTGGCCAGCTCCTCGCGCAGGGTCAGGTCTTCGGTGGCGATCAGCTTGACCCGGCCATGCTTGAGCATGGTCACCATCTGCCGGGAGCTGGGCACGCCATACAGGTTGGTGAAGCCCATGCGCTGTAGCGTCTCGTAGGTGTACCACTGCTTGGGCAGGGCCAGGGTGCCGGCGCGGGCCGCGTCCTCCAGGGTGTCGATGCGCAGCTTGCTGCTCTTCAGCGAATAGAAGCGCGTCGCCCCCTGCAGGATCGGCCCGACCCACTGGAACAGCGCCTCGCGCTCGGTGGTGCGCACCACCGAGAACAGGCCGGTGTCGGCCTCGCTCTTGGCCAGGAAGTAGGCACGGGTCCAGGGCATCAGTTCGATACGGGCCTGGTTGCCGGTACGGCGGATCAGCTCGCGCACCACCTCCACCGCATAACCCTCGGGCTGGCCATCACGCAGGAAGCTGGTCGGCGGCGCTTCCTCGGTCAGCAGGCGCAACTCGGCGAGGCACACCATGGGCTGCAACAGCAGCAGTAGCAGCAAGCCGGCACCCCATGAGGGCATACCTACCTCCCACACGATCAAGGCATCAGCAATCGCCGCACCGTCTCGTCATCGAAATTGTCTTTGTTCACATAGACGGCAGGCAAACGGACCTGCCGCGGCCCTTCGAGATCACCATCGAGCACCCGATGCGCCCGGATGACACTCTCCACCCCAATTTGACTGGGCTGCTGCACCATCAACCCGACGAGCTCTCCGCGCTCCAGTGCGTCGACCAGGATGGGGCTCGCATCAAACCCTATGTGCGCCCGCTTGCCAGCCAGCCCCAGCCGCCGCAGCGTGGCGAGCATCTCCAGGGTAGTCGCCTCGCTGGGGGTGAACAGGCCATCCACCGCGCGCAATTCTTCGCCGAGGGCGAACATTGCCTGGGAGTCGGACAGGGGCAGATACCGATCGACGGCAATCCGTAGCCCGGCGTCGCGCGCGCCATCGTGAAAACCACGCTCGCGGCTGCTGGTCGAGGCCACTTGGGGGCTCAGCCGCAGCAGCGCCACACTGCCCTGCCCGCCGAGCGCCCGCGCCATCTCGCGCCCGGCCTGGCGGCCGGCACCGTAATTGTCGGTTGCAATGGAGGCAAGCACGGCGCCATCGTCCAGATCACGGTCGATGTACAGGCCCGTCACGCCCTGCGCTCTGAGCTGAGCCATGCGTACACCGACCTCGGGGCCGCTGGGCGCGACGATCAGCACGCGACAGTTGAACTTGAGCATCCGCTCGATCAGCTCCAGCTGGGTCTGGGTATCGCCATCGCGGGCGGGGCCGCGCGCGTGCAAGGGCAGTTGCATCTCGGCGGCAGTGGCTTGCGCAGCCTGGCGCACCTGACCCCAGAACGACTGCCCGCCAGCGCTGGTGACCAGGCTGATGCAGCGTTCCTGGGCGACCGCCGCCGAACTGAGCAGCAGCCAGCAGCACAACCAGCAGTTCTTGAGCTTGTACTTCATTGACTCAGCCTGTTCCTGGCGGTCGGCGACCTTGAGAGTTTAGCAGCCGCGACCACAGGTTCCCGAACTACAGACCATCTGCCCGCGCACAAGGCAAGAGTCTCGCATAGAATGCGCGGCCGTTTTTCCGGAACCACCGCACCATGAATCAAGCCTCCCCCGCCAATGCCCTGGGTATCGACTTCGGTACCTCCAACTCCACCGTCGGCTGGTGGCGGCCGGGCATGGAGCCGCTACTGGAACTGGAAGACGGCAAGATCACCCTGCCTTCGGTGATCTTCTTCAACACCGAAGAGCGCCGCCCGGTCTATGGTCGCCAGGCCCTGAGC
This sequence comes from Aquipseudomonas alcaligenes NBRC 14159, assembly GCF_000467105.1. Taxonomy (GTDB): domain Bacteria; phylum Pseudomonadota; class Gammaproteobacteria; order Pseudomonadales; family Pseudomonadaceae; genus Aquipseudomonas; species Aquipseudomonas alcaligenes. Next base: position 102,129 of record NZ_BATI01000021.1, read on the forward strand.
GAGTACCTCGATGGCTACGAAGGGCGCCTGATGCGTGCGCTGAAAAGCCTGCTCGGCTCCAAGCTGCTGAAAAGCGAAACCACCGTGCTGGGCAGCGCCCTGCCCTTTCGCGACCTGCTCGGCTTCTTTATCGGCGAGCTGAAAAAGCGCGCCGAGAGCCAGGCCGAGCGCGAATTCGACCAAGTGGTGCTGGGCCGCCCGGTGTTCTTCGTCGACGACGACCCGCTCGCCGATGCCGAGGCCGCCAACACCCTGCTGGCGGTGGCGCACAAACTCGGCTTCAAGGACGTGTCCTTCCAGTTCGAGCCGATTGCCGCGGCCTTCGACTACGAGCGCACGATCCAGCGCGAGGAGCTGGTGCTGATCGTCGACATCGGCGGCGGTACCTCGGACTTCTCCCTGGTGCGCCTGGCACCGCAGCGTCGCGAGCTGAATGAGCGCCAGGACGACATCCTCGCCACCGGCGGCGTGCACATCGGCGGTACCGACTTCGACAAGCAGCTGAGCCTGGACGGGGTGATGCCGCTGTTCGGCTACGGCAGCCGGATGAAGAGCGACGCGCTGATGCCCACCAGCCACCACCTCAACCTGGCCACCTGGCACACCATCAACGCGGTGTACGCGCAGAAAGCCCAGCTGGCGCTGAAGAACATGCGCTACGACATCGTCGATCCGACCGGCGTCGACCGCCTGCTGCGCCTCACCGAGCAGCGTGCCGGCCACTGGCTGGCGATGCAGGTGGAAGAGGCGAAGATCGCCCTGACCGAGCAGGACAGCCACCGCATTGACCTGGCACGCATCGAGGATGACCTGCAGGTGCTGCTCGACCGGCCGCTGTTCGATCAGGCCATCGACGGCCTGCTGCAGCGCATTCGCGCCGGCGTCGACGAACTGCTGAACCGCGCCGGCGTGCGCCATGCCGAGGTCGACACGATCTTCTTCACCGGCGGCTCCAGCAGCGTACCGGCCCTGCGCCAAAGCGTCGCCGCCCTGTTGCCCAATGCCCGCGCCACCGAGGGCAACAGCTTCGGCAGCATCGGCAGCGGCCTGGCCATCGAAGCCGCGCGTCGTTACGGCTGAGCCGTTGGCGCGCCCGGCTGCTGAATGCCAGCGCCGGGTGCGCTAGGGTTAGCCTTCGCCCACTTACGGAGATCGCCATGCGCAATGCCCTGCTTCTCGCCAGCCTGCTCGCCCTCGCCGCCTGCGACGGCGGCGCGGCCACTGCCACCACCGCCAAGCTGCAAGCCGACAAGGCGCAGCAGGCCCAGCAGCAGATGGAGCAGCTCAAGCAGCAGATCGATCAGGTCAATGCCCAGAGCCAGCAACGCCTGCAGGAGCAGCTGGACCAGCAGTGAAGCCGTGCGCCAGAGCCGCCCCGAAGTAGCCCGGAGGCAATCCGGGGGGCGGTACTGCCTGCGTCCCGGATTGCATCCGGGCTACGACAGGGTTCGTGCAACAAAAAAGGCCGGGCAAATGCCCGGCCTTTTTATTGGCACAGCCTAATCAGGCGGCGCGGCGCAACAGGAAGAAGCCGGCCAGGGCACAGATCCCCGCCGGCACCACCACGGCCAGCAGCGGCGAGAAGCCGAACACCAGGCTGGACGGCCCCAGCAGGTCCTGGGCGATGCGGAACACGAAACCCACCAGCACGCCGGTGAACACGCGCTGGCCGAGCGTTACCGAGCGCAGCGGGCCGAAGATGAAGGAGATCGCCATCAGCACCAGCGCGGCGGTCACCAGCGGCTGCAGCACCTTGGTCCAGAACGCCAGCCAGTAGCTGCCATTGCTCAGCCCCTGCTCGCCCAGGTAATGGATATAGCGCCACAGGCCGCTGATCGACAGGGCATCCGGCGCCAGCACCACGGTGCCGAGCAACTGCGGCGTGAGCTCGATGTCCCAGCGCTGGCGGTCGGCCTGCTGCACCTCGGTGCGCCTGTCATGGAACAGCGTGGTCTTCACCTCTTCCAGCTGCCAGTGGTCGCCCTGGTACTGGGCGCGACGGGCAAAGCTGGCGGCTTGCAGCTTGCGCTGTTCGTCGAACTGGTAGCGGGTCACGCCGATCAGCTTGCCGCCCGGCTGCACGGCGTTGATGTGCACGTACTCCTGGCCCTGGCGATGCCACAGGCCATGTTTGGAACTCTGTGCCTCGCCGCCGCCCTGGGCCAGCGAACGATGGGCCTGGGCCTGGTTCTCGCTCCAGGGCGCCAGGTACTCGCCGATCAGCACGCCGACCAGCATCAGCACCAGCATGGGCTTCATCACCGCCCAGACGATGCGCCCGACCGACACGCCGGCAGCGCGCATGATGGTCAGCTCGCTGTTGCTGGCCAGGCTGCCGAGGCCGATCAGGCAGCCGATCAGCGCGGCCATCGGCAGCATCTCGTAGGCGCGCCGCGGCAGGGTCAGCACCACGTAGATCAGTGCCTCCAGAGTGCCGTAGCTGTCGCTGAGGTCGCCCAGCTCGTCGATGAAGGCAAACAACAGGGCCAGGCCGACGATGATGCCGAGCACCGAGAGGATGGCCAGGAAGACACTGGTACCGATATAGCGGTCGAGCTTATGCATGGGCCATCTCCTTGACTGCACGGCGACTGGCCAGCTTGAGTTTCATCGGTTGCCAGAGGAACAGTGCGGCGCCAATCAGCAGGAACAATGCGTGCACCCACCACAGGCCCAGCTCCATGGGAATCTTGCCCTTGTCCAGCTGGCCGCGCGCGCCGATCAGCAGCGCCAGGTAGGCCATATACAGGAGGATTGCCGGCAACAGCTTGAGGAAGCGGCCCTGGCGCGGATTGACCCGTGCCAGCGGCACCGCCAGCAGGGTGACGATGAACACCAGCAGCGGAATGGACAGGCGCCACTGCAGCTCGGCCTGGTAGCGCGGTTCGTCGCTGCCGATCAGCTCGCGGGTGGGCACCGCTTCGCGCTCGCCGATCTCGGCGCTGACGCTGGGCTTGGGCAGCAGCACGCCGTGGGTCTCGTACTGGGTGGCACGATAGTCGGCCTGGCCAGGATTGCCGTCGTAGCGGTAACCGTTCTCCAGGATCAGGTAGCGGCTGCCGTCCGCCTGGATCACCTGCCGCCCCTTCTCGGCCACCAGCACGGTGATGCCGCTCTGCTTCGGCTTCTCACCCTCGACCTGGCGCTGCATGCGCTTCTCGCTGATGAACACGCCGGCCAGCTGGCCGCGGTCGTCGGACAGGCCCTCGGTATAGGTCACCCGCGAGCCATCCTTCATCGCCTGGAAACGCCCCGGCACCAGGGTGTCGAACTCGGTCATGGCGTCCTGCTGGTTGAAGATCTTCGCCACTTCGGCCACGCCCTGCGGCGCCAGGCCCAGGCTCAGCCAGGCGACTATCACGGCGACGATGGCGGCCGGCGCCATGCTGTAGCCGAGCAGGCGGCGGTTGCTCATGCCGGTAGCGGACAGCACGGTCATCTCGCTGTCCAGGTACAGGCGCCCGTAGGCCAGCAGGATGCCGAGGAACAGGCCCAGCGGCAGGATCAGCTGGAGGAAGCCGGGCATGCGGTAGCCCATGATCAGGAACAGCACGCTCGGGTCCAGCACTCCCTGTGCGGCCTGGGCCAGATACTTGATGAAACGCCCACTCATGATGATCACCAGCAGCACGGCGCTCACTGCACTGAGGGTCACCAGCACTTCGCGGGACAGATAACGGAAGACGATCAAACCGGACGCTCCAGGGTTGTCAGGCTCAGGCGGCAACGCTCACACTAGCCGCACTCGGTTGCACGGCCCGCCACGGCGGACCTCGAAAAAATAGCCGGCATTATCCTGCAAACCCGACTCTTTGTCTTGGGGACAGCTCACCATGGAATTCCTCGTCAAAAGCACCCGCCCGGAAACCCTGAAGACCGCCACCCTGGTCGTCGCCCTCGGCGAGGGCCGCAAGCTCGGCACCGCCGCCAAGGCGCTGGATGATGCCAGCGGCGGCGCCATCTCGGCCGTGCTCAAGCGCGGCGACATCGCCGGCAAGCAGGGCCAGACCCTGCTGCTGCACAGCCTGCCGGGCCTCAAGGCCGAGCGTGTGCTGCTGCTCGGCAGCGGCAAGGGCGAACTCTCCGACCGCCAGTTCCGCAAATTGGTTGCAGCCGCCCATGGCGTACTGAAGAACCTCGGCGGTGGCGACGCGGTGCTAGCCCTCGGCGAACTCAAGGTCAAGGGCCGCGATGCCTACGGCAAGGCCCGCCTGCTGGTGGAAACCCTGGCCGATGGCGGCTATCTGTTCGACCAGTTCAAGAGCAAGAAGGCCGAGCCGAAGACGCTGAAGAAGATCACCCTGGTCGTCGACAAGGCCGAACTGGCCGATGTCGAGCGCGGCAGCCTGCACGCCCGCGCCATCGCCACCGGCATGGCCTTTACCAAGGACCTCGGCAACCTGCCGCCGAACCTCTGCCACCCCAGCCACCTGGCCGAAGAGGCCAAGGCCCTGGCCAAGGCGCACAAGAACCTCAAGGTCGACATCCTCGACGAGAAGAAGCTCAAGGAGCTGGGCGCCGGCGCCTTCCTCGCCGTGGCCCAGGGCAGCGAGCAGCCGCCGCGGATGATCGTGCTCCACTACCAGGGCGGCAAGAAGGACGAAAAACCCTTCGCCCTGGTCGGCAAGGGCATCACCTTCGACACCGGCGGCATCAGCATCAAGCCGGCCGCCGGCATGGACGAGATGAAATACGACATGTGCGGCGCCGCCAGCGTGCTCGGCACCCTGCGCGCCGTGCTGGAGCTGCAACTGCCGATCAACCTGGTATGCCTGCTGGCCTGCGCCGAGAACATGCCCAGCGGCCGCGCCACCCGCCCCGGTGACATCGTCACCACCATGAGCGGGCAGACCGTGGAAATCCTCAACACCGACGCCGAAGGCCGCCTGGTGCTGTGCGACACCCTGACCTATGCCGAGCGCTTCAAGCCGCAGGCAGTGATCGACGTCGCCACCCTCACCGGCGCCTGCGTGGTGGCCCTGGGCTCGGTGGTGTCGGGTCTGATGGGTAACAACGACGCCCTGGTGAAACAGATCCTCAAGGCCGGCGAGCACGCCGACGACCGCGCCTGGCAGCTGCCACTGCACGACGAGTACCAGGAACAGCTCGACAGCCCCTTCGCCGACATCGCCAACATCGGCGGACCGAAGGCCGGCAGCATCACCGCTGGCTGCTTCCTGTCGCGCTTCGCCAAGAACTACCACTGGGCGCACCTGGACATCGCCGGTACCGCCTGGGTCAGCGGCGGCAAGGACAAGGGTGCCACCGGCCGCCCGGTACCCCTACTGACCCAGTACCTGCTCGACCGCGCCCAGGCCTGACCCGGCCCATGCGCGTCGAATTCTACGTGCTCTCCAGCGCCACGCCGGAAGGCCGCCTGCGCGCGGCCTGCCAGCTCGCCGCCAAGGCCTGGAAGGCCGGCCTGCCGGTGTTCCTGCGCGGCGCCGACCAGGCGCAGTGCGAGGAGCTGGACCGGCTGCTGTGGAGCTTCCGCCCGGAATCCTTCATCCCCCACGGCCTGCACGAGGACGATGCGCAGGCACCGGTGGTGATCGGCCTGGACCAGGAGCCGGCGCAGGCCGGCGGCGTGCTGCTCAACCTGCACCCGCAGTTGTCGCCGCACCTGGCCCGGTTCAATCGGGTGATCGAGATCGTCAACCAGGAGCCGGCGCTGCTGGCCCAGTGTCGCGAGAATTTCCGCCAGTATCGCCAGCTGGGTCACGACCCGCAGCGCGTCGAGCTGTGAAATGCAGCGCATTCTCGAAATAGCCCGCCACAGAGCGTAGAATCGGCCGCCTCGGCCACCTTCCCAGCCTGCAATGCCTATGGACAGCTCCAAACCACCAAAGCCCGATCTCCTGCTGGATGACCTGGAAGCCATCCGCCAGCTGCTGGAGAAAGAGCAACTGGAACCGCCGCTGCTGACCGAAACACTGGACGATGACCTGCAGATTCCCGTGCTGTCGGAAATCATCGAACCGGGCCCGGACGCACCGGCCACCGCGCCGCTGGCCGCGGTCACCCTGTCCTATCCGGTGCAACCCGCCGTCGCACCGCCCCAGCCGCAGCCCACGCGCCCTGTGCCGGCAACCCCCAGCGCCGCGAGCATCGGCAGCACCGTGCAGCAGAGCCTGGCGGCCCAGGGCAAACTGGACGCCGAGCTGCGCGCCGCCGCCCAGCTGATCCTGCAGGATGTGATCGACGACTTCGTGCCGCAGATCGAGGCCGAGCTCAAGCGTCGCCTGGACGCCCGCCTGGACCGCCTGCTCAAGCAGCCCAAAGCCTAGCCATACGGCGGCCAGTGGCCCACGGGTGGCGCCAGCCGTTATACTCGGCGGCTTCCCGCTCAGTTGCCAATACGGTCCCGCCGACTCATGGACAAGACCTACCAGCCCCACGCCATCGAAACCGCCCTGTACCAGAACTGGGAGGCGAACAACTACTTCGCCCCGCAAGGTTCCGGCGAGCCCTATACCATCATGATCCCGCCGCCGAACGTCACCGGCAGCCTGCACATGGGCCACGGTTTCAACAACTCGATCATGGACTGCCTGGTGCGCTTCCGCCGCATGCAGGGCCGCAACACCCTGTGGCAGCCGGGCACCGACCACGCGGGCATCGCCACGCAGATGGTGGTCGAGCGCCAGCTGGCCGCCGAGGGCATCGGCCGCCACGACCTGGGCCGCGAGAAGTTCCTGGAGAAGGTCTGGGAGTGGAAGGAACAGTCCGGCGGCACCATCACCCGGCAGATCCGTCGCCTGGGCTCCTCGGTGGACTGGTCGCGCGAACGCTTCACCATGGACGAGGGACTGTCCGAAGCCGTGAAGGAAGCCTTCGTGCGCCTGCACCAGGACGGCCTGATCTACCGCGGCAAGCGCCTGGTCAACTGGGACACCAAGTTCCACACCGCGATTTCCGACCTCGAAGTGGAAAACCACGACGAGAAGGGCCACCTGTGGAACCTGCGCTACCCGCTGGCCGACGGCAAGAAGACCGCCGAGGGCCTGGACTACCTGATCGTCGCCACCACCCGCCCGGAAACCATGCTCGGCGACTCCGCCGTGGCCGTGCACCCGGAAGACGAGCGCTACAAGACCCTGATCGGCAGCTACATCGAGCTGCCGCTGGTGGGCCGCCGCATCCCGATCATCGCCGACGACTACTGCGACCCCGAGTTCGGCACCGGCTGCGTGAAGATCACCCCGGCCCACGACTTCAACGACTATGAAGTCGGCAAGCGCCACAACCTGCCGCTGATCAACATCTTCGACAAGGACGCCCAGGTGCTCGCCAAGGCCCAGGTGTTCAACATCGACGGCAGCGTCAACGCCGAGATCGACGGCAGCCTGCCGGCCGAATACGCCGGCCTCGACCGCTTCGTCGCGCGCAAGCAGATCGTCGCCGCCTTCGAGGCCGCCGGCCTGCTGGAGAAGATCGAAGACCACGCCCTGAAAGTGCCGAAGGGTGACCGCTCCGGCACCGTCATCGAGCCGTGGCTGACCGACCAGTGGTACGTCTCCACCAAGCCGCTGGCAGAAAAAGCCATCGCCGTGGTCGAGAGCGGCGAGATTCAGTTCGTGCCCAAGCAGTACGAGAACATGTACTTCAGCTGGATGCGCGACATCCAGGACTGGTGCATCAGCCGTCAGCTGTGGTGGGGCCACCGCATCCCGGCCTGGTACGACGAGGCCGGCAACGTCTATGTCGGCCGCGACGAGGCGGAAGTCCGCGCCAAGCACAACCTGGGTGACATCGCCCTGCGTCAGGACGAAGACGTGCTGGACACCTGGTTCAGCTCCGGCCTGTGGACCTTCTCCACCCTCGGCTGGCCGCAGCAGACCGACTTCCTCAAGACCTTCCATCCCACCGACGTGCTGGTCACCGGCTTCGACATCATCTTCTTCTGGGTCGCCCGGATGATCATGCTGTCCACCCACCTGACCGGGCAGATCCCGTTCAAGACCGTGTACGTGCACGGTCTGGTGCGCGACGGCCAGGGCCAGAAGATGTCCAAGTCCAAGGGCAACGTGCTCGACCCGCTGGACATCGTCGACGGCATCGATCTGGAAGCCCTGGTGGCCAAGCGCACCAGCGGCATGATGCAGCCCAAGCTGGCCGAGAAGATCGCCAAACAGACCCGCGCCGAGTTCCCCGAAGGCATCGCCGCCTACGGCACCGACGCCCTGCGCTTCACCAACCTGGCGCTGGCTTCCACCGGTCGTGATATCAAGTTCGACATGGGCCGCGTCGAGGGCTACCGCAACTTCTGCAACAAGCTGTGGAACGCTGCCAACTTCGTCATCGAGAACACCGATAACCAGGACACCGGCATCAATGGTGAGGCCGTCGACCTGTCACCGGTCGACCGCTGGATCATCTCCGCGCTGCAGCGCTGCGAACAGGACGTGACCCGCCACCTCGATGCCTTCCGCTTCGACATGGCCGCCCAGGCCCTCTACGAGTTCATCTGGGACGAGTACTGCGCCTGGTACCTCGAACTGGTCAAGCCGGTGCTGTGGGACGAAAACGCCCCGATCGAGCGCCAGCGCGGCACCCGCCGCACCCTGGTGCGCGTGCTGGAAGTGATCCTGCGCCTGGCCCACCCGTTCATGCCCTTCATCACCGAAGAAATCTGGCAGCGCATCAAGGCCCAGGCCGGCAAGGACGGCGCCACCCTTATGCTGCAACCCTGGCCGGTAGCAGCCGAGGAGCGTATCGACGCCGCTGCCGAAGGCGACATCGAGTGGGTCAAGCAACTGATGCTCGGCGTGCGGCAGATCCGTGGCGAGATGAAGATCTCCATGGCCAAGCGCATCGACATCATCGTGCAGAACGCCAATGCCGAAGACCTGCGCCGCCTGGCCGACTTCGAGCCGCTGCTGAACAAGCTGGCCAAGCTGGAGTCGGTACGCGTGCTGGCCGCTGGCGAGGAAGCGCCGATGTCCGCCACCGCCCTGGTCGGCGAGATGCAGGTACTGGTGCCGATGGCCGGGCTGATCGACAAGGACGCCGAACTGGCGCGCCTGGACAAGGAAATCCAGCGCCTGCAAGGCGAAGTCCAGCGCGTCGGCGGCAAGCTGAGCAACGAAGGCTTCGTCGCCAAGGCCCCGGCCGAAGTGCTCGACAAGGAGCGCGCCAAGCTGGCCGAAGCCGAAGCGGCACTGGCCAAGCTGGTCGAGCAGCGCGAGAAGATCGCCAATCTGTAAGTTGAAGCCGAGGCCCGCTAAACGCGGGCCTCGTGCTTTTACCCCCTCGCCCGCCCTGCCGCAGGCCACTCGGAGCAGCCTGGAAGCCCCAGGGAACACATCAGGAGCGCCCATGGAAGTCAGCAAGACCCGCACCAGCTTCTACCGCCGCCTCTACGTCGCCTGGCTGATCGACAGCGGCAGCGCCAGCAGCGTGCCGGCGCTGATGGCCGCCACCGGCATGCCGCGGCGCACCGCCCAGGACACCCTGGCGGCGCTGGCCGAACTGGATATCCACTGCGACTTCATCCAGCACGATGGCGAGCGCAACAACGCCGGGCACTATGAAATCCGCGACTGGGGCCCGATCGACCGTGCCTGGGTGGCGGCGCATCTGGCCCAGATCAAGGCGCTGCTCGGCTACCCCTGACGGCGAATCTGTACGTCGATTCTGTTCGCCGGAAATATCTGTACAAGAAATTTGACTTGTACAAGAAATCATTCAAGATAAGTTGTACATCAACCACCACTTGTACAACTTGCCATGAACGAAGCCAAAATCAGAATCGGCATCAGCGCCTGCCTGCTCGGAGCGCCGGTGCGCTACAACGGCGGACACAAGCGCTCGACTCTGTGCACCGAGGTGCTCGCCGAACATTTCGAGCTGGTTCCGCTCTGCCCGGAGATGGGCATGGGTCTTGGCACGCCGCGCCCGACCATCCGCCTGGTCGGCGAGCCGGAAGCGCCGCGCGCACTGATGCCCCAGGAGCAGGATCGCGACGTCAGCGAGGCGCTGCGTGCCCAGGTCGATCGCGTACCGGCCGGTCTCAGCGGCTTCGTGCTGATGCAGAAATCACCGTCCTGCGGCCTGCACCGGGTAAAACTGTACAGAGATAACGGTCATCTGGCCGAAAAAGGCAGCCGCGGCATCTTCGCCGCCGCCCTGCATGCCCGCTACCCGGAGCTGCCGCTGGAAGAGGAAGGCCGCCTGCACGACCCGGTGCTGCGTGAAAACTTCCTCAACCGCGTGTTCGTCCACGCCCGCTGGCAGCGCCTGCTGGCCGATGGCATCAGCCGTCAGGGGCTGATCGACTTCCACGCCCGCCACAAATACCTGCTGATGGCCACCCACCCGCAGCAGCAGAAGGCCCTTGGTCGTCTGCTGAGCCACCTCGGCCAGCAGGACCTGCACGAGCTGGCCACCCGCTATTTCCGTGAGCTGATGAGCGCCCTGAGCCGCCCGGCCACCCGCGGCACCCACAGCAATGTGCTGCAGCACCTGAGCGGCTACCTGAAACAGCACCTGGGCAGTGCCGAGCGCGCCGAACTGCAGCACCTGATCACCCAGTACCGCGGCGGCGTGATCCCACTGGTGGTGCCGCTGACCCTGCTGCGCCATCACTTCAACCGCCACCCCGACGCCTACATCGCACGCCAGGACTACCTGCGCCCCTATCCGGACGCGCTCAGCCTGAGGAATTCGATTTGAGCGCGGCCCTCGACTACCAGCAGGCGCTGGCCCAGGGCTACCTGCCGATCCGTGAAGTGGCGCGCGGCACCGGGGTCAACCCGGTCACCCTGCGCGCCTGGGAGCGGCGCTATGGCCTGGTGGTGCCCTACCGCACGGCCAAGGGTCATCGCCTGTATGCGCCCGAGCAGATCGAGCGCATCCACCAGGTGCTGACCTGGCTCAACCGTGGCGTGGCCGTCGGCCAGGTACGCGAGCTGCTGGAGCAGAACGAGCCGCCCGAGATGATCGTCAGCGGTATCTGGGACGAACTGCGCCAGGCCATGCTGCACAGCATCACGCACCAGGCCGAGCGCAGCCTGGATGAAGCCTTCAACCGCGCCCAGTCGCTCTACCCGCCCGGCGTGCTCTGTGCCCAGCTGCTGCTGCCGCTGCTGGCCGAGCTGGACCGGCGCTGGCACGACCTGCCGTTCGGCGCGCAGCTGGAGCAGGTGTTCTGCCATTCCTGGCTGCGCAGCAAGCTCGGCGCCCGCCTCTATCACGACAATCGCCAGCGTGGCGCCGCGCCGCTGCTGCTGGTCAACCTGTCGGACAGCCACTTCGAACCGGGCCTCTGGCTGTGCGCCTGGCTGCTCAACGGCGCCGGCTGCCCGGTGCAGGTGCTGGACTGGACGGTGCCGCCCAGCGAGCTGGTGCAGGCCGTCGACCACATCGCGCCGCGCGCGCTGCTGCTGTACTCCGGGCAGGCCCTGGCCGCGCCGCTGCGCCACCAGCTGCCGCGCCTGGCCGAAGCCTGCGCCGTGCCGCTACTGCTGGCCGGCCCCGCCGCCACCATTCATCACGATGAACTCCAGCTGCTGCAGGGCCTCAACCTTGCCGCCGATCCGCTGCAGGCCGAACAGCGCCTGCGCGAACTGGACCTGCTGGAGGATGCCCCATGCGCCAGCTGATCTGGCTGCGCAGCGACCTGCGCCTGCATGACAACACCGCCCTGAGCGCCGCCATGGCTGCCGGTCCGACCCTGGCGGTGTACCTGATCAGCCCCGAACAGTGGCGCGAGCACGACGATGCGGCATGCAAGGTCGACTTCTGGCTGCGCAACCTGGCCGCCCTGCACACCCAGCTGGCCGCACTCAACGTGCCGCTGCTGGTGCGCCAGGCGCCGCACTGGCGCGACGCGCCGCAGGTGCTCGGGGCGCTGTGCCGCGAACAGGCGATCGATTGCGTGTGGGTCAACGAGGAATACGGCATCAACGAGCAGGCGCGCGACCGCGCCGTGCAGCAGCACCTGCGCCAGCAGGGCGTGAATCTGCGGTCCTGCCTGGACCAGCTGTTCTTCGCCCCCGGCAGCGTGCTGACCCAGGCCGGCAACTACTTTCAGGTCTACAGCCAGTTCCGCAAGGCCTGCTACCGCAACCTGCACACCGCCATCCCGCCGCTGGTGCCGACGCCGCAGCCACAGGCCGCGCTGCCCGTCGCCAGCGACCCGCTGCCGCTGGCAGTGGACGGCTTCGCCACGCCCGCGCCGGCCCTGCGCGAGCTCTGGCCCGCGGGCGAGGACGCGGCCCTGCGGCGCCTGGCCGACTTCGCCGAGGAACGCATGGCCTGGTACCAGGAGCGCCGCGACTTTCCCGCCATCGATGGCACCAGCCAGTTGTCGCCCTACCTCGCCGCCGGCGTGATCTCGCCGCGCCAGTGCCTGCATGCCGCCCTGCGCATCAACCAGGGCGAATTCGACAGCGGCAACCCCGGCGCGGTCTGCTGGGTCAATGAACTGCTGTGGCGCGAGTTCTACAAGCACATCCTGGTCGGCTACCCGCGGGTATCGCGGCACCGTGCCTTCCGCCTGGAGACCGAGGCCGTGCCGTGGCGCGATGCACCGAAGGACCTGGAAGCCTGGCAGCAGGGCCGTACCGGCATCCCCATCGTCGATGCGGCGATGCGCCAGCTGCTGGCCACCGGCTGGATGCACAACCGCCTGCGCATGGTGGTGGCGATGTTCTTCACCAAGAACCTGCTGCTCGACTGGCGCCTGGGTGAGCGCTTCTTCATGCAGCACCTGATCGACGGCGACCTGGCCGCGAACAACGGCGGCTGGCAGTGGAGCGCCTCCACCGGTACCGATGCGGCGCCCTACTTCCGCATCTTCAACCCGATCAGCCAGTCGCAGAAATTCGACCCGGATGGCCACTTCATCCGCACCTGGGTGCCGGAGCTCGCCGGGCTGAACAAGCGCGACATTCATGATCCTTCGGCCATGGGCGGCCTGTTCGGTATGGCCGAGTACCCGCGCCCCATCGTCGATCTGGCCCGCTCGCGCGAACGCGCGCTGCAGGCCTTCAAGAACCTGCCTTCCGCGGAGATGAGTGATGTCTGATTTCCTGCGTCGCTTCGCCACCGAGTTCGCCGCGCTCGACGCCAGCAACCTGGCGCGCCTGGGCGAGCTGTACAGCGACGACGTGCTGTTCCGCGACCCGCTGCACGAGGTCCGCGGCCTGCCGGCGCTGCAACGCTACTTCGCCGAGATGTATGCCAACGTCGGCCGTCTCGACTTCGACTTCCACGGTTTCGACCAGGTGTGCGACGGCGAGGGCTACCTGCGCTGGACCATGCACTTTCGCCACCCGCGCCTGCGCGGCGGCGCGCCGATCAGCGTCGACGGCTGCTCGCACCTGCTGTGGTGGGACAAGGTCTACCAGCACCGCGACTATTTCGACGCCGGTGCCATGCTCTATGAACACTTGCCGCTGATGGGCGGCGTCATCGCCTGGCTGAAACGGAGGTTGGCATGAGCAGACGTATCTGGTTGACCGGCGCCAGCAGCGGCATCGGCGCCGCCCTGGCCGAAGTGCTGTTGCAGCAGGGCCACCGCCTGGCCCTCAGCGCGCGCAATGCCGGCGCCCTGCATGCGCTGGCCGAGCGCTACCCCGGCCAGGTGCTGCAGGCGCCCGGCGACCTCACCGACCCCGAGCAGGTGCGCGCCATTGGCGAACGCATCGGCGAGCACTGGGGCGCGCTGGATCAGGCCATCCTCAACGCCGGCACCTGCGAGTACGTCGATGTGCAGGACTTCCAGGCCGCCATGGTCGAGCGGGTGATGCGCGCCAACCTGTTCTCCGCCGCCCACTGCGTGGAAGCCGCCCTGCCGCTGCTGCGCCAGGGCGAGCGCCCGCACCTGGTGGCGGTGTCCAGCTCGGTGACCTTCCTGCCGCTGCCGCGCGCCGAAGCCTACGGCGCGTCCAAGGCGGCCATGAGCTACCTGTTCGACACCCTGCGCGTCGACCTGGCCGCCGAAGGCATCGCCGTCACCCTGGTCAGCCCCGGCTTCGTCGACACCCCGCTGACGCAGAAGAACGACTTCCCCATGCCGATGCGCTGGCCGGTGGAAAAGGCCGCGCGGCACATCGCCCTGAAACTGGACCGGCAGCCCTACCACATCGCCTTCCCCGGTCCCTTCATCGCCATCCTGCGCCTGCTCGGCAGCCTGCCCAAGGGCCTGCAGCTGGCACTGGGCAAACGACTCTCCCGCACGGAATCGCACTCATGAAAATCGCCATCGTCGGCAGCGGCATCGCCGGCCTGACCTGCGCCTACCTGCTGCAGCGCCAGCACCAGATCACCCTGTTCGAGGCCAGTGACTGGGTCGGCGGCCATACCCATACGGTGGATGTCGAGGTGCAGGGCCAGCCCTTCGCCATCGACACCGGCTTCATCGTGTTCAACGACTGGACCTACCCCAACTTCATCCGCCTGCTGGACCAGCTCGGCGTCGCCTCGCAACCCACCGAGATGAGCTTCTCGGTGCATGACCCGGCCAGCGGCGCCGAATACAACGGCAACAACCTCAACAGCCTCTTCGCCCAGCGCAGCAACCTGTTGCGCCCGGCCTTCTGGGGCATGCTGCGCGACATCCTGCGCTTCAACCGCGAGGCCCAGTTCGACCTCGCCGAACAGCGCATCGCCGCCGACCTGACGCTCGGCCAGTACCTGCAGCAGCGCGGCTATGGCCAGCGCTTCATCGACCACTACATCGTGCCGATGGGCGCGGCGATCTGGTCCATGTCGCTGGCCGACATGCTGCAGTTCCCCCTGCAGTTCTTCGTGCGCTTCTTCAAGAACCACGGCCTGCTATCGGTCAGCGATCGCCCGCAGTGGCGGGTCATTTCCGGCGGCTCGCGCAGCTACGTGGCGCCGCTGAGTGCCGGCTTCGCCGAACACATCCGCCTGAACTGCCCGGTGCAGCGCGTGGAGCGTGATGCCGAAGGCGTCACCCTGCACAGCGCGGCCGGCGTCGAGCGTTTCGACAAGGTGGTGTTCGCCTGCCACAGCGACCAGGCGCTGGCCCTGCTGGCCACGCCGAGCGCCGCCGAACGCGACATCCTCGGCGCACTGCGCTACGCCGACAACGACGTGGTGCTGCACACCGACACGCGCCTGCTGCCCAAGCGGCCGCTGGCCTGGGCCAGCTGGAACTACCGCCTCGGCGGGCCGGTGGGCCAACCGGCGGCGGTGACCTACAACATGAACATCCTGCAGGGCATCCGCAGCGCGACCACCTTCTGCGTCAGCCTCAACCAGACCGACGCCATCGACCCGGCGCACATCCTCGGCCGCTACCGCTACGCCCACCCGCAATACAGCCTCGACGGCCTGCGCGCCCAGGCACGCTGGCAGGAACTGCTCGGCGAACAGCACAGCTACTACTGCGGCGCCTACTGGGCCAACGGCTTCCATGAGGACGGCGTGGTCAGCGCCCTGCGCGTCGCCGAAGCCTTCGGGGAGCGCCTGTGAACAGTGCGCTGTACCAGGGCTGGGTGAGCCATCGGCGGCATCTGCCGCGTGGCCACGCCTTCCGCTATCGCATCGGCCTGCTCTACCTCGACCTGGCCGAGCGCGATGCCGTGCTCGGTCTGTCGCCGCTGGCCGGTCACTCGCGCTGGGCGCCCTTCACCCTGCGCGAAACGGATTTCCTGCCGCAGTTCACCACCCGGGGCGTGGCCCTCGCCGACGCCGTGCGCCAGTGCGTGGCGCGCGCCCTGGGCGAGGCGCCGCGCGGGCGCATCTGCCTGCTGGCGCAACCACGCAGCTGGGGCCTGGCGTTCAATCCGGCCAGCTTCTTCTACTGCTTCGACGAGCAGGAGCGGCTGGTGGCGATCCTCTGCGAAGTCAGCAACACGCCCTGGCGCGAACGCTACCACTACGTGCTGCCGACCCACGCCGAAGGCGAATCGCGCCACCGCGTGGCCAAGAGCTTCCACGTCTCGCCCTTCCTGCCGCGTGAACTGGAATACCGCATGCGCTACAGCCAGCCCGGCGAGCGCCTGATGGTGCACATGGAGGACTGGCAGGGCGCCGACAAGCTGTTCGAGGCCGGCCTCGGCCTGAGCCGTGTCGAACTCAACCGCGCCAGCCTGCATCGCCACCTGCTGGCCTTTCCCTGGATGAGCGCCAAGACCGTGCTTGGCATCTACTGGCAGGCGCTGCGCCTGCTGCTCAAACGCACCCCGATCTTTTCCCACAGCGCCGCGGACGGAGAATTCCGCAGCGCCCATCTGGAGCCCCGCCATGAAGAGTCCTGACCTTACCTCCGCGAAAACCAGCGTGCGCGCCGGCAACGGTATTGGCGCCAGCCTGCTCAAACGCGCCGTGCTGCGCCAGCTCGGCCAGCTGCACCATGGCCAGCTGGCGATCATCGAGGATGGCGAGCGGCAGACCTTCGGCCGGGCCGGCTCGGTGCTGCACGCGGAAATCCAGGTACAGGATGCCGCCGTCTGGGCGATGGTCGCCGGCAACGGCTCGATCGGCGCTGGCGAGGCCTACATCCACGGCTACTGGACCACGCCGGACCTGACCGCGGTGATCCGCATCTTCGTCGCCAACCTCGATGTGCTGGATGGCATGGAGCGCGGCCTGGCCCTGCTCGGCCGGCCGCTGCTGCAGGGCCTGCACTGGCTCAACCGCAACACCCGGCAGGGCTCGCGCAAGAACATCGCCGCCCACTATGACCTGGGCAACGAGCTGTTCGAGCAGTTCCTCGACCCGACCATGATGTACTCGGCGGCCATGTTCCAGGGCGCCGACGACACGCTGGAACAGGCACAGCTGAACAAGCTCGAGCGCATCTGCCAGAAGCTCGACCTCAAGCCCGAAGACCACCTGCTGGAAATCGGCACGGGCTGGGGCAGCATGGCCCTGTATGCCGCCAGCCACTATGGCTGCCGCGTGACCACCACCACCCTGTCGCGCCAGCAGTACGAGTACACCCGCCAGCGCATCGCCGAACAGGGCCTGGAAGACCGCGTGACCTTGCTGCTGGAGGACTACCGCGACCTGCGGGGCCAGTACGACAAGCTGGTGTCGATCGAGATGATCGAGGCCGTCGGCCATCGCTTCCTGCCCACCTATTTCAAGCAGTGCGCGCACCTGCTCAAGGACGACGGGCTGATGCTGCTGCAGGCCATCACCATCCGCGACCAGCGCTACGAGCAGGCGCGCAAGTCGGTGGACTTCATCCAGCGCTACATCTTCCCCGGCGGCGCCCTGCCCTCGGTGAACAAGATGTTGCAGGTGATCAGCACCGAGACCGACCTCAACCTGCATCACATGGAGGACTTCGGCCTGCACTACGCGCGCACCCTGCGCCTGTGGCACGACAACCTGCGCCAGGCCCGTCATCGCCTGGAGCAGATCGGCTACGACGACTACTTCTACCGCCTGTGGGAGTTCTACCTGTGCTACTGCGAGGGCGGCTTCCTCGAACGCACCATCGGCACCGCCCAGCTGCTGCTGGCCAAGCCCGGCGCGCGCCCGGCGCCGCTGCTCGGCCACTTCGGCGCCTGAGCCCACGCCCCTCTCCCTGCACGGGGAGAGGGCCCTCCCCGCCACGCAGAGCCTCGCTGCCCATGCTCACCGCTCCCCGCTCGCTGATTCTCAACGCCGTGCTGTTCCAGGTCGGCTGGTTCGCCTGCATCTTCGGCGCCCGGCACCCCTGGCTGCTGGCGGTGGCCCTGGCCTGCCTGGTCGCGCATTTCCTCTGGGTCGCCAGCTGGCGCACCGAGGGCCGCCTGGTGGCCAGCGTGACGCTGTTCGGCTGCGCGCTGGACAGCTTCCTGCTCAACCTCGGCGTGTTCGACTTCGTCGGCGACAGCCCTCTGTTGCCGGTCTGGCTCGCCCTGCTGTGGGCGCTGTTTGCCACCACGCTGAATCACAGCCTGGCCTGGAGCGCCCGCCCCTGGTGGCTGAGCAGCCTGCTCGGCGCGCTGGCCGGGCCGCTGTCCTACCTGGCCGGCGCGCGCCTGGCGGACGTCGGCCTGCCCCTGGGGCAATGGCCGACCCTGCTGCTGCTCTCGGCAGTCTGGGCGGCGGTGATGCTGGTGGTGCACGGATTCGCGGGGGTGTACCGGCTGCGTGCCCGCCAGATCGGCTGATCAGCACGTTCAGCAACGGTTCAGCCAGGGTTCAGCAGGCGTTCAGCGAGCGGCACGTACTCTGTAGCCATCTCCAAGATGTCCACGAGGACCTAGCCATGCAACGCTTCCCGACCCTGCTGCTGACTGCCAGCCTGAGCACCGTTCTGCTGCTGAGCGGCTGCGCCTCCAACCTCAACGGTTCCACCTATTCGCGCGCCGATGCCCGCGCCGTGCAGACGGTGCGCCTGGGCACCATCGAGTCGCTGCGCCCGGTACAGATCGAAGGCACCCGCACGCCGATCGGTGCCATCGCCGGCGCCGCGGTGGGCGGTATTGCCGGCAGCGGAGTCGGCGGCGGCCGTGGCAGCAGCATTGCCACCGTGCTCGGCGGCGTAGCCGGCGGCATGGCCGGGGCGGCAGCCGAGGAAGGCCTGACGCGCAGCCAGGGTGTGGAGATCACCGTGCGCGAGGACGACGGCAACCTGCGCGCCTATGTGCAGGAGGTCGACCCAGCCCAGCAGTTCCGCGTCGGCGACCGCGTGCGCATCGCCTCAGTCAACGGCGCCAGTCGCGTCACCCTGTAAGGCATGGCCGTGGTCGGCCGGATGAGCAGGCCGCGCGGGACTGCCGTACACTGCGCGGCCATGAGCACCATTCCCCACCTGCAACTTCCAGCCGACGATGCCAGCTGCAGCAACTGCGCGGCCTGCTGCTGTCAGCTGGAAGTCATGCTGATCACCAAGACCGGCGTACCGCAGCGCTTCATCACCACCGACGCCTGGGGCGGCGAAGTGATGCACCGCCTGGACGACGGCTGGTGCGCAGCGCTGGACCGCGACAGCATGCGCTGCACCATCTATGAGGTGCGCCCGCTGATCTGCCGCGAATTCGAGATGGGCTCGGCCGAGTGCCGTGACGAGCGCCAGGGCATGACCGCCATCTACCGCTGAACATCAGCCACAAAAAAGCCGGGCCCAGGCCCGGCTTTATCACATCCCGTGTTGCTTAGAAGCTCGTGCGGTAATGCAGGGTGTAGGCTTCGACGCCGTCGTTGGGCTGCTTGATACCCGCGTTGGAGTAGTGCAGCGCGCGAATGCCGACCTCCTGGCCGGAGAAACGCAGGCCGGCACCGAGACGATCCTCGAACTGGAAGGACGAGCCCAGGTCGTTGTCTTCCAGGTCGGTATCGGCGAAGGCGGCGACGCCGATACCGGCCTCGATGTAGGGCTGCACGCTCTCGCCGGCGAACTCGTAGACAAATACCGGGCTGAACGACAGGCTGTGGTTGCTCGACGTCTCGTCACCGTCCCAGTAGGTGTAGCCGGCATCCCAGTAGCCGGTCAGGCGGCCGACACTGCTTTGCCACCAGCTGGTGTCCCAGTTCCACTGGGCACCGAGGCGGTAGACCATGTTGGAGTCGCCGCTCTGACCGATGGCGGCGGTGAAGTCCACGGCCTGCGCGGACAGGCTCCCCAGCGCAAGGGCCGCCGCAGCGGCCAGAGAAAGGATCTTTTTCATTTTTACGTCCTGTACGGAAATGAAACGGCGATAAAGGCGCACAAAAGAGTATAGAAATTGCCGCCCCGAAGGAAAGCCGCCGCCCCGCCTTCAGGGCAGCGCCAGCACCGCCGGGGCCTCGCCCCAGAGCGCCGGCAACACCCGGGCCAGCTGTTCCGGCGCGGCGCTGGACCAGAACTGCGCACCGCCCTCACCCTCCGCGGCCAGCAGGCCGCGCTCGGCCAGCAACTGTTCCAGGCGCCGCGCCACCGCCGCGCCGGTATCGACCAGGCTGACGGACGCCGGCACCAGCTCGCGCAGCAGCGGCTTGATGAAAGGGTAGTGGGTGCAGCCAAGGATCAGCGTGTCGCAGCCCTCGGCCAGCAGCGGCTCGACCCAGCCCTGCAGCAGCGCGCGGGTGCGCGTGCTGTCGAGCTCCCCGGCCTCGATCTGCTCGACCAACCCCGGGCAGGGCTGGGTGATCACCCGCACGTCGGCGGCGAAACGATCCAGCAGCGCGGCAAACTTAGCACTCTTCAGCGTACCGGTGGTGGCCAGCACGCCGACCACGCCGCTGCGGGTCGCCGCCGCGGCCGGCTTGACCGCCGGCTCCATGCCGACGATGGGCAATACGGGGTAGCGCTCGCGCAACTCGGCCACCGCCGCGGCGGTCGCGGTATTGCAGGCCAGCACCAGCGCCTTGGCGCCCTGGCCGAGGAGAAACTCGGCGATGTGCTGGCTGCGCGCGCGGATGAACTCCGCGCTCTTCTCGCCGTAGGGCACATGGCCGCTGTCGGCCACGTACAACAGCGACTCATGCGGCAGGCGCGCGCGGATCTCGCGCAGCACCGAGAGGCCGCCAACGCCGGAGTCGAACACGCCGATCGGTGCCTGGCTCATGGCCGCCCTGCGCACACGCTGCACGCTGCATCGCGCTTGACCCGAAGCTCGCGGAAGCGCGAGCCCAGCGCATCGATCAGCAGCAGGCGACCGACCAGCGGCTCGCCGAAACCGGCCAGCAGCTTGAGCGCCTCCAGTGCCTGCAGGCTGCCGACCAGGCCCACCAGCGGGCCGACCACGCCAGCCTCGCTGCAGGTCAGCTCGGCCTCGCTGCCATGGCCATACAGGCAGTGGTAGCAGGGGCTGGCCGCATCGCGCGGGTCGAACACCGCGAGCTGGCCCTCCAGGCGGATTGCCGCGCCGGACACCAGCGGCTTGCCGGCAGCCACGCAGGCGGCATTGACCGCCTCGCGGGTGGTGAAGTTGTCCGAGCAGTCCAGCACCAGGTCGACTGCGGCCACGGCGGCGGCCAGCGAGTCCTCGTCCAGTGCCGCACGGTGCGGCAGCAGCCTGATCTGAGGATTGATGGCAGTCAGGCGCGCAATGGCCGAATCGACCTTGCTCACGCCGATCTGACGGCTGTCGTGCAACACCTGGCGCTGCAGATTGGTCAGGTCGACCGTGTCGAAGTCCGCCAGGTGCAGCTCGCCGACACCGGCGGCGGCCAGGTACAGGGCCACCGGCGAACCCAGGCCACCGAGGCCGACGATCAGCACGCGGCTCGCTTTCAGCTTCAGCTGCCCGGCCACATCGATCTGCGGCAGCAGTATCTGCCGGCTGTAGCGCAGCAGCTCGTCGTCGTTCAGTTCCAGGCTCATGGCGTCCATCGTCCCAGGGAAATGCGTTGGTGGCCGCCGAGGTCGCGGCGGCTGTCCACGGCGGTGAAACCGGCAGCGGCCAGCAGCTCGCGCACCGCCTCGGCCTGATCATAACCATGCTCCAGCAGCAGCCAGCCGCCGGCCTGCAGATGCCGGGGCGCCTGGGCGATGATCTGGCGGATATCGTCCAGCCCGTCGACGCCGGCCACCAGCGCGCTGAGAGGCTCGAAGCGCACATCGCCCTCGCCCAGATGGCGGTCGTCCGCGGCAATGTAGGGCGGGTTGCTGAGGATCAGGCCGAAGCGCTCGCCGGCCAGGCCGTCGAACCAGCTGCTCTGGCGAAACCCGGCGTTGCCCAGCTTGAGGCGCTGGCGATTGCGCTCGGCCAGCGCCACCGCCTCGGCGATGCGATCCACTCCGATCACCTGCCAGCCGCCACGCTCGCTGGCCAGGGCCAAGGCGATGGCGCCGCTGCCGGTGCCCAGGTCGAGTACCCGCTGCGGGGTGGCGGGCGCCAGCTGCAGGGCGGTTTCCACCAGCAGCTCGGTGTCGGGGCGGGGAATCAGGGTGTGCGGCGCGACCTCCAGGTCCAGGCTCCAGAAGCCCTGGTGACCGAGGATATAGGCCACCGGCTCACCGGCGCGGCGGCGTTCGAGCAGGGCAGCGAAAGCGGCCAGCTGTTCGGCACCCGGCTCATGCTCGGGCCAGGTGCGCAGGTAGCTGCGCGGCTTGCCCAGGGCGGCGGCCAGCAACAACTCGGCATCCAGCCGCGCCGTCGGCGAGGCGGGCAGGTCGGCGCTGTCGAGCAGGGATTGGATGGTGGCCATGCGGAGGTCTCCTCTCCCCTCTCCCATTTATGGGAGAGGGGCTGGGGGAGAGGGC
>NZ_BATI01000020.1 GCF_000467105.1 Aquipseudomonas alcaligenes NBRC 14159
AGTGCGATCGAAGCCATCTGCGGCGACGTTGCTGCCGGTGCGATCGAAGCCGTCTGCGGCGATGTTGCTGCCGGTGCGGTCGAAACCATCGGCGGCGATATGGCTGGCGGTACGGTCGAAGCCGTCGGCTGCCAGGGTCAGGCCGCTGGTGGCGAAGGTGGATACGAACAGGGCGGCGAGGATTTGCTTTTTCATGCTGTCTGGCTCCGGGTGGGGGCTGAAAGTTGACTACGGAGCAGATGTTACTCAGAGAAATTTGATACAGAACTTGTTGCGCTCGATGTTGCCTATCGATGCCGTCGATAGTCTCCGTATGCCCTTTGGTTGCTGGGCTTCATCGGCTTTCTGGGGGCGCCATAGAGGCTGGTGAGGAGGGTGGTCGCCGCTCTGCTTGTATCTAATTTATCGATCTGTTCGCGGGTGTTCTGCCGACAAGGGGCCGCGATGGGCGTCTTGTCGGGCCGGCCGGGCGCTTTCCCGCAAGCCAGGCCGGCGGGGAGGCGCTCAGCCGGCGATTGCCTCGGCGTGATGGCAGGCCACCTGGCGCGCGTCGATCAGGCGCAGCTCCGGCACTTCCACCTGGCAGCGCTCGCTGGCGTGCGGGCAGCGCTTGTGGAAGGCGCAGCCGGGTGGTGGATCGAGCGGGTTGGGCAGTTCGCCGGCGATCTTGATCTTCGGTTTGGCCGGGTCCGGGTGGATCGCCGGGGTCGCCGAGAGCAGGGCGCGGGTGTAGGGATGCAGCGGCCGCTGGTAGATCAGATCGGCCGGGCCCATCTCGGCCGGGCGGCCGAGGTACATCACCAGCACGTCGTCGGCCACGTGCTGTACCACCGCCAGGTTGTGCGAGATGAACACGTAGCCGGTCTGATACTGCTCCTGCAGGTCCATAAACAGGTTGAGCACCTGGGCCTGGATCGACACGTCCAGCGCCGAGGTCGGCTCGTCCGCCACCAGCACCTTGGGTTGCAGCATCATGGCGCGGGCCAGGGCGATGCGCTGGCGCTGGCCGCCGGAGAACATGTGCGGGTAGCGCTGGTAATGCTCGGGGCGCAGGCCGACCTGCTGCATCATGCTCTGCACCCGTTCGCGGCGTTCGGCGCGCGACAGGCCGGTGTTGATCAGCAGTGGCTCGCCCAGCTGGTCACCGATCTTCTGCCGCGGGTTGAGCGAGGCGTAGGGGTTCTGGAACACCATCTGCACGTCGCGGCGCAGCTGCTTGCGCTGGGCCTTGCCGGCGCCGGCCACTTCCTGCCCGGCGATCTGCAGGCTGCCGGAGGACGGCTCCTCGATCAGGGTCAGGGCGCGGGCCAGGGTCGACTTGCCGCAGCCGGACTCGCCGACCACCGCCAGGGTCTTGCCGGCTTCCAGCTGGAACGACACGCCATTCAGCGCGCGTACCAGGGCATTGGGCTTGAACAGGCCGCGGGAGATTTCGTAGTGACGGGTCAGCTCGCGGGCCTCGAGGACGATGCTCATCAGGCCACCTCCGAGGTCAGGTTGAGGGGGTAGAAGCAGCGCACCGCGCCACGCACGTGCGCTTCCAGCGCCGGGCGCTGCTCGCGGCAGTGCGGCTGAGCGTAGGGGCAGCGCGGCGACAGCAGGCAGCCGACGGGGCGGTCGTAGCGGCCGGGCACGATGCCGGGCAGGGTGGCCAGGCGCTCGGCACCCAGGCTGTGCTCGGGAATGGCCTTGAGCAGCGCCTCGGTGTAGGGATGGGTCGGTGCATCGAACAGGGTCGGCACGCTGCCGATCTCCACCGCTTGCCCGGCATACATCACGCATACGCGCTGGGCGGTTTCGGCGACCACGGCAAGGTCATGGGTGATCAGCACCAGGCCCATGCCCTCGCTGCGCTGCAGGTCCAGCAGCAGGTCCATGATCTGCGCCTGGATGGTCACGTCCAGGGCCGTGGTCGGCTCGTCGGCGATCAGCAGCTTGGGTTCGGCGGCGATAGCCATGGCGATCGCCACGCGCTGGCTCATGCCGCCGGAGAGCTGGTGCGGGTAGGCGTCGAGACGGCTGGCGGCGCCGGGAATCTCCACCCGCTCCAGCAACTGCAGGGCGCGCACGCGGGCGGCCTTGCCCTTGAGACCGAGATGCTGGCGCAGCACTTCCTCGATCTGGAAGCCGACCGTGTAGCTGGGGTTGAGCGCGGTCATCGGGTCCTGGAACACCATGGCCAGGTCCTTGCCCACCACGCGGCGGCGCTGCCGGCCCTTGAGGGTGAGCATGTTGTGGCCGTCGAAGCGCAGGCTGTCGGCGCGCACGATGCCGGGAGCGTCGATCAGGCCCATCAGGGCCATCATGGTCACCGACTTGCCGGAGCCGGATTCGCCGACGATGGCCAGCACTTCGCCCTTGTCCACGGACAGGTCGAGGCCGTCGACCACCGGTATGGCATCGGCCGCGCCGAAGCGCACGGACAGGTTGCGGATGTCGAGCAGGCTCATAGGGCTGCCTCCGATTCGTAGCCCGGATGCAATCCGGGGTGGGCCAGCTCGGAGGTATTCCCGGATGGCATCCGGGCTACATGAAGGGTCATGGCGGGCTCCTTACTGCGCATTCTTCAGCTTGGGGTCGAGCGCATCGCGCAGCC
The DNA here is from genome assembly GCF_000467105.1 of Aquipseudomonas alcaligenes NBRC 14159. GTDB lineage: Bacteria > Pseudomonadota > Gammaproteobacteria > Pseudomonadales > Pseudomonadaceae > Aquipseudomonas > Aquipseudomonas alcaligenes. Next base: position 2,597 of record NZ_BATI01000020.1, read on the forward strand.
CGTCGCCCATCAGGTTGATCGCCAGCACGCTGAGCAGGATGGTCAGCCCCGGCAGCGACACCACCCACCAGGCGCGTTCGATGTAGTCGCGCGCCGAGGCCAGCATGGTGCCCCACTCGGGCGTCGGCGGTTGCACGCCGAGGCCGAGAAAGCCCAGGGCCGCCGCGTCGAGGATGGCCGAGGAGAAGCTCAGGGTGGCCTGCACGATCAGCGGCGCCATGCAGTTGGGCAGCACGGTGACGAACATCAGCCGCGGCAGGCTGGCGCCGGCCAGGCGCGCGGCGGTGACGTAGTCGCGGCCCAGCTCGCCCATCACCGCGGCGCGGGTCAGGCGCACGTAGCTGGGCAGCGAGACGATGGCGATGGCGATCACCGTGTTGATCAGGCCGGGGCCGAGGATGGCGACGATGGCCACGGCCAGCAGCAGCGAGGGCAGGGCCAGCATGATGTCCATCAGGCGCATGATCGAGGGGCCGAGCAGGCGCGGGAAGAAGCCGGCGACCAGGCCCAGGAGGATGCCGGGGATCAGCGACAGCAGCACCGAGGCCAGGCCGATCAGCAGCGACAGCCGCGCGCCGTGGATCAGCCGCGAGAGCAGGTCGCGGCCCAGCTCGTCGGTGCCGAGCAGGAAGCGCGTCTGCCCGCCTTCCAGCCAGGCCGGCGGCGTGAGCAGGGCGTCGCGGAATTGTTCGCTGGGGTCGAAGGGCGCCACCCAGGGCGCGAACAGCGCGCAGAACAGGATCAGCAGCATGAACAGCAGGCCGGCGACGGCACCCTTGTTGTGGGCGAAGGCCTGCCAGAACTCCTTCAGTGGCGAGGGGTAGAACAGTGCCTGGTCGCGGAGAGTGGTATTGATTTCAGTTGTCATAGTGGGCTCCGTAGAACCTGTTCATGGCCTCGCGAGCTAGAGCGAGACAAGGAAAAAGCGGCTGAGGAAGCGGAGTGTGCTGTTGCACATGAGCATTCCGAAGCTGGTTTTGACGCGGTATCGCCGACGCGCAGCAGGTCATGGATAGGTTCTTAGCGCTGATGGCGGATGCGTGGGTTGACCAGGCCGTAGAGCACATCCACGACGAAGTTGACCAGGATCACCAGGCAGGCGATCAGCAGGATGCCGTTCTGCACCACCGGGTAGTCGCGGGCGCCGATGGCCTCGATCAACCACTTGCCGATGCCCGGCCAGGAGAAGATGGTCTCGGTCAGCACGGCGCCGGCCAGCAGGGCGCCGACCTGCAGGCCGAACACGGTCAGCACCGGGATCAGCGCGTTGCGCAGGCCATGCACGAACACCACGCGGGCCGGCGACAGGCCCTTGGCGCGGGCGGTGCGGATGTAGTCCTCGCGCAGCACTTCGAGCATGGCCGAGCGGGTCATGCGCGCGATCACCGCCAGCGGGATGGTGCCGAGCACCACGGCCGGCAGGATCAGGTGCATCAGGGCGTCCTGGAAGGCGCCTTCCTCCTCGCTGAGCAGGGTGTCGATCAGCATGAAACCGGTGACCGGCTCGATGTCGTAGAGCAGGTCGATGCGTCCGGACACCGGCGTCCAGCCCAGGTACACCGAGAAGAACATGATCAGCAGCAGGCCCCACCAGAAGATCGGCATCGAGTAGCCGGCCAGCGATATGCCCATCACGCCGTGATCGAACAGCGAGCCACGCTTGAGCGCGGCGATCACCCCGGCGATCACGCCCAGGGTGCCGGCGAACAGCAGGGCGGCCAGGGACAGCTCCAGGGTAGCCGGGAACAGGGTGAGGAACTCCTCCCACACGCCCTCGCGGGTGCGCAGCGACTCGCCGAGGTCACCCTGGGCCAGCTTGCCGATGTAGTCCAGGTACTGGGCCGGCAGCGGCTTGTCTAGGCCCAGGCGGTGCATGGCCTCGGCGTGCATCTCGGGGTCGACGCGGCGTTCGCCCATCATTACTTCCACGGGGTCGCCGGGGATCAGACGGATCAGCGCGAAGGTCAGCAAGGTGACGCCGAAAAAGGTGGGGATCAGCAGCCCCAGGCGTCTGGCGATAAAGGACAGCATTGCGTTGTGGTACTCCGCATCATCAGGTTTGTACGCCCTCTCCCTTCGGGAGAGGGCTGGGGCGGCCCGCGTAGGGTGAGGGTGTTGTAGGCAACTCATAGCCGCCCGGTTGACCCTCACCCCCGGCCCCTCTCCCGGAGGGAGAGGGGAGCAGTGATCATTGCTTGCGCTTCACATGGGTGAAATTGTTGGAGCCCAGGGGGCTGAGCACGAAGCCCTCGACATCCTTGCGCAGCACGGCGAACTGCTTGGGATGGGCGAGGGCGATCCACGGCGCTTGCTGGTGGAAGATCGCCAGCGCCTCACGGTACAGCGCGGCACGGCGCTCCGGCTCGGCGACCCGGCGGGCCTCGCGGATCAGCTGGTCGAACTCCTGGTGACACCAGCCGGCCTGATTCTCGCCACTCTCGGCGGCGGCGCAGGACAGGTTGGGGGTGAGGAAGTTGTCCGGGTCGCCGTTGTCGCCGGCCCAGCCCATGAACACCAGGTCGTGCTCGCCGTTCTTGGCGCGCTTGATCAGCTCGCCCCACTCGAACACGCGGATGTCGGCCTGGATACCAATGGCGGCCAGGTCCGCCTGCAGCATCTGCGCGCCGATGCCCGGGTTGGGGTTGGTCGGGCCGCCGCCAGGGCGAGTCCAGATCGACAGCTTCAGGCCCTTTTCATGACCGGCCTCGGCCAGCAGCTGGCGGGCGCGCTCGAGGTCCTTGGGCCAGGGCTGCAGGCGTTCGTCGTGGCCGAGCAGGGTGGCCGGGTAGGGTGCCGCCGCCAGGGTGGCGTTGCCTTCGCCGTACTGGGCGCGCAGGTAGGCCTGGCGGTCGAAGGCCAGGTTGATGGCCTGGCGCACGCGCACATCGTCCAGCGGCTTGTGCTGGGTGTTGATGGCGACGTAGGCGGTGAGCAGCGAGTCCAGCTCCAGCACCTGCAGGTCCTTGTGCTCGCGCAGCGCCGGTACGTCGCTCGGGCGCGGAAACAGCGCTACCTGGCAGGCGCCAGCCTTGAGCTGTTGAATGCGCGTGTTGGGATCGGGGGTGATGGCCAGCAGCAGGCGGTCGAGCGCCGGCTTGCCACCCCAGTAGTGCGGATTGGCCGCGAAGCGCACCTGGGCGTCCTTGGCGTAGCGTTCGAAGACGAAGGGGCCGGTGCCGATCGGCTGGCTGTTGAGCTTTTCCGGCGTTTCGGCGTCGAGCAGCTGTTCGGCGTACTCGGCGGAATAGATGGAGGTGAAGCCCATGGCCAGGTCGGCGAGGAAAGGCGTCTCGGGGTGTTTCAGGGTGAAGCGCACGCGGTGCTCGTCGAGCGCCTCGATCTCGTCAATCAATTCGGCGAAGCCCATGGCCTCGAAGTAGGGGAAGCCGCGCGGGGCCAGCTCGTGCCAGTCGTGCTCCTTGTCGCGCTGGCGCTGGAAGCTCCACAGCACGTCGTCGGCATTCAGTTCGCGGCTCGGCGTGAACCAGGGCGTCTGATGAAATTTCACGCCCTTGCGCAGGGTGAAGGTGTAGGTCAGGCCGTCGGCGCTGATCTCCCAGCTCTCGGCCAGGGCGGGGATGATGCGGGTGCTGCCGGGGGCGAACTGCACCAGGCGCTCGTAGACCGTCTCGGCCGAGGCGTCGGCGGTGGTGGCGGCGGTGTACTGGACGATGTCGAAGCCTTCCGGGGCGGCCTCGGAGCAGACCACCAGGGACTGCGACTGGGCGAACACCGGCAGGCTGGCGCACAGGGCCAGAGGCATGAACAGGCTGCGCATGAGTTCTTCCTTCTATGGGGCGAACGGGCGGAACCCGCAGGTTCCGCCCGGTGCACGGCTTACTTGCCGACGCCTACGCCATAGAAGGAGTTGAGCGCGAACGGACTGATCTTGAAGTCCTGCACGTTCTTGCGCATCGGCTGGTACACGGTGGAGTGGGCGATCGGGGTGATCGGCACCTGGGCCTTGAGGACGTGCTGGGCCTGTTTGTACAGCTCGGTGCGCTTGGCCACGTCGGAGGTGGTCTTGGCCGCCTTCACCAGCTTGTCGTAGTCCTCGAAGCACCACTTGGAGAAGTTGTTGCCGTCGACCGCGTCGCAGCCGTACAGGGTGCCCAGCCAGTTGTCCGGGTCGCCGTTGTCGCCGCTCCAGCCGATCAGCATGGCGTCGTGCTCGCCACCTTTGGCGCGCTTCATGTACTCGCCCCATTCGTAGCTGACGATGTTGGCCTTGATGCCGATCTTCGCCCAGTCGGCCTGGAGCATTTCGGCCATCAGCTTGGCGTTGGGGTTGTAGGGGCGCTGCACCGGCATGGCCCACAGGGTGATCTCGGTGCCTTCCTTGATGCCGGCGGCCTTGAGCAGGGCCTTGGCCTTCTCGGGGTCATAGGCCGGGTCCTTGACGCTGTCGTCGTAGGACCACTGGGTCGGCGGCATGGCGTTGACCGCCAGCTGGCCGGCACCCTGATACACGGCGTCGATGATCGCCTGCTTGTTCACCGCCATGTCCAGCGCCTGGCGCACTTCGAGCTGGTCGAACGGCTTGTGGGTGACGTTGTAGGCGATGTAGCCGAGGTTGAAGCCCGGCTGCGAGGGCATGCTCAGGTTCGGGTCCTGCTTCAGCGACTCGAGGTCGGCCGGGCGTGGGAACAGGGTGATCTGGCATTCGCCCTTCTTCAGCTTCTGCATGCGCACCGAGGCGTCGGTGTTGATGGCGAAGATCAGGTTGTCGATCTTCACGTCTTCCGGCAGCCAGTAGTCCTTGTTGCCGGTGAAGCGGATCTGCGCGTCCTTCTGATAGCGCTTGAACACGAATGGGCCGGTGCCGATCGGCTTCTGGTTGATGTCGGCGGCCTTGCCGGCCTTGAGCAGCTGGTCGGCGTATTCGGCGGACTGGATCGAGGCGAAGCTCATCGCCAGGTTCTGGATAAAGGCGGCGTCGACGCTGTTGAGGGTGAACTTGACGCTGTGCTCGTCGAGCTTCTCCACCTTGGCGATGTTGGCGTCCATGCCCATGTCGGTGAAGTAGGGGAATTCGGTGGGGTAGGCCTTGCGGAACGGATGCTCCTTGTCGAGCATGCGATTGAAGGTGAACAGCACGTCATCGGCGTTGAATTCACGGCTCGGTGTGAAGTACTCGGTGGTATGGAACTTCACGCCCTTGCGCAGGTGAAAGGTGTAGGTCAGGCCGTCGGCCGATACATCCCACTTCTCGGCCAGGCCCGGCACCACGGCGGTGCCGCCGCGCTCGAACTGGGTCAGGCGGTTGAACATGGTTTCCGCAGCGGCATCGAAGTCGGTGCCGGTGGTGTACTGGCCCGGGTCGAAACCGGCGGGGCTGCCTTCGGAGCAGAACACCAGGTTGCTGGCGGCGCTGGCGAACGGGGCGCTGGCGATCAGCCCAGCGGCGAGAAAAGCCTGGATGACGGCGTTCTTACGCATGTTGACCTCATGTTTGTTGTGGTTGTCATCGTGAGGGATGCCTTGTGGGCACCTTGCGTGAAACTATGCACGGCACATGCCGTGGGCAAGCGCGAAACGCCTTGGAGTGTAGAAGCTGTGGCCAGGTTGTAACGGGTTGTCGCAATTCTGAAAGTCTGGTCAGGAAAAGCTGGCGCAGCGCCATCAGGTGATGACGACGCTGCGCTCCCTATCAGGGCAGTTGCACCTCGATCACGCCGTCGGCGCTCATGCTCACACGGCTGGTGCCGGCTTCGATCTGCGGCGCGGCCTCGCTCTTGCTGAAGCTGCCGCGGTCCATGGCCATGGCGCGCATCGGCATCACCGGCTGGAAGCCGCCGCTGTTGAGGTTCAGGCTGACCAGCTTGTAGCCCTTGCCGCCGACCGCTTCGGTGGCCAGCTGCGCGCGGGCCTTGAAGGCTTCGACCGCTTCCTTGATCAGGCTGTCTTCGCTGGTCTTGCGGGTGTCCTCGGCCACGGCGAAGCTCATCTCGGCCATCTTCAGCTCGCCCAGCAGGTCGGCGGACAGCTGCGACAGGCGGGCGAACTCGGCGCTTTCCAGGCGCAGCTCGGCGCGTTCGCGCCAGGCGCTGATCTTGCTGCCTTCGTTCTCGTACACCGGGTAGCTCTGCCGGCTGCCCAGGCTGACTTTCACGCCCTGTACCTTGCGCGCTCTGTCGATGGCGGCGTTGAGGGTCTTGGTCACGTCGCTGGCCAGCGCGGCCGGGTCTTCGCTCTGTGCCTCGGTGTAGAGGGTGACGTACATGCGGTCGTGGGCCACTTCCTGGCTGACTTCCGCGCGCAGCGATACCTGGTTGTAGCGCGGCTCCTCGGCCATGGCCGGCAGGCTGGCGACAGTGGCCAGGCCGAGGGCGAAGGCGGCGGCGAGACGATTGAGTGCGTGCATGGAAACTCCTTGCGGGTGATTGTCCTGGGGTTTGACGATGGAGTCAGACTATTCGGGTTAACACAGGTTCGCAGATTTTCTTTTGCCCGTTGCTGGCCGCTTCGCGCTGCGGCCGGTTGCCGCAGGCAGGCGGCCACCCCGGACCTCTGGTTATACTCGCCGCATGTCACAGACCTCCATGTACGCTCCCGTCCAACTGCTCTCCGCCAGCCGGCAGAATCTCTGGCGCCTGACGCTGATCCGCCTGCTGGTGCTGGCCGCTCAGGCCGCTTCGGTGGGCATCGCCTATCTGTCCGGCATGGTGCCGCTGCCCTGGCTGCCGCTGTGCGCGACGCTCGCCGTTTCCCTCGGCCTGTGCCTGGTTACCGCGCTGCGCCTGCGCGGGCCGTGGCCGGTCACCGAGCTGGAGTACACGGTGCAACTGGCCTGCGACCTGGTGATCCACAGCGTGCTGTTGTACTACTCGGGCGGGCCGGCCAACCCCTTCGTTTCCTATTACCTGGTGCCGCTGACCATTGCCGCGGCCACCTTGCCCTGGTTGCACACCATGGCGCTGTGCGCCCTGGGCCTGGCCGGCTACAGCGTGCTGCTGTTCTGGCCGCATCCGCTGAACATTCCGGTGGCCCAGCGCGAGTCGCTGCTGATCTACGGCATGTGGCTCTCCGTGGCCATGGCGGCGGTGCTGATCACTTTCTTCGCCGCCAAGATGGCCGGTGCGCTGCGTCGCCAGGACGAACTGCAGGCCCTGCGTCGCGAGGAAGGCATGCGCGACCAGCAGCTGCTGGCGGTGGCGACCCAGGCCGCCGGCGCGGCTCACGAGCTGGGCACGCCGTTGGCGACCATGAGCGTGCTGCTCAAGGAGCTGCGCCAGGAGTACCGTGATAAGCCGGCGTTGCAGGATGACCTGGCCCTGCTGCAGGAGCAGGTACAGCTGTGCAAGGACACCCTGCAGCAGCTGGTGCGCGCCGCCGAGGCGGATCGCCGCCAGGCGGTGTTCGAGCAGACTGCCGTGCAGTGGCTGGAGACCACCCTCAACCGCTGGCACCTGATGCGCCCCGAGGCCACCTATCGCTTCCAGTGCCTGGGGGCCGGTGCGGTGCCGCGCCTGCAGCCGCCGGCCGACCTGACCCAGGCGCTGCTCAACCTGCTGAACAACGCCGCCGACGCCTGCCCGGACAAGCTCGACATCCGCCTCGACTGGGACGAGCAGTGGGTCAACCTGAGCATCCGTGACCACGGCGCCGGCGTGCCGCTGGCCATTGCCGAGCAGATCGGCCGACCATTCTTTACCACCAAGGGCAAAGGCTTCGGCCTCGGCCTGTTCCTCAGCCAGGCCAGCGTGACGCGGGCCGGCGGTTCGGTGAAACTCTACAACCATGAAGAGGGCGGCACCCTGACGGAACTGCGCCTGCCCAGACTGGGAGAGCAACATGTCTGACGAACACCTCAACGACCAGGAAGAACATCCGCACCTGCTGCTGGTGGACGACGACGCCACTTTCACCCGCGTGATGGCGCGTGCCATGGAGCGTCGCGGCCTGCGCGTGAGCGTGGCCAACTCGGCGGACGAAGGCCTGGCCCTGGCCAAGGAGGACCTGCCCGACTACGCCGTGCTCGACCTGAAGATGGAGGGCGACTCCGGCCTGGTGCTGCTGCCCAAGTTGCTGGAGCTGGATGCCGAGATGCGCGTGGTGATTCTCACCGGCTACTCGAGCATCGCCACCGCGGTGGAAGCCATCAAGCGCGGCGCCACCAACTACCTGTGCAAGCCGGCCGATGCCGACGACGTGCTGACCGCGCTGCTCTCCGAGCATGCCGACCTGACCACCCTGGTGCCGGAAAACCCGATGTCGGTAGACCGCCTGCAGTGGGAGCATATCCAGCGTGTGCTGGCCGAGCATGACGGCAACATTTCCGCCACCGCACGGGCGCTGGGCATGCACCGGCGTACCCTGCAACGCAAGCTGCAGAAGCGCCCGGTACGTCGCTAAGCACCTGGTGTGAACGGCGTAGGGCGGGTGCAACCGGCGTTGGGCTGCCACGCGGCTTTACGGTGATTGAAAGCCCGGTGAAAGCCTTTCCCCGACTACAGCGGTTATCATTAGCCGCCTGATCAAGTAGTCGGGGCTGCCATGCTCGCCGTTGTCCAGCAGACACTCGCCATCACCGCGCCGGTGTTCTCCATGCTGTTCCTCGGCGTGGCGCTCAAGCGCCTGGCCCTGATCGACGCGCAGTTCATCAGTACCGCCTCGGCGCTGGTGTTCAACGTCAGCATGCCGGTCATGCTGTTCCTCGCGATTCTCCACGCCGACCTCAGTACCGCGCTGCAACCGGCGCTGCTCGGCTACTTCCTGCTGGCCACGGTCATCGGTTTCCTGCTGGCCTGGGGCTGGGCCCTGCTGCGGGTACCGCGGGCCGAACGCGGGGTGTTCGTGCAGGGCTCGTTCCGTGGCAACAACGGCATCATCGGCCTGGCCCTGGCCACCAGCCTGTATGGCGACTACGGCCTGTCGCTGGGTGGCATACTCGGCGGGGTGGTGATCCTCAGCTACAACACCCTCTCGGTGATCGTCCTGGAGGTCTACAACCCCAACGCCAAGGCCAGCGCCTGGAGCATCCTCAAGGGCATCCTGCGCAACCCGCTGATCCTCGGTGTGCTGGCGGCGATTCCCTTCGCCTACTGGCAAGTGCGCCTGCCCGGCTGGCTGACCACCTCTGGCGAGTACCTGGCGCAGCTGACCCTGCCGCTGGCGCTGATCTGCATCGGCGGCACCCTGTCGCTGGCTTCCTTGCGCGCGAGCAGCGGCCTGGCCATTGGCGCCAGCCTGATGAAGATGATCTGGCTGCCCGTGCTGGGTACGGCGGGCGCCTACTTCTGCGGCTTTCGCAACGCCGAGCTGGCCATCCTCTTCCTTTACTTCGCCAGCCCCACGGCGGCGGCCAGCTATGTGATGGCCCGTGCCGCCGGTGGCAACCACGAACTGGCGGCGGCGATCATCGTCATCACTACCCTTCTGGCGGTGGTCACTACCAACCTCGGCCTGCTCGTGCTGCAGTGGGGCGGCTGGATCTGACGCCGTTAAAGCCGTAGCCCGGATGTAATCCGGTAAACGACCTGAGCAGCCGTTCCCGGATTGCATCCGGGCTACTTCTCTACGGCAGGAATTCCACCTGCAGCGCCCGGCTGGTGCTGCGGCCCTGGTCGTCGCTGACCCGAATACGGTATTGCCCCGAGCGCTCGGGCCGCCATTGCAGGGCGGTCTGCGGTGTTCCCTGGCCGACCAGGGTGTGGTCGGCGAACCAGTACAGCAGGCGGGCATCGGCGGCAGCATGGGCGGCCAGGGTGATGCTTTCCTGTGGCTGCGACAGGCGCAGGCTGTAGGTCACCTGGGTCAGCGGCGAGGTGATGCGTGGCGCCTCGCGGGTGTCGATGGCGGCTTGCACCTGGCAGTCGCGCTGGGCGTCCGGCGGCGTGCGCCGGGGCAGGCCGGCGTCGGCGAACAGGCGCTGCAGGTCGGACGGCCAGAACTCGAACACCTGCAGTTCGCTGGTCGCCGGGTCGAAGGGCGGGCAGGCGGCCTTGCCGGTCAGGCGGTCGACCATCACCGGGCGGTGCAGGTCGGATACGCGGATCGGCGACACACCCGGGATGTACCAGGTCTTGCGGGTCTGCGGGCACCAGCGGTTGGGCAGCTCGCCGGAAGCGGCGCAGACCTCGACGCGAGTCAGTCCCGAGGGCGGCCGGTCGGCTGGAACGCGCTCTTCCGGCAGGGCCAATGGCAGGGCGTCGGCAATGCGGAAGAACAGTGGTGCGGCGGTCTTGATGCCGACGAAGGCCGGGTTCGGCGTGGCGTCGAAGTTGCCGACCCACACCACCAGCACGTAGGGCCCGACCAGGCCGGCGCTCCAGGCGTCGTGGAAGCCCCAGGAGGTGCCGGTCTTCCAGGCCACCGGCCAGTCGCGGCCGCGGGCATCGGCGGGCAGGCCATCCGGGCGCGGGTTGTGGCGCAGCATGTCGCGGACCATGAAGGCCGCCTGCGGCGATAGCAGCTGGGCGCCCGGTCCGCTGCGCTCCTCGCGGGTCCAGCGCAGTGGGCGCAGGCGCCCGTCGCCGGCCAGCATCAGGTACAGCCTGGCCAGTTCGGCCGGGGTCAGCTCGCCACCGCCGAGCGCCAGCGCCAGGCCGTAGAACTCCTCCTCGCGCAGGCCCTTGATGCCGGCGCGCTGCAGCAGGCCGTGCAGTGACGGCTGGCGCAGCTGGCTGGTCAGCCACACGGCCGGCACGTTGCGGCTGCGGATCAGCGCGTCCTGGGCGGTCAGCGGGCCGGCGAACTTGCCGTCGAAGTTCTCCGGCTGGAAGGCGCCGAAGGCACTGGGTGCGTCCTTGAGGATGCTCATCGGCTGGATCACGCCCTGGTCCAGGGCCAGGCCGTAGAGGAACGGCTTGAGCGTCGAACCTGGTGAGCGGCGCGCCTGCACGCCGTTGACCTGGCCGTGGATGCTCGCATCGAAGTAATCCGCCGAGCCGATCAGCGCCTTCACCGCCTGGTCGCGGCTGTCCACCAGGATCGCCGTGGCGTTGCGCACGCCCAGCTTGCGTCGGTCGTCGACGAACTGGCTGACCAGCTGTTCCAGGCGCCGCTGCAGGCGTGGGTCGAGGGTACTGTGCAGTTCGTTGTCAGTGTGGCTGGCCAGCAGCTGCTCGCTCAGGTGCGGCGCGCGGAACGCCAGCTGGCGTCGGGTGCGGGCCTGCAGCGGCAGTTCCAGCAGGCCCTCGTTGCGCGGGTCGTCGGCATGCTCGCGGCGCCACTGGGCCATCAGCTGCAGGCGCGCGCGCTGCAGCGCCGGGCCGAACTGGCCGCGGCCCGGCTGCTGGGGAATTACCGCCAGGGCCAGGGCCTCGCTGAGCGACAGCTGCGCTGCCGCCTTGCCGAAGTAGATGCGGCTGGCCGCCTCGACGCCCTCGATGTTGCCGCCCATGGGCGCCAGGTTGAGATAGGCCTCGAGGATGTCGTGCTTGCTGTGGCGTGCCTCGATCCACAGGGCCAGGGCGATCTGCTGCAGCTTGCCGGGAATCTGCCGCGAGTTGAGGTCGTACAGGCGCCTGGCCAGTTGCATGCTCAGGGTCGAGCCACCCTGGCGCATGCCGCCGCCATAGGTGGCCATGGCCGCGCGCACCAGCGCCGTGGGGTCGACGCCCGGGTGCCGGTAGAAGTGGCGGTCCTCCTTGAGCAGCAGCGCCTCGACCATGGCCGGCGCGATGCGCTCCAGCGGCACCCACAGGCGGTACTGGCCGTCGCTGGCCAGGGTCATGCGCAGCAGCTCGCCGTTTTCCGCCAGCACCATGCGTGACAGCGGCGCCGCCTCGCGCAGCGGTGTGTGCGGCCATAGGCGCAGGGCCAGCAACAGACTTGCTGCGGCCAACACAAAGAGGCCGAGGCGATGCCTGCGTCGAGAAGTGAAGGGGAGGGCTGGCATGGTCAGAGCGGTGGATGCTGCTCCAGTAGGCGCAACAGCTCGGGGTCACTGGCGTAGCGCTGCTGCAGCTCGGCCCGGCGGCTTTCCAGCTGGTCGCAGCCCTGCAGCTGCTCGTTCAGGAAGGCCCGGCGCTCCTCGTCATAAGGTTCCTCGCCGCTGAAGTGCTCGCAGTTCTGATGGTCGGAGATGAAGGTGGCGACGTCGGCCGGTAGCTGCTCGGCAAATGCCGGCAGGACGGTGCCAAGCAGCAGAAAAAGCAGTGATCGGTTCATGCGCTGCCTATGTGATGGGTGTAGGGCCTCCCGCCGCGCGAAGCGGCGGGAGGTGACCGTCAGGGTTTGACGATGGTCAGCTGGCCGGCCTTGCCGCGGGCCTGCTGGGTAGTGTCGTACATGCCCTCGGCATAGGCCGGCGGTGTGCCGAAGGTGCCGGCGTTGGTGGCGCGGACGCGGTAGACGAAGGTGGCGGCGTCGCGGTAGACGGTGCCGTAGAGCACCACGCGGTCGTCGCGCACATCGGCGAACTCGGGCGACCAGTCGCTCATCGCCAGCTCGCCCACCGGTGGTTGCCAACTGGGTTCTTCGTACTCGCTTTCCTCTTCGTACTCGCCGTCTTCCTCGCTGGCCTCGGTGACCGGCGCCGGCTGGTTGTACACCGGCTCGGTGCCACCCGGCAGCAGGTCGACCACGGCCACCTGCCGCACCTGGTCGAAGTCCTTGGCGCGCAGGCGCAGGCGCACCAGGAACTCGTCGCCGACGCGCACCTGCTTGACCGGCTCGCCGTTCAGGTCGGTGTACTCGTGAGTGACCTCCAGGCCGTCGGCGATCACCTTGTCCGGCGCGCCGCGGTCGTAACCGCCTTCGCTGAGCATGTAGAACACCGGCGCGTCGCCGTCCTTGCGCAGCAACAGCATCTTGGCCGCCTGCGGCACGTCGCTGACCGGCGGCTTGCCGCTCAATGCCAGCGGCTGCTCGCCCTGCTTGCCCAGCCAGGCGCTGACGCGCAGGTTGAGGCCGTCCTCGGCGCGCTCGCCGTAGCTGTCCAGTGCCCGCAGCAGCAGGGCGGCGGACAGCGAGTTGTAGCGCTGTTCGCTGAGGCGCTGGCCCATGGCGTCGAGCAGCTTCACCGGCACCTCGTCCAGCTCGGTGGGGAAGTGCGTGGCCAGCAGGCGCAGGTGCTCGGCGTCGTGCACCAGCGGGTCGTAGTACAGGCCGTAGCTGCTCCAGCCCTGCTCCAGATTGCGCCACACTTGTTGGTCAAACAGCTTGTCGGCCTGCTTGTCCTGCTTCAGCAGCTTGTAGCTGGCGGCCAGATACGCAGCACCGATGTCCTGCTGCCAGTTCTGGCTGTGGAAGGTTTCGTAGCGCTCGCGGATATCGGCCAGCGCGCCGCTGGTGACCACGCCCTGGCGGGTCAGCAGGTAGGCGGCGTAGGCGCGGTTGCGCAGTTCCTCCAGGCCTTCGCTGGGGCCGTTGGCCAGTTGCGAGAGGTAGCCGTTGGCGCGGTTGAGCAGGTCGCCCGGTACCGCGAAGTTACGCTCCTTGGCTTCGATCAGGAAGTCGGTGGCGTACAGGCTGGCGAACGGCGCCACCTGCGGGTTGGCCGCCCACAGGCCGAAGCCGCCTTCCAGGTTCTGCCGCGAGCGCAGGATGCGTACGGCGTTGTCGAAGGACGGCACCGCCTGCGGGTCGACGCCCGTGGCCGAGCTGCCCCAGACCAGTGCCGGCATGGCCTTGGACACCAATTGCTCGGTGCAGCTGTAACCGTAGTCGTCCAGGTAGCTCTGCAGGCCGCTGGCCCACACCAGTGGCGAGCCGGCGGCGGCGAAGCGCACGTCACGCAGCTGCGGGTAGAGGTCGCGGCTGACCTGCACCTCACCGCTGGCATCTTCCGTGCGACCCAGGGTCAGTGCCACGCGGCGCTCGACCAGCGGGCGTACCGAGGTGGTCTCGCCGATCTTCACGCGGCGGCCGTCGGGCAGGGTGGCGACGAAGGTCATGCCCGCCGAACCCAGGTTCTCCTGGGCCAGCAGGTCGATCTCCACCACGCCTTCCTTGCGTGGCGCCAGATGCAGCTCGGCCTGGTCGATGGACTTCATCTTCAGTCCGGCGCTGGTCTCCACACTGACCTTGACCGTGGTCGGCTGCTCCAGGTTGCTGAACACCCCGGCGCTGACCTTGAACAGGTCGCCCGGAGCGACGAAGGCCGGCACGTTGGGCGTGATCACCAGCGGACCGCGTACCTCGGTGGCGCCTTCGACCACGCCGATACGGGCGTCGTCCACCGCCACCACGAACAGGTGCAGCTTGCCGTTGAAGTAGTCCGGCACGTTGTAGCGGAAGTCGTTGTCGCCGGCTTGCAGGTCGACCAGGCCGGACCAGTAGGCCACCGGCGGCTTGCGCTTGCGCTTGAACGGGTTGAGGTGAGCGCCGAGCAGGTCCTCGCCGTCACCACCGGCGGCAGCGGCGTCGAGCAGGCGGCTGAACTCGGGCAGCAACAGGTCGAGGATCTGGCTGGTCTGCACTTCCAGGGCGCGTTTCTGGAAGAACTGCGCCAGCGGGTCCGGCGCCCTGTAGCGCGCGACCTGCAGGATGCCTTCGTCGATGGCGTAGATCACGGCGCGGCCTGGGCGGTCGGCGCTGACCCTGATGTCCAGCGCCTGGCCCGGCTCTATATGCTCTGCCGCGCGGACCTGCAGCGGGATGCGCCGCGCGTCCAGCTTGATGCGCAGCGGCGCCACGCCGTAGGACAGCGGGCTCATGTACACCTCAGGCGAAGCGCTGTCGCGGACGAACTGCACGTTGACGTAGGCGTTGCCCTCCAGTCCGGCGGGCAGGCGGATGCGTTGCACGCTGCTGGTGCTGTCGGCCTTGAACCACTGGTGGGCATAGACCTTGTCGCGTTCGATAGTGATCAGGCCGGCGCCGGTGTAGGGCGCGCGGATGCTGATCTCGACCTCGTCGCCCTGGGCATAGGCGTCCTGGTTCAGGCGCAGCTGCAGCTCGGCGTTGCGCTCCAGCGAGCGACTGGCGTTGCCGTGGCCGGCCACGCTGTAGTCGACCTGGTTCAGCGGCGTGCCGTCGGCAGCCTTGAGGGTCAGGGTGAAGTCGCCGGGCTCGCTGGTGTTCAGTCTCAGCTTGGTACCGCTGGCGGCAATGTTCAGCGGCTGGCTGCCCAGCGGGATGTTCTTGATCCGCGACTGGTACTTGTAGGTACCGTTGGACTGCTTGACCAGCACCGACACGTAGCGGTGCTCGACCAGCTTGGTGGACAGGCCGTCCACCGCCAGTGGCTTGAGGTCGGGGCCGATGGCCAGCCACTCGACTTCGCGCTTGGCGCCCTTGCTCACGTAGTCCAGCGAATCAACGCTCTTGACCCCAGCCAGCCAGGGTGCGGACGACACCATCAGGCTGCTCTGGGCGGCGACGTTGCGCCCGCCCTCGGCCTCGAACACCCGGGCCAGCAGGCTCAGGCGATAGGTGCTGGCGGCGTAGCGGTCCAGGCGCAGGTCGAGCGACGTTTCGCCGTTGTCGTCGGTCTGGCTCTCGGCCAGTTCCTCGGTGCTGCTGTCGCTGAGCGAGTTGGTGATGCGGAATCGGTAGTCGGCGTACTGCTCGAAGGCGGCGTAGGCCGGCGACAGGGTCATCTCGGCGGTGACCCGACGGCCGGAGGCCGGCGCGCCGAACAGGTGCATGGCCTTGACCTTGGCCTCGACCTGTTCGGGGGCGATCCAGCCCTTCACCGGTGCCTTGGCCAGGGTGGCGCTGACCTTCATGCGGTCCGGCTCGAAGTCGCGCACCTTGAAGTCGACATTACCCAGCGCGGTGCGCCGCTCGTCTTCGTCGATCAGGCTCAGGGTCGCGGTGTAGGTGCCGGCCGGCGCTGCCTCGCTGCTATGGAAGTCGAGGCTCTCGAAGCCACTGGCGGAGAGCTTCAGTTGCTGGCGCAGCACGCTCTGCCCGCGCGGGTCGCGTACGTCCAGTTCCACCGGCAGGCCCTGCAGCTGGCCGCTCCAGTTGGCGGTGCGCACGATCATGCCCAGGTGCGCGGTTTCGCCCGGGCGGTACAGGCCGCGGTCGCTGAACAGGTAGGCGCCGAGGCGGTCCGGCTCGCCGTTCTCGTACTGGCCGCCGATATCGAAGCGCGACAGATCGAGGCGGTGCTGGCTGTTCGCGACCGGCAGGAAGGACTGGTCGTTGCCGTAATTGACTACGTACATCAGCGGGGTCTTCTCGCGGCGCAGCTCGTCGAGCTTGGCGAAGTGTGCCTGGCCGCTGTCGTCGGTATAGGCGCTGGCCACCGGCAGGCCGTTGCGACCGAGGATCTGCACTTCGGCGCCGGCTACCGGGCCGCCCTGGCTGATCGACTGGACGAACAGGTCGTGGCTGCCGTCGCTGCTGCGTTTGGCGATGATGCCGAGGTCGGTGACCACCACGAAGCGCAGGTCGCGGGTCGGGTTGTCGTCATAGTAGTAATCGAAGGTGTCCTGGCTCGGGTCATCCTCGGAGCTGAGCTTGATCACGAAGATGCCACGGCGGCCGCCGTCGGCATTCAGGTAGGGCGCCAGGTCGACATGGCTGTACTGGGTCTTCGAGGGATCGCTGGCGTCCAGTGACAGCTTGACCTGCATGCGCTCCACCAGGCGGTCGAAGTAGCCATTGGAAATTTCGGGGCGGGCGAAGTTGCCGTAGTTCTGGTCCACCAGGTGATGCAGCTGGCCGGGCAGCAGGCGCGAGATCTCCACCTGGGCGCCGGGCACGCCGCGCCCGAGGATGCCCAGCTGCTTCTCGCCGTTGAGGCTGAGCAGCGCGCCTTCGGAAAGGAAGGCCAGGGCGCGCGGGTACTTGGGCATCTGCAGCAGGCTGTAGGTCGGGTCCTTGGCCAGGTAGCCGCCGACTGCCTCGACCTTGGCCGCCACCTTCACATAGACGTAGCGCCCCGGCTCGGCCTTGAACTTGAAGGCGTGCAGGCTGTTCAACGGCTCGACGCTGGGCACATGGGTCAGCTTCACGCGCTCGGCGCGGGCCAGGGTCTGTTCGTCGACTTCCGACTCATCCCAGTATTCGCTGCCCTGATTATCGCGCTCGGGCAGCAGCCAGACCTGCACCTGCTTGGCGATGGCTTCGTCGCTCACCGCGCTGGAGCTGCTGAACATCAGCACCGGCTCCGGTTCGCCGCGGTCGTTGTCGACGAACTGGATATTGCTGGCGCTGAAGGTCAGTCGATAGCGCCCCGGTACGCTGACCGATGTCTGCAGTGGCTGGGCGCTGGCATTGCCGCCGTCGCGGGCCTGAATGCCTTTCTCTACCTGCAGGCTGACGCCGGTGGTTTCCAGCGGCGTGGCCAGCGGCGCGGAGTGCACATAGGCGGCCAGCTTGTTCTTGGCGAAGCTGATCTCCGGCGTCGGCGCCACGTCCTTGTCACGGTATTCCAGGCCGCGATCCAGGGCGATGGAGACGCGCTGGCGGAAGGACTCTTCGTCGACCGGGTGGGAGAAGTTGATGGTCGCCACCAGCTTCTTCAGGCTCGGTACCACCGGATCCTGGTACAGCTCGCGGCTGGCCACGCTGACGCTGAACGGCTGGGTGCGCAGGTCGAACTGGTAGCGGTCGAGCAGTACGCCGTCGGCCAGCAGGCCTTCTTCATTCAGGGTGACCTGATAAGCCTGGTCGATCGGCCAGTCGCCGGCCGGGGTGAACACCAGGCTGCGGTCGTTGGCCCAGTGCCAGGCGCCCTTGGTGGCTGGCTGCAGGCTGATGCCCTCGTGGACCTCCTTGCCGATCGCGTCCAGCGGTGCGGCGGATTCGTGGAAGTCGACGCGCAGGGTGTCGATGCTGATCGGCTCGTGCTGGTAACCGGTCAGGTTCGGTGCGTGCACCGAATAGGCCACGGTGTGCGGCACCGGCAGGTTCTGGTACCAGTGCCAGGCGTAGGCGCCGGCGCCACCGAGCACGGCCAGCACGGCCAGGCCGGCGGCAGTCTTGCCGGGACGTGCGCGCAGCCAGCGGCCGCAGGCGCACAGGCCCTGCCACAGCTTGCGCAGCCACAGCGGCGGCTGCCAGCTGCCGACCAGGGCAGAAAGCAGCCAGCGTGCCAGGCGCAGCACACCGAGAACAATAAAGGAGACGAACGCGAAGGCGCGGCGGCAGGCCGCAATGAGCGAGGTGAACATGTGCATCCCTGCAGATGGTAAGTGCGGGCATTGCGCCAGCGGCACCGAATGTACTGGCAATCGGCGGGCGAAATTATGCGCTTTCCGCCGCCTGAACGGCGCCGGGGGCGGTGGCGAAGTTTGAACGATTTGTGATACTGGTCACGCTCGCTCGGGTAGCGAAAAATCGGCCGCAGTCGACTGTGGGCGTCACGAGTGTGATTGGCTGCCAAACTCCGTGCGGTTCTGCTGGCCGGAGATTGTAAGGAGTCGTGTCAATCGCTAGCCTTGGCAACTTAGCGCCTTTAAAGGATTAATCATGCGCCCCCTGCTGTTGTCGGCGAGCCTGATGCTATTGGCATCGGTTGCCTGGGCAGACCCCTCCGCCAGTCTGGAAGGCCCCACGGCCGGCTGGCGTCACGATGGCCTGCTCGAACGCTCGGCCGACGCCCGCGTGGCCTACCCGACGCCACCCATCGATCGCGGCGGCCAGCGCGGGCGCAGCCTGATCGCCGGCAAGCTCGAAGGCACCCAGGGCCTGCGCCAGCCGCATGTGCTGGCGGTCAACGGCAATCCCCTGCCTCTGTATACCGACGCCGAAGGCCGCTTCGTCCGCCCCTACAACTTCGGCGCCGGTTCCAACAGCGTCGAGCTGCGTGCCGATGGCAAGCCGCTGCGTCGCGTGCAGTTCTATGAAGCCAACCACCTGAAGACCCCGGCGCGGGTGCGCATCGTCCTCGGCTGGGACGACCCCAAGGCCGAGCTCGACCTGCACGTGATCACCCCTGATGGCCAGCACGCCTACTGGGCTGACCCGGTGATGAGCAACGGCGGTGGCCTCGACGTGGACAGCGTCGATGGTCCCGGCCCGGAGATGTTCAGCATGACCGCGCCGCTGCGCGGCACCTACCTGGTGTATGTCAACTACTGGGGCAACCTGGGCAGCCAGGGCTACAACTTCCAGGCTGGCAGCAACCAGAACGAGGTGATCACCTCGCAGATCAGCCTGGTGTTCAACGAGAACACCGTCAACGAGCGGCGCGAGACCTTCGTCGTGCCGCTGCGCACCATCGGCGAGCTGCTGCCGGTGAAGTCCTTCAACTACTGAACGCTCCTGCGGAGTCTTTACCTATGAGCGAGAACACCACTCCCGTCGAGCCCGTCGAGCCCGTCGCCACGCCGGGCCCGCGCCGCTGGCGCCCGCTGCTGCTGGGCCTGGCCGTGGCCCTGCCGGTGACGGCCGCCGGCCTGTTCGCCTGGCTCGAGTACGAGCCGCAGGGCGAGCGCCAACTGGTCGAAGCCAACTACCTGGGCCTCGACCTGGCGCGCCCGGACGTGCTGATCGAGAGCGCCTCGCTGGGCCGCCTGCCCAAGGACGTGCTCAAGGTGCCGCTTCTGCGCGACACCCTCACCGAGGACCTGGTGTTCTACTACGAGAACAACGCCGACCGCCTCGGCCTGACCGGCAGCCTGCGCCGCATCATCTACGAGCATGACCTGCAGCTGCGCGACAACCTGCTCGACGAGCTGCTCGACCAGCCTGCCGAGGTGGCCCTGTGGCGCGACGCCGGTGGCCGTCTGCGCCATTTCGTGGTGCTGATCCAGCGCGGCGGCCTGGCCAAGGTACTGGAGCCGCTGGCCAAGGTGGCGCTGGATGACACCCAGCTGAGCCAGGCCGGCGCGTTCATGGTCGATGGCGCGGCGGTGCCTTTCTATCGCCTGCGCTACAACGGCGACCGTTCCATCCTGTTCGCCTCGCATGGCGACCAGCTGCTGCTGATGTCCAGCACCGACATGCTGTTCGGTCCGGCACCGCAACCGGAGGTCGATGAAGACGCCCCGGTGGCCGTGGATGAAAACAACCAGCCGATTCCGATCGAGCCGCCACCGCCAGGCCTGGCCAAGGTCTCCGCAGAGGCTGCCGAAGCCCTGCTGGCCGGCCAGCATCCGTTCCCCGAGCGCTTCGGCCTGGGTGAGCGCGGCGCCCTGCAGCAGCGCGTGACCCTCGGCGCGGACTTCCTCGCCCTGGGCTACCGGCGCTTCCTGCCGGCCTTCGCTGGCCTGCGCTTCGAGCTGAACGACCAGGGCTGGGGCAGTTTCCTGGCCTTGGACGAGGTGGAGGGGCAGGGCGCCTTCGACTTCGCCCCGGTGTGGCGCGCCATGCCCATGGGCGCCAGCGCCTGCGTGGCGCTGCCGGTGGCACCGGGCCTGCCGGAGCGGCTGCTGACCAAGGTCGGCGCCGAACCCAAGGCCGCCGCCGAGCTGGCCGCCCAGCTCAGTGGCAGTGCCGGCCTGTGCTGGTACCCGGACTCGCGCCTGCACTCGCCGCTGCTGGTCGGCACCCTCAAGGACACGCCCGGCGCGCAGACCGACGCCGAGCTGGGCGCGCTGTTCGACCGCCTGATCGGCGCCTGGGAGCCCTATGCCGAGGGCGGCAGCTTCCCGGTCGAGGAGACTGCCCAGGGCGAGCTGCACAAGTGGCAGCGTCAGGTCGGTTCCAACTTCGGTCAATACCCGGCGGACCTCGCCGAGCAGCCGGACGCCCTGGCCTCGCGCGCCTTCTTCCGCGTCGGCCTGGCGCGCCACGGCTCGACCCTGCTGTTCTCGCTGGACGACCGCCTGCTCGACAAGGCCGCCCAGACCCTCGACAAGCGTTTCCCGCCGCTGGCCGAAGTGCTGCCGGAGAACGCCCTGGTGCCGGCCTACCTGGCCCCGGACAGCCTGGCCGCGCTGCTCGAACGCGAGACCCTGGACAGCCTGCCGGAAGATATCGAGCCGGTGTTCCGCAACGCCGCCCAGGCCAACCTGCTGCCCAAGCTGCGTTCGCTGTCCGGTCACGGCAAGTACGCGCTGAGCCTGCCGGCCGACGCGGCCGCTGACGAAGCCTGGCAATGGCTACCGTTAGAATGGCGCGCACTTTGAAACACCTGCTGCTCGGTGCCCTGCTGCTCGCCCTTGGCGCGCCGGCATGGGCCAATGCGCCCGCGCTGGACGTGCAACAGTCCCAGGTGTTCCGCGCCTGGTTCGTGCGCATCGCCCAGGAGCAGCTGCGCCAGGGCCCCAGCCCGCGCTGGCACCAGCAGGACTGTGCCGGCCTGGTGCGCTTCGCCGCCAACGAGGCGCTCAAGGTCCATGACGCCAAGTGGCTACG
Source organism: Aquipseudomonas alcaligenes NBRC 14159 (assembly GCF_000467105.1). GTDB lineage: Bacteria > Pseudomonadota > Gammaproteobacteria > Pseudomonadales > Pseudomonadaceae > Aquipseudomonas > Aquipseudomonas alcaligenes. The sequence continues at coordinate 23,741 of NZ_BATI01000020.1, forward strand.
CGCCAACGGCCTGAGCAATCGCTACCTGCCGCCGGAGCTGGAACTGAGCGATGCCCAGCGCGGCCTGGCGCAGCAGTGGCAGCAGGGCGGCGGCCAGCTCGGCCCCTACGTCAACGCGATCAAGCTGATCCAGTTCAACAGCACCCTGGTGGGGCGTGACCTCAACCAGGCGCGCCCCGGCGACCTGATCTTCTTCGATCAGGGCGACGAGCAGCACCTGATGATCTGGATGGGCCGCAACATCGTCTACCACACCGGCACCACCACCCCGACCGACAACGGCATGCGCTCCGTGAGCCTGCAGCAACTGATGACATGGAAGGACACCCGATGGATTCCCGACGCATCCAACCCCAACTTCATTGGCGTCTACCGACTGCACTTTGTCAGCCGATGAGCATGCCTATGAACCTGCTGCGTCTCGCCGCCACGGCCCTGCTGGCCACGCTGCTGCCGCTGGCCGCCCAGGCCGAGGACAGCGTCGAGCCCAGTGGCTACTCGCCGGTGGCGGGGCAGTCGTTCTTCCTCCTGGCCGACAGCAGCTTCGCCAGCGACGAGGTGGCCAAGGTGCGCCTGGAAGCGCCGGGTCGCGACTACCGGCGCTACATGATGGAGCCCTACGGTGGCGTGGACGTGCGCGTGTATCGCATCGAACAGCCGCTGGAGTTCCTCAAGCGGCAGAAGAACCTGCACCGGGTGGTGGCCGAGGGGCAGTACAAGGGCGAAGGGCTGTCCAACACCCTGGCCTACCTGTGGGACAACTGGTACCGCAAGTCGCGTCGGGTGATGCAGCGGGCCTTCTCCTACGAGTCGCGGGTGCAGGTGACCGAAGAGGCGCCGGAGCTGAAGATGGGCGACGCGATCAAGGCGCCGACCCCCTTCGAGGCCCAGCCGCAATACGCGCCGATGAAGGGCGTGCCGCTGGTGACCCAGTTCCGCTACCCGCTGTGGGACGCCAAGGCCATCCAGCCGCCCAAGGGCGTGGAGTTGGCCGGTTCGTCCAGCCAGTTCGTCACCGTCAATCCGGGCAACGTCTACATTCCGCTGGGCAAGCTCAAGCCGGGGCTGTACCTGGTCGAGGCGCTGGTCGGCAAGTTCCGCGCGACCACCGTGCTGTTCGTTTCCAACACCGTGGCGGTGAGCAAGATCGCCGGCAAGGAACTGCTGGTGTGGACTGCGCACAAGCATGAGGGCAACGCCGTCGCCGGCGCCAAGGTGCTGTGGACCGATGGCCTGGGCGTGATGCGCAGTGGCAGCACCGATACACAGGGCCTGCTACGCCTGGAGCATGCCAGCCCGGAACGTTCCTACCTGCTCGGCGAGGACGCCGAGGGCGGCGTGTTCGTCTCGGAAAACTTCTACTACGACAGCGAGATCTACGACACCAAGCTCTACGCCTTCACCGACCGCCCGCTGTACCGTCCGGGCGACTGGGTCGAGGTGAAGATCGTCGGTCGTGAGTTCACCAGCGCGCGTGACTCCAAGGCCGCCGAGGCCGCGCCGCTCAAGCTGGCGGTGCTCGACGCCAACGGCACTACCCTGCAGACCCTGGACCTGAACCTGGATGCCAAGGCCGGCACCCAGGGCCGCTTCCAGCTGCCGGACAACGCCGTGGCCGGCGGCTACGAGCTGCGCTTCCTCTATCGCGACCAGCTGTACAGCAGCGCCTTCCGCGTCGCCGACTACATCAAGCCACACTTCGAGGTCGCCCTCGACCTGGCCAAGCCGGACTTCCGCACTGGCGACAAGGTCACCGGCAACCTGGTGCTGCTCTACCCGGACGGCAAACCGGTGAAGAATGCGCGCCTGCAGCTGAGCCTGCGTGCACAGCAGCTGTCGATGATCGACAACGAGCTGCAATACCTCGGCCAGTTCCCGGTCGAGCTCTCCAGCAGCGAGCTGGCTACCGACGACAAGGGCCGCGCCGCTTTCGAGCTGCCGGCCGCCGACAAGCCCAGCCGCTACCTGCTGACTCTGTTCGCCAGCGACGGCGCTGCCTACCGGGTCAAGACCAGCAAGGAAATCCTTATCGAGCGCGGCGCCGCCCGCTACCGCCTGGAGGCGCCGCAGCGCTTCAGTGCGGCCGGCGAGGCCGTGCAGTTCAGCTACCGCAGCGAGCAGCCGACCGAGCTGAAACCGGCCAGCTACGAGTGGGTGCGTCTGGAGGATCAGAGCAAACACAGCGCCAGCCTGGGCGAAGACGAGCAGGGCTTCAGCCTGAGCTTCGAGCACCCCGGCACCTACAACATCACCCTCAAGGACGAACACGGCCTGATCCTCGGCGCCACCGGCCACTCGGTCAGCGGCAGCGGGCTAAAGGCAGTGGCCGGCACCGTCGAAGTGGTGTTCGACCGCGAGCAGTACCAGCCGGGCGACGAGGCACTGGCGCTGATCACCTTCCCCGAGCCGGTGGCCGACGCGCTGCTGAGCCTGGAGCGCGACAAGGTCGAGGCCACCGCACTGCTGTCCAGCGGCGGCGACTGGCTCAAGCTCGAGAAGCTCAACGACACCCAGTACCGCGCGCGCATCCCGGTGGACGACCACTTCGCGCCCAACCTGACCTTCTCGGTGCTCTACACCAAGGGAGGCGACTACAGCTTCCAGAACGCCGGGATCAAGGTGGCCAAGGCGCAGATCGAGATCGCCGTGAGTACCGACAAGGAGCTCTACGCGCCGGGCGAGACGGTCACCGTCGACCTTTCTACCCAGTTCAAGGGCCAGCCGGCCGCCAGCCGCCTGACCGTGAGCGTGGTGGACGAGATGATCTACGCCCTGCAGCCGGAGATTGCCCCAGGCATCGACCAGTTCTTCTACCACCCGCGACGCAACAACGTGCGCACCAGCGCCAGCCTGTCGTTTATCAGCTACGACGTGGCCCTGCCGGGCGACGCCACTGCACCGGGCCGGGCCAACCGCAGCGAGCGCGGGGTCAAGGTGCTGGAGCGGCCGCGCCGCGAGGAAGTCGACACCGCCGCCTGGCAGCCGGATCTGGTCACCGATGCCGACGGCAAGGCGCGCTTCAGCTTCCGCATGCCCGACTCGCTGACCCGCTGGCGCATCACCGTGCGTGCGGTCAACGACAGCGGCGAAGTCGGGCAGAAGAAGCAGTTCATCCGCTCCGAGAAACCGCTGTACCTGAAGTGGAGCGGGCCGACCCTGTTCCGCGACGGCGACAAGCCGCAGCTGGGCCTGTTCGCCTTCAACCAGGGCGAAGAAGAGACCGAGGCCGAGCTGGTGACCCGCTTCGCCGGCCAGGAGCAGCGGCAGAAGGTGGAACTGGCCCGTGGCGCCAACTACCTGGCCCTGCCGCCGACGGCCCTGGCTGCCGACGAGCTGACTGCCGAGCTGGTGCGGGACGGCAAGCGGATCGACGCCCTGGCCGTTGGCCTGCGCGTCGTCGGCGAAGGCTGGCAGCGCCTGCATGTGCAGAACATGGCGCTCAACCCGGGCAGCAACCCGCTGAACCTGCCGGCGGACGCCGGCAATATCCGCCTGCGCCTCGGTGACAGCACTCAGGCACTGTTCCGCTCGGCCCTCGACGACCTGCTGGAATATCCCTACGGCTGCGTCGAGCAGACCTCCAGCCGCCTGCTGCCGCTGAGCCTGGCCTACCCGACGCTGGCCCAGGGCGAGGCGCGCATCGGCGAACGCCTGCGCCTGATCATGCAGAACAGCCGCCTGCGCCTGGTGCAGATGGCCGGCCCGGAAGCGACCTTCACCTGGTGGGGCGAGGGCGAGAACGCCGATGCCTTCCTCACCGCCTATGCCTACTACGCCGACTGGCACGCCAGCCGTGCCCTGGCCGTGCAGCTGCCGCCGGAACACTGGCAGCGCGTGCTGGATATCTACGCCGCGCAGGCGCCGAGTGTGCCGCTGCTGCAACGTGCGCTGATCCTCGGCTTCGCCCGCGAGATGCAGTTGCCCACCGAGACCCTGCTCAAGGGCCTGCTGGAAGACCTGGCCAACGCAGACGAAGGTCAGGAGGTGGCGCTGGACGACAGTGGCGAGACCAGTTTGGTGATGGCCTACCCGGACTCGCGCCAGGGCCTGGACCTGGCTCGCGTGCTCGCCGCCGATATGGCCGGCAGCAAGATCGGCCTGCCGCCACGCTTCGCCGTCGGCCTGGCTGCTGCCCGTGAGCGTGTGGCGGCCAGCACCCAGCCGTTCGCCGAGGCGGTGCGCCTGTCCCGCGGTCCGGTCGATCCGCTGCAGATCAACGCGCTGTTGCAGCGCCTGACCCCGGCCCAGGCCACTCTGGAGCGCGCCCTGGCGCTGACCTGGCTGCAGCGCCGCCTGGGTGACGCCCCGGCGGTTGCCGTACCGCAACCCGGTGCCGGTTGGCAGGCTCGCGAGGGCGTCAGCGGCGAAACCCTGTGGCAATGGTCGGGCAGCCAGCCGCCGAGCACTCTGGAACTGCCGGCCGAGCTGGGTAGCCCGCTGGTCGCCGCACTCAGCTACGACAGCGCCGCTACCCCACCGAGCGGCCCGCTGGAGGTGAAGGTCAGCCGTCGCCTGCTGCGTCTGGTGCCGGGCGAGGCGGCATTCAGCTTCAGTGCCGAGGAAGTGGGCGACGGTCCGATCTCCGGCGATCAGCTGTATCTCGACGAGATCACCCTGGAGAGCGAGGCGGAGACGCCGCGCCGCTACGGTCTGCTGGAAGTGCCGCTGCCGCCGGGGGCGGACGTCGAGCGCACCACCTGGGGCCTGCAGGTCAGTGGCCTGGATTCCGAAGAGGCGGCGCCGCTGGAGAAGGCCCGTCACGAGCCGGGCCAACTGCTCTACGCGGTACCGGTGGACAGCCTGCAGGGCAAGCTGGTGCTGCGCCACCTGGTGCGCTTCTCGCAGAAGGGCGAGTTCCACCTGCCGCCGGCGCGCTACTCGCGCATGTATGACCCGCAGGCCCAGGCCTTCGAGCAGAAGCCGGCACTGGCCGAGCTGAAGGTCGAGTAAGGATGCGCGCGCTCGCCTGGCTGGCGCTGTTGCCGCCGCTGCTGGCGTCGGCCGGGCCGGCGCCGTTGCAGCTGGCCTGGCACACGCCGCAGGGCGCCGAGCTGCTGCGTCTGGACGGGCAGCAGCTACTCTCCCGCGAGCCGTTGCCGGCCGGTCTGGAAGCGCCGCTGGGCAGCCTGTGGAAGCTGTTCGTCTACGCCTACCAGATCGATCGCGGCCTGCCCGACCCGGGCTACGCCTGCGCCGGCCAGGATCGCGAGGAGGTGTACTGCTGCAAGGCCGGCGAGCGCATCGATCGCGACCAGGCGCTGGTGCGTTCCTGCGGCCTGTACTTCGCGCCGCAGCGCCTCGGCCTGCAGGCCGGCGAGTGGCGCGACTACTGGCAGGCGCGCCGCGCGCCGGACTGGCTGCTCGATCTCGACGGCCTGCAGCCACAGCGGCGGTTGGCGGTGAGCGAACTGCTCGACAGCCTGGCCACGCTGCCGGCCCAGGCCGAGGCGCGCCGCGTGCTGCTCGATGTTCCGGTGAGCGCCGCCGACGGCGCGCTGCTCGGCCCGCTCGGCGGGCGCCTGCGGGTGAAGACCTGGAGCTGGCTGGCCGATGGCGACGCCCAGGCGCGCCAGGGTGGCTTCGCCGGCTGGCTGGCCGATGGCACGCCCCTCTGGGCCGGCGGCTCCGGTACCAGTCAGGGCGTGCTCAAGCGTCATGCCGAGGCCCTCGGCAAGGTGCTGCCGGCACCCTGGCCGGTGGAGCCGGGCGGCTGCGTCGAGGTGGCGCTGTTCGACCGTTATCCGCTGCGCGGCCTCAGTCGCGCGAATGGCGACATGGTGAGCCAGTCCGGCGCGTTGCGCGGGCACTATCGGGTGGCGTTCGCCAACGGCAATGAACTGGAGATCGAGAGCCTTGGTGAGCTGTTCCTGCTCGCTGGCGAGCAGCCGCGCCTGGTGGCGCGCCTGAGCCGCGAGGAATACGTGGCGCGGGTGCTGGACCGCGAGGCGACGGCGCAGCCGGCCGAGGCGGCCAAGGCCCTGGCGGTGAGCATCCGCAGTTACCTGCTGCAGAACGGCGAGCGCCGTGGCGAATGCCTGGCGATCCGCGACAGCAGCGCCCAGCAGCGGATGGCGCCGCGTCCGGCGAGCGCCGCCGCGCTCGCGATCGCCGCCTGGACCGCCGATCTGGTACTGGCCGGCAGCCCCGTCACCTATCACGCCGACCAGCCTGGCGCGGATCGCCTGGCCTGGAGTCAGGCCGTCGAGCAGGCCCAGGCCGGTCTGCGCTACGACGCCATCCTCGCCCGCGCCTTTCCGCGTGCCAGCCTGAGCCGTTGGGATCGGCCGGTGGCCGCCTGCCAGCCGCTGCCCGCCGCCGAGGACTGGCTGCACAAGCAGCGCCGCAGCTGGCGCGAGCTGCTGGACCGCGAACCGGGCTATGCCGAGACTGCCGAGTTCGCCGTGTGCCGCCTGTACAGCGGCAACCCGCACGTCGATCGTGAGCGCCGGCGCATCTACGTGCGCGGCCTGCTGTCGCTGCAGGATCGCCTCGACCTGGCTCACGAATACCTGCACCTGGCCTTCGACGCTCATCCGAACGGCCAGGATGAAACCTATATCGAGGGCCTCGCCCGCCATCTGCTGCTGGAAGCTCAGCCATGACTCATCGTTTCTACTCGGTCGCCTTCCTGGCCTGCGCCATGCCGCTCGGCGCGTTCGCCGGCATCACCCTGGACACCCCGCGCGCCGGCTGGCGCACCGGCTCGGACGAGGGCGCGCACTTCATGCAGGAGGTCAACTACCCGGCCTCGGCGGTCAACAGCGCGCCCGACCAGGGCGACAGCGCACGCATCCGCGGGCAGATCAGCGCCACCGACAAGGCGCCCAGCGGCGCGCCGGCGCGCCTGGTGGTCAACGGCCTGAGCATGCCGCTCAAGGTGCAGGAGGGCGGTGGTTTCGACCGGCCCTTCGTGTTCCCGGCCGGCAGCAATAACGTCGAGGTGCGCAGCCCGGATGGCCAGCAGGTACGCCGCGTGCAGTTCTACAACAACGGCAGCGGCGAGACGCCGGCCAAGCTGCGCGTGGTGCTGTCCTGGGACAGCGACAACACCGACCTCGACCTGCACCTGGTGACGCCCGATGGCGGCCATGTCTGGTATGGCGAGCGCGCCCTGGCCAACGGCGCGGCGCTGGACGTGGACGTGACCGGCGGCTTCGGCCCGGAGATGATCGCTTCGCCGACCCCGCTCAAGGGCGAGTACCTGGTTTACGTCAATTACTACGGTGGCGGGCAGGGTTCCGAGGGCAACATGGCGCAGGACCTGACCACGGCCCAGGTGACGCTGATCAGCGGCGAGGGCAGCTCCAACGAGAAGCAGGAGTCCTTCCTCATCCCCATGCGCGCGCCGGGCGAGCTGACCCTGGTAAAGCGTTTCAGCTATCCCTGAACGATGTAGGGCGGGTGCAACCCGCGTTACCCAGGGTGCATTGCACGCGGGTTGCACCCCTCCTACGGCTCAGGCCTCAGGCGCCTGCCAGGCATCGATCACTTCCTGCGCCGCGCGGAAGGCGTCGATAGCTGCCGGCACACCGGCATAGACCGCGCAGTGCAGCAGCGCCTCGCGGATTTCCGCCACCGTGCAGCCATTGTTCAGCGCGCCGCGTACGTGGCCTTTGAGTTCCTGCGGGCACTTCAGCGCGGTGAGGGCGGCCAGGGTGATCAGGCTGCGGGTCTTGCGCTCCAGCACGCCGCGGGTCCAGACCCCGCCCCAGGCGTGTTCGTTGACGAACTCCTGCAGCGGCTGGGTGAAGTCGGTGGCATTGTTCAGCGCGCGGTCGACGAAGGCGTCGCCCATCACTTCGCGGCGCACCTGTTCGCCCTGTTGGCGGTTGTCACTCATCGCGGTACTCCGGAGATCAGCGCTGGCGGTGCCAGGCGCGGGCGCCGATCACCGCCAGGGTCACGGCGGTCAGCGGCAGGACGAAGGTCAGCATGGCGTGCTGGAAGGCGCCGAGCCAGGGCGCGCCGCTGCTGTTGAAGATCAGGTAGGTGGTGTAGAGCGCGTAATAGGCGACGAACAGCGCGCCTTCCCAACGGTTGATCGAGTAACCGTTGAAGAAGATCGGCAGGCAGGCGATGGCCACGGCAATCATCACCGGGAAGTCGAAGGCCAGGGCATTGGCTGCTACCGGGATGGCATTGGGCGATACCAGCGAAGCCAGGCCCAGCACGCAGAGCAGGTTGAAGATGTTGCTGCCGACGATGTTGCCCACGGCGATATCGCGCTCGCCCTTGATGGCGGCCATCACCGAGGTGGCCAGCTCCGGCAGCGAGGTGCCCACCGCGACCACGGTCAGGCCGATCACCAGCTCCGACATGCCCAGGGCGCGGGCCAGTTGCACGGCGCCTTCGACCAGGAAGTTGGCGCCGCCGACCAGCAGAGCCAGGCCAACGATCACCAGTGCCGCGTTGATGGCCCAGGCGTAAGGCTTGGGCGCCTCGTGCAGACCGTACTCATCCTCGAACTCGTCACTCGCCTCGGCCTTCTTCTCGCGGCGGCTGCTGATGATCAGGAAGGCCGTGTAGGCCAGGATGCCGGCGAACAGCAGGGCGCCGTCGAGGCGGCTCAGGCTGCCGTCCCAGGCCAGGGCCCAGGTCACCAGGCTGGCGCCGATCATGATCGGCACGTCGAGGCGGATCAGCTGGCGCGACACCAGCAGCGGGGCGATCAGGGCGGTGACACCGAGGATCAGCAGGACGTTGGCGATATTGCTGCCGACCACATTGCCGATGGCCAGATCACCGCTGCCGTCGAGGGCGGCCTGCACGCTTACCGCGGTTTCTGGCGCGCTGGTGCCGAAGGCCACCACGGTAAGGCCGATGATCAGCGGCGGGATGCCGAACTGGGCGGCCAGCCGGGCGGCACCGCGTACCAGCACTTCGGCGCCGGCCACCAGCAGCACCAGGCCGGCGATCAGGTAGACGAACGTCATCAGGGTCATGCTGAGCTCCTTGCGCAAAATCGCCAGAGCATAGCCAAGTGCGGGTATTGCGTGCAGTCCCTGAGTGTTGCGCCTTGCTTCAGTCGTCCAGGCTTTCCACGCGCACCTGCGCCACGCCGGCGCGCAGCATGTCCAGCTGGCGTGCGGCGGCCTGTGACAGGTCGATCAGGCGGCCTCGGCCATGCGGGCCGCGGTCGGTGATACGCACCACCACCGAGCGCTCGTTGCTCAGGTTGGTAACCTTCACCTGGGTGCCGAACGGCAGTTCGCGGTGCGCGGCGGTGAGCGCATTGTTGTTCAGCCGTTCGCCGCTGGCGGTACGCCGACCATGGTGGCGCGCGGCGTAGTAGGAGGCCTTGCCCTGGGCCTGGTAGCTGGGCTCGGCCTTGGGTTTGACGGCCGGCTGCGGCGCCTTGACCACTGGAGCAGTCTTGGGGGGCGATACCGGTGGCGTGGGTCGCTGCGCCTCTGGCTGGCTGGCGCAACCGGCCAGCAGCGCCAGGGGCAGGATGAAAGTCGCGATCTTGTGCATGGCGGCTCCCGGAGAAAGGAACGCCGGGTTGCCCCGGCGTTGCGCTCTTAGTTTTCGAGCTTCTTCTTCAGCAGCTCGTTGACCTGGCCGGGGTTGGCCTTGCCCTTGGAGGCCTTCATCGCCTGGCCGACGAAGAAGCCGAACATCTTGCCGCGCTTGGCCTCGTCGGCGGCGCGGTACTGCTCGACCTGCTCGGCGTTGGCGGCCAGCACTTCGTCCAGCATGGCCTCGATGGCGCCCGAGTCGGTGACCTGCTTGAGGCCTTTCTTCTCGATCACCTCGTCGGCGCTGGCGCCTTCGCCGGCGGCCAGGGCCTCGAACACCATCTTGGCGATCTTGCCGCTGATGGTGTTGTCCTTGATGCGCAGGATCATGCCGCCCAGCTGCTCGGCGGAGACCGGCGACTGGTCGATGTCCAGGTTGTCCTTGTTGAGCAGGCTGGACAGCTCGCCCATCACCCAGTTGGCGGCCAGCTTGGCGTCGCCGCAGACCTTGGCCACCTGCTCGAAGTACTCGGCCAGCTCGCGGCTGGCGGACAGCACGCTGGCGTCGTAGGCGGACAGGGCGTACTGGCTCTCGAAGCGCTCGCGCTTCTGCGTTGGCAGTTCGGGCAGCTGGCTGCGCACCTCGTCGAGGAAGCTCTGCTCGATCACCACCGGCAGCAGGTCGGGGCAGGGGAAGTAACGGTAGTCGTTAGCTTCTTCCTTGCCGCGCATGGAGCGGGTCTCGTCCTTGTTCGGGTCGTACAGGCGGGTTTCCTGGACCACCTTGCCGCCGTCCTCGATCAGCTCGATCTGGCGCTGGATCTCGTGGTTGATCGCCTTCTCGATGAAGCGGAAGGAGTTGACGTTCTTGATCTCGGCGCGGGTGCCGAAGGCTTCCTGGCCTTTCGGGCGCATGGAGACGTTGCAGTCGCAGCGCAGCGAGCCTTCGGCCATGTTGCCGTCGCAGATGCCCAGATAACGTACCAGGGCGTGGATGGCCTTCACGTAGGCCACCGCTTCCTTGGCCGAGCGGATATCCGGCTCGGAGACGATTTCCAGCAGCGGCGTGCCGGCGCGGTTGAGATCGATGCCGCTCATGCCGTGGAAGTCTTCGTGCAGGCTCTTGCCGGCGTCCTCTTCCAGGTGTGCGCGGGTGATGCCGATGCGCTTGACGGTGCCGTCTTCCAGGGTGATGTCCAGGTGCCCTTTACCGACGATGGGGTGGTCCATCTGGCTGGTCTGGTAGCCCTTGGGCAGGTCCGGGTAGAAGTAGTTCTTGCGCGCGAAGACGTTCTGCGGCGCGATGTGCGCGTCGATCGCCAGGCCGAACTTGCAGGCCATGCGCACCGCCTCGGCATTCAGCACCGGCAGGGTGCCGGGCATGCCCAGGTCAACCAGGCTGGCCTGGGTGTTGGGCTCGGCGCCGAAGGTGGTGGCGCTGCCGGAGAAGATCTTCGATTGGGTGCTGAGCTGGGCGTGGATTTCCAGCCCGATCACGGTTTCCCATTGCATCTTGAATGTCCCTCAAATCTGTTGCGGGCTGCCCCCTGTCCCGCTGGCGGGAGAGGGTTGGGGAGAGTGCGCTGGGTGCTTAGCCTCTCCCCTGGCCCCTCTCTCATGAATGGGAGAGGGGAGGGTATGTCTTAGAATCCGGCGGGTGCCTGTTTGTGCCAGTCAGTGACCTGCTGGTACTGATGGGCGACGTTGAGCAGGCGACCTTCCTGGAAGTAGTTGCCGAGCAGCTGCACGCCGACCGGCAGGCCGTCGACGAAGCCCGCGGGCATGGACAGGCCCGGGATGCCGGCGAGGTTGGCGGTGATGGTGTAGATGTCTTCCAGGTAGGCCGAGACCGGGTCGGCGCTCTTCTCGCCGAGCTTCCAGGCCGGGTTCGGCGTGGTCGGGCCGAGGATCACGTCGACTTCCGCGAAGGCGCTGACGAAGTCGTTCTTGATCAGCCGGCGGATCTGCTGGGCCTTGATGTAGTAGGCGTCGTAGTAGCCGGCGGACAGGGCGTAGGTGCCGACCATGATGCGCCGCTTCACTTCCGCGCCGAAGCCTTCGCCGCGCGAGCGCTTGTACAGGTCTTCGAGGTTGACCGGGTTCTCGCAGCGGTAGCCGAAGCGCACGCCGTCGAAGCGCGACAGGTTGGAGCTGGCTTCCGCCGGGGCGATCACGTAGTAGGCGGGAATCGCATGCTGCATGTTCGGCAGCGAGATGTCCTTGACGGTGGCGCCGAGCTTCTTCAGCTCCTCGACCACGGCCATGACCTTCTCGCCGATGCGTGCATCGAGGCCGGCGCCGAAGTATTCGCGCGGCAGGCCGATGCGCAGGCCGGCCAACGGCTGGCTCAATGCGGCCAGGTAGTCATCGATCGGCTGGTCGACGCTGGTCGAGTCCTTCGGATCGAAGCCGGCCATGGCGCCCAGCAGCAGGGCGCAGTCCTCGGCGGTGCGGGCCAGCGGGCCGCCCTGGTCGAGGCTGGAGGCGTAGGCGATCATGCCCCAGCGCGAGACCCGGCCGTAGGTGGGCTTGATGCCGGTGAGGTTGGTCAGCGCGGCTGGCTGGCGGATCGAGCCGCCGGTGTCGGTGCCGGTGGCAGCCGGCAGCAGGCGCGCGGCCACGGCGGCGGCCGAGCCGCCGGATGAGCCGCCCGGTACGCGGGTCAGGTCCCAGGGGTTCTTCACCGGGCCGTAGTGGCTGGATTCGTTGGCCGAGCCCATGGCGAACTCGTCCATGTTCAGCTTGCCCAGGGTGACCGTGCCGGCGGCAGCCAGCTTCTCGACCACGGTGGCGTTGTAGGGCGCCTTGAAGCCGGTGAGGATCTTCGAGCCGCAGCTGGTCAGCACGTTCTGGGTGCAGAACAGGTCCTTGTGGGCGATCGGTGCGCCGAGCAGGGCGCCGTCTTCACCACCGGCACGGCGGGCGTCGGCGGCCTTGGCCTGGTCCCGCGCCAGATCGGCGGTCACGGTGATGAAGCTGTTCAGTTGCGGGTCGAGCTGGGCAATGCGCGCCAGCAGGGCGTCGGTCAGCTCGGCGGAGGAGAAGGTCTTGTCCTTCAGGCCGCGGGCGATCTCGGCCAGGGTCAGTTGATGCATGGGGAACCCTTTCCTTTTATTCGATGACTTTCGGCACGAGGAACAGGCCGTTTTCCACGGCCGGGGCGACGGCCTGGTAGGCGTCGCGCTGGTTCTGCTCGGTCACAGTGTCGGCGCGCAGGCGCTGGGTGGCTTCCAGCGGATGGGCCAGCGGCTCGATGCCGGTGGTGTCGACGGCCTGCATGGCGTCGATCAGGCCGAGGATGTTGTTGAGGGTGGCGGTGGTTTGCGGAATTTCGCTCTCGGTCAGGCCCAGGCGGGCCAGATGGGCGATTTTTTCCACGTCGGAGCGTTCGAGCGCCATCGTGAGTCTCCAGAAAAACGGGCGGGGAACGGATGCCGCGCGGGGCGGTCAAAGGCCGCGAATTGTGGGCCATCGGGCCCGGAAAAGCAGGCAATTTAGCATATCTGGCGCCTTGCCCAAAGGGCGGCTCGTTGATAGAGTTTGCCGCACTTTTTTACCCAGCGTTTTGATCGCGCTCTGTCTAGGGCTTCTTCCTCATGTTCAAGAAACTGCGTGGCATGTTTTCCAGCGATCTGTCGATCGACCTGGGCACCGCCAATACCCTGATCTATGTCCGCGAGCGTGGCATCGTCCTCAACGAGCCGTCTGTGGTCGCCATTCGTAGCAGTGGCAACCAGAAATCCGTGGTTGCCGTCGGCACTGAGGCCAAGCGCATGCTCGGCCGTACCCCGGGCAACATCTCCGCCATTCGTCCGATGAAGGACGGCGTGATCGCCGACTTCAGCGTCTGCGAGAAGATGCTGCAGTACTTCATCAACAAGGTTCACGAGAACAGCTTCCTGCAGCCGTCGCCGCGCGTGCTGATCTGCGTGCCGTGCAAATCTACCCAGGTCGAGCGTCGCGCCATTCGCGAATCCGCCCTGGGCGCCGGTGCCCGTGAAGTGTTCCTGATCGAAGAGCCGATGGCTGCTGCCATCGGTGCCGGCCTGCCGGTTGAAGAGGCCCGTGGCTCCATGGTCGTCGACATCGGCGGCGGCACCACCGAAATCGCCCTGATCTCGCTGAACGGCGTGGTCTACGCTGAATCCGTCCGCGTCGGCGGCGACCGCTTCGACGAAGCCATCATCACCTACGTGCGCCGCAACTACGGCTCGCTGATCGGCGAATCCACCGCCGAGCGCATCAAGCAGGAAATCGGCACCGCCTACGCTGGCGGCGACGTGCGCGAAGTCGACGTGCGTGGCCGTAACCTGGCCGAAGGCGTGCCGCGCAGCTTCACCCTGAACTCCAACGAAGTGCTGGAAGCGCTGCAGGAATCCCTGGCCACCATCGTGCAGGCGGTCAAGAGTGCCCTGGAGCAGTCGCCGCCCGAGCTGGCCTCGGACATTGCCGAGCGCGGCCTGGTGCTGACCGGCGGTGGCGCGCTGCTGCGCGACCTGGACAAGCTGCTGGCCCAGGAAACCGGCCTGCCGGTGATCGTCGCCGAGGACCCGCTGACCTGCGTGGCGCGTGGCGGTGGTCGTGCCCTGGAAATGATGGATCGTCACTCCATGGACCTGCTGTCCACCGAGTGATCCCCCCAGGGGTGAGCCGAAGCCGGAAGCTGGTCCTTCCGGCTTTGTGTTTTCTAGCCGTCAGTCGAGGGTAGCCGTCATCAAACCGTTATTCGCCAAGGGACCGTCGCTGGGCGTACGACTGCTGGTTCTGGTCGTGCTGTCGGCCGTGCTGATGGTGGTGGATGCACGCTTCGAGGTGCTGCAGCCGCTGCGCTCGCAGCTCGGCCTGATCGTCGAGCCGACCTACCGCGTGGCCCGCCTGCCGATGACGCTGTGGGAGGAGGCGACCCAGCAGATCGCCAGCCGCAGCGAGCTGGTGGCGGAGAACGAGAAGCTCAAGGCCGAAGCGCTGCTGATGCAGGGCCGCCTGCAGAAGCTGGCCACCCTCACCGAGCAGAACGTGCGCCTGCGCGAGCTGCTCAATTCCGCCGCGCTGGTGGAAGAAAAGGTGCTGGTCACCGAGCTGATCGGCGTCGACCCCAACCCCTTCACCCACCGCATCCTGATCGACAAGGGCGAGAAGGATGGCGTGTTCCTCGGCCAGCCGGTGCTCGATGCCCGTGGCCTGATGGGCCAGGTGGTCGAGGTCATGCCCTACACCGCGCGGGTGTTGCTGCTCACCGATACCAACCACAGCATCCCGGTGCAGGACAATCGCAACGGTCTGCGTGCCATTGCTGTCGGTACTGGCAATCCGGAGCGCCTGGAGCTGCGCCATGTGGCCGACACGGCGGACATCAAGGAAGGCGATCTGCTGGTCAGCTCCGGCATGGGCCAGCGCTTCCCGGCCGGCTATCCGGTGGCCACGGTCAATGAGGTGATTCACGACTCCGGCCAGCCGTTCGCCATCGTGCGTGCCGTACCTACCGCGGCGCTCAATCGCAGTCGTTACATGCTGCTGGTGTTTACCGACGGCCGCACGGCGGAAGAGCGCGCCACCGAGGCCGCCGAGGCCCAGGAAGCCGCCGACCGCAAAGCCGAGGCCGCCACCGGGCAGTCTCCGGCAGTGCCGCCTGCTACCGTGCCGGCGCCGGCAACGCCGGTCGCTCCAGCTGCCGCAGGGAGTCAGTGATGGTCCAGGTCAAACCGCGCAATTTCTGGGTGCTCTGGGCCAGTCTGCTGCTGGCGCTGCTGTTCAGCGTGGCGCCCATCCCGTTCAGCGAGCATCCGCAGCTGCGTTTCCTCGAACTGGGTCGGCCGCTGTGGCTGGCCCTGTTCCTGTCCTACTGGGTGCTGGTCCTGCCACAGCGGGTGGGCATGCTCACTGCCTGGTGCCTGGGACTGGTGGTGGATGTGCTCAATGGCACGCTGCTGGGGCAGAACGCCCTGATACTCACCCTGATCGTCTTCCTGGTGCTGTCGTTGCAGCGGCGTCTGCAGATGTTCCCCACCTGGCAGCAGAGCCTGGTACTGCTGGTGGTGTTCGGCATCGCCCAGCTGGTGCAGCTATGGCTCAACGCGCTCACCGGCAATCGTCCCCCGACCTTGGCGTTCGTCCTGCCGGCGCTGATCAGCGCCTTGCTCTGGCCCTGGGTGTTCGCCATTCTGCGGGGGCTGCAACGGCGCTTCGGGGTTTACTGAGGCGCCGCACCTCCTTACTCCAGACCAGGAGATGTCTGCATGGCCTCGCTTCATCTGGCCTCGGCTTCCCCCCGCCGGCGCGAGCTGCTGGCGCAGATCGGTGTGCCCTTCGTCACGCTAATCGCTTCCATCGATGAAACGGCATTGCCCGGTGAGCCCGCCGAGCGCTATGTAGAGCGCCTGGCCAGGGAAAAGGCGCAGGCCGGGCTGGCCGCACTCAGCGACCCGACAGATGCCGTGGTTCTGGGCGCCGATACCGCCGTGGTGCTCGATGGGCGCATTCTGGGCAAGCCGGCCGACCGGGCCGAGTGCCTGGCCACGCTGGCCGCACTGTCTGGTCGCGAGCATCAGGTGCTGACCGCCGTGGCGCTGGCCAGCGCGCAGCGCATCGAGTCGCGGGTGGTGGCCAGCCGTGTGCGCTTCCGCCCGCTGCGTGCGGGCGAGGCCGAGGCCTATTGGGCGACTGGTGAGCCCTGCGACAAGGCCGGCAGTTATGGTATTCAGGGGTTGGCGGCGGTGTTCGTCAGCCAGCTCGAAGGCAGTTACTCGGCCGTTGTCGGCCTGCCGCTGTGCGAAACCGCGCAGTTGCTGGGGGAGTTCGGAATTCCGTGCTGGCAGGCCTGACCTGCCGGCCCACAATAATGAGAATGGCGGTGGCCCCAGGCCGCGGCGCGCAGAGTAGGACGCATGAGCGAAGAGATCCTGATCAACATCACGCCGATGGAGTCGCGCGTGGCGGTGGTGGAAAACGGTGTGCTGCAGGAGGTGCATGTCGAGCGCACGCAGAAGCGCGGCATCGTCGGCAACATCTACAAGGGCAAGGTGGTGCGCGTGCTGCCCGGCATGCAGGCCGCTTTCGTCGACATCGGCCTGGAGCGCGCGGCCTTCATTCATGCGGCGGAAATCTCCAATCGCGAGGGTAGCGCCGTGGAGTCCATTGGTGCCCTGGTCCACGAGGGCCAGAGCCTGGTGGTGCAGGTGACCAAGGACCCGATCGGCACCAAGGGTGCGCGCCTGACCACCCACCTCTCGATCCCTTCGCGTTATCTGGTCTACATGCCGCGTACCGCGCATGTCGGCATTTCCCTGAAGATCGAGGACGAGGCCGAGCGCGAGCGTCTCAAGCAGGTGGTGGCCGATTGCGTGGCGGCCGAGGGCATCGAGGAGGTTGGTGGTTTCATCCTGCGCACCGCCGCCGAGGGTGCCGGCAAGGACGAGATCCTGGTCGATATCCGCTACCTGCGCCGCCTGTGGGAGCAGATTGCTGCGCAGATGAAGACCGCATCGACCCCCACGGTGATCTACGAAGACCTGTCCCTGGCGCTGCGCACCTTGCGTGACCTGGTCAACCCGAAGATCGAGAAGATCCGCATCGACTCGCGGGAAACCTTCGGCAAGATCACCCAGTTCGTCGACGAGCTGATGCCGGAAATCGCCGATCGCCTAGAACACTACCCCGGCGAGCGGCCGATCTTCGACCTGTATGGTGTCGAAGACGAGATCCAGCGTGCCCTGGAGCGCAAGGTGCCGCTCAAGTCCGGCGGCTACCTGATCATCGACCCGGCCGAGGCGATGACCACCATCGACGTCAACACCGGCGCCTTCGTCGGTCACCGCACCCTCGAAGAGACTATCTTCAAGACCAACCTCGAGGCGGCCACCGCCATTGCTCGCCAGCTGCGCCTGCGCAACATCGGCGGGATCATCATCATCGACTTCATCGACATGGAAGATGAAGAACACCAGCGCCAGGTGCTGCGCACCCTGGAGAAGCAGCTGGAGCGCGACCACGCCAAGACCAACATCATCGGCATCACCGAGCTGGGCCTGGTGCAGATGACCCGCAAGCGCACCCGCGAGAGCCTCGAACAGGTGCTGTGCGAGCCCTGCAGCGCCTGCCAGGGCCGTGGCAAGCTGAAGACGCCGGAAACCATCTGCTACGAAATCTTCCGCGAGATTCTCCGCGAAGCCCGCGCCTACCAGGCCGAGGGCTATCTGGTGCTGGCCGAGCAGAAGGTGGTCGACCGCCTGCTGGACGAGGAGTCGGGCAACGTCGCCGATCTGGAGGCCTTCATCGGCCGTACCATCAAGTTTCAGGTGGAGAGCATGTATTCCCAGGAGCAGTACGATGTCGTGCTGCTCTGAGGCGCTGCGCTGAATGGGCCTGCTGATTCGGTTGCTGCGCGCGACGCTCGGTCTCTGTGCCCTGCTGCTGGTGCTTGCCGCGCTCTATGTGAGCCTGGGGCGAGAGCTGGTGCCGCTGGTCGCCGAGTACCGCGACGAGGTTCAGGCCCGTGCCCAGGCGGCAGTGGGCATGCCGCTGTCGATCGGCCATCTGGAAGGCGGCTGGAGTGGCTTCGACCCGATCCTCACCGCGCATGACGTGCAGCTCGGCGAAGGCGCCGCTGTGGTGCGCCTGGACCAGGTGCGGGTGGTGCCGGACATGCTCGCCAGCCTGCTGGCCCGCCAGCCGCGTATCGCCAACCTGCAGCTGGAGGGCCTGCAGCTCAGCCTGCGCCAGGCCGAGGACGGGCGCTGGACGGTCGAGGGCCTGCCGCAGCGCGAGCCGGCCGCAACGCCGCAGCCGCAGAAGCTGATCGATGCGCTGCAGATGGTCACCAAGGTGTCGTTGCTGGGCAGCCAGCTGACCCTGGAGCCGCGCGGGCGCGAACCTCTCAGCCTGACCTATATCGACCTGACGCTGCGCAGCGGCAGCGTGCGCCAGCATCTCGATGGCCGCCTGCTGCTGCCCGATGGCCAGCCGCTGGCTTTCGACCTCAAGGTCCAGCTAGACAGCCAGGACTGGCGCGCGAGCAAGGCCGATGCCTACCTGAGCCTGCCGCAGAGCGACTGGGCCGCCTGGTTGCCGGCCGGCCTCACTCGCGACTGGCACCTGGACCGCGCCCAGGCCGGCGGCGAATTCTGGCTGCAGTGGGTTGCCGGCCAGGTACAGCGCGGCGCGGCCCGCCTGCACGCACCGGAAGTACGCGGTGCCTACGCCAAGCGCAAGGCCGTGCAGGTCAGCGATCTGGCGCTGAGCGCCTATTTCGAGCGGCGCGCCGACGGCTTCGATCTGCTGGTGGACGGCCTGGCGCTGAGTCTGGGTGATACCCGCTGGGGCGAGGTGCAACTGGCCCTGAGCCAGCAGCTAGATGCCCAGGGGCAGGTGCAGCGCTGGGCGCTCAGCGCCGACCGCCTCGACCTGACGCCTCTGAGCCCGGTGATTCTGGCCCTGGCACCGCTGCCCGATGCCGCTACCGAGGCTCTGGAAGCACTGCGGCCAAGTGGTGCCCTGCGCAACGTGCAGCTCGACTACCGCCCGCAGCTGAGCGATGCCTCGCGGGTGCGCTATTCGGCCAACCTGGAGCGCGTCAGCATTGGCGCCTGGCATGGCTCGCCAGCGGTGGAAAACGCCAGCGGCAGCGTGCGCGGCGACCTCGGTAGCGGCGAAGGGCTGGCTGCCAGCGAAAACTTCGGCCTGCACTTCCCCAACCTGTTCCCCGAGATGTGGCGCTACCGCCAGGCGGGGGCGCGCCTGCTGTGGGAGCTGGACGAGGAGGGTTTCACCCTGCAGAGCCCGTACCTGCAGGTGGTGGGCGACGAGGGCCGGGTGGCGGGCGACTTCCTGGTCCGGCTGAAGAAGGACCCGGCGCAGGAGGACTACATGGACCTGCGTGTCGGTCTCAAGGACGGCGACGCGC
The DNA here is from genome assembly GCF_000467105.1 of Aquipseudomonas alcaligenes NBRC 14159. Classification (GTDB taxonomy): domain Bacteria; phylum Pseudomonadota; class Gammaproteobacteria; order Pseudomonadales; family Pseudomonadaceae; genus Aquipseudomonas; species Aquipseudomonas alcaligenes. The sequence goes on from NZ_BATI01000020.1 coordinate 43,097, forward strand.
TGCAGGCTAAAAAGTATCTGCCGACCCGCTCGCCAGGCCTGAGTCCGGCCCTGGCCGATTGGCTGCAGACGGCGATCCGTGCCGGGCATATCGAGGATGGCTGGTTCCAGTACCAGGGCTCGCTGGCCAAGGGCGCCGACGACGCGGCTCGCAGCATCAGCCTGTATTTCCTGGTGGACGGTGCCGAGCTGGCTTTCCAGCCGGGCTGGCCGAGCCTGCGCGAGGCGCGTGGCGAGGTGCTGATCGAAGACGATGGTGTCGATGTGCGCGTGCCGGCAGCCAGCATTCTCGACAGCCGGGTCCGCGACGTGACGGTCAGCATTCCCAAGGCCGCCAACGGCCAGTCGCCGCGCCTGGCGCTGGAGGGTGAGCTGGACAGCAGCCTGCCCGATGCCCTGAAGATTCTCCAGGAAGCGCCCATCGGCACCGCCGAGACCTTCGCCGGCTGGCAGGGGCAGGGACCGCTGAGCGGCAAGTTGAAACTGGATATCCCCCTGAGCCAGGGGCAGAAGCCACAGATCCAGGTGGACTTCGCCACCCAGGGGGCACAGCTGAAGATCAGTACCCCGGAACTGGAGCTGAGCCGGCTCGCCGGTGCCTTCCGCTTCAACAGCGCCAGTGGCCTCAGTGCGCCGGATATCCGCGCCCAGGTGCTCGGGCATGCGGTGCGTGGGCGGGCCCTGGCGCAGGGCGCGCGTGGCAACGCGCGGACCCGCATCGAGGTCAATGGCCGGGTGGCGTTGAATCGCCTGAGCAGCTGGCTTGGTGTGACGCAGCCACTGCCACTCAGCGGTGAGCTGCCCTATCAGCTGAGCCTGATCCTCGATGGCGGCGACAGCCAGCTGCGCGTCGACTCCAACCTCAAGGGGCTTGCGGTGAACCTGCCGGCTCCCTTCGCCAAGCCTGCCGCGGCTGAGCGCAGCACCAGCTGGCGTATGACCCTGCAGGGCCCGGAACGGCGCTACTGGCTGGACCATGGCGGCGTGGCCAACCTGGCGCTGGCCACGCCGCCGGGGCAGTTCGGCAATGGTCGCGGCGAGTTGCGTCTGGGCGGCGATCCGGCGCGCCTGCCGAGCACGGCGGGGTTGCGGGTCAGCGGGCGTCTCGCTGCATTCGACTGGAGCGCCTGGCAGGCGGCGCTGCAGCCCTACCAGGCGCTGGCCGGTGACGGGCAGAATCGCAAGCTGTTTGCCGGTGCCGATCTGCGCATCGATCGTTTCAGCGGCTTCGGTACGCAGATCGAGAACCTGGGCGTGAAGCTGGCGCCGGTGCAGGGTGGCTGGCAGCTCGACCTGAGCAGTGCCCTGCTGGAAGGCCGGGTCGGCCTGCCCGATGCCAAAGGCGCGCCCATCGATCTCGACCTGGCCCGTCTCAGCTTCCCGCCGGCCCAGCCGCCCGAGGCTGGCGCGCCGGTGCCGGACAAATCGGACCCGCTGGCGACGGTCGACCCGCGGCAGATCCCGGCAGTGGATGTGCGCATCGCCAGGGTGATGCAGGGCGATGCGCTGATCGGCGCCTGGTCGCTCAAGGCCCGGCCCACCGCGCAGGGCGTGCGCTTCAGCGAACTCAAGCTCGACCTCAAGGGGCTCAAGGTTGGTGGCGAGCTGGGCTGGGAAGGTGCTCCCGGGAGCAGTGCCAGCTGGTACAAGGGGCGCATCGAGGGCAAGAATCTGGCCGATATCCTCAGCGCCTGGGGCTACGCGCCGAGCGCCACCAGCGAGCGTTTCCGCCTGGACATGGATACCCGCTGGCCCGGCTCGCCCGCCTGGTTCGGCCTGCAACGGCTGTCCGGCCGGCTGGATGCCAGCCTGCGCAAGGGCCAGTTCGTCGAGGTGCAGGGCTCGGCCTCGGCCCTGCGCGTGTTCGGCCTGCTCAACTTCAACTCGATCAGCCGTCGCCTGCGCCTGGACTTCTCCGACCTGCTTGGCAAGGGCTTCAGCTACGACACCACCAAGACCCTGCTGGTCGGCCAGGATGGCGTGTTCGATACCCGCGAGCCGCTGCGCGTGGTCGGCCCGTCCAGCACCCTCGAGCTGAACGGTACCCTGGACATGGCGCGCGAGCAGATCGACGCCAAGCTGCTGGTGACCCTGCCGGTGACCAACAACCTGCCGCTGGCCGCGTTGATCGTCGGTGCGCCGGCCGTCGGTGGTGCGCTGTTCATTGCCGACAAGCTGCTGGGGGATCGAGTGGCCCGCTTCGCCAGCGTGCAGTACAAGGTCAAGGGGCCCTGGCAGGAGCCCGAGATCAGCTTCGAGAAACCGTTCGAGAAGCCGCGCTGAGTGACTTGCGGTAGGATGCAGGTATCAACCGGACGGAAGTTTCCATGTCCCTCGCCGTAATCCAGATGGTCAGCCAGGACGATGTCCTGGCCAACCTGGCCGCCGCCCGCCGCCTGCTGCAGCAGGCCGCCGAGGCCGGTGCGCGCCTTGCCGTGCTGCCGGAAAACTTCGCCGCCATGGGTCGCCGTGACCTGGCCGCGCTCGGCCGTGCCGAGGCGGAAGGCCGGGGGCCGATCCTGCCCTGGCTGCAGCAGACCGCCCGCGACCTGGGCCTGTGGATAGTCGCCGGCACCATTCCCCTGCCGCCGGACGGCCAGCCCAGTGCCAAGGCACATGCCTGTTCCCTGCTGATCGATGAGCACGGCGAGCGCGCCGCCCGCTACGACAAACTGCACCTGTTCGACGTGGATGTCGCCGATGCGCGCGGGCGCTATCGCGAATCGGACGACTATGCCTTCGGTGGACGCGTGGTGGTGGCCGACACCCCGGTCGGCCGACTCGGCCTGACGGTCTGCTACGACCTGCGTTTCCCCGAGTTGTATAGCCGCCTGCGCGAGGCGGGCGCCGAGCTGATCAGCGCCCCGGCGGCCTTCACCGCCGTTACCGGCGCGGCGCATTGGCAGGTGCTGACCCGCGCGCGCGCCATCGAAACCCAGTGCTATGTGCTGGCGGCGGGGCAGGGTGGTACGCACCCGGGTGGCCGTGAGACGTTCGGCCACTCGGCGATCATCGACCCCTGGGGCCGTGTGCTCGCCGAGCAGCCTCAGGGCGAGGCGGTGCTACTGGCCAGCCGCGATGCCGCCGAGCAGGCGGCGATCCGCCAGCGCATGCCGGTGGCCCTTCACAGACGATTCATCGCGCCGGAACAACCCGGTCCGGCGCCCACGGAGCAACCATGAGCGATATCCTCGGCCGCGTCAGCGGTCATCTGCTGAGCCCCGGCAACCTGACCATCGAGCAGTTGCCGGCGATCCTCGGCGAACTGGCCGGCCCCGGCATCGACGCCGCCGATCTGTACTTCCAGAGCCAGGTCTCCGAGTCCTGGGTGCTGGAGGACGGCATCGTCAAGGAAGGCAGCTTCAACCTCGACCAGGGCGTGGGCGTGCGCGCCCAGTCCGGCGAGAAGACCGGTTTCGCCTACAGCAACGCCATCCATGCCGAGGCCCTGAGCCAGGCGGCGCGCGCCGCCCGCTCGATTGCCCGGGCCGGCCAGCAGGGCCGCGTGCAGGCCTTCGCCAGCCCAGCGGTGGTGGCGCTGTATGCTCAGGACAACCCGCTGGAAGTGCTGGAGCGCGCCGAGAAGGTCGAGCTGCTCAAGCGCATTGACGTCTTCACTCGCAGCCTCGATCCGCGCATCAAGCAGGTCACCGTGAGCCTGGCCGGAGTCTGGGACCATGTGCTGGTGGCCGCCAGCGATGGCAGCCTGGGCGCCGACATCCGTCCGCTGGTGCGTTTCAACGTCAGCGTGATCGTCGAGCACAACGGCCGCCGCGAGCGCGGTGGTCACGGTGGTGGCGGGCGCAGCGACTATCGCTACTTCCTCGAACTCGATCACCACGGCGAGGAGCGTGCCAAGGGCTATGCCCGCGAGGCGCTGCGCCAGGCGCTGGTCAACCTGGAGGCGATTCCCGCGCCGGCCGGCACTCTGCCGGTGGTGATGGGCGCCGGCTGGTCCGGCGTGCTGCTGCACGAGGCGGTCGGTCATGGTCTGGAGGGTGACTTCAACCGCAAGGGCAGCTCGGCCTACAGCGGCAAGGTCGGTGAGCGGGTGGCGTCGAGCCTGTGCACCATCGTCGACGACGGCACCCTGGCGGGCCGTCGCGGCTCGCTGAGCCTGGACGACGAAGGCACCCAGACCCAGTGCACCACGCTGATCGAGAACGGCGTGCTCAAGGGCTACATGCAGGACAAGCTGAACGCACGCCTGATGGGCGTGGCGCCGACCGGCAACGGCCGGCGCGAGTCCTACGCGCACCTGCCGATGCCGCGCATGACCAACACCTACATGCTGGCCGGCGAGAGCGATCCGGAAGAAATCATCCGCTCGGTGAAACGCGGCATCTACTGTGCCAACCTCGGCGGCGGCCAGGTCGACATCACCAGCGGCAAGTTCGTGTTTTCCACCAGCGAGGCCTACCTGATCGAGGACGGCAGGATCACCGCGCCGGTCAAAGGCGCGACCCTGATCGGCAACGGGCCGGAGGCGATGAGCCGGGTATCGATGGTCGGAAACGACCTGGCGCTGGATAGCGGTGTCGGCACTTGCGGCAAGGACGGTCAGTCGGTGCCGGTGGGCGTCGGCCAGCCGACCCTGAAAATCGACGCGATCACCGTGGGCGGCACCGGCGCCTGAGGCGCCGGTGCGGGACGCGCCCGGTTAACGCAGGCCGCGCTGGACCTCGTCCAGATCGCGGATGTATTTGAAGACTTTGCGCGCGGCGGCGGGCGGCTTGTTGTGGGCCGCTTCATGCTGGGCATGGCGGATCAGGCTGCGCAGGTGCTGGCGGTCGGCTTCCGGATAGTCGGCGACGAAACTCTCCAGGGTGCTGTCGTCGCCGGTGATCAGGCGGTCACGCCAGCGCTCCAGATTGTGGAAGCGCTCGTTGTATTCGCGGGTGGAGCTGTCGACCTGGTCGATCAGCGCCAGAATGGCGTCGATGTCCTGGTCGCGCATAAGCTTGCCGATGAACTGCACGTGGCGTTTCTTGGCGGCATTGGCCGTGTGCTTCGGGGCCTCGGCCAGGGCCTTGCGCAGGCCGTCGGTGATCGGCAGCTTGGCGATCAGCTCGGGCTTGAGGGTGGTCAGGCGGGCGCCGAGATCCTGCAGGGCGTGCAGTTCGCGCTTGATCTGGGTCTTGCTCTTCTCGCCGGAGAAGTCTTCGTCGTATGAATCAGCCATGGGGGCGGTCCGGATGGAAACGCTGTCATGATAACCAGTCAGGGGGAGCCTGTCCGCAGCGGACCGGCCTCCCGTCGTTGGAGTGCAACATGAGTTCAGCACAAGCAGTGGGCCCGCAGGCCCTGCCGGACCTGCAGGCGCAGGTCGAGCAGATCATCGCCGAGGCGCGCCGCCAGGGCGCCAGCGCCTGTGAAGTGGCGGTGTCGATGGAGCAGGGCCTGTCCACCACGGTCCGCCAGGGCGAGGTCGAGACGGTCGAGTTCAACCGCGACCAGGGCTTCGGCATCACCCTGTACGTCGGCCAGCGTAAGGGCTCGGCCAGCACCTCGGCGAGCGGCGAGGCGGCCATTCGCGAAACGGTGGCGGCGGCCTTGGCCATCGCCAAGCATGCCTCGGAAGACGATTGCGCCGGCCTCGCCGACGCCGCGCTGATGGCGCGCGAACTGCCGGACCTGGACCTCTATCACCCCTGGGCCATCGCGCCGGAGCAGGCGGTGGAACTGGCCCTGGCCTGCGAGGCGGCAGCCTTCGCTACCGACAAGCGCATCAGCAACGCCGACGGTACCAGCCTCAGCACCCATCAGGGCTGCCGCGTCTATGGCAACAGCCATGGCTTTGTCGGCGGCTATGCCAGCACCCGGCACAGCCTCAGTTGCGTGATGATCGCCGAAGGCGAGGGGCAGATGCAGCGCGACTACTGGTATGACGTCAACCGCCAGGGTGAGCTGCTCGCCGATCCGTTGTCGATCGGGCGCAAGGCCGCCGAGCGCAGCGTGGCGCGCCTCGGGGCGCGTCCGGTGCCGACGTGCGAGGTGCCGGTACTGTTTGCCGCGGAGCTGGCCACCGGCTTGTTCGGGCATTTCCTCGCGGCCATTTCCGGCGGCAACCTGTACCGCCATTCCTCGTTCCTCGAAGGGGCGCTGGGCCTGCGCCTGTTCCCCGAGTGGCTGAACCTCGACGAGCGCCCGCACATTCCGCGGGCCATGGGCAGCGCGACCTTCGATGGCGATGGTCTGGCCACCTATGCCAAGCCCTTTGTCGCCGGTGGCGAGCTGGTCTCCTACGTCCTCGGTACCTATTCCGGGCGCAAGCTGGGCCTGCCCAGCACGGCCAATTCCGGGGGCGTGCACAACCTGTTCGTCAGCCATGGCGACGAGGACCAGCAGGCCCTGATCAAGCGTATGGGGCGTGGCCTGCTGGTCACCGAGCTGATGGGGCAGGGGCTCAACCTGGTCACTGGCGACTACTCGCGCGGCGCCGCCGGCTTCTGGGTGGAGAACGGCGAGATCCAGTTCCCGGTGCAGGAAGTGACCATCGCCGGCAACCTCAAGGACATGTTCCGCCAGATCGTCGCGGTCGGCAGCGACCTTGAACTGCGCGGCAATATTCGCACCGGCTCGGTGCTGATCGAGCGCATGACCGTCGCCGGTAGCTGACCGGCTGCGTAACGAAAAAGGGGCCCGTGGGCCCCTTTTTTCATGCGTCGGCGTTCACTCGCCTTCGTCGAACTTGTTGTCGATCAGTGCCACCAGAGCGTCCAGCGCCTGCTCGGCCTGTTCGCCCTCGCTGGACAGGTGCAGGCTGGTGCCCTTGCCGGCGGCCAGCATCATCACCGCCATAATGCTCTTGCCGTCCACCAACGCTTCCAGCGAGCGGCCCACGCGGACTTGGCAGGGGAAGCTGCTGGCCACGCCGACGAACTTGGCGGCGGCGCGCGCGTGCAGGCCGAGCTTGTTGATGATGGTGATCTCGCGGGTGGGCATTGCAGTCCTTAGCCGAGGTCGCGATGGCGAACCTGGACGTTCTTCAGTACGGGTTTCAGGGCCTCGCCCAGGCGGTTGGCCAGGTACACCGAGCGATGGTGGCCGCCGGTACAGCCGATGGCGACGGTCACGTAGGCCCGGTTGCTGGCGGCGAAGCGCGGCAGCCACTTGTTCAGGTAGGCCTGGATGTCCTGGTACATCTCCTCGACATCCGGTTGTGCCGCCAGATACTCAGCCACCGGGGCTTCCAGGCCGGACATGTCGCGCAGGTCCGGCTTCCAATAGGGGTTGGGCAGGCAGCGCACATCGAACACCAGGTCCGCGTCGACCGGCATGCCGCGCTTGAAGCCGAACGATTCGACCAGGAAGGCGGTACCCGGTTCCGGCTTGTTCAGCAGGCGCAGCTTGATGCTGTCGCGCAGCTGGTAGAGGTTGAGGTGGGTGGTGTCGATCTTCAGGTCGGCCAGATCGATGATCGGCGCCAGCAGCTGGGCCTCGTCGCGGATGGCTTCGGCCAGGGCACGATCTTCATTGGTCAGCGGGTGGCGCCGGCGGGTCTCGGAGAAGCGCTTGAGCAGGGTCTCCTCGTCGGCATCGAGATACAGTACGTCGCACTGGATATGGCGGGCGCGCACCTCGTCGAGCAGCTCGGGAAAACGCTTGAGCTGGCTGGGCAGGTTGCGTGCGTCCACCGACACGGCGACCTGCGGGTGCAGCAGCTCGGTCTGCAGCAGGGCGCGCTCGGCCAGGTCCGGCAGCAGGCCGGCCGGCAGGTTGTCGATGCAGTAGAAACCGTTGTCTTCCAGCACGTCGAGGGCAGTGCTCTTGCCCGAACCGGAACGACCGCTGACGATGATCAGACGCATTACGCCCCCGTGTTCAGTGGCCGCTCTGGACGTCGACCACGACCTGGTACAGGCCCTCGTTGCTCTGCGCCTGGCGCAGCCGCTCGCGCACCTCTGCGCGGTCGAGCATGCTGGCGATCTGGCGCAGCAGCTCCAGGTGCTCGTCGGTCGCCGCTTCCGGCACCAGCAGGACGAACAGCAGGTCGACCGGTGCGCCGTCGATGGCGTCGAAGTCCACCGCCGCATCCAGGTGCAGCACGGCGCTGATCGGCGCCTGGCAGCCCGGCAGGCGGCAGTGGGGGATGGCGATGCCGTTGCCGAAGCCGGTGGAGCCGAGCTTCTCGCGGGCAATCAGGTTTTCGAAGATGTCCTGGGCGTCCAGATCGGTGAGATCGCGGGCAACCAGGTTGGCAATCTGTTCGAGTACGCGTTTCTTGCTGCCTCCCGGCACGTTCACCAGGGAACGTGCGGGAGTCAGAATGGTTTCGAGTCGGATCATGAGGGAGGTGGTGTCAGCGAGCCGTGGCGCCTTGCAGGCGACCCAGCTGCTTTTCCTTGTGCTTGATCAGTTGTCGGTCGAGTTTGTCGGTCAGCAGGTCGATGGCCGCATACATGTCTTCGTGCTCGGCGTTGGCCACGATTTCACCGCCGGCAATGTGCAGGGTCGCTTCGATCTTCTGCTTCAGCTTCTCGACCTCCATGATGACCTGCACATTGGTGATCTTGTCGAAATGGCGTTCCAGCCGGCTCAACTTCTCGCCGACATAGTCACGCAGAGCGTCGGTCACATCCAGTTGATGTCCACTGATGTTGACTTGCATACCGCTTCTCCTTGTTGCCTGGTGTAAGAGACAGACTAGCTTGCCTGCCGCCGTAACACGTTGGCTGAAAGGGCTGGTGCACTGCGGGCCATGCTTCCCCCATGCAGGGTATCTGGCGCTCGGTACGGTGGTGCAGAAGCCTTCCGCTCAGGGCCGCTTACATCAGTCGCTTGCGTTCGCTGGACGGCGCTATGCCGAGCGATTCGCGGTACTTGGCGACAGTGCGGCGGGCTACCTGAATGCCCTGTGCTTCCAGTAAACCAGCGATCTTGCTGTCACTCAACGGCTTTTTCGCGTTTTCCGCGGCCACCAGTTTCTTGATGATGGCGCGGATCGCGGTGGACGAGCATTCGCCGCCTTCGGAGGTGCTGACGTGGCTGGAGAAGAAGTACTTCAGCTCGTAGATGCCACGCGGGGTGTGCATGAATTTCTGCGTGGTGACGCGCGAGATGGTCGACTCGTGCATGCCCACCGCCTCGGCGATGTCGTGCAGGACCAGCGGCTTCATCGCCTCGTCGCCGTAGTCGAGGAAGCCACGCTGGTGCTCGACGATCTGCGTCGCCACCTTCATCAGCGTCTCGTTGCGGCTCTGCAGGCTCTTGATGAACCAGCGCGCTTCCTGCAGCTGGTTGCGCATGAAGGTGTTGTCGGCGCTGGAGTCGGCGCGTTTGACGAAGCCGGCGTACTGCGGATTGACGCGCAGGCGCGGCACTGCCTCCTGGTTCAGCTCGACCAGCCAGCGCTCGTTGTGCTTGCGCACGATGACGTCCGGTACCACGTACTCGGGTTCGTTGGCCTCGATCTGCGAGCCCGGGCGCGGGTTGAGGCTCTGAATGAGCTCGATGATCTGCCTGAGCTCGTCTTCCTTGAGCTTCATGCGGCGCAGCAGCTGGCTGTAGTCGCGGCTGCCGAGGACATCGAGGTATTCGCTGGCCAGGCGCTGTGCTTCGCTCAACCAGGGCGTGCTGGCGGGTAGCTGGCGCAGTTGCAGCAGCAGGCATTCGCGTAGGTCACGGGCGCCGATGCCGGCCGGCTCGAAGTGCTGGATGCGATGCAGCACGGCCTCGACCTCGTCGGCCTCGACCTCCAGTTCCGGGTCGAAGGACTCGACGATCTCGTCGATGCTCTCTTCCAGGTAACCCTGGTCGTTGATGCAGTCGATGATGGTGACGCCGATCAGCTTGTCCTTGTCGGACATCGGCACCAGGTTGAGCTGCCACAGCAGATGGCTCTGCAGGCTTTCGCCGGCGGAGGTGCGGGTGGTGAAGTCCCACTCGTCGTCATCGTTGGAGGGCAGGCTGCTGGCGCTGGTCTGGTAGACGTCTTCCCAGGCAGTGTCGACGGGCAGTTCGCTGGGGATGCGATCATGCCAGTCGCCGTCTTCGGCGCTTTCGTTGTTGTTGACCGCGACCGTGCTGTCCTGGAAGTTCGAATTGTCCTGCTGAGTGGTTCCGGCCTGTTCGGCGGCATCGGCCATCGGGTCGGAGTTGTCGAAATCTTCGCCGTCTTCCTGGCGTTCCAGCATGGGGTTGGATTCCAGAGCCTCCTGGATTTCCTGCTGCAGGTCCAGGGTGGAGAGCTGGAGGAGACGGATAGCCTGTTGCAGCTGCGGAGTCATCGTCAGCTGCTGGCCCATCTTGAGGACTAGCGACGGTTTCATGGTATGGGGCTGGGTACCTTGTTCACTTGCCGGCGCGCGGCGCCATCCACTGCAGGGCGGCGAACCGCCTTAGGAAGCAAATTATATGCCTGACCTTGAATGATTCTAGCCCTTTGCGCAAGCCCCGCACGGGGCTCGGCTCACAGGCGGAATTCATGCCCCAGATAGACTTCCTTGACCAACTGGTTGGCCAGGATGGTTTCGGCGTCGCCTTCGGCGATCAGCTGACCGTCGTTGACGATGTAGGCGGTTTCGCAGATGTCCAGGGTCTCGCGCACGTTGTGATCGGTGATCAGTACGCCAATGCCCTTGGCCTTGAGGTGGTGGATGATCTGCTTGATGTCGCCCACCGAGATCGGGTCGACGCCGGCGAAGGGTTCGTCGAGCAGGATGAACTTCGGTTCGGTGGCCAGGGCGCGGGCGATTTCCACGCGGCGCCGTTCGCCACCGGACAAGCTCATGCCCAGGCTGTCGCGAATATGGCTGATGTGGAATTCCTGCAGCAGGGCTTCCAGGGCCTTCTCCCGGCCGGCGCGGTCGAGGTCCTTGCGGGTCTCGAGGATGGCCATGATGTTGTCGGCCACCGACAGCTTGCGGAAGATCGAGGCTTCCTGCGGCAGGTAGCCGATGCCGGAGCGGGCGCGACCGTGCATGGGCTGGTGGCTGAGGTCCTGGCTGTCGATCAGCACGCGACCCTGATCGGCCTGGACCAGGCCGACGATCATGTAGAAGCAGGTGGTCTTGCCGGCGCCGTTGGGGCCGAGCAGGCCGACGATCTGGCCGCTGTCGATGGACAGGCTGACGTCGCGGACCACCTGGCGGCCCTTGTAGCTCTTGGCCAGGTGCTGTGCTTTGAGGGTCGCCATTACTGCGCCTGCCCCGCTTGGCCGTCTTTCTTGCGCGGTTGCAGGATCATGTCGATGCGCGGGCGCGGCATCGAGACGTTGCTGCCCGTGGCGCGGCCGGCGTTGACGATCTGGCGCTGGGTGTCATAGACGATCTTCTCGCCTTCGAAGGTATTACCCTGCTGGATCACCTTGGCCTGGTCGATCAGGACGATGCGCTCGTTGGTCGCGTAGTACTGGATGGTCAGGCCGTAGGCCTTGACGATGTCCTTGTCGGCGGAAGGCTTCTGCTCGTAATAGGCCGGTTTGCCCACCGAGGTGAAGACTTCGATTTCGCCATTGGCATCCTGGGTGATGGTCACGGTGTCGCCGGTGATCTTCAGGGTGCCCTGAGTGATCACCACGCCGCCGCGGTAGACCGCCACGCCTTGTTTGTCGTCCAGTTCTGCGCTGTCTGCCTGCACCCGGATCGGTTGGTCGCGGTCGCTGGGCAGGGCCCAGGCACTGGCGCTTCCGAGCGCGGCGCCCAGGCTGAGCAGTAGGGGGAAGGTTTTAACGAACCTCATGCTGGCCTCTTACGTTGGACAGCAAGTCGATCTTGCCGTCGTTCATGTACGCTTTCATTCCCTGTGCCGTGGTCACCCCATTGGCGGCCTCGATTCTAACGGCTTGCTGGGTCTGCGCATATTCTTTGTCTGGGAATACGGTGGCGCGGCTGGTGGTGATCACGGTGGGGCGGTTCTGCGCATCGGTGCGGGCGATGCGCACGTTATCGATCAGTTCGACCTGCTTGCCCTCCGGCGCGACCTCGCCCTTGTCGCTGCGCACATGCCAGGGGTACTGGGTGCCGCGGTACAGCTGCAGGTCGGGTTTTTCCACCAGGGTGATGTCGCTGGCCTTGATGTGCTCCAGCTTGGTGGCGGTCATTTCGTACTGCAGTTGGCCGTCTGTCTGGAACTGCTGGGCGCTGGCGCCGACCACGTAGAAGTCGATGGTGGTGTCGGATTCGGCGGCCGCCTGGCGCTCCATGAAGCTTTCCGGGCGGACGTTCCAGTAGCCAAGGGCACCGACCAGGGCTACCGCCAGCAGGCCGATGACGTAATTGCGCAGTTTGCCGTTCATGGGGCGATTCCTAGAGGTAGGCAGCCTGGGCGGCTTCCAGCGTGCCCTGGGCGCGCATGATCAGCTCGCAGAATTCGCGGGCGGCGCCTTCGCCGCCGCGGGCGGCGGTCACGCCATGGGCGTGCTGGCGGACGAAGTCGTCGGCGCTGGCCACGGCCATGCCCAGGCCGACGCGACGGATCACCGGCAGATCGGGCAGATCGTCACCCAGATACGCGACCTGCTCATAGGACAAGCCCAGCTCGCCGAGCAGTTCATCCAGAACGACAAGCTTGTCCTCGCGGCCCTGGTACAGGTGCTGGATGCCCAGGTTCTGCGCGCGGCGTTCGACCACCGGGGTCTTGCGTCCGCTGATGATGGCGGTGCGCACCCCAGAGTTGATCAGCATCTTGATGCCGTGGCCGTCGAGGGTGTTGAAGGTCTTGAACTCGCTGCCATCCGTGAGGAAGTACAGGCGGCCGTCGGTGAGCACGCCGTCGACGTCGAAGATGGCCAGTTTCACGCCCTTGGCGCGTTGCAGTAGGTTGGCAGTCATTTACATCACTCCGGCGCGCAGCAGGTCGTGCATGTTGAGGGCGCCAACCGGCTTGTCCTCGTCATCGACCACCACCAGCGCGTTGATCTTGTGGTCTTCCATGATTTTCAGCGCCTCGGCGGCGAGCATCTCGGCGCGGGCGGTCTTGCCGTGCAGGGTCATCACCTGGTCGATGCTGGCCTCGCGCACGTCGATGCTCTTGTCCAGGGTGCGGCGCAGGTCGCCGTCGGTGAAGATGCCGGCCAGTTTGCCGTCGGCTTCGATGATCACGGTCATGCCCAGGCCCTTGCGGGTCATTTCCAGCAGCGCATCGCGCAGCGAGGTGCCGCGCGACACCAGCGGCAGACGCGCGCCGGCGTGCATCACGTTCTCCACCTTGAGCAGCAGGCGTCGGCCAAGGGCGCCGCCCGGGTGGGAGAAAGCGAAGTCTTCGGCGGTGAAGCCGCGAGCTTCCAGCAGGGCAATGGCCAGGGCGTCGCCGATTACCAGGGAGACGGTGGTGGAGGAGGTCGGTGCCAGGTTCAGCGGGCAGGCTTCCTGGGCAACGCGGGCGTCCAGATTGACTTCGGCGGCCTTGGCCAGTGGCGACTCCGGGTTGCCAGTCATGCTGATCAGCTGGATGCCGAGGCGCTTGATCAGCGGCAGCAGGGTGACGATTTCCGCGGTGGAGCCGGAGTTGGACAGGGCCAGCACCACGTCGTCCTTGGTGATCATGCCCATGTCGCCGTGGCTGGCCTCGGCCGGGTGCACGAAGAAGGCCGGCGTGCCGGTGCTGGCCAGGGTGGCGGCGATCTTGTTGCCGATGTGCCCGGACTTGCCCATGCCGACCACCACGACGCGGCCCTTGCAGGTCAGGATCATTTCGCAGGCGCGTACGAAATCGGCGTCGATGCGAGTCAGCAGGCTCTCGACGGCCTCGGCTTCGAGGCGGATGGTGCGCTGCGCGGATTGGATCAGGTCGCTGGTCTGGCTCATGGATGCTTCGCGGGACTCGACATAAAAGGAAGCGAGTATAACGACAAAGCCGCCTCGGCTCACCTGACGCGCGCTGTGATCGCTGCATCTTGTGACAAAAGGTTGCAGCGGCTTGGGCTGCAGGGCCCGCCGATGCTATATTCCGCGCCCTGTTCGGCCCTGACTGCGGCGCCAGGTATCCCCGTCGCGGGTTATGGCGTCTGACCCAGGAAGGGCTGTGTAACAAGGAGTTTGGATGAGCGCCGAGAATGCCTATGCCGTCGAGTTGAAGGGGCTGACCTTCAAACGTGGCGCGCGCAACATCTTCGACAACGTCGATATCCGCATACCGCGTGGCAAGGTCACCGGCATCATGGGGCCGTCCGGCTGTGGCAAGACCACGCTGCTGCGCCTGATTGCCGCTCAGCTCAAGCCCGCCAGCGGCGAGGTCTGGGTCAACGGACAGAACCTGCCGAGCCTGTCGCGCAGCGATCTTTTCGACATGCGCAAGCAGTTCGGCGTGCTGTTCCAGAGCGGAGCGCTGTTCACCGACCTGGATGTGTTCGAGAACGTGGCCTTCCCGCTGCGCGTGCACACCCAGCTGTCCGACGAGATGATTCGCGACATCGTGCTGATGAAGCTGCAGGCCGTGGGCCTGCGTGGCGCCGTCGAGCTGATGCCGGATGAGCTGTCCGGCGGCATGAAGCGCCGCGTGGCATTGGCTCGCGCGATCGCCCTGGACCCGCAGATTCTCATGTACGACGAGCCGTTCGTCGGCCAGGACCCCATCGCCATGGGGGTGCTGGTGCGCCTGATTCGCCTGCTCAACGATGCCCTCGGCATCACCAGCATCGTGGTGTCCCATGACCTGGCCGAGACCGCCAGCATTGCCGACTACATCTATGTGGTGGGCGATGGCCAGGTGCTGGGGCAAGGCACGCCGGCTGAGCTGATGAGCTCCACCAATCCGCGCATCCAGCAGTTCATGAAAGGTATTCCGGACGGTCCGGTACCTTTCCACTACCCGGCTCCGGGCTACCTCGACGATTTGCTGGGAGCGCGCTGATGCGTAGGAAGTCCCCTATTGAACGCGTGGCCCTGCTTGGGCGCGCGGGTATAGATGTGGTGCAGGCCATGGGGCGTTCGTCCCTGTTCCTGCTCAGTTCGCTGTTTGGTCGCAGCGGCCTGCGCAACGGCGGCCAGTTGCTGATCCGCCAGCTCTACTCGGTAGGCGTGCTGTCGCTGCCGATCATCATTGTCGCCGGTCTGTTCATCGGCATGGTGCTGGCGCTGCAGGGTTACAACATCCTCACCAGTTACGGCTCGGAGCAGGCGGTGGGGCAGATGGTTGCCCTGACCCTGTTGCGCGAACTGGGCCCGGTGGTCACCGGCCTGCTGTTCGCCGGACGTGCCGGCTCGGCGCTGACCGCCGAGATCGGCAACATGAAGTCCACCGAGCAGCTGTCCAGCCTGGAAATGATCGGTGTCGACCCGCTCAAGTACATCATCGCCCCGCGCCTGTGGGCCGGTTTCATCTCCATGCCGCTGCTGGCCGCGATCTTCAGTGTGGTCGGTATCTGGGGCGGGGCGATGGTCGCCGTCGACTGGCTCGGTGTCTATGAAGGCTCGTTCTGGTCGAACATGCAGAACAGCGTGCAGTTCACCGAAGATGTGCTCAATGGTGTGATCAAGAGCGTGGTGTTCGCCTTCGTGGTGACCTGGATCGCCGTGTTCCAGGGCTATGACTGCGAGCCCACCTCGGAAGGCATCAGTCGTGCCACTACCAAGACCGTGGTCTACGCCTCCCTGGCCGTCCTCGGCCTCGACTTTATTCTGACCGCCCTGATGTTTGGAGATCTCTGATGCAAAGCCGCTCCCTGGAAATTGGCGTCGGCCTGTTCCTGCTGGCCGGACTGCTGGCGTTGCTGCTGCTTGCCCTGCGGGTCAGCGGCCTGTCGGCCACGAGTTCGGGCGATACCTATAAGCTGTATGCGAACTTCGACAATATTGCCGGTCTGACTGTCAGGGCCAAGGTCACCATGGCCGGCGTGACCATCGGCAAGGTCACTGCCATCGACCTGGATCGCGACAGCTACACCGGTCGCGTGACCATGGAGATCGAAAAGCGCGTCGACAACCTGCCGCTCGATTCCACGGCGTCCATCCTCACGGCCGGCCTGCTGGGTGAGAAGTACATCGGCATCAGCGTCGGCGGCGAGGAAGACCTGCTCGCGGACGGCGCCACCATTCACGACACCCAGTCGGCGCTGGTACTGGAAGACCTGATTGGCAAATTCCTGATGAACTCGGTGAACAAGGACAGCAAATGAACACCCTCAACCTCCTGCGTCGCGGCCTGCTGATCCTGCTGGCGAGCCTGCCCCTGGTGGCGACGGCAGCGCCGACCGCGCATGACGTGGTGAAGAGCACCACCGACGAGCTGATTGGTGATCTGAAGGCCAACAAGGCCGGTTACCAGCAGAACCCGCAGTCCTTCTACGACACCCTGGAGCGCATCCTCGGGCCGGTGGTCGACAGCGCAGGCATCTCGCGCAGCATCATGACCGTCAAGTACTCGCGTCGGGCCAGCGATGAGCAGCTCAAGCGTTTCGAGGACAACTTCAAGCGCAGCCTGATGCAGTTCTACGGCAATGCCCTGCTCGAGTACGACAATCAGAGCATTCGCGTGCTGCCGGCCAAGGCCGAGGGCGCCGACCGCGCCAGCGTCGGCATGGAAGTGCGCGACAGCAAGGGCACCGTCTATCCCGTGTCCTACACCATGGTGCAGCTCGACGGGCAGTGGAAGCTGCGCAACGTGATCATCAATGGCATCAACGTCGGCAAGCTGTTCCGCGATCAGTTCGCCGACAGCATGCAGCGCAACGGCAATGACCTGGACCGCACCATCGACGGCTGGGCCGAAGTGGTGGCCAAGGCCAAGGACAGCGCCGAAGGCCAGCAGGCGAGCGGTCAATGAGCGAGACCGCCATTCGTCAGGGCGCCGGCGGCGAGCTGCTGCTCAGCGGCGTGCTCGACTATCGCAGCGGGCCGGCCCTGCGTGAGCAGGGGCGGCAGCTGATCGCCGCCAGTGCGGCCAGCGCCCTGGTTCTCGATTGCGCCGCCGTGGAGAAATCCAGCAGTGTCGGTTTGTCCCTGCTGCTCGCCTTCATGCGTGATGCCAGGGCTGCCGGCAAGAGCCTCAAGGTGCGCGGCCTGCCGCAGGACATGCAGGGCATCGCCCGGGTTTCCGGTCTGCACGAGCTGCTCGACCTGCCGGCCTGACCCCGCAGTAGAGCCCTCCGTCTGCCGGGCTTCGCAGGCGGGGGGCTTTTTTGTATGATTGCCGACCCGCGAGCCTTGGCCCGCCCATGAATTCTTTTGCGCCGATCGAGGTTGAGCATGCAGGCCGTAGAAGTTAAGAACCTCCTTGAGGCCAAGTTGCCCAACACCCGTGTCGAGGTGGAAGGCGAAGGCTGCAACTTCCAGCTGAACCTGATCAGCGACGAACTGGCCGCGCTCAGCCCGGTCAAGCGCCAGCAACAGATCTATGCCCACCTCAACGAGTGGATCGCCAGTGGCGCCATCCACGCCGTGACCATGAAATTCTTCAGCCAGGCCTCCTGGGCCGAGCGTTCTTGAGCCCGAGACCCGAATGGACAAACTGATCATCACCGGCGGTATCCGCCTCGACGGCGAAATCCGTATTTCCGGCGCGAAGAACTCCGCGCTGCCGATCCTCGCCGCCACCCTGCTGGCCGATACCCCGGTCACCGTGTGCAACCTGCCGCACCTGCACGACATCACCACCATGATCGAGCTGTTCGGCCGCATGGGCGTGCAGCCGATCATCGACGAGAAGCTCTCGGTCGAAGTCGATGCCAGCACCATCAAGACCCTGGTCGCGCCGTACGAGCTGGTCAAGACCATGCGCGCCTCGATCCTGGTACTCGGCCCGATGGTCGCCCGTTTCGGTGAGGCCGAAGTGGCGCTGCCCGGCGGTTGCGCCATCGGCTCGCGTCCGGTCAACCTGCACATCCGCGGTCTCGAGGCCATGGGCGCCAAGATCGACGTGGAAGGTGGCTATATCAAGGCCAAGGCGCCGGAAGGCGGCCTGCGCGGCGCGCACTTCTTCTTCGATATCGTCAGTGTGACCGGTACCGAGAACATCATGATGGCTGCCGCCCTGGCCAAGGGCCGCACCGTGCTGGAAAACGCCGCGCGTGAGCCGGAAGTGGTCGACCTGGCCAACTTCATCAATGCCATGGGCGGCAAGGTCAGCGGCGCCGGCACCGACACCATCGTCATCGACGGTGTCGAGCGCCTCGGTGGCGGTCGTTACAGCGTAATGCCCGACCGTATCGAGACCGGCACCTATCTGGTGGCCGCGGCCGCCACCGGTGGCCGGGTCAAGCTGAAAGACACCGATCCGACCATCCTCGAGGCCGTGCTGGCCAAGCTGCAGGAAGCCGGCGCCGAGATCACCACCGGTCCGGACTGGATCGAGCTGGACATGAAGGGCAAGCGTCCCAAGGCCGTCAACGTGCGCACCGCGCCGTACCCGGCCTTCCCGACCGACATGCAGGCCCAGTTCATTTCCCTCAACGCCATCGCCGAGGGCACCGGCACCGTCATCGAGACGGTGTTCGAGAACCGCTTCATGCACGTCTACGAGATGAACCGCATGGGCGCGCAGATCCTGGTCGAAGGCAACACCGCCATCGTCACCGGCGTGCCGGCGCTCAAAGGCGCCCCGGTCATGGCCACCGACCTGCGTGCCTCCGCCAGCCTGGTGATCGCCGCGCTGGTGGCCGAGGGCGAAACCCTGATCGACCGCATCTACCACATCGACCGTGGTTACGAGTGCATCGAGGAAAAACTGCAGCTGCTCGGCGCCAAGATTCGCCGCGTGCCGGGCTAGTAAGGGCATTTCATGCTGACCATTGCGCTGTCCAAGGGCCGCATTCTCGACGACACCCTGCCGCTGCTCGCCGCAGCCGGCATCGAGCCGACCGAGAATCCGGAAAAGAGCCGCAAGCTGATCATCCCCACCACCCAGGATGACGTGCAGCTGCTGATCGTGCGCGCCACCGACGTGCCGACCTATGTCGAGCACGGCGCCGCCGACCTCGGCGTGGCCGGCAAGGACGTGCTGATGGAGTACGGCGGCCAGGGCCTGTACGAGCCGCTGGACCTGCAGATCGCCAACTGCAAGCTGATGACCGCCGGCAAGGTCGGCGCGCCGGAGCCCAAAGGGCGCCTGCGCGTGGCTACCAAGTTCGTCAACGTAGCCAAGCGCTACTACGCCGAGCAGGGGCGGCAGGTCGACATCATCAAGCTGTACGGCTCCATGGAGCTGGCGCCGCTGGTCGGCCTGGCCGACAAGATCATCGACGTGGTCGACACCGGCAACACCCTGCGTGCCAACGGTCTGGAGCCGCAGGAGCTGATCGCCTACATCAGCTCGCGGCTGATCGTCAACAAGGCGTCGATGAAGATGCAGCATGGCCGCATCCAGGCGCTGATCGAGACCCTGCGGGGCGCCGTCGAGGCGCGACACCGCAGCTGATACCACCTCGGTGCGGTGTTACGCCGCATCTGCCTATCCGTGTCATAGCCAGAATTCTCAGGTGCCCGCGCGGAGCGGCTGGTACTCTACGGGCGCCTGAGCAATAGCCAAACATGAGGCCCGCTATGACCGCTCCTACCGCCATCCGCCGACTCAATGCCGCTGACCAGGACTTCGCGCGTCATCTGGATCATCTGCTGAGCTGGGAAAGCGTGTCGGACGACGCGGTCAACCAGCGTGTGCTGGACATCATCCAGGCCGTGCGCGAGCGTGGCGATGCCGCCGTGGTCGAATTCACCCAGCGTTTCGATGGCGTCGAGGCACAGTCCATGGCCGAGCTGATCCTGCCGCGCGAGCGTCTGGAACTGGCCCTGACCCGCATCAGCGCCGAGCAGCGCGCTGCCCTGGAAAAGGCCGCCGAGCGCGTGCGCCTGTACCACGAGCGCCAGCGTCAGGACTCCTGGACCTACACCGAGGCCGACGGCACCGTGCTGGGCCAGAAGGTCACCCCGCTGGACCGCGCCGGCCTCTATGTGCCGGGCGGCAAGGCGTCCTACCCCTCGTCGGTACTGATGAATGCCATCCCGGCCAAGGTCGCCGGCGTGCCGGAAGTGGTGATGGTGGTGCCGACCCCGCGCGGCGAGATCAACGAGATCGTCCTCGCCGCCGCCTGCGTGGCCGGGGTCGACCGCGTATTCACCATCGGCGGCGCCCAGGCCGTGGCCGCGCTGGCCTACGGTACCGAGAGCGTGCCGCCGGTGGACAAGATCGTCGGCCCGGGCAACATCTATGTCGCCACCGCCAAGCGCCACGTATTCGGCAAGGTCGGCATCGACATGATCGCCGGTCCTTCGGAAATCCTTGTGGTCTGCGATGGCCAGACCGACCCGGACTGGATCGCCATGGACCTGTTCTCCCAGGCCGAGCACGACGAGGACGCGCAGTCCATCCTGGTCAGCCCGGACGCCGCCTTCCTCGACCGCGTGGCCGAGAGCATCGCCCGTCTGCTGCCGACCCTGGAGCGTGAGACCATCGCGCGTACCTCGCTGGAGGGCCGTGGTGCGCTGATCCAGGTCGCCGACATGGCTCAGGCCATCGAAGTGGCCAACCGCATCGCGCCGGAGCACCTGGAGCTGTCGGTGGAAAAACCCGAGCAGTACCTGCCGCAGATTCGCCACGCCGGCGCCATCTTTATGGGCCGCTACACCGCGGAAGCGCTGGGCGACTACTGCGCCGGCCCCAACCACGTGCTGCCAACCTCCGGCACCGCGCGCTTCTCCTCGCCGCTGGGCGTGTACGACTTCCAGAAGCGCTCGTCGATCATCCACTGCTCGGCCGAAGGTGCCTCCGAGCTGGGCAAGGTCGCCTCCGTGCTGGCCCGTGGCGAGTCGCTGACCGCCCACGCGCGCAGCGCCGAGTACCGCATCAAGCCTTGATGGCTGTTTTGTAGGGTGGACAACGCTTTGCTTGTCCACCGTCTTGTTCGGTGGAAAACGCTTTGCAGTTTTCCACCCTACGCAAACCGAACGAATTCGAGGAGAGAAGGGCAGATGAGCAAGTTCTGGAGCCCCTTCGTCAAGGACCTGGTGCCCTACGTGCCGGGTGAGCAGCCGAAACTGGCCAAGCTGGTCAAGCTCAACACCAACGAGAACCCCTATGGCCCGTCGCCCAAGGCGATCGCTGCCATGCATGCCGAACTGGGCGACAGCCTGCGCCTGTACCCGGACCCCAACAGCGATCGCCTCAAGCAGGCCGTGGCCGATTATTACGGCGTGAGCACCGTCGAGGTGTTCGTCGGCAACGGTTCCGACGAGGTGCTGGCGCACGCCTTCCACGGCCTGTTCCAGCATGGCAAGCCGCTGCTGTTCCCCGACGTGACCTACAGCTTCTACCCGGTCTACTGCGGCCTGTACGGCATCCAGCATGAAGCGCTGGCGCTGGACGAGCAGTTCCAGATCCGTCCCGAAGACTATGCGCGGCCGAACGGCGGCATCATCTTCCCCAACCCCAACGCGCCGACCGGCTGCCTGCTACCGCTCGACGCCATCGAGCGCATCCTGCAGGGCAGCCCGGACAGCGTGGTGCTGGTCGACGAGGCCTATATCGACTTCGGCGGCGAGACGGCGATCAAGCTGGTGCACAAGTACCCGAACCTGCTGGTGACCCAGACCCTGTCCAAGTCGCGTTCGCTGGCGGGCCTGCGGGTCGGCATCGCGGTCGGCCACCCGGACCTGATCGAGGCGTTGGAGCGGATCAAGAACAGCTTCAACTCCTATCCGCTGGATCGCATGGCCATTGTCGGCGCGGCGGCGGCCTTCGAGGACGTGGATTACTTCCGCGCTACCTGCCAGCAAGTGATCGACAGCCGCGAGGCGGTGGTCGCCGGCCTGCAGGCCCATGGTTTCGAGGTGCTGCCTTCGGCGGCCAACTTCGTCTTCGCCCGCCACCCGCAGCGCGACGCCGCCACACTGGCCGCCGGCCTGCGCGAGCAGGGCGTGATCGTGCGCCACTTCAAACAGGCGCGTATCGCCCAGTTCCTGCGCATCACCATCGGCGCGCCGGAGCAGAACCAGGCACTGCTGGACGCCCTGGGTTCGTTGCTCTGAGTCGGGCCGGAAACAAAAAAGGCGCCCCGCGGGGCGCCTTTTTCATTGCTCCTGTACTTCCGCCGGGGGCCTGAGGCCGATCTCGGTGGTCAGCTCCAGCAGCTCGCCGGCGCGCAGCACCTCGACTACCACCTGTTCGCCAGGCTGGGTGCGCGCTACCTGGTTCATCGAGCGCCGGCCATCGACGGCGGGCTCGCCGTCGATCCGCAGAATCAGATCGCCTGGCTGCAGGCCGGCCTTCTGCGCCGGGCCACCGCGGTAGATGCCGGCGACCAGGATGCCGGCACGTCCCTGCAGGCCGAAGGATTCGGCCAGTTCGGGGGTCAGCGGCTGTACTTCGATGCCCAGCCAGCCGCGGATCACCTGGCCGTGCTCGATGATCGCCTTCATGACCTCGCGCGCCAGCTTGACCGGGATGGCGAATCCGATGCCCTGGGAGCCGCCGGACTTGGAGAAGATCGCGGTGTTGATGCCGATCAGGTTGCCGTGGGCATCGACCAGGGCGCCGCCGGAGTTGCCCGGGTTGATCGCCGCGTCGGTCTGGATGAAGTCCTCGTAGGTATTGAGGCCCAGCTGGTTACGCCCGGTGGCGCTGATGATGCCCATGGTCACGGTCTGGCCGACGCCGAAGGGGTTGCCGATGGCCAGGGTGACGTCGCCGATCTGGATCTGGTCGGAGCGGCCCAGGGTCATGGCCGGCAGGTTTTTCAGGTCGATCTTGAGTACCGCCAGGTCGGTTTCCGGGTCGCTGCCGATCAGGCGGGCCAGGGTTTCGCGGCCGTCCTTGAGCGCCACCACGATCTGGTCGGCGCCGGCCACCACATGGTTATTGGTCAGCAGGTAGCCTTCCGGGCTCATGATCACCGCCGACCCCAGGCTCGACTCCATGCGCCTTTGCTTGGGCAGGTTGTCGCCGAAGAAGCGGCGGAATACCGGGTCTTCCAGCAGCGGATGGCTGGACTTGCTGACCATCTTGGTGGTGTACAGGTTGGCCACTGCCGGTGCCGCGCGGCCGACGGCCTCGGCGTAGGACACCGGCCCCTCCTGGGCGATGCCGTACTGCGGCGCCTGCTGCAGGTTGACCTCGTTGGCCGGCAGGCCGACCCATTGCGGGTAGCGCTGGATCAGCAGCAGTGCCAGCAGCAGGCCGGCCAGCAGCGGCCAGCCAAGGAAGCGCAGGGCCTTGAGCATCGATGAGAAATCCTGAGGGTTGCGAGGGCCCGAGGCGGCCCTTAAGGTGGCAGCATTATAGAGGTGCGGCCGGCAGGAAGGGCAGCACCGGCAACAGTTTGACGAGGAATTCCCATGGCCATCGCCCTGAGCACCCTGGTGCAGGAAGCCGACCGCTTTCTCAATGCCGCCCGCATCGCCGACTACTGCCCCAATGGCCTGCAGGTCGAGGGGCGGCCGCAGGTCCGCCGCATCGTCAGTGGCGTGACCGCCAGCCAGGCGTTGCTGGACGCCGCGGTGGAGGCCGAGGCCGACGTGGTGCTGGTGCACCACGGCTACTTCTGGAAGGGCGAGGATGCGCGCGTCACCGGGATGAAGCGGCGCCGCCTGCAGACCCTGCTGGGTCACGACATCAGCCTGCTGGCCTACCACCTGCCGCTGGACCTGCACCCGGAGGTCGGCAACAACGTGCAGCTGGCGCGGCAACTGGAGATTACCGTGGAAGGCCCGCTCGATCCGGAAAACCCCAAGGTGGTCGGCCTGCTCGGCTCGCTGGCCGAGCCCATGACTGCCCGCGATTTCGCCCGTCGGGTGCAGGAGGTATTGGGGCGCGAGCCGCTGCTGGTGGAGGGGACGGGCATGGTACGGCGCATCGGCTGGTGCACCGGGGGCGGCCAGGGTTATATCGACGATGCCATCGCCGCCGGGGTCGATCTGTTCCTCACCGGCGAGGCCTCCGAGCAGACTTTCCACAGCGCCCGCGAGAACGGCCTCAGCTTCATCGCCGCCGGCCATCACGCCACCGAGCGCTACGGCGTGCAGGCCCTGGGTGACTACCTGGCACGGCGCTTCGCCATCGAGCATCTGTTCATCGACTGCCCGAACCCCGTCTGAGGGCTCTTGCGGGGCTCCGCTGGGGCGGTCCCTCAGGCCCGGAAGGCGCTGATTTTTGGGCATAAATCTAGATCGTTTCGATCTAAAAGGCCTCCTCAATAGAATAGGGTGCTGTGCTAGAGTGCGCCCTCGTCCACGGCCCGCCGGCCGTCCATTCCTGATTCGTGAATAGCCATGCTCGACAAACTGACGCACCTGAAACAGCTCGAGGCGGAAAGTATCCACATCATTCGTGAAGTGGCCGCCGAGTTCGACAACCCGGTGATGCTGTATTCCATCGGCAAGGATTCCGCCGTGATGCTGCATCTGGCGCGCAAGGCGTTCTTCCCCGGCAAGCTGCCGTTCCCGGTGCTGCACGTGGATACCCGCTGGAAATTCCAGGAGATGTATCGCTTCCGCGAGAAGATGGTCAGCGAATACGGCCTCGACCTGCTCACCCACATCAACCCGGACGGCGTGGCGCAGGACATGAACCCCTTCACCTACGGCAGTGCCAAGCACACCGATGTGATGAAGACCGAGGGCCTCAAGCAGGCGCTGGACAAGTACGGCTTCGACGCCGCCTTCGGTGGCGCGCGCCGCGACGAAGAGAAATCCCGCGCCAAGGAGCGCGTGTATTCCTTCCGCGACAGCAAGCACCGCTGGGACCCGAAGAACCAGCGTCCCGAGCTGTGGAACGTGTACAACGGCAAGGTCAAGAAGGGCGAGTCGATCCGCGTCTTCCCCCTGTCCAACTGGACCGAGCTGGACATCTGGCAATACATCTACCTGGAACAGATCCCGATCGTGCCGCTGTACTTCGCCGCCGAGCGCGAAGTGATCGAGAAGAACGGCACGCTGATCATGATCGACGACGATCGCATCCTCGAGCACCTGTCGGATGAGGAAAAGGCCCGTATCACCAAGAAGATGGTGCGTTTCCGTACCCTCGGCTGCTACCCGCTGACCGGCGCGGTGGAGTCCACGGCGACCACGCTGACCGACATCATCCAGGAAATGCTCCTGACCAAGACCAGCGAGCGCCAGGGCCGGGTCATCGACCACGACCAGGCCGGCTCGATGGAAGAAAAGAAACGTCAGGGCTACTTCTAAGGATTCCGCATCATGAGCCATCAATCCGATCTGATCAGCCAGGACATCGTTGCCTACCTGGCTCAGCACGAACGCAAAGAGCTGCTGCGCTTCCTCACCTGCGGCAACGTCGACGACGGCAAGAGCACCCTGATCGGGCGCCTGCTGCACGACACCAAGATGATCTACGAAGACCATCTGGAAGCCATCACCAAGGACTCCAAGAAGGTCGGCACCACCGGTGACGAAGTCGACCTGGCGCTGCTGGTCGACGGCCTGCAGGCCGAGCGCGAGCAGGGCATCACCATCGACGTGGCGTACCGCTATTTCAGCACCGCCAAGCGCAAGTTCATCATTGCCGATACCCCCGGCCATGAGCAGTACACCCGCAACATGGCGACCGGTGCCTCCACCTGCGACTTGGCGATCATCCTGATCGACGCGCGTTATGGTGTGCAGACCCAGACCAAGCGCCACAGCTTCATCGCCTCGCTGCTGGGCATCAAGCATATCGTCGTGGCCATCAACAAGATGGACCTCAAGGGCTTCGATCAGGGCGTGTTCGAGCAGATCAAGGCCGACTACCTGAAGTTCGCCGAAGGCATCGCGCTCAAGCCGACTTCGCTGCACTTCGTGCCGATGTCCGCGCTCAAGGGCGACAACGTGGTGAACAAGAGCGAGCAGTCGCCCTGGTACACCGGTCAGTCGCTGATGGAAATCCTCGAGACCGTGGAAGTCGCCGGCGACCGCAACTTCGACGACCTGCGCTTCCCGGTGCAGTACGTCAATCGCCCGAACCTGAACTTCCGTGGCTTCGCCGGCACCCTGGCCAGCGGCATCGTGCGCAAGGGCGACGAAGTCGTCGCCCTGCCGTCGGGCAAGGGCAGCAAGGTCAAGTCCATCGTCACCTTCGAGGGTGAGCTGGAGCAGGCTGGTCCGGGCCAGGCCGTCACTCTGACTCTGGAAGACGAGATCGACGTGTCGCGCGGCGACATGCTGGTGCATGCCGACAACCGTCCGCTGGTCACCGACAGCTTCGACGCCATGCTGGTGTGGATGGCCGAAGAGCCGATGCTGCCTGGCAAGAAATACGACATCAAGCGTGCCACCAGCTACGTGCCGGGCTCGATCCCGAGCATCGTCCACCGCGTCGACGTCAACACCCTGGAACAGGGGCCGGCCAGCAGCCTGCAGTTGAACGAGATCGGCCGGGTCAAGGTGGCGCTGGATGCACCCATTGCCCTCGATGGCTACGAGCACAACCGCACCACCGGTGCCTTCATCGTCATCGACCGCCTGACCAACGGCACCGTCGGTGCCGGCATGATCATCGCCGATCCGGTTGGTGCTCAGGGCGGCGGCCACCACGGCAAGCTGGCCCACGTCTCCACCGAGGAGCGTGCGACCCGCTTCGGCCAGCAGCCGGCCACCGTGCTGTTCTCGGGCCTCTCCGGTGCCGGCAAGAGCACCCTGGCCTATGCCGTGGAGCGCAAGCTGTTCGACATGGGGCGTGCCGTGTACGTGCTGGATGGCCAGAACCTGCGCCATGACCTGAACAAGGGCCTGCCGCAGGATCGTGCCGGGCGTACCGAAAACTGGCGGCGTGCCGCTCACGTGGCGCGTCAGTTCAACGAAGCCGGCCTGCTGACTCTGGCCGCCTTTGTGGCGCCGGATGCCGAAGGCCGCGAGCAGGCCAAGGCGCTGATCGGCAATGATCGCTTGATCACCGTCTACGTCCAGGCCTCGCCGGCCGTGTGCCGCGAGCGCGATCCGCAAGGTTTGTATGCCGCCGGTGGCGACAACATCCCGGGCGAGTCCTTCCCCTACGACATCCCGCTGGATGCCGATCTGGTGATCGACACCCAGGCCGTGTCGGTGGAAGAGGGCGTCAAGCAGGTGCTCGATCTGCTGCGCAGCCGCGGCGCCATCTAAGCCTGCCGGATCGAAAAAGCCCCGCATTGCGGGGCTTTTTTGTGCGCGGCCGAAGGCTGGCGCGTCCGCTGTCGATGCCCATAAAAAAGCCCCGCCAGTGCGGGGCTTTTTGGGGCTGCCGGTCAGCGCTTGAGGCCGAAGCTCTCGTCCAGGGTGCCGGGCGCATCCGGCTCCTTGGGGGCGTAGTCCTTCGGCGCCTCGTTGGTCTTCGGCGGGGTCAGGCGCTCGCGCGGGGCCTTGCTCTCATCGGTGTTGAGCGCAGCCAGCAGGCGCTGGCGGGTCAGTTCGTCGGCAGCCAGGCGGTTGGCGCCCTGGGACAGGTGTTCCTGCACTTCCTGGTAGCTCTGGGTGAGCTTCTTCACCAGGCTGGCGGTGGTGTTGAAGTGGGTCACCACCTCGTTCTGGTAGCTGTCGAAGCGCTGCTGCAGGTCGTCCAGCTGGCGCTGGGTGCGGCCAGGGGCAGCGTTGGGCAGCAGGCGCGCGGCCAGGAAGCCGATGGCGATGCCGGCGAGCAGGGCCAAGGCGGGCAGCAGCCAGGGGGTGAGCGATTGTTCCACGAGTCCTTCCTCTGAAAGCGGCTTTGTTTTACGGTAGCGGCTCTCGCCGGCGCTGTATACCGCGGCAAAGCCCTGTTGTGCGATGTGCCTAACCAAGACGTGTCGACCCCGCCCGGGGTCACGGAGTTCCCGCTGTTGATCCGCGAAACCCCTCTTGCCATCGACGGCCCCTGCGGCCCGCTCGAGGCCCTGCTGTGTGAAGTGCCGGACGCCCGCGGCGTCGCCCTGATCTGCCATCCCAACCCGGTGCAGGGTGGCACCATGCTCAACAAGGTGGTCTCCACCCTGCAGCGTGCGGTGCGCGATATGGGTTATCACACCCTGCGCTTCAACTACCGCGGTGTCGGTGCCAGTGCCGGCAGCCATGACATGGGCAGCGGCGAAGTCGACGATGCCGAGGCCGTGGCGCACTGGCTGCGCGCGCAATATCCCGAGCTGCCGTTGACCCTGCTCGGTTTCTCCTTCGGGGGCTTCGTCGCCGGTGCGCTGGCCGGGCGCCTGGAAGACCAGGGCGTGGCCATTCCCAGGCTGTTCATGGTGGCGCCGGCCGTACATCGCCTGCAGGCGCCCGAGCATCTGCCGCAGGGTGGCGAGCTGGTGGTGATCCAGCCCGAGCAGGATGAAGTCATCGCGCCCGAGGACGTCTATGCCTGGTCCGCCAGGCTGGCGCGTGCCCATGAGCTGCTGAAAGTGGCAGAATGCGGCCACTTTTTTCACGGCAAGTTGCCCGAGCTGAAAGACCTGGTGCAGCCCCGTATCCAATAAGTTGAAGCGAATACCCAGATGACCACCCGTATCCTCACCGGTATCACCACCACCGGCACCCCGCACCTGGGCAACTACGCCGGCGCCATTCGCCCGGCCATCGTTGCCAGCCGCGCCGCCGATGCCGATTCCTTCTATTTCCTCGCCGACTACCACGCGCTGATCAAGTGCGACGACCCGGCGCGCATCCAGCGTTCGCGCCTGGAGATCGCCGCCACCTGGCTGGCGCTGGGGCTGGATACCGACAAGGCGACCTTCTATCGCCAGTCCGACATTCCCGAGATCCCCGAGCTGTGCTGGCTGCTCACCTGTGTCGCCGGCAAGGGCCTGCTCAACCGCGCCCATGCCTACAAGGCCTCGGTGGACAAGAACGTCGAGGCCGGCGAAGACCCGGATGCCGGCGTGACCATGGGCCTGTTCAGCTACCCGGTGCTGATGGCGGCGGACATCCTGATGTTCAACGCGCACAAGGTACCGGTCGGCCGCGACCAGATTCAGCACGTGGAAATGGCACGCGACATCGGCCAGCGCTTCAACCACCTGTTCGGCCAGGGCCGCGAGCTGTTCACCCTGCCTGAGGCGGTGATCGAGGAGGAGGTAGCGACCCTGCCCGGCCTCGACGGGCGCAAGATGAGCAAGAGCTACGACAACACCATCCCGCTGTTCGGTACGGCCAAGCAGCTGAAGGACGCCATCGCCCGCATCGTCACTGACTCCAAGCTGCCGGGCGAGCCCAAGGATGCCGACGGCTCGCACCTGTTCACCCTGTACCAGGCCTTCGCCAGCCAGGCGCAGCAGGCCGAGTTCCGCGCCGAGCTGGAAGGCGGCCTGGCCTGGGGCGAGGCGAAGAACCGCCTGTACCAGCTGCTGGAAAACGAACTGGGCGAGGCGCGCGAGCGCTACAACGCGCTGATCGCCCGTCCTGCCGACCTGGAGGACATCCTCCTCGCCGGCGCGGCCAAGGCGCGCAGGATCGCCACGCCGTTCCTCGGCGAGCTGCGCGAGGCGGTCGGCCTGCGCTCCTTCCGTGAGCAGGTGCAGGTGGCAGGTGGCGAGAAGAAGAAGGCGACCAAGAGCGCGCGCTTCGTCAGCTTCCGCGACGATGACGGCAGCTTCCGCTTCCGCCTGCTGGATGCCGCCGGCGAGCAGCTGCTGCTGTCGAAGTCCTTCGCCGATGGCAAGGCCGCCGGCCTGGCCAGCAAGGCCCTGCAGTCCGGCGCCGAGCTGGATGTGCGCAGCGAGGGGCTGAGCTTCTCGGTGTGGCTGGGCGACGAGCAGATCGGCGACAGCCCGGCCTTCGTCGACGACGGCGCGCTGCAACAGGCCATCGCCCGCCTGCACCAGGCGCTCGCCCCGCAGGAATGATGCGCACGGCATGATTGCCAAGCACGGGGTGCGTCGCTAAAGTGACCGCCCCGTTTTTGTTACCGAAGTTCCCAGCATGACTCCTCTTGAGCGTTATCAGGCCGATCTGAAGCGGCCGGACTTCTTCCACGATGCCGCACAGGAAAACGCCGTGCGTCACCTGCAGCGTCTGTACGACGAGCTGGTGGCCGATTCCAAGGCGTCCGGCCTGCTCGGCAAGCTGTTCGGCAAGAAGCGCCAGGGGCCGATCAAGGGCATCTACTTCTGGGGTGGCGTCGGCCGCGGCAAGACCTACCTGGTCGACACCTTCTTCGATGCGCTGCCGTTCGAGCAGAAGATGCGCACCCACTTCCACCGCTTCATGAAGCGCGTGCACGAGGAAATGCGCACCCTCAAGGGCGAGAAGAACCCGCTGACCATCATCGGCAAGCGTTTCGCCGACGAGGCGCGGGTGATCTGCTTCGACGAGTTCTTCGTCAGCGACATCACCGACGCGATGATCCTCGCCACCCTGCTGGAGGAGCTGTTCAAGAACGGCGTGAGCCTGGTGGCCACCTCCAACATCGTGCCGGACGGCCTGTACCGCGACGGCCTGCAGCGCGCGCGCTTCCTGCCGGCCATCGCCCTGCTCAAGGAGCACACCGAGATCGTCAACGTCGACAGCGGCGTGGACTATCGCCTGCGTGCCCTGGAGCAGGCCGAGCTGTTCCACTTCCCGCTGGATGCCGAGGCCGAAACCAGCCTGGAGAAGAGCTTCCGCAGCCTGCTGCCGGAGCACTGCGTGGTGGAAGAGAACAAGACGCTGATGATCGAGAACCGCCCGATCGTCGCGCGCAAGGAGGGCGACGATATCGCCTGGTTCGACTTCCGCGAGCTGTGCGATGGCCCGCGCAGCCAGAACGACTACATCGAGCTGGGCAAGATCTACCATGCGGTGATCCTGTCCAATGTCGAGCAGATGAGCGTGGCCAAGGACGATATGGCGCGGCGCTTCATCAACCTGGTGGACGAGTTCTACGACCGCAACGTCAAGCTGATCATCTCCGCCGAGGTGGAGCTGAAGGACCTGTACAGCGGCGGCCGCCTGAACTTCGAGTTCCAGCGCACCCTCAGCCGCCTGCTGGAGATGCAGTCGCACGAGTTCCTGTCGCGCCCGCACAAGCCGTAACGCGAGCCCCGGGGTGGGCAGAAAAACGCCGCGCTTCCTTCTGAGATGCGCGGCGTTTTGGTTTGTAGGGCGGGTGAAGCCCGCAGGGCCACTCGCGGGTTTCACCCGCCCTGTGGCGCTCGCCTTCTTTCAGGTGCCGTCCTTGTGCTGGAACTGGCGGCGGTACTGGTTCGGCGACAGTTCGGCGTGCTGGCGGAACAGGCGGGCGAAGAAGCTGGCGTCGTCGTAGCCGACCTCGTAGCTGATGGTCTTGATGCTCTTGCGGGTAGAGGAGAGCAGGCCCTTGGCCGTTTCGATGCGCAGGCGCTGCAGGTAGTGCAGCGGCTTGTCGCCGGTCGCCGCCTGGAAGCGCCGCATGAAGTTGCGGATGCTCATGCCGTGCTGGCGCGCCACGTCCTCGATGCGGAATTTCTCGGCGAAGTGTTCCTCCAGCCACTGCTGCACCTGCAGGATGGCCACGTCCTGGTGCAGCTTCTGCCCGCCGAAGCCGATACGCCCCGGGCTGTAGCTGCGCTGGGTCTCATAGAGGATGTCGCGCGCCACGCCCTGGGCGATGCCGGCGCCGCAGTAACGTTCGATCAGGTAGATGTAGAGGTCGCAGGCCGAGGTGACGCCGCCGGCGCAGTACAGGTTGTCGGCGTCCGACAGGTGCTTGTCCTGGTTCAGCAGCACGCGCGGGAAACGCTCGGTGAATTCGCGGAAGAAGCGCCAGTAGGTGGTCGCTTCCTTGCCATCAAGCAGGCCGGCCTGGGCCATCCAGAACACGCCGGTGGCCTCGCCGCAGATGGCGCTGCCGGCGGCATGCCGTTCGCGCAGCCAGGGCAGCACCTCGGGGCAGCGCTGGCAGAGGGCGTCGAAGTCGCCCCAGAAGGCCGGCAGGATGATCACCTCGGCCTCGCCCAGATGGCCATCCACCGGGATCACCGCCTCGCTGAAGCTGGTCACCGCCTGCCCGTCCGGGCTGACCACGCGGATCTGGAAGGCGGATGTGGGGCCCAGGCCCTGCTGCTTGCTGTGGCGCAGCCCGGCCATGTGGAAGAAATCGCGCGCCTGCATCAGGGTGGCGGCGAACACGCCATCGGTAGCGAGTATGGCGATGCGTATGGGCGACATGGCTATTGTTCTTATTGGTGATTAAACGGTCATCAGGTGGCTGGATCGTCTTATTTTTTGTCGCATGTGTCCAGTGCCGCCCGCGCGAGCGCTGGCCTAGAGTGGGCCTCACCCAACGACCACTCAGATACAGGTGTAACAATGATTCCAAGAACCCTGTTCAGCTCCGAGCACGAGCTGTTCCGCGAGTCCGTGCGCAAGTTCTTCGAGCAGGAGGCCGTGCCCTTCCATGCGCAATGGGAGAAGGATGGTCATATTGACCGCGCGCTGTGGAACAAGGCGGGCGAGGCCGGCATGCTCTGCTCGCATATCCCGGAGGAGTACGGCGGCATGGCCGCGGACTTCCTCTACAGCGCCGTGGTGATCGAGGAGCAGGCGCGCCTGGGGCTGACCGGTGTCGGCTTCTCCCTGCACTCGGATATCGTCGCGCCGTACATCCTGCATTACGGCAACGAAGAGCAGAAACAGTACTACCTGCCCAAGCTGGTCAGTGGCGAGCTGGTCACCGCCATCGCCATGACCGAGCCTGGCACCGGCTCCGACCTGCAGGGGGTGAAGACCACCGCCGTGCTGGATGGCGACGAGTATGTGATCAACGGTTCGAAGACCTTCATCACCAACGGCTGGCTGGCCGACCTGGTGATCGTCGTGGCCAAAACCGATGCCAAGGCGGGTGCCAAGGGCATCAGCCTGTTCCTGGTGGATGCCAAGACGCCCGGCTTCTCCAAGGGCAAGCGCCTGGAGAAGGTCGGTATGAAGGCGCAGGACACCTCCGAGCTGTTCTTCCAGGATGTGCGAATTCCCAAGGCCAACCTGCTGGGCAAGGAGGGCATGGGCTTCGTCTACCTGATGCAGGAACTGCCGCAGGAGCGCCTGACCGTCGGCGTCGGCGCCATTGCTTCGGCCGAGGCGGCGCTGAAGTGGACGCTGGACTACACCCGCGAGCGCAAGGCCTTCGGCCGCGCGGTGGCGGATTTCCAGAACACCCGCTTCAAGCTGGCCGAAATGGCCACCGAGATCCAGGTCGGTCGCGTGTTCGTCGACCGCTGCCTGGAGCTGCACCTGAACAAGAAGCTCGATGTGCCGACCGCGGCCATGCTCAAGTACTGGGGCACCGACCTGCAGTGCAAGGTGATCGACGAGTGCGTGCAGCTGCACGGCGGCTACGGCTACATGTGGGAATACCCGATCGCCCGCGCCTGGGCTGATTCGCGGGTGCAGCGCATCTACGCCGGCACCAACGAGATCATGAAGGAAATCATCAGCCGCGCCCTGTAAGGACGGCGGATGCGAAAAGCCCGGCTCTGGCCGGGCTTTTTCGTTTCAGGGGGCCGGGTTGGGCTGTTCGCGGTGAATCGCCTCGATGGCGTCCAGCAGTTCGTCGCTCAGCTCCAGGCTGAGGCTGCCGAGGTTGCTCTCCAGCTGCTCCAGGCTGGTGGCGCCGATGATATTGCTGGTGACGAAGGGTTGGCGGGTGACGAAGGCCAGGGCCATCTGTGCCGGGTCCAGGCCATGCTCCCTGGCCAGCGTTACGTAGCGGCTGCAGGCGGCAATGGCCTGCGGGTTGGTGTAGCGGGCGAAGCGGCTGAACAGGGTGATGCGCGCATTGGCTGGGCGCGCGCCGTTCTCGTATTTGCCCGAGAGCATGCCGAAGGCCAGCGGCGAGTAAGCCAGCAGGCCACACTGTTCGCGCATGGCGACTTCGGCCAGGCCAACCTCGAAGCTGCGGTTGAGCAGGTTGTAGGGGTTCTGGATCGACACCGCGCGCGGCAGGCCCAGCTGGTCGGCCAGTTGCAGGTACTTCATGGTGCCCCAGGCCGTCTCGTTGGACAGGCCGATGTGGCGGATCTTGCCGGCCTTGACCTGTTCGCCCAGCACTTCCAGGGTTTCCTGCAGCGGGGTGAAGTCCTGTTCCTGGTGGCGATAGCCGAGCTGGCCGAAGAAGTTGGTGCTGCGCTCCGGCCAGTGCAGTTGGTAGAGGTCGATCCAGTCGGTCTGCAGGCGCTTGAGGCTGTCGTCCAGCGCCGCGACTATGTGCTGGCGGTTGTGCTTGAGCTGGCCGCCGCGGATGTAGTCGATGCCGTTGCCGGGGCCGGCCACCTTGCTCGCCAGCACCCAGTCGGCACGGCCGCCGCGAGCCTTGAAGTAGTTGCCGATGATGCGTTCGGTGGCGCCGTAGGTGTCGCGGCGCGGCGGTACCGGGTACATCTCGGCGGTATCGAGGAAGTTGATGCCGCAGGCCTTGGCGCGGTCGATCTGGGCGAAACCCTCGGCCTCGCTGTTCTGTTCGCCCCAGGTCATGCTGCCCAGGCACAGGGCGCTGACCTGCAGATCGCTGCGGCCCAGTTGGCGATATTCCATGTGCTGCTCCTCGGTTCAACGGCAAAGGCCAAGCATAAAGCAGGTTGCTATTTCTGCAGCAATCGGCATAATTCCGCGGCTTTCTCGGCGGGGATGCCTAGCCCGTGCGAGAAGGAAGGTGGGGATGCCTAGCCCACCGAAACCCCCGCCGTGGCGGACGCGCTGACCCGAGCCCCCGATAGCGTCTGTTTCCGGCTGCCTTTGACCTTGTCAAAGCAAGCACTATTCAGTAAGATCCGCCGTCTTATTTTCAGGGCGGCCCCTGAGGCTATAGCGAATGAAGACTTTTACTGCAAAACCGGAAACTGTTAAGCGCGACTGGTACGTCGTCGACGCTGCAGGTCAGACCCTGGGTCGTCTGGCCACCGAAATCGCCAGCCGTCTGCGCGGCAAGCACAAGCCGGAATACACCCCGCACGTTGATACCGGCGACTACATCGTCGTGATCAACGCCGAGCAGGTGCGTGTCACCGGTGCCAAGACCAGCGACAAGATGTACTACTCGCACTCCGGCTTCCCGGGCGGCATCAAGGAAATCAGCTTCGAGAAGCTGATCGCCAAGGCTCCCGAGCGCGTGATCGAGACCGCGGTCAAGGGCATGCTGCCGAAGAACCCGCTGGGTCGCGACATGTATCGCAAGCTGAAGGTGTACAAGGGTGCCAACCACCCGCACACCGCTCAGCAGCCCCAAGAACTGAAGATTTAACGGAATAGTTCATTATGTCGGCGACTCAAAACTACGGCACTGGCCGTCGCAAGACCGCAACCGCGCGCGTATTCCTGCGCCCGGGTACTGGCAAGATCTCCATCAACAACCGCAGCCTGGATAACTTCTTCGGCCGCGAGACCGCTCGCATGGTCGTGCGTCAGCCGCTGGAGCTGACCGAGACCACCGAAAAGTTCGACATCTACGTCACCGTTCTCGGTGGTGGTGTCAGCGGTCAAGCCGGTGCCATCCGTCACGGCATCACCCGCGCCCTGATCGAGTACGACGAAAGCCTGCGCAGCCCGCTGCGTAAAGCCGGCTACGTCACTCGTGACGCCCGTGAAGTCGAG
The DNA here is from genome assembly GCF_000467105.1 of Aquipseudomonas alcaligenes NBRC 14159. Taxonomy (GTDB): domain Bacteria; phylum Pseudomonadota; class Gammaproteobacteria; order Pseudomonadales; family Pseudomonadaceae; genus Aquipseudomonas; species Aquipseudomonas alcaligenes. The sequence goes on from NZ_BATI01000020.1 coordinate 78,447, forward strand.
CGTAAGAAAGTGGGTCTGCGTAAAGCGCGTAAGCGTCCGCAGTACTCCAAGCGTTAATTCGCTGCTACGTTCAAAAGCGCCCAGTTCCGTTTGGAACTGGGCGTTTTTTATTGTCCCGGTTTTTCTCTGCGACAACCTGTCGCATTGGCGGAGAGCCCGATCTGCAAGGCCTGCGACCATTTTGTATCCGGTAATTACCTTGTCAGAAAAGGGGCTTTTCTTTACCATTCGGCAAATTTTGTGCGGCCCGATTTATTACTTAGTAGAGGCCTGACAACAGGCCACAAAGCTGATGGGAGACGACTGAATGAGCAATGACGGCGTGAATGCAGGCCGGCGTCGCTTCCTGGTGGCGGCCACTTCGGTGGTTGGTGCTGCCGGAGCGGTGGGTGCTGCGACTCCGTTCGTGGGGTCATGGTTCCCCAGTGCCAAGGCCAAAGCGGCCGGCGCACCGGTGAAAGTGAATATCGCCAAGGTCGAACCTGGCCAGCAGATGGTCGCCGAGTGGCGCGGTCAGCCGGTGTTCATCGTGCGTCGTACCGAGGAGATCCTGGCCAATCTGACCAAGATCGAAGGTAGCGTTGCCGATCCGGAATCTGCCGCCTCCGTGCAGCCGGCCTACGTCGACAAGAAGACCCGTGCGATCAAGCCGGAGCTTCTGGTGCTGGTCGGCCTGTGCACCCACCTGGGCTGCTCGCCGTCCTTCCGTCCGGAAGTGGCACCGGCCGACCTCGGCCCGGACTGGGTCGGTGGTTACTTCTGCCCTTGCCACGGCTCGCGCTACGACATGGCCGGTCGTGTCTACAAGGCCCAGCCCGCGCCGCTGAACCTGCCGGTTCCGCCGCATTCCTACGAAACCGATGACGTCATCGTCATTGGCGTGGACCAGGAGAAAGCATGATGGAAAAACTCATGGCCTGGATCGATGCGCGCTTCCCCGCGACCAAGATGTGGGAAGACCATCTGAGCAAGTACTACGCACCGAAGAACTTCAACTTCTTCTACTTCTTCGGCTCGCTGGCCCTGCTGGTGCTGGTCAACCAGATCCTCACCGGTATCTGGCTGACCATGAGCTTCACCCCGTCCGCCGAGGAAGCCTTCGCTTCCGTCGAGTACATCATGCGCGACGTGGAGTACGGCTGGATCATCCGCTACCTGCACTCCACCGGTGCCTCCGCGTTCTTCGTGGTGGTCTACCTGCACATGTTCCGCGGTCTGCTCTACGGCTCCTACCAGAAGCCGCGCGAGCTGGTGTGGATCTTCGGCATGCTGATCTACCTGTGCCTGATGGCAGAAGCCTTCATGGGCTACCTGCTGCCGTGGGGCCAGATGTCCTACTGGGGCGCCCAGGTGATCATCTCGCTGTTCGGTGCCATCCCGGTGATCGGCGATGACCTGACCCAGTGGATCCGTGGTGACTACCTGATTTCCGGTATCACCCTGAACCGCTTCTTCGCCTTGCACGTGATCGCCCTGCCGATCGTCCTGCTCGGCCTGGTCGTGCTGCACATCCTGGCGCTGCACGAAGTGGGTTCGAACAACCCGGACGGCGTGGACATCAAGAAGAACAAGGACGCCAACGGCGTACCGGTTGACGGCATTGCCTTCCACCCGTACTACACCGTGAAGGACATCGTCGGTGTCGTGGTCTTCCTGTTCGTCTTCTGTGCCGTGGTGTTCTTCTTCCCGGAGATGGGCGGCTACTTCCTCGAGAAGCCCAACTTCGAACAGGCGAACCCGTTCAAGACGCCGGCGCACATTGCTCCTGTCTGGTACTTCACCCCCTTCTACGCCATCCTGCGCGCCGTGCCGGACAAGCTGCTGGGTGTGATCGCCATGGGTGCCGCCATCGCCATCCTGTTCGTCCTGCCGTGGCTCGACCGTAGCCCGGTCAAGTCCATGCGCTACAAGGGCTGGATGAGCAAGATCTGGCTGGTGATCTTCTGCGTGTCCTTCGTGATCCTCGGCGTGCTGGGTGTACTGGCTCCGACTCCGGGTCGTACCCTGCTGTCGCAGATTTGCACCGCGCTGTATTTCGCCTACTTCATCCTGATGCCGTTCTACACCCGGATGGAGAAGACTAAACCGGTTCCGGAAAGGGTGACTGGCTGATGAAGAAGCTATTTGCTGCATTTGTACTCGCCGCTCTGCCGGTCTTTTCCTGGGCATCAGCTGCGCTTGAGTATCCGCTGGACAAGGTTGATATCGACCTGACCGACAAAGCCGCCATGCAGGACGGTGCGCGTACCTTCGCGAACTACTGCATGGGTTGCCACAGTGCCAAGTTCCAGCGCTATGAGCGCGTGGCCAAGGACCTGGGCATTCCGGAAGAGCTGATGCTGGAAAATCTGGTGTTCACCGGTGCCAAGATCGGTGAGCACATGAAGATCGGCATGCAGCCCGAAGACGCCAAGGTCTGGTTCGGTGCTGCTCCTCCCGACCTGACCCTGGTCGCCCGTGTACGTGGTACCGACTGGCTGTACACCTACCTGCGGACTTTCTACGAAGATCCGGCGCGTCCGCTGGGCGCCAACAACAAGGTGTTCCCGAACGTCGGCATGCCCAACGTGCTGGTCGAGCTGCAGGGCCGCCAGGTCATTGGTTGCAAGCAGGTCCAGGTGGTCGAGCATGGCAAGAAGCAGTACGACCCGCTGACCGGTGCGCCGATCACCCATGAGGCCTGCGATCAGCTGACCGTGGTGCCGAATACCGGCAAGCTGAGCGAAGCCGAGTTCGACGAGAAGATTCACAACCTGGTGACCTTCCTCGCCTACTCGGCCAACCCGGTCAAGCTGGAAAGCCAGCGCATCGGTACCTATGTGCTGCTGTACCTGGCCTTCTTCTTCGTGTTCGCCTACCTGCTGAAGCGCGAATACTGGAAGGACGTGCACTGATCCATCGCGTTACCGCTGTCGACGCACGCGCCCCTCAAGGGCGCGTGCGTCTTTCTGTTTCTGCCATATCGAAAAACCAGGAGGGACGCCATGGCCGCGACCAATAAGCTGGCCTGTTATTCCGACCCTGCCGACCACTATTCTCATCGTGTGCGCCTGGTGCTGGCCGAGAAGGGTGTCAGTGCCGAGATCATCGATGTCCAGGCTGGGCGTTGCCCGCCGAAGCTGGCCGAGGCCAATCCCTACGGCGGCGTGCCGACCCTAGTCGATCGCGACCTGGCGTTGTACGAGTCGACCGTGGTGATGGAGTATCTCGACGAGCGCTATCCGCACCCGCCATTGTTGCCGGTGTATCCGGTCGACCGCGCCAAGAGTCGCCTGCTGATGCACCGTATCCAGCGTGACTGGGTCAAGCTGGTCGATCAGATCCTCGATTCGCGCACCAAGGAGGCCGACAGAGTCGTGGCGCGCAAGGAGCTGCGCGAAAGCCTGACCGGCGTATCGGCGCTGTTCGCCGACAAGCCGTTCTTCCTCAGCGATGAAATGAGCTTGGTGGACTGCTGCCTGTTGCCGATCCTGTGGCGCCTGCCGCGCCTGGGTATCGAGCTGCCGCGCCCGGCCAAACCGTTGCTGGACTACATGGAGCGGATGTTTGCCCGCGAGGCCTTCCAGGCCAGCCTGTCCACCGTCGAGCGCGACATGCGCTGAGCCGAGGAGAGTCGAGATGAATTCCAGTCGTCCTTATCTGGTGCGTGCCCTCTACGAGTGGATTGTCGACAACGACTGCACGCCGCACCTGCTGGTCAATGCCGAGTTCCCGGGCGTGCGGGTGCCGCCAGGCTATGCCAACGACGGCCAGATCGTGCTCAACGTGTCGCCCAGTGCCGTGCGCAATCTGCACATGGATAACGAGGCGGTGAGCTTCGAAGGGCGTTTCGGCGGTACTGCCCATTCGCTGTATATCCCCTCCGGCGCCATGCTGGCGATCTATGCGCGGGAGAACGGCCAGGGCATGGTGTTCGAGCTGGAGCCGCCGGTGGATGACGACGAGGAGGGGCCGGAGCCGGATGGTGACGGTCCGTCCGGAGACGAGCCGCGGCGGCCCAGCGGGCGACCCAGTCTCAAGGTGGTCAAGTAGAAAACAAAAAAGGCGCTCCGCGGAGCGCCTTTTTCATGTCTTTCGCGCGCCCGGTTCAGTTGGTGTACTGGTACAGGGTGACGATCTTCTGCACGCCCGAGGCACCGGATGCGACGTTGGTGGCGGCGGCACCTTCGGCGCGGGTGACCAGGCCCATCAGGTAGACGATGCCGTTCTCGGTCACCACCTTGACCTTGGCGCTCGGTACCTTGCTGTCGGCCAGCATCAGGGTCTTGATCTTGCTGGTGATCAGCGCGTCGTTGCTGCGTGCCAGGGCGCTGGTCGGTTGCAGCACCTGCAGCTCGTTATGCAGTTTCTTCACGCCCTGCACGCCATTGGCCACCTGCGCGGCCTTTTCCTTGAGGTCGGCGCGCGGAGTCTGGCCGGCCAGCAGGATCACGCCGTTGTAGGCGGTGACTACGATGTGCGAGGTGGGCCCGGTGAGGTCCGGGTGGCTGCGGGAAATCGCATTGGCCACGTTGGGTTCGAGGAACTGGTCGTCGATCTTGTTGCCGATGCTGCGGTTGCTGCAGCCGCCCAGGACCAGGCCGAGGGCAAGGGTAACGAGGATCAGCGGATTGCGGGTCATTCTTCACTCCCGAACAGTTGACGGTCGATCAGGTCGCACAGGCAATGGATGGCCAGCAGGTGCACTTCCTGGATGCGTGCGGTGACCTTGGAGGGCACGCGGATTTCCACGTCTTCCGGCAGCAGCAGCGAGGCCATGCCGCCGCCGTCGCGGCCGGTCAGGGCGACTACCAGCATCTCGCGGTCATGGGCGGCCTGGATGGCCTGGATGACGTTGGCCGAGTTGCCGCTGGTGGAGATCGCCAGTAGCACGTCGCCGGGCTGGCCGAGGGCGCGGATCTGCTTGGAGAACACCTCGTTGTAGCTGTAGTCGTTGGCGATCGAGGTGATGGTCGAGCTGTCGGTGGTCAGGGCGATGGCCGGCAGGCTGGGGCGCTCGCGCTCGAAGCGGTTGAGCAGCTCGGAGGAGAAGTGCTGGGCGTCGCCGGCCGAGCCGCCGTTGCCGCAGGAGAGGATCTTGCCCTCGTTGAGCAGCGAATTGACCATCACCTGGCTGGCGTGCTCGATGAAGGGGACCAGGACTTCCATGGCCTGTTGCTTGGTATCGATGCTGGCCTGGAACATCTGGCGAATGCGGTTCTGCATATCCATGGGAGGAAGACCTTAGGTGTGCTGGCTGATGAGACAGCTGGAAGAGTCGGAAGTCGCCGGGGCGTGATTAAAAGAGTTGTACCTGAGGGAGGCGCCGCGGGCGACTAGAAATCCTTGATCGGGCCTATTCACGTTTCGAAAGCGTTGCGTAGCCAGTTGAGCCCGGTATTGCCAGGGCCTATCGCCACCACGTCGAAGCGGCAGGGCTGCCTGCCCCAGCGGCTCTCGCGTTGCAGGAACAGTTCTGCGGCGAGAATCAGGCGCTGGCGCTTGCGCGCGTCGACGCTCTCCAGCGCGCCGCCCCAGGCGGCATGCTTGCGGTAGCGGACTTCGACGAATACTACTGTATCGCCGTCGAGCATGACCAGATCGAGCTCGCCGCCGCGGCAGCTCCAGTTCTGCGCTAGCAGGCGCAGGCCGTGCTTCTGCAGGTGGTCGCGGGCCAGTGCCTCGGCCGCGCGACCACTGTCCTGGCTGCTGTTAATTGACAGCGTCCGGCAGGCGCTGGACCTGGCCGCCGCGGAACTCGGCCCAGGGCAGCTGGCGCTCGATGCGCTGGGCCTGGTTCAGGCTGAGGTTGCCGGAAAGACCTTCGACGCGGCTCTCCGGCAGGGCCTTGAGCTGGCTCAGGCGCGGGGCCAGGCGGAAAGCGTCGACGCCCATGGCGTAGAGGCGGCCGAGGCTGCCGGCGGCCTGCGGCCACTGCTGGTCGACCTGCTGGCGCAGCGGATCGTTGGCGTCCAGCAGCCAGGGGGTTTCGCAGAAGCGGATGCCTTCCAGGTCCTGGTACTGCGTCGGGTTCTGTCCGCCGGTGTAGAGGTGCGAGGTGGCATACACGGGCAGGTCGCCGGCGTACTGGAAGGCCAGGGTCGGTTTGATCTGCTGAGCCTGCTGTGGAGTGGCGGCGAGGAAAATGAAGTCGATGTCCTGGCGACGCGCGGGCAGGGCGGCCAGCGGGGTGCCCAAGGTGCTCTGCAGGCGCTTGGCGCGAGCTTCGCTCTGGCGCAGCTGGAGCAGATCGGCGATCTGCTGGGCCAGCTCCACCGGCTGGTCGACGTGCTCGGCGGCAATCAGGTTGCCGCCGGCGGCCTGCCAGCTCTGCTGGAAGGCGGCCAGCACGCGGTTGCCCCACTCGCCCTGCGGCACCAGAGCCACGGCGCTGCGCATGCCATCGGCCCAGGCGCGGCGGGCCACTTCACGTGCTTCATCTTCGGCGGCCAGACCGAACTGGAACAGCTGGGCCGGTGCTTCGCGGCCGGCATCGCTGTAGTTCAGGGCCAGGGTGGTCAGCGGCAGCTGCGGGCGCTCGCTGAGCTGCTTGACCAGCGGCTTCTCCAGCGGGCCGACGACCAGTTGCACGCCATCGGCCTGAGCCTGGCGGTAGAAGTCATCCAGCGAGGACAGGCGCGAGCTGTCGTATAGCAGCACTTCCGGCGGGTTCTGTCCGGCCTGCTGGGCCTGGTAGTGGGCGGCCAGGAAGCCATCGCGCAGGGCGCGGGCCACCGAGGCCAGCTGGCCTTCCTGCGGCAGCAGCAGGGCGATCTTCTGCAGCGGCTGGCCGGCCAGCTCCTTCAGCTTGCCCAGCGATTGCGGCAGCTGTTCGGCGGCGGGGTGGCCGGCGTGCTGATTCTTCCAGGTGTCAATGGCGGCCAGCTGCTGGTCCGGGGTGCCGGCGTTCTTGGTGGCCAGGGCCAGGCTCAGCCAGCCGTCCAGATCACTGTCGCCGGAACTGATCAGCTGGCTCTGCGGCAGGCTGGAGACCAGCGCCCAGATGGCTTCGTGGTTGGCCTTGGCGGCTTCGCCGGACAGCAGCGGGGCGATGAACACGCGTTCGCGAGCGGCGGCCAGGGTCTGGCCGTCGTCTTCGAGAGCGCGAGCCTGGACCAGCTGGGTGCGGATCTGCTGTTCCACTGGCAGTTCGGCCAGGCGCTCCAGGCTCGGGTGCTGCAGGGCTTTGAGGGCGCTCTTGGGCTTGTTGCGGGCCATCGCCAGCTCGGCGTCGAGGGTGGCGGCGAACACCTGTTGGGCGGGCTTCAGGCCGTCCAGCGACACTTCATCGAGGATGCGTGTGGCGCGGCCGATATCCTGCTGGCGCCAGGCCTGATCGGCGGCTGACAGGCGCAGCAGTGCTGCTTGCTCGGGCGCGCTCTGGCTGGCCTGCTGCAGCAGCTGGTCGATGCTCGCCTGCGGTGTACGCGGCAGCTCGCCCAGGCTGGACGAGGGCGAGCCGGCGCAGGCGGCGAGCAGGCCGGCGAGGCAGAGGGCGGAAAGTGGGCGCAGGCAGGCGATCATCTAATACGTTCCTGGTACTGATCAGAAAGAAAGCGGATTGTACCCAAGCCCTGCGGCAGGCGCGATGTCGAGACCCTGAAACGGGCTACAATGCGCGCTTTGCGCAATCGAGGTGTGTCCGTGAGTGCTTCCGTCGTTCCTGCTGCCGCCGGCACCCTATATGTGGTGGCCACGCCCATCGGCAATCTCGATGACATCAGCGCGCGGGCGCTGCGTATTCTCGGGCAGGTGGCGCTGATCGCCGCCGAGGACACCCGCCACTCCGTGCGCCTGCTGCAGCATTTCGGCATCGCCACGCCGCTGGCGGCCTGTCATGAACACAACGAGCGCGACCAGGGCGGGCGTTTCCTTGCGCGCCTGCAGGCGGGCGAGGATGTGGCGCTGATCTCCGATGCCGGCACGCCGCTGATCTCCGATCCGGGCTTTCACCTGGTGCGTGCGGCTCGCGCCGCCGGTATCCGCGTGGTGCCGGTGCCGGGCGCCTGCGCCCTGATCGCCGCGCTGTCGGCGGCGGGGTTGCCGTCCGATCGTTTCAGTTTCGAGGGTTTTCTGCCGGCCAAGGTGGTGGGGCGCCGGTCGCGTCTGGAGCAGGTGCGCGAAGATGGGCGCACGCTGATCTATTACGAGGCGCCGCATCGCCTGCTGGAATCGCTGGCCGATATGCGCGATGTCTTCGGCGCGGACCGCCAGGCGGTGCTGGGGCGTGAGCTGACCAAGACCTTCGAGACGCTCAAGGTGCTGCCGCTCGGTGAGCTGCATGACTGGGTGGCGGCCGACAGCAATCAGCAGCGCGGTGAGTGCGTGATCCTGATCGCCGGCTGGCAGGCTCCGGAAGGCGAGGAAGCGGTGAGTAGTGGAGCGCTGCGCGTGCTCGACCTGTTGCTCGCCGAGTTGCCGCTCAAGCGCGCGGCAGCGCTGGCGGCGGAGATCACCGGGGTGCGCAAGAACCTGCTGTATCAGGCTGCCCTCGATCGGCAGAAGGATGCTTGAGCTTGTCCTCAAGCGCCTGGCTCGTTACCCTTGGCGGTGGAGAGTCGATCGGACAGTCGCTGCCTTCTTTATTGAAGGGGGAGGAAAGTCCGGGCTCCATAGGGCGGAGTGCCAGGTAACGCCTGGGAGGCGCGAGCCTACGGAAAGTGCCACAGAAAATAACCGCCTAAGCGTTTCGGCGCCGGTAAGGGTGAAAAGGTGCGGTAAGAGCGCACCGCACGGCTGGTAACAGTCCGTGGCTAGGCAAACCCCACTCGGAGCAAGACCAAATAGGGTTCCATCGGCGTGGCCCGCGCTGGAACCGGGTAGGTTGCTAGAGGCGTACAGCGATGTGCGTCGTAGAGGAATGACTGTCCTCGACAGAACCCGGCTTACAGATCGACTCTCCACCTTTCCCTTCTATCTGCTCCGCCTCTCAATACCGAAAAAATCTTACTCTTGAGAAACTACTTTAAGTTCGAAGTTTAGCTTCCTGAACTCGCTGAAATTCGACCTCTAAATACCCTCGTTTTCCCTCTCTAAAAGCCCCTCTTAGTTCGCTAAATCACCGTCCCGTAAGGATTTTTCCGAGTTTGCGCGCCTTGACGCTAGGGCTGGTGCATTCCTATAGTGTGCCGAAGTGGCACAAAGTGGAAAAAAGTGGGTCAAAAGGGCATGGAAAGCTAATAACAGTGGGGAAGCGCAGCCTTGTTTCGTGGAGCTAACGCCATCAGTCTCGACGCCAAAGGGCGACTCGCGATGCCAAGTCGGTATCGCGACGAGCTCGTTGTGCGTTGTGGCGGCCAGCTCATCGTCACCATCGATGCCGTAGACCCCTGCCTGTGCGTTTACCCCCTGCCGGAGTGGGAGCTGATCGAAGCCAAGCTCCGCGACCTGCCCTCCCTGCGCGAAGAGACCCGCCGCCTGCAGCGCCTGCTGATCGGTAACGCCGTGGACATCGAGCTGGACGGCAGTGGCCGTTTCCTCGTGCCGCCGCGTCTGCGCACTCATGCCGGCCTGGACAAGCACGCGATGCTGGTCGGCCAACTGAACAAATTCCAACTGTGGAACGAAGATGCCTGGAACGCGCTTGCCGACGCCGACCTGGCTGCCATCAAACAGCCCGGTGCCCTGCCGGACGACTTGCGTGACCTGATCCTGTGACCATGACCAGCAGCTTCCGCCATATCACCGTGCTGCTCGACGAGGCCGTCGAGGCCCTCGCCGTGCGCGCCGATGGCTGCTACATGGACGGCACCTTCGGGCGTGGGGGGCACAGTCGGCTGATCCTCGAAAGGCTCGGGCCAGACGGTCGCCTGCTCGGATTCGACAAGGATCCACTGGCGATCGCGACAGGAAACGCACTGGCGGCCGAAGACGGCCGCTTCGTCGTTGTACAGCGCAGCTTCGCCGACCTCGGTGAAGAAGCGGCCGCACGTGGCCTGGTCGGTAAGGTCGACGGCCTGCTGCTCGACCTCGGGGTGTCCTCGCCGCAGCTGGACGATGCCGAGCGCGGCTTCAGCTTCCTTAACGACGGCCCGCTGGACATGCGCATGAACCCGGATGCCGGCATCAGTGCCGCCCAGTTCCTCGCCAGCGCCAGCGCCGACGAGATCGCCCGGGTATTCAAGGAATACGGTGAGGAGCGTTTCGCCAAACGCATGGCCCGCGCCGTGGTCGAGCGCCGCGAGCTCAAGCCATTCGAGCGCACCGCCGACCTGGCGCAGGTGCTCACCGATGCCAATCCGGCCTGGGAAAAAGGCAAGAATCCGGCGACCCGCGCCTTCCAGGGGCTGCGTATCCACGTCAACAACGAATTGGGCGACCTCGAACGCGGCCTCGATGCGGCGCTCGAGACCCTGGCGGTCGGCGGGCGCCTGGTGGTGATCAGCTTCCACTCGCTGGAAGACCGCATCGTCAAACAGTTCATGAAGCGTCAGGCCAAGGGCGAGGCGGACAACCTGCCGCGCGACCTGCCGATCATTCCCAAGGCCTTCGAGCCGCGCCTGAAGCTGCTGGGCAAGCCCATCTATGCCGGCGAAGCCGAGCTCAAGGCCAATCCGCGCTCGCGCAGCGCGGTGATGCGCGTAGCGGAGAAGCTGCGTTGAGCCGCCTGTACGCCAAGCCTCTGCCGCCCGGCACCTTGCTGCTGGTGCTGCTGTTTGCTGCCGTGCTGCTGTCGGCCATTGCGGTCGCCTACAGCGCGCACTGGAATCGCCAGCTGCTCAATGCTCTTTATACCGAGCTCAGCGTGCGCGACAAGATCCAGGCCGAATGGGGGCGCCTGGTGCTCGAGCAGAGCACCTGGACCGCGCACAACCGCATCGAGGCCCTGGCTGCCGGGCAGCTGAAGATGCGCATCCCCGAGCCCACTGAAGTGCAGATGGTGGCGCCATGATCGGTCTCGAAGGCGCTCTCTATCCCTGGCGTTTTCGCCTGGTGCTGGCGCTGCTGGCGCTGATGGTGGGTGCCATCGTCTGGCGTATCGTCGATCTGCATGTGATCGACCATGACTTCCTGCAGGCCCATGGCGACGCGCGCAGCGTGCGGCATATCCCGATCCCGGCACACCGCGGTCTGATCACCGACCGCAATGGCGAGCCGCTGGCCGTCAGCACCCCGGTCACTACCCTGTGGGCCAACGGCAAGGAGCTGTTCAAGGCGCAGGAGCGCTGGGGCGACCTGGCGGCTGCCCTGGGGCAGGAGCCTGGCTCCTTCTCCCGGCGCCTGACCCAGGCCCAGGATCGCGAGTTCATGTACCTGGTGCGTGGCCTCACGCCCGAGCAGGGCCAGCGCATCCTCGATCTCAAGGTGCCGGGTGTGTACGGCCTGGAAGAGTTCCGCCGCTTCTATCCGGCGGGCGAAGTCACCGCCCATGTGGTCGGCTTCACCGATGTCGACGACAAGGGGCGTGAGGGCGTCGAGCTGGCCTTCGAGGAGTGGCTGGCCGGCGTGCCCGGCAAGCGCCAGGTGCTCAAGGATCGTCGTGGTCGCCTGATCAAGGACGTGCAGGTCACCCAGAACGCCAAGGCCGGCAAGACCCTGGCCCTGTCCATCGACCTGCGCCTGCAGTACCTGGCCCACCGCGAACTGCGCAACGCGCTGATCGAGCAGGGCGCCAAGGCCGGTAGCCTGGTGATGATCGACGTGAAGACCGGCGAGATTCTCGCCATGGTCAACCAGCCTTCCTACAACCCGAACAACCGCCGCAACCTGCAGCCGGCCGCCATGCGCAACCGCGCCATGATCGACGTGTTCGAGCCGGGTTCCACCGTCAAGCCGATCTCTATGGCTGCTGCTCTGCAGACCGGACGCTGGAAGCCGGAGGACAAGGTCGAGGTCTACCCGGGTTCGCTGCAGATCGGTCGCTACACCATCAAGGACGTCTCCAAGACCCAGGGGCCGATCCTCGACCTGACCGGTATCCTGATCAACTCGTCCAACGTCGGCATGAGCAAGATCGCCTTCGATATCGGGGGCGAGACCATCCACGACATGATGGCCAAGGTCGGCTTCGGCCAGGACACCGGGCTGGGCTTCCCGGGTGAGCGCGTCGGCGAGCTGCCGAACCACCGCGAGTGGCGCAAGGCCGAGACCGCGACCCTGTCCTATGGCTACGGCGTGTCGGTGACCGCCATCCAGCTGGCCCATGCCTACGCCACCCTGGCCAATAACGGCATGGTGCTGCCGCTGTCCATGACCCGCGTCGACCGCCAGCCGGTGGGTGCCCAGGTGGTTCCGCCGGAGGTGGCCAAGAACCTGCAGGTGATGCTGCAGCAGGTCATCGAGGCGCCGCGCGGCGTGTTCCGCGCCCAGGTGCCGGGCTACCACGTCTCCGGCAAGAGCGGCACGGCGCGCAAGGCCAGTGTCGGCACCAAGGGTTACACCGAGAACGCCTATCGCTCGATGTTTGCCGGCTTCGCGCCGAGCACCAATCCGCGTATCGCCATGATGGTGGTGATCGACGAGCCGAGCAAAGGCGGCTACTTCGGCGGCCTGGTCTCCGCGCCGGTATTCAGCAAAGTCATGGCCGGCTCGCTGCGCCTGATGAACATTACCCCTGACAACCTGCCGCCGCCGGTCGATCCGGCTGCGGCGCAGCCGCAGACTGCCACTGCGGCCGCCACACCGGGAGGGCGAATCTGATGCCCATGCCCCTCAATCAACTGCTGCCGCAGGCAAGCGGCGCGACCCTGATCCGTGAACTGACCCTGGACAGCCGCAAGGTGCGCCCGGGCGACCTGTTCCTCGCCGTACCGGGCCTGGCCCAGGACGGCCGTGCCCACATTGTCGATGCCATCGCCCGTGGCGCCGCCGCCGTGGCTTACGAGGCCGAAGGCGCCAATGTGGTCAGCGCCAAGGGCGCCGAACTGGTGGCGATCAAGGGACTGGCGGGCCAGCTGTCGGCCATTGCCGGACGTTTTTACGGCGAGCCGAGCCGCGGTGTGCGCCTGGTCGGCGTCACCGGCACCAATGGCAAGACCAGCGTCAGCCAGCTGGTGGCGCAGGCCCTCGACCTGCTGGGCGAGCGCTGCGGCATCGTCGGTACCCTCGGCACCGGCTTCTACGATGCCCTGCAGAGCGGCCGCCACACCACGCCCGATCCGGTCGCCGTGCAGGCGACCCTGGCCGACCTCAAGCAGGCCGGCGCGCGCGCCGTGGCCATGGAGGTTTCCTCGCACGGTCTGGATCAGGGCCGCGTCGCGGCGCTGGACTTCGATGTGGCGGTGTTCACCAACCTGTCGCGCGATCACCTGGACTACCACGGTTCGATGGAAGCCTACGGCGCCGCCAAGGCCAAGCTGTTCGCCTGGCCGGACCTGAAGTGCCGGGTGATCAACCTGGACGATGACTTCGGTCGCCAGCTGGCAACCGCCGAGGCCGAGTCGCGCCTGATCGGCTACAGCCTGAGCGACGCCACGGCCTACCTGTTCTGCCGCGAAGCCAGGTTCGATGATCATGGCGTGCAGGCCAGCCTGGTCACGCCGCAGGGCGAAGGCCTGCTGCGCAGCCCGCTGCTCGGTCGTTTCAACCTGAGCAACCTGCTGGCCGTGGTTGGCGCCCTGCTTGGCCTCGGCTATCCGCTGGGCGATGTGCTGCACGTGCTGCCGCAGCTGCAGGGCCCGGTCGGGCGCATGCAGCGCTTCGGCGGCCAGGACCAGCCGCTGGTGGTGGTCGACTATGCGCACACCCCGGACGCCCTGGAAAAGGTGCTGGAGGCCCTGCGCCCGCACGTTACCGGCCGCCTGCTGTGCCTGTTCGGCTGTGGCGGCGATCGTGATCGCGGCAAGCGCCCGCTGATGGCCGCCGTGGCCGAGCGCCTGGCCGATGCCGTGCTGGTCACCGATGACAACCCGCGTACGGAAGACCCGGCGCAGATCCTCACCGATATCCGTGCCGGTTTCGCCAAGCCGGATGCCGTCGAGTTCGTCCACGGTCGGGGCGAGGCCATCGCCCGCCTGATCGCCGCCGCGCAGGTTGGCGATGTGGTGCTGCTGGCCGGCAAGGGGCATGAGGATTACCAGGAGATCGCCGGCGTGCGCCATGCCTTCTCCGACCTCGACGAGACCATCAAGGCGCTGGCCGCCTGGGAGGCTGCCCATGCTTAAGCCGCTGCTGCTGAGCGAAGTGGTGCAGGCCTTGGGCGCCCGCGTGGTGGGCGCCGATGTGGCGTTCACGGCTGTGTCCACCGATAGCCGCAGGATCGAGGCCGGTCAGCTGTTCATCGCCCTGGTCGGGCCGAACTTCGACGGCCACGACTACCTGGCCGATGTCGCCGCCAAGGGCGCCGTCGCCGCCCTGGTGCAGCGCGAGGTGGCCGGCGCGGCGCTGCCGCAGCTGCTGGTGCAGGACACCCGCATCGCCCTCGGCCAGCTCGGTGCTCTGAATCGCGCCGCCTTTAATAAGCCGCTGGCCGCCGTCACCGGCTCCAGCGGCAAGACCACGGTCAAGGAGATGCTTGCCAGCATCCTGCGCGCCGGCCTGGGCGGTCCGGTGCTGGCTACCCGTGGCAACCTGAACAATGACCTCGGCGCGCCGCTGACCCTGCTGGAACTGGCGCCCGAGCATGTCGGCGCGGTCATCGAACTGGGCGCCAACCATGTCGGCGAGATCGCCTACACGGTCGGCCTGACCCGTCCGGACGTGGCCATCATCACCAATGCCGGGCTGGCCCATGTCGGCGAGTTCGGCGGGCCGGAGAAGATCGTCCTGGCCAAGGGCGAGATCCTTGAAGGTCTGGGTGAGCAGGGCATTGCCGTGCTCAATCGCGACGACAAGGCCTTCGCCACCTGGCAGGCGCGCAATGGTGCCCGTCGGGTACTGAGCTTCGCCCTGCTGGATCAGGCGGCTGATGTGCATGCCGCAGAACTGTGGCGCGATGCCCGTGGCTGTGTCGGCTTCGCCCTGGCCGGCAAGGCTGGCCGGGCGCGCATCCAGCTCAACCTGCTCGGTGAACACAGCGTGGCCAATGCCCTGGCCGCCACTGCTGCCGCGCATGCCCTCGGCGTGCCGCTGGTCGGGATCAAGGCCGGGCTGGAAAGCCTGCAGCCGGTCAAAGGCCGCGCCGTAGCGGCGCTGGCGACGAACGGCGTGCGGGTGATCGACGACAGCTACAACGCCAACCCGCTGTCCATGTGCGCGGCAGTGGATATACTCGCCGCCTTCTCCGGCCGCACCGTCCTGGTGCTGGGAGACATGGGCGAGTTGGGCGAATGGGCCGAGCAGGGCCATCGCGACGTCGGCGCCCATGCCGCAGGCAAGGTCGATGCGCTCTATGCCGTGGGTCCGCTGATGGCGCATGCCGTCGCGGCTTTCGGTGCTAATGGCCGTCATTTCGCCGATCAAGCCAGCCTGATCGAAGCGCTTCGCGCCGAGTCGGGCGACACCACAATTCTAATTAAAGGCTCGCGCAGCGCAGCGATGGACAAGGTCGTCGATGCGTTGCTGGATCGGGCATCGGGGGAGGCTCACTAATCATGCTGCTGCTGCTGGCGGAGTACCTGCAACAGTTCCACACCGGCTTCGGGGTCTTCCAGTATCTGACCCTGCGCGGCATCCTCGGCGTGCTCACCGCCCTGGCCCTGTCGCTGTGGCTCGGTCCGTGGATGATCCGTACCCTGCAGATCCGTCAGATCGGCCAGGCCGTGCGCAACGATGGCCCGCAGTCGCACCTGTCGAAGAAGGGCACGCCGACCATGGGCGGCGCGCTGATCCTCACCGCCATCGCCGTCAGCACCCTGCTCTGGGCCGACCTGAGCAACCGCTACGTGTGGACCGTGCTGGCCGTGACCCTGCTGTTCGGCGCCATCGGCTGGGTCGACGACTACCGCAAGGTGATCGAGAAGAACTCGCGCGGCCTGCCGAGCCGCTGGAAGTATTTCTGGCAGTCGGTGTTCGGCCTGGCTGCCGCCGTCTTCCTCTATATGACCGCACAGAGCCCGGTGGAAACCACCCTGATCGTGCCGGTGCTGAAGGATGTGGCGATTCCGCTGGGCGTCGGCTTCGTGGTGCTGACCTACTTCGTCATCGTCGGCACCAGCAACGCGGTGAATCTGACCGACGGCCTCGACGGCCTGGCCATCCTGCCGACCGTGATGGTGGCCGGCGCGCTGGCGATCTTCTGCTACCTGTCGGGCAACATCAAATTCGCCGAATACCTGCTGATTCCCTACGTGCCGGGCGCCGGTGAGCTGATCGTGTTCTGTGCCGCGCTGGTCGGTGCCGGCCTCGGCTTCCTGTGGTTCAACACCTACCCGGCGCAGGTGTTCATGGGCGACGTCGGTGCGCTGGCCCTTGGTGCCGCGCTGGGCACCATCGCCGTGATCGTTCGCCAGGAAATCGTGCTGTTCATCATGGGCGGCGTGTTCGTCATGGAAACCCTGTCGGTGATGATCCAGGTCGCCAGCTTCAAGCTGACCGGCAAGCGCGTGTTCCGCATGGCGCCGATCCACCACCACTTCGAACTCAAAGGCTGGCCGGAGCCGCGCGTGATCGTGCGCTTCTGGATCATCACCGTAATTCTCGTCCTGGTTGGCCTGGCCACCCTGAAGCTGAGGTAATAGAGAGTGTCGCTGATCGCTTCCGACCAGTTCCGCATCGTTGTCGGCCTCGGCAAGAGCGGCATGTCCCTGGTGCGCTTCCTCGCGCAGCAGGGCGTGCGCTTCGCCGTGGCCGACACCCGCGCGAACCCGCCGGAACTGGCGACCCTGCAGCGCGACTACCCCGAAGTGGAAGTGCGCTGCGGCGAGCTGGATGTCGACTTCCTGTGCCGCGCCTCGGAGCTCTACGTGAGCCCCGGCCTGGCCCTGGCCACCCCGGCGCTGCGCGAGGCAGCCGCCCGTGGCGTGAAGATGTCCGGCGATATCGACCTGTTTACCCGTTATGCCAAGGCGCCGATCGTTGCCATTACCGGTTCCAACGCCAAGAGCACCGTGACCACCCTGGTCGGCGAGATGGCGGCGGCGGCCGGCAGGAAGGTCGCGGTCGGCGGCAATATCGGTACCCCGGCGCTGGATCTGCTGTCTGACGAAGTCGAGCTTTACGTGCTGGAGCTGTCCAGCTTCCAGCTGGAGACCACCGAGCGCCTCGGCGCCGAGGTCGCCACCTGCCTGAACATCAGCGAAGACCATATGGATCGCTATGACGGCATGGCCCAGTACCACCTGGCCAAGCACCGCATCTTCCGTGGCGCCCGTCAGGTGGTGGTGAATCGCGACGACGCCCTGTCGCGTCCGCTGATCGCCGATCAGGTGCCGTGCTGGACTTTCGGCCTGGGCAAGCCGGACTTCAAGCGTTTCGGCCTGATCGAGGAAGGTGGTGAGAAATACCTGGCCTTCCAGTTCGAGACCCTGATGCCGACCGCCGAACTGAAGATCCGTGGCGCGCACAATCAATCCAACGCCCTGGCGGCCCTGGCCCTGGGTCACGCCGTCGGCCTGCCGTTCGAGGCCATGCTGCAGACCCTGCGCCGCTTCGCCGGCCTGCCGCACCGTTGCCAGTGGGTGCGCGAGCTGCGCGGCGTGGGTTACTACGACGACTCCAAGGCCACCAACGTCGGCGCCGCCCTGGCCGCCATCGAAGGCCTGGGCGCGGATATCGCCGGCAAGCTGGTGCTGATCGCCGGTGGCGACGGCAAGGGCGCCGACTTCTCCGCACTGAAGGCGCCGGTGGCCCGCTTCTGCCGCGCCGTGGTGCTGCTTGGTCGCGATGCCGAGCAGATCGCCGAAGCGCTGGGCGACGCCGCGCCGCTGCTGCGGGTGAAGACCCTGGACGAGGCCGTGCAGCGCTGCGCCGAACTGGCCCAGAGTGGCGACGCCGTGCTGCTGTCGCCGGCCTGCGCCAGCCTGGACATGTTCAAGAACTTCGAAGAGCGTGGGCGCCTGTTCGCTCAGGCGGCGGAGGGCCTGCAATGACCCTGCTTGCCCGTCTGTTCGCCGCTCCGTCGCCGCTGCGCACCCGCCGCGGCATCGACCTCGACTTCCCGCTGCTGGCCGGTTGCCTGGCCCTGCTCGGCCTGGGCCTGGTGATGATCACCTCGGCCAGCTCGGAAGTCGCCGCGGCGCTGTCGGGTAATCCGCTGTACCACATGGTCCGCCACCTGATTTACCTGGCCATCGGCATCAGTGCCGCTGTGGTCACCCTGCTGATTCCCATGGCCTTCTGGCAGCGCTACGGCGCCAGCCTGCTGCTGATCGCCTTCGCCCTGCTGGTGCTGGTGCTGATCCCCGGCATCGGTCGCGAGGTCAACGGCGCCAAACGCTGGATCGGCTTCGGCCTGTTCAACCTGCAGCCGTCCGAGCTGGCCAAGCTGTTCACCGTGGTGTTCATCGCCGGTTATCTGGTGCGGCGCCAGGACGAAGTGCGCGAAAAACTCTCCGGCTTCCTCAAGCCGATGCTGGTGCTCGGCCCGATGGCCGTGCTGCTGCTGGCGGAGCCGGACTTCGGCGCCACCGTGGTGCTGGTCGGTTCCTGCATCGCCATGCTGTTCCTCGGCGGCATCAACCTGGTGCGCTTCATTCCGCTGGCCGCCTGCGTGCTGGTGCTCGGCGCCATCGTCATGACCAGCCAGGCCTACCGCCTGGAGCGCCTGACCAACTTCGTCGACCCCTGGGCCGACCAGTACGGCGCCGGCTACCAGCTGAGCCAGGCGCTGATCGCCTTCGGTCGCGGCGAGTGGCTCGGCGTCGGCCTGGGCAACAGCATCCAGAAGCAGTTCTACCTGCCCGAGGCGCACACCGACTTCGTCTTCGCCGTGCTGGCCGAGGAACTGGGCATGGTTGGCGCGCTGATCACCGTCGGCCTGTTCGTCTTCGTCGCCGTGCGCGCCCTGTACATCGGCCTGTGGGCCGAGAAGGCCAAGCAGTTCTTCGCCGCCTACGTGGCCTACGGCATCGCCATCCAGTGGATCGGTCAGGTGCTGATCAACATCGGCGTGAACGTCGGCCTGCTGCCGACCAAGGGCCTGACCCTGCCGTTCCTCAGCTACGGTGGCAGCTCCCTGATCATCTGCTGCGTCAGCCTGGCCATGCTCCTGCGCATCGAGTGGGAGCGGCGTACGTCGCTGGGCAGCGAGGACATCGAATTCAGCGAGTCGGACTTCTTCGACACCGAGGAGGTCAAGCATGCGCGGTAACGTCCTGATCATGGCCGGCGGCACCGGCGGCCACGTGTTCCCGGCGCTGGCCTGCGCCCGCGAGTTCCAGGCGCGCGGCTATGCCGTGCACTGGCTGGGCACGCCGCGCGGTATCGAGAACGAGCTGGTGCCGGCCGCCGGGCTGCCGCTGCACCTGATCCAGGTCTCCGGCCTGCGCGGCAAGGGCAAGCTGTCGCTGCTCAAGGCGCCGTTCCAGCTGGTTCGTGCCCTGTTCCAGGCGCGCCGAGTGATGCGCGAGCTGCAGCCGGTCTGCGTGCTCGGCATGGGCGGCTACGTCACCGGCCCCGGCGGCCTGGCCGCACGGCTGAATGGCGCGCCGTTGGTGATTCACGAGCAGAACGCCGTGGCCGGTACCGCCAACCGCAGCCTGGCGCCGTTCGCCAAGCGTGTGTGCGAGGCTTTCCCGAACACCTTCGGCAAGACCACCAAGCTGCGCACCACCGGCAACCCGGTGCGTGAGGAGCTGTTCCTGGAAACGCCGCGCGACAGCCTCAAGGGCCGCAAGCCGCGTCTGCTGGTGCTGGGCGGCAGCCTGGGCGCCGAGCCGCTGAACAAGCTGATTCCCGCCGCGCTGGCCAAGCTGCCGGCCGACTTGCGTCCAAAGGTGTTCCACCAGGCGGGCAAGCAACATGACGCCATCACCGCGGAGCGTTATCGCGAAGTCGCGGTCGAAGCCGAGGTCGCGCCCTTCATCAAGGACATGGCCGGCGCCTACGCCTGGGCCGACCTGGTGATCTGCCGTGCCGGTGCGCTGACCGTCAGCGAGCTGGCCGCCGCCGGCCTGCCGTCCTTCCTGGTGCCGCTGCCGCACGCGATCGACGACCACCAGACCCGCAATGCCGACTATCTGGCCAAGGAGGGCGCCGCCGTCCTTCTGCCGCAACATGCCACTGACGCGGACAAGCTCGCCGCGCAGCTGACCGAGGTTCTGATGCACCCTGAAAAACTCAAGACCATGGGCCGCACCGCGCGCACCCTGGCCAAACCGGACGCCACCCGCGTGGTAGTCGATATCTGCCTGGAGGTGGCCCGTGGCTAAGTCTCCCGCCGCTGCCCGTTCGGAAATCCGCCGCATGCGCCGCATCCGCCGCATCCACTTTGTGGGTATCGGCGGTGCCGGCATGTGCGGCATCGCCGAGGTGCTGCTGAACCTGGGCTACGAAGTGTCCGGCTCGGACCTCAAGGCTTCGGCCGTGACCGAGCGCCTGGAAAGCTTCGGCGCCACCGTGTTCATCGGCCACCGTGCCGAAAATGCCGAGCAGGCCGACGTGCTGGTGGTGTCCAGCGCCATCAACACCGCCAACCCGGAAGTGGCCACCGCCCTGGAGCGCCGCATCCCGGTGGTGCCGCGCGCCGAGATGCTCGCCGAGCTGATGCGCTACCGCCATGGCGTGGCCGTGGCCGGCACTCACGGCAAGACCACCACCACCAGCCTGCTGGCGTCGGTATTCGCCGCCGGCGGCCTGGACCCGACCTTCGTCATCGGCGGCCGCCTGAACGCCGCCGGCACCAATGCCCAGCTCGGCAGCAGCCGCTACCTGATCGCCGAGGCGGACGAGAGCGACGCCAGCTTCCTGCACCTGCAGCCGATGGTTTCGGTGGTCACCAATATCGACGCCGACCACATGAGCACCTACGGCGGCGACTTCAATGTACTGAAGAAGACTTTCGTCGAGTTTCTGCACAACCTGCCGTTCTACGGCCTGGCCGTGCTCTGCGTGGACGACCCGGTGGTGCGCGAGCTGCTGCCGCAGGTGGCCCGCCCGACCGTGACCTACGGCTTCTCGGAAGATGCCGACGTACGTGCCATCAATGTGCGTCAGGAAGGCATGCGCACCTACTTCACCGCGCTGCGCCGTGATCGCGAGCCGCTGGACGTGTCGGTGAACATGCCCGGCAACCACAATGTACTGAACGCGCTGGCGACCATCGCCATCGCCACCGACGAAGGCATCGAGGATGCCGCCATCGTCCAGGGCCTGTCGGGCTTCCAGGGCGTCGGCCGGCGCTTCCAGGTGTACGGCGAACTGCCGGTGGACGGTGGCAGCGTGATGCTGGTCGACGACTACGGTCACCACCCGCGCGAAGTCGCCGCGGTGATCAAGGCCGTGCGCGGCGGCTGGGCCGAGCGGCGCCTGGTGATCCTGTACCAGCCGCACCGCTACAGCCGTACCCGCGACCTCTACGAGGACTTCGTCCAGGTGCTGGGCGACGCCAACGTGCTGCTGCTGATGGAGGTCTACCCGGCCGGCGAGGAACCGATTCCCGGTGCCGACAGCCGTCACCTGTGCCACAGCATCCGCCAGCGCGGCCAGCTCGACCCGATCTACGTCGAGCGGGGTGTCGACCTCGCCCCCATCATCAAGCCGCTGCTGCGTGCCGGCGACATCCTGCTGTGCCAGGGCGCCGGCGATATCGGCGGCGTGGCCCCGCAACTGATCAAGCACCCGCTGTTCCAAGGTGACGCGAAATGAGCCTGCATTCCTCCCTCGATCCCAAGGCCTTCGGCCGCGTTGCCGTGCTGTTCGGTGGCAAGAGCGCCGAGCGTGCGGTATCGCTGAAGTCCGGTGCCGCCGTGCTGGAAGCGCTGCAGAGCGCCGGCGTGGACGCCTTCGGCATCGACGTCGGTGACGATTTCCTGCAGCGCCTGACGAGTGAGCGTATTGATCGCGCCTTTATCGTGCTGCACGGCCGTGGCGGCGAAGACGGCTCCATGCAGGGCCTGCTGGAATGCGCCGGCATTCCCTACACCGGCAGCGGCATCCTCGCCTCGGCCCTGGCCATGGACAAGCTGCGCACCAAGCGCGTGTGGCTGAGCCTGGGCCTGCCGACGCCTGCCCATGCCACCCTGGCCAGTGAAGAGGACTGCCATGCTGCGGCTGCCGAGCTGGGCTTCCCGCTGTTCGTCAAGCCGGCCCACGAGGGCTCCAGCATCGGCATGGCCAAGGTCGCCGATGTCGAGGCGCTGATCGCCGCCTGGAAGGACGCCAGCCGGTACGACTCGCAGGTGCTGGTCGAGCAGATGATCGACGGTCCGGAGTACACCGTCGCCATGCTGCGCGGTCAGGTGCTGCCGCCGATTGGCCTGGGCACTCCGCATACCTTCTACGACTACGACGCCAAGTACCTGGCCAATGACACCCAGTACCGCATTCCCTGCGGCCTCCCGGCCGACAAGGAAGCGGAACTCAAGGCGCTCACCGCGCGCGCCTGCGAAGCCGTGGGCACTCAGGGCTGGGCCCGCGCCGACGTGATGCAGGACGCCAACGGCCAGTTCTGGCTGCTGGAAGTCAACACCGTGCCAGGCATGACCGATCACAGTCTGGTGCCGATGGCCGCGCGTGCCGCCGGTCTGGACTTCCAGCAACTGGTGCTGGCGATCCTGGCCGACAGCGTCGAGGCGAGGGGTTAAGTCATGGTCGCCACCCTCCGTCATCACTCGCAGCCGATAGGGGGCGCCAGCCGGCGCCAGCCTATCGCTGCGCGTGGCGCCAGCCGGATGGTGGCCAAGGAACCGCTGGCCGCGCGCCTGCCGAAGGCGGATTTCAGTGGCCTTGGACGTGGTTTCAAGCGCCTCGGCTGGCCGTTGCTGCTGGTGGCGCTGGGCCTGGGCACCTACGAGGGCGCCCAGCGTCTGCTGCCCTATGCCGACCGGCCGATTGCCCGGGTCAGCGTGCAGGGCGAGCTGAGCTACATCAGCCAGCAGGCGGTGCAGGAGCGTATCGCGCCTTACACCGCGGCCAGTTTCTTCACCATCGACCTGGCCGGCATGCGTGCCGAGCTGGAGCAGATGCCCTGGATCGCCCATGCCGAAGTGCGCCGGGTGTGGCCGGACCAGGTGTCGATCACCCTGGAAGAGCAGCTGCCGGTGGCCCGCTGGGGCAGCGAGGCGCTGCTCAACAATCAGGGCCGCGCCTTCGCCCCGCGCGAAGCGGCCAACTACGAACACCTGCCGCTGCTGTCCGGGCCGCAACGCGCCCAGCAGCAGGTGATGCAGCAATACCAGGTGCTCAGCCAGCTGCTGCGGCCGCTGGGCTTCACCATCAGCAGCCTGGAGCTGCGCGAGCACGGCAGCTGGTTCATCAGTACCGCCCAGGGCGTGGACATCCTCCTGGGTCGGGATCACCTGGTCGACAAGATGCGCCGGTTCGCCAGCATCCACGACAAGGTGCTCAAGCAGCAGATCGCGAATATCGCGCGTATCGACCTGCGCTATGCCAACGGCCTGGCCGTGGCCTGGCGTGCGCCGGTGGCGCCAACGGCGGCAGAGCCCGCCGCCGTGAAGAATTGAGGAGAAGGTAGAACCATGGCAAGCGTGCAGAGCGGCAAGATGATCGTCGGCCTGGACATCGGCACCTCCAAGGTGGTGGCGCTGGTGGGCGAGGTGACGGCCGATGGCGAGCTGGATATCGTCGGTATCGGCACCAGCCCGTCGCGCGGCCTGAAGAAGGGCGTGGTGGTCAATATCGAGTCCACCGTGCAGTCGATCCAGCGCGCCATCGAAGAAGCGCAGCTGATGGCCGGTTGCCGCATCCACTCGGCCTTCGTCGGCATCGCTGGCAACCACATCCGCAGCCTCAACAGCCACGGCATCGTCGCCATCCGCGACCGCGAAGTCAGCCCGGCCGACCTCGAGCGCGTGCTCGACGCCGCCCAGGCCGTGGCGATCCCGGCCGACCAGCGGGTGCTGCATACCCTGGCGCAGGACTACGTGATCGATAACCAGGAAGGTGTGCGCGAGCCGCTCGGTATGTCTGGCGTGCGCCTGGAGGCCAAGGTGCATGTGGTCACCTGCGCCACCAACGCCGCGCAGAACGTCGAGAAGTGCGTGCGCCGCTGCGGCCTGGAAGTGGACGATATCATTCTGGAGCAGCTGGCTTCCGCCTACTCGGTGCTGACCGAGGACGAGAAGGAGCTGGGCGTGTGCCTGGTGGACATCGGTGGCGGTACCACCGACATCGCGATTTTCGCCGATGGTGCGATCCGTCACACCGCGGTGATCCCGATTGCTGGCGACCAGGTCACAAATGATATTGCAATGGCATTACGCACCCCGACCCAGTATGCCGAGGAAATCAAGATTCGGTATGCTTGCGCCCTAGCCAAACTGGCCGGTCCGGGTGAAACCATCAAGGTGCCCAGCGTAGGTGACCGGCCACCGCGGGAACTGTCCCGTCAGGCTCTGGCCGAAGTAGTCGAGCCTCGTTACGACGAGCTCTTCACGCTGATTCAGGCCGAGCTGCGGCGCAGTGGCTACGAGGACATGATTCCGGCAGGGATCGTCCTCACCGGCGGCACCGCCAAGATGGAAGGCGCCGTCGAACTGGCCGAAGAGATCTTTCACATGCCGGTGCGTTTGGGCGTACCCCACAGCGTCAAAGGACTGACCGACGTCGTGCGTAATCCAATCTATTCCACAGGCGTGGGCCTGCTGATGTACGGGCTGCGGAAACAGTCCGACGGCTTCCACGCGCCTGGGATTCAGTATGGCGATGAGCCCAAAACACCGGTACTGGAACGGCTTAAACGCTGGGTCCAGGGCAATTTCTGATGTGAAACCCGCGGTAGCTGTAGGCGATAATTAAAAAAGAAGGAGAGGGGAAATGTTCGAGCTCGTAGATAACGTTCCGCAAAGCGCAGTTATCAAAGTCATCGGCGTGGGTGGCGGTGGTGGTAACGCCGTCAACCACATGATCAAGAACAACATCGAAGGCGTCGAATTCATCTGCGCCAACACCGATGCCCAGGCGTTGAAGAACGTCGGTGCGCGTACCGTGCTGCAACTCGGCCCGGGCGTGACCAAGGGCCTGGGTGCCGGTACCAATCCGGAAATCGGCCGTCAGGCTGCCATGGAAGACCGCGAGCGTATCGCCGAGGTACTCAATGGTGCCGACATGGTCTTCATCACCACTGGCATGGGTGGCGGCACCGGTACCGGTGCGGCACCGATCATCGCCGAAGTGGCGAAAGAGATGGGCATCCTCACCGTTGCCGTGGTGACCCGTCCGTTCCCGTTCGAAGGTCGCAAGCGCATGCAGGTCGCCGACGAGGGCATCCGCGCCCTGTCCGATTGCGTCGACTCGCTGATCACCATCCCCAACGAGAAGCTGCTGACCATCCTCGGCAAGGACGCCAGCCTGCTGTCCGCCTTCGCCAAGGCTGACGACGTGCTGTCCGGCGCCGTGCGCGGCATCTCCGACATCATGCAGCGTCCGGGCCTGATGAACGTCGACTTTGCCGACGTGAAGACCGTGATGGGCGAAATGGGCATGGCCATGATGGGCACCGGCTGCGCCAGCGGTCCGAACCGTGCTCGCGAGGCCACCGAAGCGGCCATCCGCAACCCGCTGCTGGAAGACGTCAACCTGCAGGGCGCGCGCGGCATCCTGGTCAACATCACCGCCGGTCTTGATCTGTCCCTGGGCGAATACGCCGCCGTCGGCGAGATCATCGAGGCCTTCGCCTCGGAAGCGGCGACCGTCAAGGTCGGCGCGGTGATCGATCCGGACATGCGCGACGAGCTGCATGTGACCGTAGTGGCCACCGGCCTGGGTGCGCGCATCGAGAAGCCGGTCAAGGTGGTCGACAACACCATCGCGGCTGCTGCCGTGGCCACTCCGGCTGCTTCGATCAGCGCCGCGCCGCGTGCTGCCGAACAACCGGCCGTCAACTACAAGGACTACGAGCGCCCGACCGTTCAGCGCCAGAGCCTCGCCGGCAGCGCCGCCGCGGCCAAGCTGAATACGCAGGATGACCTGGATTATCTGGACATCCCGGCCTTCCTGCGTCGTCAGGCTGATTGATGGTATCTATCAGGAGTATATTGGTGATTGGTGTTCAGCAAAGGGCGGTTCTGCTATCATCGCCGCCCATTGTTGAAAACAGTTCGCAACAAGCGCAGCCAAAACCATGATCAGACAACGCACCCTGAAGAACATCATCCGAGCCACTGGTGTTGGCCTGCACTCGGGGGAGAAGGTTTACCTGACCCTCAAGCCGGCTCCGGTGGATACCGGTATCGTGTTCCGTCGCACCGATCTGGATCCGGTCGTGGAAATCCCCGCCCGCGCCGAGAATGTCGGTGAGACCACCATGTCGACCACGCTGGTCAATGGTGAGGTCAAGGTGGACACCGTCGAGCACTTGCTTTCGGCCATGGCTGGCCTGGGCATCGACAACGCCTACGTCGAGCTGTCGGCGTCCGAAGTTCCGATCATGGATGGCAGTGCCGGTCCCTTTGTATTCCTGATTCAGTCGGCTGGCCTGGAAGAACAGGAAGCGCCGAAGAAGTTCATCCGCGTGCTGCGCGAAGTGACGGTGGAGGAGGGCGACAAGCGCGCTACCTTCCTGCCCTTCGACGGCTTCAAGGTGAGCTTCGAGATCGATTTCGATCACCCGGTGTTTCGTGGTCGCACCCAGACCGCCAGCGTCGACTTCTCCAGCACTTCCTTCGTCAAGGAAGTGAGCCGCGCGCGGACCTTCGGGTTCATGCGCGACATCGAGTTCCTGCGTTCGCAGAACCTGGCACTCGGCGGCAGCGTGGATAACGCCATCGTGGTGGACGAGTTCCGCGTGCTCAACGAAGACGGCCTCCGTTATGAGGACGAATTCGTCAAGCACAAGATCCTCGACGCCATCGGCGATCTCTACCTGCTGGGCAACAGCCTGATCGGCGAGTTCCGTGGCTTCAAGTCGGGCCACGCGCTGAACAATCGTCTGCTGCGCACCCTGATCGAGCAGAAAGATGCTTGGGAAGTGGTGATCTTCGACGACGCCAGCACCGCGCCGATCTCCTACATGCGCCCGGTTGCGGCCGTGTAAGCAATACCCCTCCCTTCTGTTGTATTCAGGCCACCCCCGGGTGGCCTGTTTTTCTCTCCCCGCAGTTTCCGCTTCAGTCGTGCCTGGCATTGCGTGCCAGGCGCTCCAGGGCGGCGCGCAGCTTCGGATCGCCGATGCCCTCGGCGGCGCTGCGCAGGCTGTCGGCGGCGGCCTCGGACAGCTCGGTCTTGTGCGCCTGATAGGCGACCTGGGTATTGGGCGGGCGTACCTTGACCTGGATCTTCTGCAGCCCGGCGAACTCCGGCAGTACCTGTAGCAGGCGTTGCAGGCGGCGCTGCTGGTAATGCAGGCGGGTGGCCCAGTGGCCGTTGCTGGTCAGCAGCAGCAGGCAGCCGTCGTGCCAGCTGGCGATCTGGCAGTGCTCGCGCGCCGCCGGCTCCAGCTGGGCCTCCACCAGTGCCTGCAGTTTGCCCAGGCGCTGGGCCGCGCTGAACAGCGCCTGCAGCGGCTTGTGTTCACGCAGCAGATTGGCAGGGGTCTTGGCGGGTGGGGTGCGCAGGCTCATGGCAGTGACTTCGCGTATCGATACGCCCATGTTAGCAAAGGCCCTTGCAGCTGTCGGTCGTCGTCCCCATATCAAGGAAATGGCCGGCTCATGAGCAGGTCTGGCGTATCCGGCCGGCTCGCGGGAGTTCGCCCTTTTCTCGCCAACGTTTCCGAGTAGAATGCCCCCTTTGCATGCGGTCGAGCTGGCCGTTGGGCAGCGCCCCCCATCCCCTTGAGTGGAAGAATTCGTCTATATGTTTGCGCCACTGTTGAAGAAACTCTTTGGAAGCAAGAACGAGCGTGAAGTCAAACGCATGCTCAAGACAGTGAGCGCGATCAACGCCCTCGAGGAGCAGATGCTCGCTCTCTCCGACGAGCAGCTCAAGGGCAAGACCGAAGAGTTCAAGGCGCGCCTGGCCAAGGGCGAGACCCTCGACCAGATTCTTCCCGAAGCCTTCGCCGTGGCCCGTGAAGCCGGCAAGCGGGTGATGGGCATGCGTCACTTCGACGTGCAGCTGATCGGCGGCATGACCCTGCACGAGGGCAAAATCGCCGAAATGCGTACCGGTGAGGGCAAGACCCTGGTGGGTACCCTGGCCGTGTACCTGAACGCGCTGTCCGGCAAGGGTGTGCACGTGGTCACGGTGAACGACTACCTGGCCCGCCGCGACGCCAACTGGATGCGTCCGCTGTATGAGTTCCTCGGCCTGTCCGTCGGCGTGGTGATTCCCTTCATGCCTCCGGAAGAGAAGCGTGCGGCCTATGCTGCCGACATCACCTACGGCACCAACAACGAATTCGGTTTCGACTACCTGCGCGACAACATGGCGTTCAGCCTGGAAGACAAGTTCCAGCGTGAGCTGAACTTCGCCGTGGTCGACGAAGTGGACTCCATCCTCATCGACGAAGCGCGTACCCCGCTGATCATTTCCGGTCAGGCCGAGGACAGCTCGCAGCTGTACATGCAGATCAACCAGCTGATCCCGCGCCTCAAGCAGCACATCGAGGAAGAGGAAGGCGTGGTCACTCAGGAAGGCCACTACAAGGTCGACGAGAAGACCCGCCAGGTCGAACTCAACGAGGCTGGTCACCAGTACGTCGAGGAGATGCTCACCGCGGCGGGCCTGCTGGCCGAGGGCGAGAGCCTCTACTCCGCGCACAACCTCAGCCTGCTGACCCACGTCTACGCCGGCCTGCGCGCGCACAAGCTGTTCCACCGCAACGTCGAGTACATCGTGCAGAACGGTCAGGTCATCCTGATCGACGAGCACACCGGCCGTACCATGCAGGGCCGCCGCCTGTCCGAGGGCCTGCACCAGGCCATCGAGGCCAAGGAAGGGGTGAACATCCAGGCCGAGAGCCAGACCCTCGCCTCGACCACCTTCCAGAACTACTTCCGCCTGTACAACAAGCTCGCCGGCATGACCGGTACCGCCGACACCGAGGCCTTCGAGTTCCGCCAGATCTACGGCCTCGACGTGGTGGTCATCCCCACCCATCGTCCGGTGGCGCGCAAGGACTTCAACGACCTGGTCTACCTGACCCAGGAAGAGAAGTACCAGGCGATCATCGCCGACATCAAGGAAAGCCAGGCCCAGGGCCGGCCTATCCTGGTCGGTACCGCCTCGATCGAAACCTCCGAGTACGTCTCCAAGCTCCTGGAACTGGCCGGCATCGAGCACAAGGTGCTCAACGCCAAGTACCACGAGAAGGAAGCCGAAATCATTGCCCAGGCCGGTCGCCCCGGCGCCGTGACCCTGGCCACCAACATGGCGGGTCGTGGCACCGACATCCTCCTCGGCGGTAACTGGGAAGCCGAAGTGGCTGCCCTGGAAGCGCCGAGCGAAGAGCAGATCGCGCAGATCAAGGCCGACTGGCAGAAGCGTCACCAGCAGGTCATCGAAGCGGGCGGTCTGCACGTGATCGCCTCCGAGCGCCACGAATCGCGCCGTATCGACAACCAGCTGCGTGGCCGTGCCGGTCGCCAGGGTGACCCGGGCTCCAGCCGCTTCTACCTGTCGCTGGAAGACAACCTGATGCGCATCTTCGCCTCCGACCGGGTGAAGAACTTCATGAAGGCCCTGGGCATGCAGTCCGGCGAGGCCATCGAGCACCGCATGGTGACCAACGCCATCGAGAAGGCGCAGCGCAAGGTCGAAGGCCGCAACTTCGACATGCGCAAGCAGCTGCTCGAATACGACGACGTGGCCAACGAGCAGCGCAAGGTGATCTACCACATGCGTAACAGCCTGCTGGCGGCCGACAACATCGGTGACACCATCGTCGAGTTCCGTCAGGAAGTGCTCAACGCGACCATCAACAACCACATCCCGCCGCAGTCGCTGCCGGAACAGTGGGACATCACCGGTCTGGAGATGGCGCTTTACAGCGACTTCGGTCTGCGCCTGCCGATCCAGCAGTGGCTGGACGAAGACGACAAGCTGTACGAGGAAACCCTGCGCGAGAAGATCCTCGCCGAGCTGCTCGCCGCCTATCACGAGAAGGAGGACCTGGCCGGTGTCGAGGCCCTGCGCACCTTCGAGAAGCAGATGCTGCTGCGCGTGCTGGACGACCTGTGGAAGGACCACCTGGCCACCATGGATCACCTGCGTCACGGCATCCACCTGCGCGGCTACGCGCAGAAGAACCCGAAGCAGGAGTACAAGCGCGAGTCGTTCACCCTGTTCCAGGAGCTGCTCGAGTCGATCAAGCGCGACACCATTCGCGTGCTGTCTCACGTGCAGGTGCGCCGCGAGGATCCGGTCGAGGAAGAAGCCCGTCTGCGCCGCGAGGCCGAGGCGCTGGCCGAGCGCATGCAGTTCCAGCATGCCGAGGCGTCCGCCATGCCGGTTGCCGAGACCGAGGAGGCCGCCGAGGGCGACCTGGCCGTTGCCACCCAGGTGCGCAGCGAGCCGAAGATCGGCCGCAACGAGCCGTGCCCCTGCGGGTCCGGCAAGAAGTACAAGCACTGCCACGGCCAGGTCGGCTAAGCCGCGCCCAGCCTGCTATATACAAAACGCCGCGACCGGCTCTGCCGCTCGCGGCGTTTTTCCACCACCCGCTTCACTGCCTACGAAGGAGCGTCTCCTATGGCCGTTGGTCTCGGTCCCCTGCCCAAACTGCACCCCGTTCCCGGTTTCGAACTCGGTATCGCCTCCGCCGGCATCAAGCGCCCGGGGCGCAAGGACGTGGTGGTGATGCGCTGCGCCGAAGGCTCGCGGGTGGCCGGGGTGACCACCACCAACGCCTTCTGTGCCGCGCCGGTGATCGTCACTCGCGAGCGCGTGGCCGGCGAGGTGCGTTATCTGCTGACCAACACCGGCAACGCCAACGCCGGTACCGGCCCGGACGGCCTGGCCAATGCCCGCCGCACCTGTGCCGCGCTGGCGGCGCTGACCGGCGTCGGCGAGACGGCCGTGCTGCCGTTCTCCACCGGGGTGATCGGCGAACCGCTGCCCGTGGAAAAGATCGAAGGCGCCCTGCAGGCCGCGCTGGATGACCTGGACGAGGATCACTGGGCCGAAGCCGCCACCGGCATCATGACCACCGACACTCTGCCCAAGGGCGCCAGCCGCCAGTTCCAGCATGATGGCGTGACGGTCACCGTGACCGGTATCAGCAAGGGTGCCGGGATGATCCGGCCGAACATGGCGACCATGCTCGGCTACATCGCCACCGACGCCAAGGTGGCCCGCGAGGTGTTGCAGGATCTGGTGCGCGACGCCGCCAACAAGTCGTTCAACCGCATCACCATCGACGGCGATACCTCGACCAACGACTGCTGCATGCTGATCGCCACCGGCCAGGCTGCGCTGCCGGAAATCACCTCGGTCTCCGGCGAACTGTTCGCCAAGCTCAAGCAGGCGGTGCTGGAGGTGTTCATGGAAGTGGCTCAGGCCATCGTCCGCGACGGTGAGGGTGCCACCAAGTTCGTCACCGTGCAGGTCAACGGCGGCGGCAATCACCAGGAGTGCCTGGACGTGGCCTACGCCGTGGCCCACTCGCCGCTGATCAAGACCGCGCTGTTCGCCTCCGACCCCAACTGGGGCCGCATCCTCGCCGCCGTCGGCTATGCCGGCGTGCCGAACCTGGACGTCAGCCTGATCGACGTGTTCCTCGGCGAAGTCTGCATCGCCAGCCAGGGTGGCCGCGCGGCGACCTACACCGAGGCGCAGGGCGCCGCAGTCATGGCGCGCGAGGAGATCAGCATTCGCATCGAGCTGGGGCGTGGCGAGTGCAGCGAAACCATCTGGACCACCGACCTGTCCCATGAGTACGTGAAGATCAACGCCGAATACCGCACCTGAGCCATGCCCATCCCCTCTCCCTTTGGGAGAGGGGCAAGGGGTGAGGGTGCTGCAGGCTCCGCCTCGCACCGCCATTCCTGTCGTTCATGGGTCCATGCGCAAGCGGAATTGTTCGCGGCCGCCCGCGCCGCGTACCCTCCGTCTACCCCCTTTTTAGGAGAGCGAACATGTCCCTCAAGCTGGTGATCGGCGACAAGAACTATTCCTCCTGGTCGCTGCGCGCGGCCCTGGCCCTGGATCTGACGGGCGTGCCCTACGAGGAGATCCTCGAGCGGCTGTACCGGCCGGACAGTCGCGCCCGCCTGCTGAGCCATTCGCCGACCGGCAAGGTGCCGGTGCTGCTGACCGAGGAAGGCCCGGTGTGGGACTCCCTGGCCATCGCCGAGTACCTGGCCGAGCGCTTCCCCGAGGCGCACCTGTGGCCGCGTGGGCAGTACGCCCGCGCCCTGGCGCGCAGCGTCTGCGCCGAGATGCACAGTGGTTTCGTCGCCCTGCGCAGCCACCTGTCCATGGACCTGGCGCGTGACCAGGCGCTGGCCGAGCTGCCCGCCGAGGCCCAGGCCGATATCGACCGCGTGTGCCGCCTGTGGGCCGACTGCCGCCAGCGCTTCGGCCAGGACGGCGCCTTCCTGTTCGGCCATGCCAGCATCGCCGATGCCTTCTTCGCGCCGGTGGCGGCGCGCCTGCGCAGCTATCGCGTGGCGCTGCCGGCCGAGGCTGCGGCCTATGTCGAGGCCATCTACCAGTGGCCGGCCTTCCGCCGCTGGTATCAGGCGGCTCTGCAGGAGGTGCAGGGGTGAAACGTGTGCATGTGGCCGCGGCGGTGATTCGCGGTGCCGATGGTCGAGTGCTGATCGCCAAGCGCCCGCAGGACAAGCATCAGGGCGGCCTGTGGGAGTTTCCCGGCGGCAAGGTGGAGGAGGGCGAGGCCGTCGAACGGGCCCTGGCCCGCGAGCTGGAGGAGGAGCTGGG
Organism: Aquipseudomonas alcaligenes NBRC 14159; assembly: GCF_000467105.1. Classification (GTDB taxonomy): domain Bacteria; phylum Pseudomonadota; class Gammaproteobacteria; order Pseudomonadales; family Pseudomonadaceae; genus Aquipseudomonas; species Aquipseudomonas alcaligenes. The sequence continues at coordinate 111,180 of NZ_BATI01000020.1, forward strand.
CATTCGCGTCGAGGCGGCCCGGCCGCTTATCCAGGTTCAGCATGACTACCCGGACAAGCAGGTGCTGCTGGATGTCTGGGAGGTTTCATCCTTCAGCGGCGAGCCGCACGGCGCCGAAGGCCAGCCGCTGGCCTGGGCGAGCGAGCGCGAACTGCTCGACTACGAATTCCCCGCCGCCAACCAGCCCATTGTGGCGGCGGCGCGCCTGCCCGATACCTACCTGATCACTCCGGAAGGCCTGGAGCCCGCCGAAATGTTGCGTGGCGTGCGTGCGGCCCTGGCCGCCGGTGCGCGCCTGATCCAGCTGCGCGCGCCGAACATGTTCGACCCGCAGTACCGCGACCTGGCCGTGGATATCCAGGGCCTGTGCGCCGGCAAGGCGCAGCTGATGCTCAAGGGCCCGCTGGAGTGGCTGGGCGACTTCCCGGCGGCCGGCTGGCACCTGACGGCGACGCAGCTGCGCAAGTACGCGCCCCAGGGGCGGCCGTTCCCCGGCCAGCGCTGGCTGGCGGCGTCCTGCCATGACGCCGAGGAGCTGGCCCTGGCCGCGCGCATGGGCGTGGATTTCGTCACCCTGTCGCCGGTGCAGGCGACCGAGACCCATCCGCAGGCGACGCCACTGGGCTGGGAGCGGGCTGCCGAGCTGCTGCGCACCAGCAATATCCCGGTCTACCTGCTCGGTGGCGTCGGCCCGCAGGACCGCCAGCGTGCCTGGCAGGCTGGCGCTCAGGGCGTGGCGGGGATTCGTGCGTTCTGGCCGGTGTAGGGCGGAAAGCCGCGCCATACAGGTGGAAAAGACCTGTGGTCGTTTTCCAGCCTACGGCTTCTGTGCCGCCTGCCAGAGCACTTCGTCGACCTGTGTGCGGCGGGCGATCAGGCGTGCGGCGACGAACAGCAGGTCGGACAAGCGGTTGACATAGGCCATGCCCACCGGGCGCAGCGGCTCCACTGCGTTGAGGTGCTGGCAGCGGCGCTCGGCACCGCGGGCCAGGCTGCGGCAGACATGAGCCTGGGCCACCGCGCGCGAACCGCCAGGGAGAATGAAGTTGCGCAGCGGGCCGACTTCCTCGTTCCACAGGTCGATGGCCGCCTCCAGGCGCTCGACTTCGGCTTCCTGCAGGGCCTGATAGTCCGGCATCGCCAGTTCGCCGCCGAGGTCGAACAGGCGATGCTGACAGGGCGCCAGGACTTCGATGATTTCGCTCAGCCCCGGCCAGGCGGCCTGCTGCTCGGCGAGCTCGGCCAGCAGCAGGCCGATCTGGCTGTTCAGGGTATCCAGCTCGCCCATGGCTTCCACGCGCGGGTGGTCCTTGCCCACGCGGCGCCCGTCGGCCAGTCCGGTTTCGCCCTTGTCGCCGGTCTTCGTGTAGATCTTGCTCAGTCGGTAGCCCATCAGTTGCCCGTGCCTTCGCTAGGTGCGGTCAGCGGCAGGCGCAGGGTGAAGCAGGTACCCTGGCCCTGGGAGGATTGCACCTCCAGCTGACCCTTGTGGTTGTTGGTGACGATGAAATAGGAGACGGACAGGCCCAATCCGGTGCCCTGGCCGACTTCCTTGGTGGTGAAGAAGGGTTCGAAGATGCGCTTGCGCACCGGCTCGGGCATGCCGATGCCGTTGTCTTCCACCTGTACCTCCGCCCAGGGCGGATTGAGGCGGGTGCGCAGGGTGATGCGGCCGGGCTCGCTGGCGTCGTCGCGCAGGTGGATGGCCTGGGCGGCGTTCTTCAGCAGGTTGAGCAGCACCTGCTCCAGCTCGTTGGCGGTGGCCGGCACCGGGCCCAGCTGCGGGTCGAAGTCGCGCTCGATGGCGATGGCCTTGAAGTCGAAGCTTTCCGTCAGGTCGAAGTCGTTGCCGGCGATCTCCAGCGCCTGGTCGATCAGCTGTGGCAGGTCGCAGGGCGCCAGCTGGCGGTTGCTGCGGCGGCTGAAGGCGAGCATGTGGCTGACGATCTTGGCCGCCCGCGAGCCGGCCTGGGCGATGCCGTCGAGCAGCTGGGGAATCTCGCGGCTCTGCAGGTAGGCATTGACGTCGTCGAGGGCGATGCCGGCCTCCACGGCCAGGTCCTGATTCTTGGTCAGCTCGGGCGACAGGCGCCGGCGGATGTTCTGCACGTTGTGCAGGATGGCGCCGAGCGGGTTGTTGATCTCATGGGCCATGCCGGCCGCCAGGCCGCCGACCGAGAGCATCTTCTCCGACTGCACCATCATTTCCTCCAGCGACAGGCGCTGGGTGATGTCGTCGATGCGGATCACCGCGCCACGGCCGCCGGCGCCCATCAGCGGGTAGAAGGTCAGGGCGTAGTGGTGGGCTTCCTCGCCCTTGCGCCAGGTGACGCGCTCGACCTTCTCCACCCGGTGCTGCTCGGCGGTGCGCTTGAGCTGGGCGAGGAAGGGTTTGAGCGGCGGGAAGGCTAGGAACACCGGCTGGTTCAGCGCCTCATCCAGCGGCGTGCCGGAGAGGGCGCTGGCCTCCTGATTCCACTGGGTGACGTAGAGCTGATCGTCGAGGGCGATCAGCGCCGAGGGCATGGAGTCGATGATGTTGTTCAGGTAGTTCTGGAAGCCGGTGAGCTTCTTCTCGATCTTGCTGCGCACCTGTACTTCCAGCTCCAGCTTGCGGTTGGAGTGGCGGGTTTCCTCGGCCAGGCTCTGGGCCTGGGCGAAGGCGCTCTCGGCGTCGTCGCGGGCGCGCTTGAGCTGCTGCTCGCGCGCCTCCATGCGGCTGAGCATGGTGTTGAAGGCATCGGCCAGGCTGCCGATCTCGTCCTGGTTGCCGCGCGCGGCGCGCAGGGCATAGTTCTCCTCGCGGGTGACCTGGCGCGACAGCTCCTCCAGCTTGCGGATCGGGCGGGTGATGAGGCGGCGAATCTGCCGCGCGATCAGCGCCCAGAGCAGCAGGCTGAATGCCAGGATCACCGCGCTGGCGGTGACGGTGCCGGTATAGAAGGCGCCGGGCAGTTCGCTGGACGCCACCAGCAGCAGGCGCCCGGGGATCTTGCCTGGCTGCGGCAGGTCGATCAGGTGAGTGGCGCGAAACTCGCCCTGGCGCCAGTGTTCCAGTTGCTCGCCGTGTTCCGGCAGTTGCAGCGGCTCGCCCAGCTGCAGCTCGGCCAGGCGGATGCCGCGGGCATCGTAGAGGGCGGCAGCGCGCAGCGGCGTATAGCCGTCGAGGCGCTCCAGCAGCTCGCGGGCGGCGCGTGGCGAGGACAGGGCGCGGCCGCTCAGCTCCGGGCTGGCGATCAGCCGGCCGAGGGTCTGCAGGGCCTGGGGCGCGACGCTCTCCTGGGAAATCCAGTAGGCCGCACTGATGAAGGTCAGGTTGGCCACCAGCAGCACGGTGGCCAACAGTACCAGCAGGGCGGCCAGCAGCTTGCGGCCGACCGGCAGGTTGTCGAGGCGTTGGCGCAGACGGCTCAAGGGCGGGGCTTCCGCGTGCAGGGTGGAGGGGCAGGTTAGCGCCGCTTCAGGTCACGGGCAATCCGCGGGCCGCCAGATGCGCGCGCAGGCGCTGCAGCAGTGCCTGCAGCTGGGGGACGTCCAGGTCCAGGCGCGCGGCCTCCTGGCAGGCATGGCCCAGCAGGTAGGCGATCTCGGTGCGCCGGCCGCGGGCTACGTCCTGATGCATGGACGAGTAGTTGGCCGCGGTGCCGTCGATCACCCGCAGGACTTCGGCGTGCAGGTCGAGGGCTGCGGTGTCCTGGCCGGCGGCACGCAGCAGCAGGGTCAGCTCGGCGCAGAGTGCGGCGACCTCCTGCGGCCAGTCACGCAGCCCACCGTTGCGGCAGTCGTGCAGCACGGTCAGCGGGTTGATCGCGCAGTTCAGGGCCAGCTTGCGCCACAGTCGGGCGACTATGTCGGTGCTCCACTCATGCGGGATCGCGGCGGTCTGCAGGTCGTCCAGCCACTCCGGTGGCCGCCGCTCGCCCGGCAGCCCCAGCCAGGTATGGCCGCGGCCGGCGAAGACGATGCGGAAATCATCCTCGCGGAAGGCACCCTCGGTGCTCGAGGCGAACAGGCAGCGTGCCCGTGGCAGGCGCCTGGCCACCGCGTCCTGGCTGCCCAGGCCGTTCTGCAGCAGGATCAGCTCGGCGCCCGGCGCCAGGCGCGGTGCCAGTTCGGCAACGGCTTCCTCGGCGTCATAGGCCTTGCAGGCCAGCAGCAGGCGGCGGATGGGAATGTCGCTGTGCGGGGTTTCCGCGGCGATGGGGTGCAGGCTGGCCTGGCCGTCTTCGACCAGGGTCAGACCACCGGCGGCGCGGTAGCGGCTCAGGCGGGCCTGGTCACGCAGGATCAGCCGCACCGGCAGGCCGGCGCGGGCCAGGCGAGCGGCCCACAGCCCGCCCAGGCTGCCGGCGCCGAGGATGTGCCAGGTGCTCACTGCGGCAGTGGCAGGCGCACCGCGCTGACCCGGCCGCTGCTGTAGGCTTCCGGCAGCAGGCGGGCGGCCTCGGCGAACAGGTACTGGGGGTCGACCGGCAGCGACTTGGCGTCCAGGCCGACCAGGGAGATGCCGGCCTTGAGGCTGATGAAGCCCTCGCTGGTCTTGAACGCCTTGAGGTTGAGGCCTTCATGCAGGCGCTTGAAGCTGCTCGGCGAGCATTCGTGCAGGTCGTCGAGCAGGGCGACCATGCCGAAGTGGGTGTCGTCGACGCGGGTCAACACGTCCAGCGGCCGTACCAGTTGCTGTAGGCGTCGGGCGACACCGTGCAGCACCTCGTTCCAGAAACCGTTGCCATACTGGCGGCGCAGCGCCTCGCCTTCCTGCAGGCCGATCAGCAGGTAGCACAGCGCGCCGCCGCGCGACTCCACCTGGCGCAGGCAGTCCTGCAGCTTCTGTTGCAGGTAGCGCGGGTTGCCCAGGCCGGTCAGCGAGTCGACCAGGTTGCGCTGCTCCAGGCTGGCGACGTTCATCGTCAGCATGCGGTTCTCGTTGAGCAGGCGCTGCAGGGTGTTGCACAGGCGGTCGGCGGCATACACGCGCGGCACCAGTTGCTCGTTCATCGCGGCCTTGCTGATGAAGTCGTCGACGCCACGGTCGAAGGCCTCGACCAGCACGTTCTCGCCTTCCTTGCCGGTGAGCAGGATGACGTAGGTGTAGTGCTCGGCCGTCTCGTCCAGCTGGCGCACCCGGCCGGTCAGCTCCAGGCCGTCCATCTCCGGCATCAACCAGTCGGCCAGCAGCACGCTGGCCGGGCGCTTCTCCAGCAGGCGCAGGGCTTCGGCGGCGCTGTTGGCGAAGCGGACGTCCTGGTAGCCGGCCTGGCTCAGAGCGCGGCCGATGATGGCGCTGGAGAACTTGGCGTCGTCCACCACCAGGATGCTGAGATGGGGGTTGGGCATTGAGGGGCTCGCTGCTAGAGAAGGGGGCGCCGCAGGTTGGCTGAGCGGCGCGTATCAGACTGGTTATAATGAGCGCGCCATTTTTATCGTCAAGTCAGGCGCGTTCAGTCCGTGAGGAGGATCGCGCCGTCCATCAGGAGCAAACCCATGCCTTCGTTCGACGTGGTGTCGGAACTGGACAAGCACGAACTGACCAACGCGGTCGACAACGCCATCAAGGAGCTCGACCGCCGCTTCGACCTGCGCGGCAAGTGCAGCATTGAAAGCAAGGACAAGACCCTCACCCTGACCGCCGAAGCCGAGTTCATGCTGGAGCAGGTGCTCGACATCGTGCGCGCCAGTCTGATCAAGCGCAAGATCGACTGCCAGTGCATGGAAGCCAAGGATGCCTATGCCTCCGGCAAGGTGATGAAGCAGGAAGTGACCTTCCGCGAGGGCATCGACAAGGAGCTGGCGAAGAAGATCGTCGCCCATATCAAGGACAGCAAGCTCAAGGTGCAGGCCGCCATCCAGGGCGAGCAGGTGCGCGTCACCGGCAAGAAGCGCGACGACCTGCAGGAGGCGATTGCCGCCCTGCGTGGCAAGGAATTCGGCATGCCGCTGCAGTACAACAACTTCCGCGACTGAGGGAACCCTGGCGCTGCTGCGCCGTCCCATGGTCACACCCTTCACCGCCATGGTTCGCCATGGCGGTGTCGTTTCTGCAGTCCGAAAAGAGGAGTGGAACCATGCAGATCGAGTTCGAACAGTTGGTCAGCCTGTCCGAGAGCTGGTTGCCGGTATTGCTGGAGTATGGCGGCAAGCTGGCGCTGGCGCTGCTGACCCTGGCCCTGGGTTGGTGGCTGATCAACCGCCTGAGCCTGCGCCTGCAGCGCCTGATGGGCGGGCGCAAGGTGGATCGCGCCTTGACCAGCTTCATCGGTAGCCTGAGCAACATCCTGCTCAAGGTGCTGCTGCTGGTCAGCGTGGCGTCCATGGTCGGGGTTTCCACGGCGTCCTTCGTCGCCGCCATCGGTGCCGCCGGCCTGGCCATCGGCCTGGCCCTGCAGGGTAGCCTCGGCAACTTCGCCGGCGGTGTGCTGATCCTGCTGTTCCGCCCGTTCCGCATTGGCGACTGGATCGAGGCGCAGGGCGTGTCCGGCAGCGTCGACAGCATCCAGATCTTCCACACCACGCTGAAGACGGCCGACAACAAGGTGGTGGTGGTGCCCAATGGCAGCCTGTCCAACGGCAACATCGTCAATCATTCGCGCGAAGCCGTGCGGCGGGTGGATATCAACCTCGGTATCGACTATTCCAGTGACATCCGCCAGGCCCGTGAAGTGCTGCTGGAGATCGCCCGCGATCCGCGCGTGCGCCAGGAGCCGGCGGCACCGCAGGTGGTGGTGACCGGCCTGGGCGACAATGCGGTGGCGTTGTCGTTGCGCGTCTGGGTGGCGTCGGCGGATTACTGGCCAGTCAGCTTCGAGTTCATCGAGCAGGCCAAGGAGCGCCTGGAGCGCGTGGGCATCGGCATCCCCTTTCCGCAGCGGGTGGTGCACCTGATCCAGCAGTGAGACGCAGAGGCCGGCAATCGCCGGCCTCTGTCATTTCGGTGCTTCGCTGGCGGCCGGTGCCGCATTGTTGCGCTCGCGGTGTTCGCGGCCCCACTGCAGGACAATCAGCAGCAGGGTGGGAATACCGAGCAGCGCGGTGGCGAGGAAGAACTGGGCGTAGCCAGCCTTCTCCACCATGACCCCGGAATAGCCGCCGACCAGACGCGGCAGCAGCAGCATGATGGAGCTGAGCAGGGCGTACTGGGTGGCGGAGAACTTCAGGTTGGTCAGGCTCGACAGGTAGGCGACGAAGGCGGCCGTGGCCAGGCCGGAGCTGAGGTTGTCGAGGGTGATGGTGAGCACCAGCATCAGCATGTGCGGGTCCAGCGCCCACACGAGATGGCTGACCGTCTGCTTGCCGTACAGCAGCGGTTCAGCGACGGCGCCGAGGCCGGACAGGGTGGCGAACAGCAGGTTGGTGCCGGCCGAGGCCGCGCCGCCCAGCAGCAGGATCGGCATGATGCCGAAACGCACGATCAGCAGGCCGCCGAGGGCGGCGCCGAGCAGGGTCATGATCAGGCCGAACAGCTTGCTGACGCTGGCGATCTGGCTCTTGGCGAAGCCCATGTCGATGTAGAAGACGTTGGCCATCACCCCCATCACCGTATCGGACATGCGGTAGGTGGCGATCAGGCCGAGTAGCAGCAGGGCCTGCCAGCGGTAGCGCAGGATGAAGTCGTTGACCGGGGTCAGCACCGGGGCCAGGCCGCGGCGGCCCATGCGCGACAGGCACACGGCGGTAAGGATGGTGTAGAGCAGGAAGCGCAGGGTGGCGCGGTCCTCGCGCAGCAGCTCGCCCAGGCCGATTTCGCCGCTGAACAGCAGGTTGATGTCGCTGCGGAAGAACTGGGTGAACATCGCCGGCACCGAGACCAGCAGCACGATCAGCACCAGTACCGAGGCCAGCTGGCGATACAGACCGTAGCGTGCCGCCGCCATCTGCGTCTGCAGCGGTACCGGCGGCTCGCGCATCCACAGAGTGGTGATCAGCCCTGGCAGCATCAGCATGGCGAACAGCAGGTAGGTGCTGGCCCAGGCGCCGTGCTGGTAGCCGCTGTCCGGGTTGCCGAACCAGCCGGCAAAATACAGGGCGCCGGCGGTGGCCAGCAGGGCGGCGACCCGGTAGCCGGCCATGTAGCTGGCGGCGAGGGCGGCCTGGCGGGTGTCGTCGACGATTTCCAGGCGGTAGGCGTCCACCGCGATGTCCTGGGTGGCCGAGGCGAAGGCCACCACCACGGCCACGCCGATCAGCCAGGACAGGTGCTGTTGCGGGTCGCACAACGCCATGCCGATCAGGCCGAAGGCCACCAGGCCCTGCGACAGCACCAGCCAGGAACGGCGGCGGCCGAGGCGGCCGAGCAGCGGCAGGCGCCACTGGTCGAGCATCGGCGCCCAGACCCATTTGAAGGCATAGGCCAGGCCGATCAGGCTAGCGTAACCGATGGTCTGGTGGGTCACGCCGGCCTCGCGCAGCCACACCGAGAGGGTGGAGAACACCAGCATGTACGGCAGGCCGGCGGCGAAGCCCAGCAGCAGCAGGGCCAGGGTGGCCGGGTGGGCATAGGTGGCGAGGGCGGCGCGCCAGGTTCTACGGGGCATGGGGCTGGTCGGGAGTTCGGACAAAGGGCGCACTCTAACCCTTTGCCTCCTCCGGGCGCCAGCCGTGGCGGCGCATGTCGACGCGGTCGTTGCGCAGGGTCAGGCCCTCGGCGCGCAGCCGCGCGCGCTGTTCCTCGCCGGACGGGGTGCCTGCCGCCAGGCTGAGGCGGCCGCCAGCGCCGAGCACGCGGTGCCAGGGCAGGCGGGTGTCATCCGGCAGTTGGCTGAGGGTGCGGCCGACCCAGCGGGCGGCGCGGCCGAGCCCCGCCAGGGCGGCCAGCTCGCCGTAGCTGACCACCTTGCCTGCGGGAATTGCCGCCAGCACCGAATAGAGTGCCGTCCGCCGGGCTTCGGGGCTTGCCGAGGGCTCCAGCGCTGGGGCATGGTCTGCGCCTGTGAGCCGCTTATTGTCCGGTACCTTGTCCATGTCGCTGCGCATCCTGCTGTCCTGCCTGTTGCTTAGTCTCAGCTGTTCGGCGTTCGCCGATACCGTGTGGTTGAACAACGGTGATCGTCTGACCGGCGAGATCCTGCTGCTCGATGGCGGCAAGCTGTCGTTCAAGACCAAGTATGCCGGACGCGTGCTGATCGACTGGAAGGATATCGACACCCTCAGCGCGGACAAGCCCCTGATGCTCCGTCGCACTGGCCGCGACAGCGAGAGCAGCGAGCGCCTGCGCGCCGCGGGTGTGGGCATGGTACGGGTGGTCAATGGCCATGAGCGGGTGGTGGCGCTGGCCGATATCGATCGCCTGGTGCCGCCTCGGCCGCTTCTGGAGGACCGGGTGTGGGAAGGCAACCTGGACGCCAAGCTGGATATGGAGCGCAACCAGGACCGTACCGACGAGTGGAAGCTCAAGGGCAATACGCGCATCGAGCACGGCCGCTGGCGCCATGTGCTGCGTGGCGAGCTGGAGCATGAGAAGGAAAACGGCGAGAAGACCGAGGACAACTGGGAGCTGGAGTACGACCTGGACCGCTTTCTCACCGATCACTGGTTCTGGCGGGTCGGCTTCGAGCAGGATGAGGACCAGTTCGAGCAGGTGAACCGCCAGCGCATCTACGGCAGCGGGCCGGGCTATCGCTTCTGGGATGACGAGCTGGGAAGGCTTGACCTCATCACCCAGTTCAACCGCATCGAGTTGTACAGTTCGCTGGGCGAGGCGCAGTTCAACAGCTGGTCGCTGGAGTGGGACTACAAGCGCCTGCTCTGGGGTACGCGCCTGGAGTTCTACTCCACCGCCGAAGTGCAGGTGCCGCAGGTCGATGTCATCGACTATGTCTTCGATGGCGAGGCGGGGCTGCGTTATCACCTCAACGACTGGGCGCGGTTGTCGCTGCTGTATGAGCTGAACCAGCTGCGCGGTCTGGGTACCACGGTGTCCGATCGGCACTACCTGATCGGTCTGGGCGTGGGCTGGTAAGTCACATGGGCTGAACTTTGCCGGCTGCGGGTCGGTCTGTGCTTGCTCAGGCGGCGCGCATCCGGATAATGCGCGCCTTTTTCCCGCCCAGACCACCGATGCCCATGACCCTGCTGCGTTCCCTGCTGTCCCTGGCGCTTGCCGCCGTCACCACGCCACTGCTGGCCGATACCGTCTGGCTCAAGAATGGCGACAAGCTCACCGGTAGCATCGAGCTGTTCGACAGCGGCAAGCTGCTGCTGAAGACCGACTACGCCGGCACCATCACCCTCGACGCCGGCAAGATCGCCACGCTGGAGAGCGAGCGCGAGCTGCTGATCAAGCAGGGCGATTTCGTCGGCGAGCGCGCCAAGTCGCTGCGAGCGGCCGGGCAGGGTCAGGTAGAGCTGGTCAATGGCGAGGCGCCCAAGGTGGTCGAGCTGAGTTCGATCAGCCAGATGCTGCCGCCCAAGCCGCTGGTGCAGGACCTGGCCTGGACCGGCAACCTCAGCGTCTCCGCCGACTACAAACAGGCCGAGAACGACATCAAGGACTACGATATCGATCTCGATACCCGCATGCGCCACGGCGCCTGGCGTCACGGCATTGCCGTGGAGTACGACCACGAGACCAAGGATGACGAGCGCAAGACCGACCGTGTCGAGCTGGGCTACGACCTCGACCGCTTCATCACCCGGCAGTTCTTCTGGCAGGGCCAGCTGAAGTACAGCCACGACCGTATCGAAGACCTGCGTACCCAGCGCACCGTGGGTAGCGGCCCCGGCTACCAGTTCTGGGACGATGCGCTGGGCGCCTTCTCCATGACCGGGCTGCTCAACCGCAACGATTACGTGTTTGCCGATGGCAGCAGCGAGCACTTCAACTCCGCGGCCATGGAGTGGGACTACAAGCGTTACCTGTATGGCAAGAACCTGGAGCTGTATTCCCAGGGTGAGCTGGGCGCGCCCTTCGTCGATGAGATCGACTACATCATCGATACCGAAGCGGGCCTGCGCTACAAGCTCAACAGCTGGGCGGCGCTGACCCTCAAGGCCGAGTGGGACAAGGTCTCCGCCGAACATGGCGATACCAACGAGCGCCGCTACGTGATCGGCCTGGGTGTGGGCTGGTAAGGCTGCGCGCCTGAGTACCCCGACCCGTGGGCGGGATTTCGCAGGCAAAAAAAGACCCGGCAAAGTGCCGGGTCAATAACCGTGATTAGCCTGATGAGGAGATAATCTGAAGAGTCCGACTGCTGTGGTCTCTTGAGCTTATCGGCTGATCTCGCGACCAGTTGGTGTAATAATAACAATTCTCATTTTGCAGTCAATGCCTGGATGAGAATTATTTTCGACTGGTTGGCAAAGGCCGGAAAAAACAAACCCCGGCCTGGGCCGGGGTTCGGTCATTCGATCGCGTTTCAGGCCGGCTGCAGCTGGGCACGCAGCTGGGTCACTTCCTTATTCATCAGGTCGATGCGTCGCGCCATGCTCTCGATCAGACTGTGCGCGATGCGCGGGTTGCTCTGCATCAGGCTGAGGAACTGGTCCTTGGGAATCACCATCACGGTGCAGGGCTCGCTGGCGATGACCGTGGCACTGCGCTTCTCGCGGGTGAACACGGCCATGGCGCCGAAAATCTCGTCCTTCTGCACGTCACCGACCTTCTGCCCGTCTACCCAGGCTTCGGCGTGGCCCTCGATGATCACGAACACGTGGTCGGCATCGTCGCCCTGGTGGATCAGCTCCTCGCCGGCGGCGAAATGCTGGAAGCCGGTGGCCGGGCGAATCTCCGGCTGCTTCAGGCGGGCCAGGGCGTCGGAGAGCAGGGCGGTATGGCCGATCAGGTACTGGATGAACAGCTCCTGGCGTTGCTCGCTGCCGTAGATGTGCTTGAACACTTCGCTGCGCGAGTAGGGCACCAGGGTCAGTTGTTCCTCGCTGCTGTAGCGGCAGCTGGGCAGGTCGATGCCCTGGCGCAGCCCAACCAGATCGCCTTCTTGCAGGTAGAACAGCGGGCGGTCATCGACCTGCGCATGCAGCAGGCCGTTCTCGATGATGTACAGCTGGTTGCCAGGCAGGATCTTCGCCAGGTCCTCGACCTGTTCCAGGCGCAGGGGCGAACCGCTGGGCTGCAGCCCTTCGAGCAACTGCATGGGAATGCTCTGCAGGCGTTGGATCAGCTGGTCGGCGTAGGCCGGTTGCTCCCCGAGTAGGTACATGTCGGTAATTCCTTGAACTGGCTGGGCTGACGATAAGGCACGCAGGCAGTGGCAACAATAGGCGGCGGCGTTGCACAGGTAAATCTCGCCGCTCGGAGGTTGTGAGCTAGCTCTTGTTGCTTGGCCCGGGTTCGTTCAGCTGACCATTCAGCCTGGCTTTGAGGCCGGGTGGCAGATCGTTCCAGTGAATGTCGAGCAGGGCGCCTTCGATGGCGTACATCAGCACCTTGGAGGCCCTGAATCCGCGGGCGCGCACGGCCCGGTAGGCGTCTACCGCGCCCAGCCGGCGCAGGTCGCTGGCGCTGTGGATGCCGACTGCGTGCAGCCATTGCGCCGAGGTTTTGCCGAGGTTCTTCATGTGTTGCAGCTCGTCGTGCATGGCGTCTCCTTGCCTTTCTACGCGGGGCGTGTCGGGAAGCCTGCGAGAGAGTGTAGCGGCCATCGCACAAAACGCTTCTGCTGCCCGTCGCCCCAGGCCTGGCGCAGGCGCGGCTGCAGCTCCTGCAGCGGGTCGCGGCCGCAGGCCTGTTCGAGCCTCTGCACGGCCGACCAGGTGCCGAGGTAGCCGAGCAGCTGCTGCAGATCCCACTCCAGCTGGATGGCGAAGGCCGGCACGGCGATGCGCGCGAAGGGCGGCTGAATGTCCTGGTAGCCGGCGTCGACGCTGGCTCGGCCGGCGGGCCAGTAGCCGTCCAGGGTGTTCCAGTAGAAGTCGTCGAGCACGCTATCCAGCTCCGTGTCGAGGCGCAGCAGGCTGTAGCACCAGGCGCAGAACAGCCCGTCGGGCCTGAGCAGGCGGCGTACTTCGGCAAAGAAGGCCGGGGTGGCGAACCAGTGCAGGGCCTGGGCTACCACGATCAGGTCAAGGCAGCTATCGGTCAGTGGCAGGGCCGTGGCGTCGGCGGCGAAGCAGTCGATGCCGGCCAGGTCGGGGGCGGCGCGCAGCTGCTGCGGGCTGCCGTCGCAGGCCAGCACCTGCCGGAAGTGTTGCCGCAGGGGCGCGCTGGCCTGGCCGTTGCCGCAGGCGATATCCAGAGCGCGGCCGTGCGCCGGGCTGTTGGCCGCCAGCCAGTCGAACAGTGCGGGCGGGTACTGCGGACGAAAGCTGGCATAGGCGCCGGCTCGATTGCCGAACAGGCGGGCAATATCGCTCATGCGTCAGCTGTAGCGCATGCGGGTGCCGAACTGCATGGACAGGAGGATCTCGTCGGCACTCAGCTGTGCCGGGAAGTAAGCGCCGGAGATTTGCGCATGGGCGATGCTGGCGCCCTCCAGGTTGGCCTCGCGCAGGTCGATGCCGCGCAGGTCGGCGCCGCGGAAATAGGCGTCGGCGAAGTCGACGCGGCTGGCGTCGAGCAAACGCAGGTCGAGGCCGCGCAGGTCGGCTCCGCGCAGGTTGATGCTGCCCTCATGGGGCTTCTGCTTGTTGAATTCGCTGATTTTTTCGTCGTGCAGCAGACGGTAGAGCGGGGTGTCCAGTTGGCGGGGATGGCTCATGGGATGCCTCCATTCAATGGCCTGCCTTTAGTATAGACAGGCCCTGAATGGCTTATATCAGAGCCCTGGCAGACGCTGGCGAATACTCTCGATCAGGCCGTCCAGGCTGGCGGCCTGGTGCGTGTCGACGCGGCGGCTGTGGGCCTGTTCGTCGTCGTCGAGCGCATCGCGGCTGGCCTGCTGGGCCGCGATCACTTCCAGGGTGGCGTCGGACGGATCGTTACCCTCGGCCTGGCGCTGCTGCAGCCAGGCGGCGATCACGTCCTGCGGGGCCTGGCAGTCGAGGATCAGGAAGGGTGTGCCGTTCTGTTCGGCCACTTGCCAGGCGGCGCTGCGTTGTTCGCGCTTGAGGTAGGCGGCATCCAGGACCACCGGGAAGCCGGCATGCAGGGCGCTTTCGGCCAGTTGATGCAGGCGCTGGTAGGTGGCGGTGCTGGCGTCGGCGCTGTAGATGCCGCTGTTCAGGCTGCCCTTGGCGGCGTCCGGCTGTTCGCCGAACAGGCGCTTGCGCTCCACGTCCGAGCGCAGGCGGATGGCGCCCAGCGCCTCGACCAGGCGCAGGGCAACCTGGCTCTTGCCGACGGCGGAGACACCGCAGGTGATGGCCATGAACGGGGTGGGGATGGCGCTGTAGCTTTCCGCCAGGTTGGCGTAGTTGCGGTACTGGCGCAGCGTAGCGGCGCGCTGCACGGCATCGCTCTGGTGCGCCAGGCTGAACAGCGCGACCTTGGCGCGGACCAGGGCGCGGTAGGCCTTGTAGAAATTCAGCAGTTCCAGTGCCGGGTAGTCGCCGCTGTGTTCCAGCCAGGCGCTGACGAAGCGTCGCGAGAGTGCCTTGAGGCCGCGGTCTTCCAGGTCCATGGCGAGGAAGGCGGCGTCCGAGGCGATATCGATCAGGCGGAACGGCTCGTTGAATTCGATACAGTCGAACAGCACGACTTCGCCGTCGAGCAGGGTGGCGTTGCCCAGGTGCAGATCGCCATGGCACTCGCGAATCGCGCCGCTCGCTGCGCGCGTGGCCAGCAGCGGTTCGAGGCGGCTGATGTTGGCTTCGGTCCATGCCTCGAGCGCATCGAGCTGGCGCAGGTCCGCGGCGTCACCGAGCAGCGGGCGGATCTGCTCGAAGTTCTGCCGCATCGGCGCGACGATGGCCTGCGGCGAGCACAGTGGATGCTCGCTGGCCACGGCCGGGGTGCGGCCGTGGAAGCTGGCGATCTGCCGGGCCAGGGCGTCGATGTGCGCCGTGGTCAGCTCGCCACGTGCCTGCACGGCACTGAGCAGCTGGCTCTGCGGGAACTGGCGCATTTTCAGCACGTACTCGATGGCCGGGCCGCTACCGCCCAGCTGCGGCGCGCTCTCGCTGCCGGTCACCGGCAGCACCTCGAGGTACAGGCCCTCGGTCAGGCGCTGGTTGAGGCGCAGTTCCTCGCCGCAGAAATGCTGGCGCTGTTCCAGGCTGGTGAAATCGAGGAAGCCGAAATTCACCGGCTTCTTGATCTTGTAGGCGAAGGGGCCGGTGAGCAGCACCCAGGAGATGTGCGTCTCGATGACCTGGAATCCGTCCACCGGATGAGGGTAGAGGGCCGGGTTCTGCAGGGCGGCAATCAGGGCTTGGCTCACGTTCTTTCCTTGCGCTTCGGTATCGATAAGAGGCCGCATTATGGCCGCTGTGAGGCGCTCTGCAAACCGCCGGGGCGCGCCTGTCGGCACCCGGCAAAGTGCGTATAATGCCGCGCCATGACTCGTTCCCGTACCCCTCGCAAAGGCGCCAAGCGCCGCGCCGCCGGCCGTTCCTGGCTGGGCTGGCTGTTCAAACTGGCGCTGGTCGGCCTGGTGCTGCTGGCCGGTTTCGCCGTGTACCTGGATGCCGTGGTGCAGGAGAAGTTCTCCGGCAAGCGCTGGACCGTGCCGGCCAAGGTCTACGCCCGGCCGCTGGAGCTGTTCGTTGGCCAGAAGCTGAGCCGGCAGGACTTCCTCACCGAGCTGGATGCGCTGGGTTATCGCCGCGAAGGCGCGGCCAATGGCCCGGGCGCGGCTGCGGTGAACGGCAACCTGATCGACCTGCACACCCGTGGCTTCCAGTTCTATGAAGGCAACGAGCCGGCCCAGCGGGTGCGGGTGAAGTTTTCCGGTGATTACGTGGCCGCGCTGCTGCAGGGCAACGGCAGCAAGCTGGCGGTGGCGCGTCTGGAGCCGCTACTGATCGGTGGCCTGTACCCGGCGCACCACGAGGATCGCATCCTGATCAAGCTGGATCAGGTACCGCCTTATCTGGTCGAGACGCTGGTGGCCGTCGAAGACCGCGAGTTCTTCAATCACTTCGGCGTATCGCCCAAGGGTATCGCCCGCGCCGTGTGGATCAACGCGACCGCCGGCCAGTTGCGCCAGGGCGGCAGTACCCTGACTCAGCAGCTGGTGAAGAACTTCTACCTGACCAACGAGCGCAGCCTCAGCCGCAAGCTTACCGAGGCGATGATGGCGGTGCTGCTGGAGCTGCACTACGACAAGAAAGAGATTCTCGAGGCCTACCTCAATGAGGTGTTCCTCGGCCAGGACGGCCAGCGCGCCGTGCATGGCTTCGGTCTGGCCAGCCAGTACTTCTTCGGCCAGCCGCTGAATGAGCTCAAGCTCGAGCAGGTCGCGCTGCTGGTCGGCATGGTCAAGGGGCCGACCTACTACAACCCGCGACGCAACCCGGAGCGCGCGCTCGAGCGGCGCAACCTGGTGCTCGACCTGCTGGCCGAACAGGGCGTGGTGACGGCCGAGGTGGCGGCAGCGGCCAAGCAGAAGCCGCTGGGCGTGACCAAGCGTGGCAGCCTGGCCGACAGTTCGTTCCCCGGTTTCCTCGACCTGGTCAAGCGCCAGCTGCGTCAGGATTACCGCGAGGAAGACCTGACCGAGGAAGGCCTGCGCATCTTCACCAGTTTCGACCCTATCCTGCAGCTCAAGGCCGAGTCCGCCATGGGCGAGACCTTCAAGCGCCTGTCCGGTCGCCAGGGGGTAGATGAGGTCGAGGCGGCCATGCTGGTGACCAATCCGGAAACCGGTGAGGTTCAGGCCCTGATCGGCAGTCGCCAGCCGCGCTTCGCCGGCTTCAACCGGGTGCTCGATGCCAACCGCCCCATCGGCTCGCTGATCAAGCCGGCGGTCTACCTCACGGCGCTTGAGCGTCCCAGTCAGTACACCCTGACCAGCTGGCTGGAGGACACGCCGTTCTCGATCAAGGGGCAGGATGGGCAGGTCTGGCGGCCGCAGAATTACGATCGCAAGGCCCACGGCACCATCTACCTGTATCAGGGCCTGGCCAACTCCTACAACCTGTCGACCGCCAAGCTCGGCCTGGAACTGGGCGTGCCCAATGTGCTCAAAACCCTCGAGCGTCTGGGTGTCGAGCGCGACTGGCCGGCTTATCCATCGATGCTGCTGGGCGCCGGTGCTCTGAGTCCGATGGAAGTGGCGACCATGTATCAGACCCTGGCCAATGGTGGCTTCAACACGCCGCTGCGCAGTATCCGCAGTGTGCTGACCGCCGAGGGCGAGCCGCTGAAGCGCTATCCGTTCCAGATTCAGCAGCGGTTCGACCCGGGCGCCATCTACCTGGTGCAGAACGCCATGCAGCGGGTGATGCGCGAAGGCACTGGTCGCTCGGTGTACAGTCAGTTGCCGTCTTCGCTGACGCTGGCCGGCAAGACCGGTACCAGCAACGATTCGCGCGATAGCTGGTTCGCCGGCTTCAGCCAGGATCTGCTGGCGGTTGTGTGGCTGGGACGCGACGATAACGGCAAGACACCGCTGACTGGCGCCACCGGTGCCCTGCAGGTGTGGACCGGCTTCATGAAGAAGGCCGATCCGCTGCCGCTCGACATGCCGATGCCGGACAATGTCACGCCCGCCTGGGTCGACGCCTACAGTGGCCAGGGCTCGGCGGCCGGTTGCCCGAATGCCGTGGAGTTGCCTTACATCCGTGGCAGCGAACCGGCTCCGGGGGCTGCCTGTGGTGCACCGGCGCCACAGGACAATGTAATGGATTGGGTGCGTGGTTGGCTCAACTGAGTCACTTCAAGTGAGGAATCGAATGTCTAAGTGGTTGGTTTCCGTGGCGTTGGCCTCCGCATTCCTGTCTGGCTGTGCCAGCGTGCCGAGGGGCTCCATTCCGGTTCAGGATTCGTCCGGCAGTCTGCTGACTGACGAGCAGGGCGCCTTTGCGCGTCGCAATGGCGGTAGCGCGCCGGTACAGGCGCATGCGCAGGAGCAGAGCCTGCCGCAGGACTCCGGCGTGGTGGTGATGGTCCCGGGAGGCGTCTCTTCCGCCCCGCTGGAAACCTACCCGGATGGCAGCAGCGGGACTCCGGCCACCTATGCGCCGGCACCACTCAGTACCGGTCCGGTCGCCGGAGCCGCGGGTTACCAGGCCCCTGCCGCGCCGAGCATGCCCAGCGGTATTCCGGCTGGCGGCAGCCTGGCGATGGACGAGCAGCTCGATGGTCCGGTGCTGGCGCTGCTCACCAGTGCCCAGCAGCAGCAGAGCAGTGGCGATCTGGATGGCGCATCTTCCAGTCTCGAGCGCGCCCAGCGTATCGCCCCGCGCGAGCCGCAGGTGCTCTATCGTCTGGCCGAGGTCCGTCTGGCCCAGGGCGATGCCGCCCAGGCCGAACAGCTGGCGCGCCGCGGCCTGACCTACGCCAGTGGGCGCCCGGCGCTGCAGGCGGGGCTGTGGGGGCTGATCGCCCAGGCACGCGAGCGTCAGGGCGATCCCGCCGGAGCGGCGCAGGCGCGTGAGCGGGCGCGGGTCAGTCTGTGATGGATGCGCGTTTGCCGGCGCTGGCCGATCAGCTGCTGCTGATCGAGCGTGAATTGCGCGTGCTGGGCATGTGGTCGAACGAGGCGCCCTCGGCCGAGGCGCTGGCCAGCCAGCAACCGTTCTGTGTCGATACCCTGGATTTCGAAGCCTGGCTGCAATGGCTGTTTCTGCCGCGCATGAAACAGTTGCTCGAGATGGCAGGGCCGCTACCGGCTGCGTCGGGCATTCGGCCGATGGCCGAGGAGCGCTACAGGGGGCGAGAGTCGGAAGTGCAGGCGCTGCTGGTGGCGCTGGGTGAGTTCGATCGGTTGATTGGAAGCGCTCGCTGAGCGCTTCGCTGCCGCAGACCGGTTAGTTGCAGTTTTCCTTGATCGATGCCTCGCTCTCCGCGATGCGTTGCTGGCGTTCTTCCTCGGTGAGGCGGCGAGTTTCCCCTTCGATCTCAACGCTAATACGTGGGTTGTTTTTCAGTTGAGCGAGATTGTAGCGGGTGGCCTCGCAGAACTTTTCGCGCTCAGCCTCTTGCTTGGCGACATCTTCCTTAACTTTGTCATCTGCAGCCTTTTGCTTGTCGTCAGTTGCTTTGTCGGCTACTGGCGATTTTGCTGGCAGTGTCTTGGGCTGCGAGATGTTCGGGTTGACCGATGCGGCTTCCTGGCCCTCCGGCGGCTGCGAACCGAAGTGCACATTGCCCTGGGCGTCCACCCACTTGTAAATCTGTCCGGCCGTGGCGCCGGTGCTCAGGGTGAGCAGCACAGAGCACGCGAGAATCATGCGACGCATGTCATTTCCTTTTATCGGCAGCAAAACATGCCCGTTACTATAACCAAAACCGACGAATCTTCATCCTGCGCCATGTCACAAGCCGGCAGCGCGAGAAACTGTGACGTACAACTTGACTTGGTGTTCACTAATCCGAACAATCGTGCCTTCCTGCTGTTGTGAGGTCCGCCGCAAGCGTCCCTCAGCTCAGTGGAAAAAGGCGCTACCCGTGCCGACCCCCGTTACACCCGCAACGCGTTACCTCGCGCTGGGAAGGAAAGGCTCCGCAAGATTGGGCCGTTCCGCTACTCGTCAGGCAGACCTCTGCTCTATCCGCGACCACAGTCGTGCTCGTCCGCTGACCGGTAAGACCTACTCAAAGGACCACTCGTTGTCGGGTGGTGATCTGGCGTTATAGAGGTGAACAACGTGGAGCTTTTATCCGGCGCTGAAATGGTCGTCCGCTCGCTGCGTGACGAAGGCGTTAAGTATATCTATGGGTACCCGGGCGGTGCCCTCCTGCACATCTACGATGCCCTGTTCAAAGAGCCGGAAGTGACGCACATCCTGGTTCGTCACGAGCAGGCTGCCACTCACATGGCTGACGGCTACGCCCGTGCCACCGGCAAGGCCGGTGTGGTGCTGGTGACGTCCGGCCCGGGGGCGACCAATGCCATTACCGGTATTGCCACCGCCTACATGGATTCCATTCCGATGGTGGTGCTGTCCGGCCAGGTGCCGAGCCGCATGGTGGGCACCGATGCCTTCCAGGAAACCGACATGGTCGGTATCTCGCGCCCCATCGTGAAACACAGCTTCATCATCAAGCATCCTTCGGAAATCCCCGAAGTGATGAAAAAGGCGTTCTACATCGCCCAGTCCGGTCGTCCGGGTCCGGTGGTCGTGGATATTCCCAAGGACATGACCAACCCGGCCGAGAAGTACGAGTACAGCTACCCGAAGAAGGCCAAGCTGCGTTCCTACAACCCGGCGACCCGTGGTCACTCCGGGCAGATCCGCAAGGCCGTGGAGATGATTCTCGCCGCCAAGCGTCCGATCCTCTATTCCGGTGGCGGCGTGATCATGGGCAACGCCTCGGCGCAGCTCACCGAGCTGGCCAAGCTGCTCAATCTGCCGGTGACCAACACCCTGATGGGCCTCGGCGCCTTCCCGGGCGGCGATCGCCAGTTCGTCGGCATGCTCGGCATGCACGGCAGCTACACCGCCAACCTGGCCATGCACCACTCCGATGTGATCCTGGCCGTCGGCGCGCGCTTCGATGACCGCGTGATCAACGGCGAGACGGCGGCCAAGTTCTGCCCGAATGCCAAGGTCATCCACATCGACATCGACCCGGCCTCGATCTCCAAGACCGTCAAGGCCGATATCCCGATCGTCGGGCCAGTCGACAGCGTGCTGACCGAGATGGTCGCCATCCTCAAGGAAATGGGCGAGACCCCGAACAAGGACACCGTCGCCAGCTGGTGGAAGCAGATCGACGAGTGGCGTGGCGAGGGTCGCCTGTTCCCCTACAACGAGGGCGACGGCAGCATCATCAAGCCGCAGACCGTGATCGAAACCCTGTGGGAAGTGACCAAGGGCGATGCCTTCGTCAGCTCCGACGTCGGCCAGCACCAGATGTTCGCGGCGCAGTACTACCGCTTCAACAAGCCCAATCGCTGGATCAACTCCGGCGGCCTGGGCACCATGGGCTTCGGTCTGCCGGCGGCGATGGGTGTCAAGCTGAACTTCCCGGACGATGACGTGGCCTGCGTCACCGGTGAAGGCAGCATCCAGATGAACATCCAGGAGCTGTCGACCTGCCTGCAGTACGACCTGCCGGTGAAGATCATCAACCTGAACAACGGTGCCCTCGGCATGGTCCGCCAGTGGCAGGACATGCAGTACAACAGCCGTTACTCGCACTCCTACATGGAGTCGCTGCCGGACTTCGTCAAGCTGGCCGAGTCCTATGGTCACGTGGGCATGCGCATCACCGACCTGAAGGATCTCAAGCCGAAGATGGAAGAGGCCTTCGCCATGAAGAACCGTCTGGTGTTCCTCGACATCGCCGTGGATACCAGCGAGCACGTGTACCCGATGCAGATTCGCGAAGGTGCCATGCGTGACATGTGGCTGAGCAAGACGGAGCGGACCTGACCATGCGCCATATCATCTCCCTGTTGCTGGAAAACGAGCCTGGCGCCCTGTCGCGCGTAGTCGGCCTGTTCTCCCAGCGCAACTACAACATCGAAAGCCTGACTGTGGCGCCGACCGAGGACCCGACTCTGTCGCGTCTGACGCTGACCACCGTCGGTCAAGATGACGTGATCGAGCAGATCACCAAGAACCTCAACAAGCTGATCGAAGTGGTCAAGCTGGTGAACCTGTCGGAGAGCGCGCATATCGAACGCGAGCTGATGCTGGTGAAGGTCAAGGCCACCGGCGCCCAGCGCGCCGAGGTCAAGCGCACCACCGACATCTTCCGCGGGCAGATCGTCGACGTGACCAGCAGCGTCTACACCATCCAGCTGGCCGGTACCAGCGACAAGCTGGACAGCTTCATCCAGGCCATCGGCACCGCGTCGATTCTGGAGACGGTGCGTAGTGGTGTGACCGGTATCGCGCGTGGCGACAAGGTGCTGAGCATCTGATCGACGTGTTGCAGAACAAGCCCCGCCTGGTGCGGGGCTTTTTTATGTCTGGCGATTCCAGAAGGCGGCGATCAGCGGGTCCTTGAGGCGCCTGTGCAGGGCGAACAGGCCGATGTCATAGGCGGTGAGTGGAGGCTGAATATCGTATAGACGGATGCGCGCGGTCAGCGGGCTGTTGTCCAGGACGATCTGCGGCACCACGCCGATGCCGAATCCCAGGCTCACCATGCTGACGATGGCCTCGTTGCCGCTGACCTGGGCATAGATGCGCGGCTTGATGTTGTGGCTCTTCAGCCAGCGGTCGGTGCGCGTGCGGGCCAGGCCTTCTTCCGAGAGGATCAGCGGCACGTCCTTCCAGCTTTCGGCGCTGGGCTGTCTGAGCTGCTCTTCGCTCAGCAGTTGCGGCGATTGTGGGCCGATAAAGCGCAGCTCGGAGCGGGCGATGGGTTGGAACGCGACGTCGGCCGGCAGGCTGTCCGGGCGCGCGCCGATGGCGAGGTCTTCCAGTTCCTGCTGTACACGTTCGACCGCCTTGGCCGGGTCGCCGGTGTGCAGCTTCATCTCGATGCGCGGATAGTTCTGCCGGAAGCTGCTGAGGATGTCGTATAGGAAGCTGTAGCTGGCCGTGACGGAGCAGTACAGGGAGAGTTCGCCGTGCAGGACCTGTTGGTCCTGTTTGAACGTCTGGCGGATGGCCTGCCAGCCGTTCATCACGTCCTGGGCGTACTGGCGAAACTGCTGGCCTTCGCGGGTCAGGCGCACCGAGCGGTTGTCGC
The DNA here is from genome assembly GCF_000467105.1 of Aquipseudomonas alcaligenes NBRC 14159. Taxonomy (GTDB): domain Bacteria; phylum Pseudomonadota; class Gammaproteobacteria; order Pseudomonadales; family Pseudomonadaceae; genus Aquipseudomonas; species Aquipseudomonas alcaligenes. The sequence goes on from NZ_BATI01000020.1 coordinate 133,825, forward strand.
GCAGAAAGAGCGGGGCGCCCAGTTCGTCTTCGAGTTGCTTGATGCTGCGGCTGAGTGCCGAGGGGCTGACATGCTGCTCGCGGCTGGTCTTGCCGAAGTGCAGGTTGTCTGCCAGGGAGAGAAAAAGCCGGAGTGCCTGGCTGTCCATGTTCGTTTCATATATCGGCATGTAGTGTTGCAAATATATCATTTTACGCAATGGTGCGGATCGCTTAAGGTGCTTTCGTAGCGGTGCAGCGCACCCACCCCATTCGATTCACAAGAGCCAAGACCATGAAAGTTTATTACGACAAAGACTGCGACCTCTCCATCATCCAGGGCAAGAAAGTCGCCGTGATCGGCTACGGCTCCCAGGGCCACGCCCAGGCGTGCAACCTGAAAGACTCCGGTGTCGACGTCACCATCGGCCTGCGCAAGGGCTCCGCTACCGTCGCCAAGGCCGAAGCTCATGGTCTGAAAGTCACCGACGTGGCCACCGCTGTCGCCAATGCCGACCTGGTCATGATCCTCACCCCGGACGAGTTCCAGGGCCGCCTGTACAAGGAAGAGATCGAGCCGAACATCAAGAAGGGCGCCACCCTGGCCTTCTCCCACGGCTTCTCCATTCACTACAACCAGGTCGTTCCGCGTGCCGACCTCGACGTGATCATGATCGCGCCGAAGGCCCCAGGTCACACCGTGCGTTCCGAGTTCGTCAAAGGCGGCGGTATCCCTGACCTGATCGCTGTGTACCAGGACGCTTCTGGCAACGCCAAGAACGTCGCCCTGTCCTACGCCGCGGGCGTTGGCGGTGGCCGTACCGGCATCATCGAAACCACTTTCAAGGACGAGACCGAAACCGACCTGTTCGGTGAGCAGGCCGTTCTGTGCGGCGGTTGCGTCGAGCTGGTCAAGGCCGGTTTCGATACTCTGGTCGAAGCCGGTTACGCGCCGGAAATGGCCTACTTCGAGTGCCTGCACGAGCTGAAGCTGATCGTCGACCTGATGTTCGAAGGCGGCATCGCCAACATGAACTACTCGATCTCCAACAACGCCGAGTACGGCGAGTACGTGACCGGTCCGGAAGTGATCAACGCCGAATCCCGTCAGGCCATGCGTAACGCTCTGAAGCGCATCCAGGACGGCGAATACGCCAAGATGTTCATCGCCGAAGGCGCGGCCAACTACCCGTCGATGACCGCCTACCGCCGCAACAATGCCGCTCACGGCATCGAAGTTGTAGGCGAGAAGCTGCGCGCCATGATGCCGTGGATCGCTGCCAACAAGATCGTCGACAAGGCCAAGAACTAAGGCCTGTCGATACGCTTGAAGAAACGCGGCCTTGGCCGCGTTTTTTTATGCGCGAGTGGGCTTCTGGTATAAAGCCCACTCGTAAACCGTGCCGCCCGCGAACCAGTGTCGGCGGCGCTGGTCGAAGTCCCATCCAATTGCTGCAAGGTGTTGTTCATGAACGAACGTCCCGAGGATTCTGCCAAGGGCTCCGAATCGGAAAGCCTGTTGCCCATCGATGAACACGTGGAGGAGGGGCAGGATGCCGAGGGCCGCAAGGTTCGTCACCGCGGTATCTATCTGCTGCCCAACCTGTTCACCACAGCAGCGCTGTTTTCCGGCTTCTACGCCATCATCAATGGCATGAACGGTCAGTTCGACCATGCCGCCATCGCCATCTTCGTCGCCATGGTGCTCGATGGTCTCGACGGTCGCGTGGCGCGCCTGACCAACACGCAAAGCGCCTTCGGCGCCGAATACGACTCGCTGTCGGACATGGTGGCCTTCGGTGTGGCGCCGGCGCTGGTGGCGTTCGAATGGGCGCTGGGCAGTCTGGGTAAGGTCGGCTGGATGGTCGCCTTCATCTATGTGGCGGGCGCGGCGCTGCGTCTGGCTCGTTTCAATACCATGGTTGGTAAGGCCGACAAACGCTACTTCATTGGTCTGGCCAGTCCGGCGGCCGCTGCGGTGGTTGCGGGAACCGTGTGGGCCTTCAGTGACTTCGGCATCAAGGGCTCCAACATGGCCTTCGTGGTTGCGCTGCTGGTGGCCGCGGCCGGCTGCCTGATGGTCAGCAACATCAAGTACCACAGCTTCAAGGATCTGGACCTCAAGGGGCGCGTGCCTTTCGTGGCCATCCTGATCGTGGTGCTGGTGTTCGCCGTGGTCTTCAGTGATCCGCCTCGTATCCTGCTGCTGATCTTCCTTGCCTATGCAGCCTCCGGCCCGGTTCAATATTTGTTGCAACTGCGTCGTCGCAAAGCGGCCGAATGATGTAATTTCCGCGCGGCTCCGCAGTCTACTGGCCTATTCGACGCCCAGGCTGTGGAGCCCACCATGCTGATCAAGTCTCCTTCTGCATCCGCCGCGCGCGAGTGCGATGTCACCCCGGAATCTGTCTATCTCTCCCGTCGTCGTTTCATGGCTGGCGCTGCCGGTGCTCTGGCGCTGGGAAGCCTGCCTGTGCGCGCTGACAATGAGCGCTATGCCGGGGTAGAGCCGGGTAGCCCGCCGGGCTGGCTGGCCGACAAGTTGTCGCAAGTGCAATGGCAGAGCGTGACGCCTGGGCAGGAGGCACTGACGCCTTACAAGGATGTCACTAGCTACAACAATTTCTATGAATTCGGGACCAGCAAGGGAGATCCCGCCCGTTACGCCGGCAAGTTGGAAGTCGAGCCCTGGACGGTGCTGGTCGATGGTGAGGTGGCCAAGCCTGGACCTGTCGCGCTGGAGCGGCTCGTGCAACCGCATCGCCTGGAAGAGCGCATCTATCGTCTGCGCTGTGTCGAAGCCTGGTCCATGGTCATTCCCTGGCTGGGTTTTCCGCTGGCGGAGTTGCTCAAGCGCGCGGAGCCGACCGGCAATGCCAGGTATGTCCGCTTCGAAAGCCGTCTGGCGCCCGAACAGATGGCGGGCGTGCGCTCTGGCTTCTCCCTGATCGATTGGCCTTATGTCGAAGGCTTGCGCCTCGATGAGGCCATGCATCCGCTGGCATTCATGGCGGTAGGGCTTTATGGGCGTGAGCTGCCCAATCAGAACGGTGCGCCGTTACGTCTGGTCGTGCCGTGGAAGTACGGTTTCAAGAGCATCAAATCCATCGTGCGTATCAGCTTGGTGGCCGGGCGGCCGCGAACCACATGGGAGAGCCTGGCGTCGGATGAGTACGGCTTCTTCGCCAACGTCAATCCGCAGGTGGATCATCCGCGCTGGAGTCAGGCGACCGAGCGGCGGCTGCCTAATAGTCTGTTCAGTCCGAACGTGATCGATACCCGCCTGTTCAACGGCTATGACGAAGTGGCGTCGCTCTACAGTGGGCTCGATCTGCGGAAGTATTACTGATGCGTTATCCCCTCTGGCGCGGTCTGGTATTCGTTGCTGCTCTGCTGTTCCCTTTGTACTGGCTCTATGAAGGGCTGCAGCACATGACAGGCCCTGATCCCGGCAAGGTGCTGGTCGATAACCTGGGACAGGGCGCGCTCATACTGCTGCTTATTACGTTATGCATGACCCCGCTGCGCCGGCTCACCGGCTGGGGCGGCTGGTTGGCTGTGCGGCGGCAACTGGGGTTGTGGTGCTTTGCCTATGCGCTGCTGCACTTCTGCGGTTACCTGCTGTTTATTCTCGGGCTGCGTTTCGATCGGCTGTGGGTGGATGTCAGTGAGCGGCCCTACATCATCGTGGGGGTGTTGTCCTTCGTAGCGCTACTGGCGCTGGCGCTGACCTCAAACCGTTACAGTCAGCGTCGGCTTGGCGTGCGCTGGCGCCAGTTGCACCGGGTGGTCTACTTCATCCTTGTCCTGGCATTGCTGCACATGCTCTGGGTGGTGCGCTCCGATATAGGTGAGTGGCTGCTTTATGCAGTGGCAGGCGCGCTTCTTTTATTGTCCCGTGTGCCGCGGGTGGCGGAAGGTTTGTCGGCTGTCCGCGCACGATGACAGAAATGTTGCAGAAAGCAGTTGACGGCCCGTTCAGGGGCCTTATAATGCGCGCCTCTTCCGGTGCAGTCATATCGGAAAACTCCTTGAAAATCAAAGAGTTGAACGAAATAAAAGATTGCATCGGCGGCGGATTCAGTTAGAATACGCCGGGCTGACAGGGTGGTGGTTTGGCTCTGTCGGTGCTTCGATTCTCTGGAGTCGAAAGCGCGAGAAAGAGGTGGTTGACAGCGGTTTTGAACGCTGTAGAATGCGCCTCCCGCAGATGAGATCGGAAGCGATGTCGGAAGCGCAAGCGGTTGAGAAGAAACGAAAAATTCTTCAAAAACAGCTTGACGGATTGAAAGGCTGCTGTAGAATGCGCGGCCTCGGCCTCGGCCTCGGCCTCGGTTGAGGTGAAAGACTTAATCGAAACGCTCTTTAACAACTGAATCAAGCAATTCGTGTGGGTGCTTGTGGAGTAAGACTGATAGTCGCCTGATTATCAGCAGCACAAGTAACACTCGTGAATTCGAGAGTTTATTTGCGATTGCTGAGCCAAGTTTAGGGTTTTCTCAAAACCCAAGCAGTATTGAACTGAAGAGTTTGATCATGGCTCAGATTGAACGCTGGCGGCAGGCCTAACATATGCAAGTCGAGCGGATGAGTGGAGCTTGCTCCATGATTCAGCGGCGACGGGTGAGTAATGCCTAGGAATCTGCCTGGTA
>NZ_BATI01000019.1 GCF_000467105.1 Aquipseudomonas alcaligenes NBRC 14159
CCCAGCGTGCCGGTCGCGCTGGGCGCCTGGAACCGGGCGTCTGCTATCGCCTGTGGTCGCAGAGCCAGAACGAACAACTGGCCGCCTACGGCGCCGCGGAAATCCTCCAGGCCGACCTGGCCGGCCTGGCCCTGCAGCTGGCGCGCTGGGGCGTGCAGCCGAGTGAGCTGGCCTGGCTGGATGCGCCGCCGGCCGCCGCCTTCGCCCAGGGCTGCGACCTGCTGGCGCGCCTCGGCGCTCTCGATGCGCGCGGCGCGCTGACGGCGCATGGCCAGGCCATGGCCGAGCTGCCGGCGCATCCGCGTATCGCCCATCTGCTGTTGCGCGGCCAGGCCCTTGGCCTTGGCGCGCTGGCGGCGGACCTGGCGGCGCTGCTCGGCGAGCGCGATATCCTGCGCGGCGCGGGTGCCGACCTGCACAGCCGCATGGCGCTGCTGGCCGGCGAATCGCGCGCCGCCGGCGGTTCTCGTGGCGGCGTGCAGCGCGCGCGGCAGCTGGCCCGGCAGTTCCGTTCCTACCTGCGCGGACCGACCGCCGAGGCGGTCGCCGATCCCGAGCACCCGCGCTGGCTCGGCGCGCTGCTGGCCTTCGCCTACCCGGATCGGGTGGCGCGTCAGCGCAAGGCCGGCGGTGCGGACTATCGCCTGGCCAATGGTCGCGCCGCGCAGTTCGGCGAGGCGGATGCACTGATGAAGCACGAGTGGCTGGTGATCGCCGACCTCGGCAGCCGCCAGGGCCAGCGCGAAGAGCGCATCTACCTGGCCGCCGACCTTGATCCGGCGCTGTTCGACTCGGTGCTGGCGGAACAGGTGAGCGTGCGCGAGGAGCTGGAGTGGGACGAGCGCGAGGGCGTGCTGCGCGCCGAACGGCAGCGCCGGGTCGGCGAGCTGGTGCTCAGCCGCGAGGCGCTGAGCGGCCTGGACGAGACGGCGCGCGGCCGCGCGCTGCTCGGCCTGGTGCGGCGCAAGGGCCTGGAGCTGCTGCCCTGGACGCCGGAGCTGCGCCAGTGGCAGGCGCGGGTGGCGCTGCTGCGCCGCCTCGACCTGGAGCAGAAGGGCGATAGCGAATGGCCGGACCTGAGTGACGCCGCGTTGCTGGTGACCCTGGAGGACTGGCTGCTGCCATTCTTAAGCAAGGTCAGCCGCCTCAGCCATTTCGCCAATCTGGACCTGCCGGGCATCCTCGCCGCTCAGTTGCCCTGGCCGTTGCCGCAGCGCCTGGACGAGCTGGCGCCGAAGCACCTGCAGGTGCCGTCCGGCTCGCGTATCGCCATCGACTATGCCGAGTCGCCGCCGGTGCTGGCGGTGCGCCTGCAGGAGCTGTTCGGCCTGGCGGCCACGCCACGTATCGCCGGTGGTCGCCAGGGCGTGCTGCTGCACCTGCTGTCGCCGGCGCGCCGGCCGGTACAGGTGACCCAGGACCTGGCGAGCTTCTGGGCCAACACCTATGCCGAGGTGAAGAAGGACCTCAAAGGCAGATATCCCAAGCACTACTGGCCGGACGACCCGCTGGTGGCCGAGCCGACGGCGCGGGCCAAGCCGCGCGGCACCTAGGTGCTAATCCAGCTGCAGTGGCTCGCCGGCCGCCTGCAGTTCCTCGTAGGCGCGGTCGAGCTCGTCGAGCAGGCGCTGGCTACCCTCGGCGTGGCGCGAGGCGATCAGGCGCAGCTGCATGCTCTGCAACACGGTGTACGGTAGCGCTGACAGGCCCAGTTCCTTGCGCACCTGTTCCACCGGCGCCTGGTAGTCGAGCAGGTAGTCGCCGCGCTTGCGCAGCAGCATCGCCAGCGCCGAGGCATGGGTGCTGGTGCGGTGGGTGCTGATCTGCAGGGCCGGATCGTTCAACAGGTCATTGACCGATTTCCAGTAGCTGTAGCCGCTGATGACGATCACGGCGCGTCCCTGCAGGCCGTCGGGGATGCGCGGTGGCGGAGTATCCGGGCGGTGATACAGCGCCAGGCTGAACTCGCCCATGGCATGCCGGGCTTCATAGGTGTGGCCGGCCAGCTCGGTCTTGCCGCCGGCGCCCGGCCACAGTTGCACGCTGCCGTCGCGCAGGGCGGCATACAGGCGCGCGCCGGGTAGCGAGCGGTAGTGGCCGCGGTAGCCGGCATGGCGCAGCAAACGGTCGGTGAGGGCGAGGATGGAGCCGCGCGGCTTGCCGTCGTCGTCGGTCCAGGAATAGGGCGGGAATTCGTAATAGCCGACGTTGACGCTAGGCTCGGCGGCCTGGGCGCCAGCGCAGCACAGCCACGCCAGCAGGGCAGGGAAGAGGATTCTGCGCATTCGTGCGGCTCGGGCCGTCTTGTTGTTCGATCTGGTCCCGAGCATGGCGGCGCTGTCGGGCTTTGTCCAGTGTCGCGACGGGCCTGTTCCGGGTGTTTCGGCAGGTGCGGCGGGCTATGCTAGAGCGTGCAGCAGGAACGGGAAGCCCGGCTGCAGTGGCGAGCCTTACTGAACCGGGAGTTCCCATGCCTCATCCAGCTCTTGCCTGCGCGCTGCGCGCCCCTCGGCCGGTCGCCCTCCTGCGGCCTGTGCTGCTGTGGCTGTGCTGTGCCGGTGCCTGGGCCGAACCGGCTGCAGAGCCGTTGCGGGTGGTCACCGACTATTGGCCGCCGTTCCGCATGGAGGGTCGTGACGGGCGTATCGAGGGTCTGGATATCGACCTGCTCGAGGAGTTGCAGCGCCGTACCGGTGTGCATTTCGAGGTGCGCCGGCAACCCTGGGCGCGTGCGCTCGAGGACATGCGCCGGGGCCAGGCCGATCTGATGACCGGCCTGGCGCGGACGGCCGAGCGGGAGCAGTACATCGACTACCTGCAGCCGGCCTACCATGCCTGTGCACCGCGCCTGTATGGCAGCCCACAGCGCGCGGCGAGCATTCGCGACTACGCCCAGCTGGCCGGCCTGCGCATCGGCTATGTGCTGCAATCGGCCTATTTCGAGCCTTTCGACTCCGACTCGGCGTTGACCAAGATCGGCGTGAAGAACGAGGAGCAGCTGCTGCAGATGCAGTTGCGCGGGCGCATCGAAGTGCTGATCGGCACCGACTGCCAGGTGGACTTCCAGCTGCGCGACCCGCAGCTGGCTGGCCAGCTGGTCAAGCTGGCCTACCAGCCGCCGCAGCAGACGCTGCTGTTCATCGGCCTGTCGCGCGCCAGCCCGCGTCTCGCCGAGCGTGAGCGGCTCAGTGCTGCCCTGCAGGCGCTGCTGCGCGAGGGCTGGCTGGAGCGCGCCGCGCAGCGCTATCGCTGAGTGAGGGCGAGCAGGCGTCAGTGCTCGTGCGGTTCGATGTACAGCTCGTAGACCAGCTCGGCGTCCCAGTAGGCCGCCTCGATCTTGTGTCCGTCGAGGTCGCGGACGAAGCAGCCGTAGTACGGCTCGCCATAGTGCGGGCGCGGCCCGGGCGGGCCGTCCGGGCTGGCGCCGGCCTCCAGGGCGGCGTCGTAGAAGGCGTGCACGGCCTGCTTGTCCGGGGCGACGAAGCCGAAGTGGGTGCCGTTGCCGACATTCGCCGGCTGGCCGTCGATAGGTGTCTGCACCCAGAACTCCGGGTACTCACGGCCCCAGGCGACGGCGCCGGGATGTTCGAGGACGCGCTTGCAGCCGAGGGTCGCCAGGACCTTGTCGTAGAAGGCCACGGCCCGCTCGAACTGATTGGTGCCGATGGAGACGTGCGAGAGGATGCTCGGATTCTGTTCGGACATGGAGATCTTCCCTGGGGTGGCGGAAGTCCCAAGCCTAGCAAAGGCGCGGAGGATTTTCTGTCGAGCGGGTCAACTGCTGTGGCTGTCCTCGGTCGGCTGCTGGCTGCACAGCATGAAGCAGCGGAACAGCACCACGGTGGAGAACAGCTGGAGGAAGCCGTTGACGATGTCCAGCAGCAGGCTGCCGATCGCATCGGGCTGCTCGCCGAGCAGCTGCAGGGTCCAGTCGTCCAGCAGCCACAGCGGCACGATCACCAGCAGCACGCAGGCGAGCAGCGACCAGAAGTGGCCGATGCTGAGCAGGAAGCTTTCGCGCATCGCCGGCAGCGGTGCCAGGCCGCGCAGTACCAGCAGGTATTCGGAGAAGGCCAGCTTGACCATCAGGTACAGGGCTACCGGCAGAAACAGCGCGCCGCCGAGCATGATCAGCAGGGTGCTAAGCCCGGCCAGCACGGCGAACGACGGCCACAGCGGCAGCGCGGCAGCCAGCAGGTTGCGCGTAGACGGGCGCTGGCCCTGGCTGCGCGCGTCGAGGAACAGGATCAGCGCGGCGCTGTACAGCGGGTAGAAGAACAGCCCGACCAGCAGCTCGTAGGCGGGTGAATGGTCCGTATCGACCAGGCCCGCGACGACCGCGCGCGCCAGGCATTCGGCGGCAATCAGCGGCAGGCACAGCGGGGCGATGCTGGGCAGGTGACGGCTGAAGAAATGAAAGGCATCGCGCAGAACGGTCAACGGATTCATCGGCAGGCATCGCGGCAGTACTACATGACCTCACTTTAGCCGATGGCCGGGGGCGACGAACATGCCGGTCTTTCGCATAATGCCGCTCCCTTGTTGCCAGGCCGCACCGTGAAGAAGATCGCCCTGTTCGCCGATGTGCAGAACCTTTACTACACCGTGCGCCAGGCTCATGGCTGCCACTTCCACTACGCCGAGCTGTGGCGCCAGGTGGCCGCGCAGGGCGAGATCGTCGAGGCGCGCGCCTATGCCATCGACCGTGGTGACGCCAAGCAGCGCCAGTTCCAGCAGATCCTGCGCAACCTCGGCTTCGAGGTGCTGCTCAAGCCCTATATCCAGCGCAGCGACGGCTCGGCCAAGGGCGACTGGGATGTCGGCATCGCCCTGGATGTGATGGATGCCGCCGAGCGGGTGGACGAGGTGGTACTGGCCTCCGGCGATGGCGACTTCGACCTGCTGCTGCAGCGCGCCCGCGCCCGCCATGGGGTGGTCTGCAGCGTGTATGGCGTCGAGGGCCTCACCGCGCATTCCCTGATCCGCGCCGCCGACCGCTTCGTGCCGGTCGAGGGTGCGCTGCTGTTGAAGAACTGAGGACAACCGATGCCAGATCGCATCGCCGTGATCGACTTTGAAACCACCGGCATGTCGCCGGCCCAGGGCGCGCGACCGACCGAAATCGGCGTGGCCATGATCGAGGGCGGGCGCATCGTCGCGCGCTACCAGAGCCTGATGAATGCCGGTGCCTGGGTGCCGCCCTTCATCGAACAGCTCACCGGCATCAGCAACGCCATGGTGCGCAGCGCGCCGCCGGTGGCGCAGGTGATGGCGGAAGCCGCCGAGTTCATCGGCGAGGCGCCGCTGCTGGCGCACAACGCCGCGTTCGACAGCAAGTTCTGGGATGCCGAACTGGGCCAGCTGGGGCGTCGCCGCAGCCGTGACTTCGCCTGTTCGCTGCTGCTGTCGCGACGCCTGCTGCCGGAGGCGCCGAGCCACAAGCTGGGCAACCTCAACAGCTGGGTGGGCCTACCCAGCACTGGCCAGGCCCACCGCGCGCTGGCCGATGCCGAGATGGCGGCCAACCTGACGCTGCACCTGCAGGCGTTGTTGTGGGAGCGCCACGACATCCGCGCCGATCACGACTACCTGTGCGGGCTGCAGAAGCTTTCGGCGGCCAAGGTGCGGGCGCTGCTGCGGGCTAGCGTGTAGGCAGCTCCCCTCTCCCTGTGGGAGAGGGGCTGGGGGTGAGGGCGCTTCAGGCCGCTCCGAGTTGCCCATGGCACTCTCACGCTACGCGGGTCGCCCCAGCCCTCTCCCAAGGGGAGAGGGCACGCTCCGGGTGCATCTGGCCATAAACAAAACGCCCCGGCTTGGCCGGGGCGTTTGTCTGTCAGTGGTGCTCGCGGGTGGCGCGGAAGGTGATGTCCGGCCAGCGCTCTTCCATCAGGCTCAGGTTGACCCGGGTCGGCGCCAGGTAGGTGAGGTGGCCGCCGCCATCCACCGCCAGGTTCTCGAAGGCCTTGTCCTTGAATTCCTCAAGCTTCTTCTTGTCGCTGCACTCGATCCAGCGCGCCGACCAGACGTTGATCGCCTCGTAGGCGCACTCGACCTTGTATTCCTCCTTGAGGCGGCTGGCGACCACATCGAACTGCAACACACCGACGGCGCCGAGGATGATGTCGTTGTTGCGCTCGGGGAAGAACACCTGGGTCGCGCCTTCCTCGGCCAGCTCCTGCAGACCCTGGCGCAGCTGCTTGGATTTCAGCGGGTCCTTCAGGCGCACGCGGCGGAACAGTTCAGGGGCGAAGTGCGGGATACCGGTGAAGCCCAGCACCTCGCCTTCGGTGAAGGTGTCGCCGATCTGGATGGTGCCGTGGTTGTGCAGGCCGATGATGTCGCCGGCATAGGCCTCTTCCAGCTGCTCGCGCTCGCTGGAGAAGAAGGTCAGGGCGTCGGCGATCTTCAGGTCCTTCTTGATGCGCACATGGCGCATCTTCATGCCCTTCTCGTACTTGCCGGAGCAGATGCGCATGAAGGCGATGCGGTCGCGGTGCTTGGGGTCCATGTTCGCCTGGATCTTGAACACGAAGCCGCTGAACTTCTCTTCCACCGGCTCCACCACGCGCTCGTGGGCGGCGCGCGACAGCGGCTGCGGGGCCCAGTCGACGATACAGTCGAGCACCTGGTCGACGCCGAAGTTGCCCAGCGCGGTGCCGAAGAATACCGGGGTCATCTCGCCCTTGAGGAAGGCGGCCTGGTCGAACTCGTGGCAGGCGCCCTGGACCAGTTCCAGCTCCTCGACGAAGCGCTCGTACATGTCGCCCAGGTGGGCGCGCGCCTCGTCGGAGTCCAGCTTGTTGATCACCTTCTGCTCGGTGCGCTCATGGCCGTGGCCCGGCACGTAGACGATGATCTTGTCCTCGTGCAGATGGTACACGCCCTTGAAGTCGCGGTAGCAGCCGATCGGCCAGGTGATCGGCGCCGCCTTGATCTTCAGCACCGCCTCGATCTCGTCGAGCAGTTCGATCGGGTCGCGGATATCGCGGTCGAGCTTGTTGATGAAGCTGACGATGGGCGTGTCGCGCAGGCGGCACACTTCCATCAGGGCGATGGTGCGCGGCTCCACGCCCTTGCCGCCGTCGAGCACCATCAGTGCCGAGTCCACCGCGGTCAGGGTGCGGTAGGTGTCTTCCGAGAAGTCTTCGTGGCCGGGGGTGTCGAGCAGGTTGACCATGTGCTCGCGGTAGGGGAACTGCATCACCGAGGTGGTGATGGAGATGCCGCGCTGCTTTTCCATCTCCATCCAGTCGGAGGTGGCATGGCGGTCGGACTTGCGCGACTTCACCGTACCGGCGACCTCGATCGCCTTGCCCATCAGCAGCAGCTTCTCGGTGATGGTGGTCTTACCGGCGTCGGGGTGGGAAATGATCGCGAACGTGCGGCGTTTGGCGACTTCTGCGGCCTGGATGCTCATGGCGGAAAACCTGTCGACTCGGTCGTCGGAGTGTCAAAAAAGGCGGCGATTATACCGGTAATGGCCGGCCCCTGTTCCCGTTTCGTCGCAGCCCTGTCGGGCCTGGTTTTGTGCAGCATTTCTGACGTTTTGTTGAGTATCGAAAACATTCAATCAGGCAGGCGACAACCGGGTGCAAAACAGCGGCAATTTTCGGTTGATATCGTGCAGTCATGGTCCTAAAGTTCGCGCCCGAACGCTCATGCTGGAAACGATCCATCCGGCTCAAGTACTGACGACGAGAGGCTTTCGCACTGTGGAAGTCATCGGCGACATGCCTTGGGAAGTAGGCGAACCAAAGTGGGGAAACTGATCAGGCGTTCACGGTTCTCATCGAGAACCACTCCCTCTTTTCTATAACGTGTTTTGCCATTTGGAGTCCCGAGCATGTCGATCAAGGTCGAAGACTATTTCGCACCCGAAACTTTCAAGCGCATGAAGGCGTTTGCCGACCAGCAGGAAACCCCCTTCGTCGTCATCGACAAGCAGACCATCGCCGACTCCTACGATCAGCTGGTCAGCTGCTTCCCCTTCGCCAAGATCTACTACGCGGTGAAAGCCAACCCGGCCACCGAAATCACTGAGCTGTTGCGCGACAAGGGCTCGAACTTCGACATCGCCTCCATCTACGAGCTGGACAAGGTGATGAAGGCCGGCGTCGCCGCCGAACGCATCAGCTACGGCAACACCATCAAGAAGGCCCGCGACATCCGCTACTTCTACGAGAAGGGCGTGCGCCTGTTCGCCACCGACTCCGAGGCCGACCTGCGCAACATCGCCAAGGCCGCGCCGGGTGCCAAGGTCTATGTGCGCATCCTCACCGAAGGTTCGACCAGCGCCGACTGGCCGCTGTCGCGCAAGTTCGGCTGCAACCCGGACATGGCCCTGGACCTGCTGATCCTGGCCAAGCAGCTGGGCCTGGTGCCCTATGGCGTGTCCTTCCATGTTGGCAGCCAGCAGCGCGACATCGACGTGTGGGACGCCGCCATCGCCAAGGTCAAGGTGATCTTCGAGCGCCTCAAGGAAGAAGACGGCATCACCCTGCAGATGATCAACATGGGTGGCGGTTTCCCGGCCAACTACATCCAGCGTACCAACGACCTGGAGACCTACGCCGAGGAGATCACCCGCTTCCTCAAGGAAGACTTCGGCGACGAGTTGCCGGAGATCATCCTCGAGCCGGGCCGCTCGCTGATCGCCAACGCCGGCATCCTGGTCAGCGAAGTGGTGCTGGTGGCGCGCAAGTCGCGCACCGCCGTGGAGCGCTGGGTCTACACCGACGTGGGCAAGTTCAGCGGCCTGATCGAAACCATGGACGAGGCCATCAAGTTCCCCATCTGGACCGAGAAGAAGGGCGAGATGGAGGAAGTGGTGATCGCCGGGCCGACCTGCGACAGCGCCGACATCATGTACGAGAACTACAAGTACGGCCTGCCGCTCAACCTCTCCAGCGGCGACCGCCTGTACTGGCTGTCCACCGGCGCCTACACCACCAGCTACAGCGCGGTGGAGTTCAACGGCTTCCCGCCGCTGAAGGCCTTCTATATCTGAGTCGCGCCCGGCGACCCGCCTGAGAGAACGCCACGACCCACCTGCGGGGGCGTGGCGTTCTTGCTTTCGGGCCGGCCACTTCCCCTTGTGCGTCGAGTGGCAGGCCGTCAGCGACGGGGGTTGTAGGGCTATTGGCAAAAAGTTCCCTGAGACCGAATATTTTTCTTGATTGATATTCCTTTGCAATTAGAATTGCTGCTCCTTAACGCCTGGTGGTACTTCTAATGAGCATGCGTATAAAGAGCTTCGGCGCTCCGTCACAACCCCGTCTTCTGGTCTGCGCCATCGCCTCCGCCAGTCTGGCACTGGTACCGGCCCTGCCTGCCATGGCGGCCACTGCGGACAAGGTGACGCTGGAACCGACGGAGGTGGTGCACAAGGGCAATGCCTATGCTGTCGAGCGGATCCGGACTGCCACCAAGACCGATACGCCGTTGCGCAACGTGCCGCAGTCGGTCAGCGTGGTCACCGACGAGCAGATTCGTGACCAGTCCATGCAGAGCATGGCGGACGTGGTGAGATACGTACCAGGCGTACAGATGGCCCAGGGCGAGGGGCACCGCGATGCGCCCATCCTGCGTGGCAATGCCACGACTGCGGACTTCTTCGTCGACGGCATGCGTGACGATGTGCAGTACCTGCGCGACCTGTACAACGTGGAGCGGGTGGAGGTGCTGAAGGGGCCCAATGGCATGATCTTCGGCCGTGGCGGCAGCGGTGGCCTGATCAATCGGGTGACCAAGCAGGCCAACTGGGGCGATGGCCACGAGCTCGATTTCACTTATGGCTCCTGGGACAAGCGGCGGATGACCGGCGACTTCAATCAGGCGGTCAACGAGCGTCTGGCGCTACGCCTGACGGCCCTCTACGAGGATTCCAACAGCTTCCGCGACCATGGCGAGCTGGAACGCTGGGCGATCAACCCGACGGCGAGTTTCGCCTTCGGCGACGCGACCCTGGTCGAAGTCGGTTACGAGCATTTCGAGGACGATCGTACCGTCGACCGCGGCCTGCCGTCCTACACCCCGCCCGGGCACAGCCGTGGCAAGCCGCTGAAAGTCAACGAGTCCACCTACTTCGGCAGCCCCGATGACAGCTACTCCTCGGCCGAGGTCGATGCGCTGAATGGCCGCATCAGCCATGACTTCGGCAACGGAATGGTGCTGACCAATCAGCTCCGCTATGCGGATTACTCGAAGTTCTACCAGAACGTCAATCCCTCCGGCGCCTACAACGCCGGCACCAACCGGGTCCAGCTGGGGGCGTACAACAACGCCACCGATCGCACCAACCTGATCAACCAGACGGACCTGACCATCTCCGGCCAGGCGCTGGGCTTCGCCCACACCCTGCTGCTCGGCGCCGAGCTGAGCCGCCAGGACACTGAGAACTTCCGCGAGACCGGCTTCTTCAATGCGGCGGCAACCCAGAAGAACACCTTTGTGACACCGCAGAGCAGCATCTACCGTGGCCCGCTGGTGTTCAGTCATGCCGCAAGCGATGCCGACAACAAGAGCGTTGCCGAGACGGCCGCGTTCTACCTGCAGGAGCAGATCGAGCTGAACGAGCAGTGGGAGGTCTTGCTCGGGGTGCGCTACGACCATTTCAAAGTGGAAGTGGATGATTACAAGGGGGGTGGCCACAGCGAGGTGTCCAGCTCGGACGACCTGTTGTCGCCGCGCGCGGGGCTGATCTACAAACCGCTCGACAACCTGTCCCTGTATGCCAGCTACTCCATCGCCTATGTGCCGCGTGCCGGTGAGCAGCTGGCCTCGCTCAGCGCCAGCAATCGTGCGCTCGACCCGGAGGAGTTCACCAACCGCGAAGTCGGCATCAAGTGGGATGTCACCGAGCAGTTGGCGGCGACTGCGGCCATCTACGAACTCGAGCGTACCAATGTGGCGACCGCGGATCCGGCCGATCCGACCCGCAGCATCCTGGTCGACGGTCAGCGCGTGCGCGGGGTCGAGCTGGAGCTTACCGGCCAGCTGACCAGCGCCTGGCAGGTCACCGGTGGTTACGCCTACCAGGACAGCGAACTGCTGGAGCCGCAGTACGACGGCAACGAGATCGCTCAGGTGCCGCAGGACTCCTTCTCGCTGTGGAACCGTTACGACCTGGACCCGCAATGGGGCCTCGGGCTTGGCGTGATCTATCAGGGCGACGTGTTCGCGGCGGCCGACAACAAGGTGGTGCTGCCGAGCTTCACCCGCGTCGATGCTGCGGTCTACTACAAGGCCAGCCCGCAGCTGAGCCTGCAGCTGAACGTGGAAAACCTGCTGAACGAGGAGTACTACGCCTCGGCCCACACCAACAACAGCATCACTCCGGGCTCGCCGATGGCTCTCGGTCTGAGCGCCAACCTCAGCTTCTGAGGCGGCGCCGGATCCTGAACGGGCACAAGGCCGTCCCTCGGGGCGGCCTTGTGCTGTCGGCAGCCCGCCTGGCGTGGAGATGGATGGGAATGATGATTCAGAAGTGATTCATATTTTTAAATAGAATTGATTCAATCATTGCGCCCCTCCCGCACAACTTCCCCTGCGAGCCTCGTTCGTGTTCAAGAAAATCCTGTTCCAACTGCACTGGTTCTTCGGTATCAGTGCCGGCCTGGTGCTGGCCGTCATGGGCATCACCGGTGCGTTGTACGGCTTCGAGGGCGAAATCATGCGCGCCCTCAATCCGCAGAGCCTGCGGGTCGAGGTGCGTGAGTCCGGCATGCTGCCCCCGGCTGAGCTGGTGGCCAGAATCGAGGCCGCCAGCGGGGAGCGGGTCACCGGGCTGTGGGTCGACGGCCGTGGCGACGCTGCCGGTCGTGTACTACTCTCGCCGGCGCCCGGCGAGCGACGTGGCCCACAGCGTTTCTTCGACCCCTATACCGGGGCGTTGTTGGGCGAGCCGGCGGGGCAGGGCTTCTTTCGCATCGTGCTGCAACTGCATCGCTGGCTGGCGCTGGGCGACTTCGGTGGTCAGCTGACCGGGGCCAGCACCCTGGCGCTGATCTTCTTCTGCCTCTCCGGCATCTACCTGCGCTGGCCGCGGCGGGCCCTGAGCTGGCGCGCCTGGCTGACCCTGGACTGGGCCCGCAAGGGCCGCAGCTTCCATTGGAACCTGCATGCGGTGGCCGGTACCTGGGCGTTGCTCTTCTATCTCTGCGCGGCGCTGACCGGGCTGTTCTGGTCCTACGACTGGTACCGCGACGGGCTCAGGCAACTGCTCGCGGATGCGCCTGCCGGGCAGCGGCAGCCGCGTGCCGAGGCGCGCGCCGAGCGGAGCGAGCCATCCGGCGCGGCGCCGCGGGTCGACTACGACGCTCTTTGGCAGAGCCTGCGCCAGGCCGCCGGCCCCGATCTGGCGGCCTGGAACCTGCGCCTGCCAAAGGTCGCTGGCAAGCCGGCCACGGTGTTCTACCTGCTCGAGGGTGCCGCTCATCCGCGGGCGTTCAACCAGTTGCGCCTGGATCCCGCCGACGGTCGCGTGCTGCGTCATGTGCGCTACGCCGACAAGAGCCTCAAGGCGCAGTTGCTGGTCAGTGTCTATGCCCTGCACACCGGCGAGTACTTCGGCATGACCGGGCGCATTCTCATGGCGCTGGCCAGCCTGGCCATGCCGCTGTTCGCCATCACCGGTTGGCTGCTGTACCTCGACCGCCGGCGCAAGAAGCGAGCGGTACGGGCGGCGCGTGGTGGCATCGCCGGCACCGACTCGGCCGAAGGCTGGCTGGTCGGATTCGCCAGCCAGAGCGGTTTTGCCGAGCAGATCGCCTGGCAGACCGCCGGCCAGCTGCAGGCCGCCGGCCTGTCGGTACGGGTCGAGCCGCTGGCGCGGCTGGATGAGCGCAGCCTGCGCCAGGTGAAGCGGGCGCTGTTCGTGGTCAGCACCTTCGGCGATGGCGAGGCGCCGGACAGCGCCCGTGGCTTCGAGCGCCGGTTGCTCGGCGGCGCGCTGGCGCTGGAGCAGTTGAGTTATGCGGTGCTCGCCCTGGGCGATCGGCAATACCGGCAGTTCTGCGGCTTCGCCCGCCGCCTGGACGGCTGGCTGAGCCGCCAGGGCGCGCGCAGCCTGTTCGCCGCCGTCGAGGTCGACGGGGCGGATGGCCTGGCCCTGCAGCAGTGGCAGCAGCGGCTCGGCGAGCTGACCGGCGTGGCGCCGCTGGCAGCGGGCGAGACGCCCTGGCAGGCCTGGACCCTGAGCCGTCGTACCTTGCTCAACCCGGGTAGCCAGGGCGAACCGACCTACCTGCTCGGTCTGACGCCGCCGGCCGGGTGCGCCTGGCAGGCCGGCGACATCCTGGAGGTCCTGCCGCGCCAGTCGCAGGCGCGAGTGGCCGAATGGCTGCGGCGGCATCGGCTCGATGGCGGCGCCCCGGTGTGCCTGGACGGGCTGGAGTTGAGCCTGGCCGAGGCACTGGCCGGTCGCCAGTTGCCGGAGTGCTTCGCTCACCTGGTCGGCCTGCACTCCCAGGCCCTGGTCGAGGCGCTGGTGCCGCTAGGCGCGCGCGACTATTCCATCGCCTCGCTGCCCGGCGATGGTCTGCTGGAGCTGATCGTGCGTCAGGCGCGCCGTGACGATGGCGGTCTGGGGCTGGGGTCTGGCTGGCTCACCGAGCATCTCGCCGAGGGTGGTCAGCTGCTGGCGCGGCCGCGCCGCAACAGTGGCTTCCATCTGCCCGGCGACGACCGCCCGCTGATCCTGATCGGTAACGGCACCGGCCTGGCCGGCCTGCGCGCCCTGCTGCGCGCGCGCATCCGCGCGGGGCAGTCGCGCAACTGGCTGCTGTTCGGCGAGCGCAACCGCGCGCACGACGCGTACTGCGGCGCGGAGCTACAGGCGGCGCTGGCCAGCGGCGGGCTGCAGTGCATGGACCTGGCCTTCTCCCGCGACCAGGCCGACAAGGTCTATGTGCAGGATCTGCTGCGTCTGCAGGCCGACAGGCTGCGTCGCTGGCTCGACGACGGCGCCGCGCTGTATGTCTGCGGCAGCCTGCAGGGCATGGCCGCGGGTGTCGATGCGGCGCTGCGGGAGCTGCTCGGTGGCGAGGCGGTTCAGGCGCTGATGGAGCAGGGACGCTACCGCCGCGACGTCTATTGATCGCGAGCCTTTCCCAATAGTCATGCCGGCCTTAAGCTGCCTGCATGACTACACGCATACTCCTCAACTGCGACATGGGCGAGAGCTACGGCGCCTGGCGCATGGGCGACGACGAGCACGCCATGCCGCTGGTCGACCAGGCCAACCTGGCCTGCGGCTTTCACGCCGGCGACCCGTTGATCATGCAGCGCAGCGTGGCCCTGGCCGTGCGGCATGGCGTGGCCATCGGCGCGCATCCCTCCTATCCCGACCTGCAGGGCTTCGGGCGGCGTCACCTGAGCTGCTCGCCGGAGGATGTCACCGCCCTGGTGCTGTATCAGCTCGGCGCGCTGGGCGCCTTCTGCCGCGCGGCCGGCACCCAGCTCGCCTATGTCAAGCCGCACGGCGCGCTGTACAACGATCTGGTGCGCGACGATGCGCTGCTGATGGCGGTGCTGGTCGCCTGCGCCGCCTACCGGCCCGGCCTGCCGCTGATGGTCCTGGCCCTGGCCGACAACGGGCGCGAGCGGCAGTTGGCCGAGGCGGCCGGGGTGCCGCTGCTGTTCGAGGCCTTCGCCGACCGTGCCTACCTGGCCGACGGTCAGCTGGTGCCGCGGCGCCTGGCCGGCGCGGTGCACCAGGACCCCGAGCGCATCCTCGCCCAGGCCCTGGCCATCGCCGGCGGCGAGCCCTTCGCCGATATCGACGGCCGGCCGTTGCGGCTGCAGGCCGACAGCCTCTGCGTGCACGGCGACAACGCCGAGTCGCTGGCCGTGCTGCGCCGTCTGCGGGCCCGCCTGGACGCCCTATGATCCGCCTGGAGCCGGCCGGTGCCGAGGCCCTGTTGCTGGTGCTGGGCGAGCAGGCCGAGGCCGACCTGCCGCTGCGCATCGCCGCCCTGGCCGAGCGCATCCGCCGCGAGCTGGGCGATCTGCTGATCGATCTGGTGCCGGGCTGGACCAGCCTGCTGCTGCACTACGACCTGCTGCGCACCGACCATCTGCGCCTGGCCGAACGCCTGGCGCCGCTGCTGGAGGCCTGGCTGGACGAGCCGGCGCCGAGCGGGGGCGGGCGCCTGCACGAGATCCCAGTGTGGTATGCCGGCGAGGACCTGGCCGCGGTGGCGCAGGCCTGCGGCCTGTCCAGCGCCGGCCTGATCGAGCTGCACAGCGCCGGCGAGTACCGGGTCGGCGCCATCGGCTTCGCCCCCGGTTTCGCCTACCTCGGCGAGCTGGACGAGCGCCTGGTCCTGCCGCGCCGGGCCACGCCGCGCACCCGGGTGCCGGCCGGCAGCCTGGCCATCGCCGAGCGGCAGACCGCCATCTATCCGCAGGCCTCGCCGGGCGGCTGGCACCTGCTCGGCCTCTGTCCCTGGCGGCTGTTCGAGGCGAGGCGCACGCCGCCCTGCCCGCTGGCGCTGGGCGACCGCGTGCGCTTCGTGCCGGTCGACGAGGCGACCTATCGCCGGGAGCTCAACGCATGAGCGGCCTGCGGGTGCTCAAGCCGGGGCCGCTGAGCCTGCTGCAGGATGGCGGCCGCCACGGCTGGCAGCACCTGGGCGTGTCGCCCGCCGGGCCGCAGGACTGGCACGCGGCGGCCTGGGCCAACCGCCTGCTGGGCAATGTCTGGGGCACGCCGCTGCTGGAGATCGCCCTGGGCGGCGTCGAGCTGCGCGCCGAGACCGATGCCTGGCTGGCGCTGTGCGGCGCCGAGGCCGCCAGCGAGCGCGACGGCGCGGCGCTGCCGCACTGGTCGCGCTTCGCCCTGCAGGCCGGCCAGCGCCTGCGCATCGGCTTCGCCCGCAGCGGCCAGCGCCTGTATTTGGCGGCGGCCGGCGGCTTTCGGGCCGAGCCCGTGCTGGGCAGCGTCAGCACCCAGGTGCGCGAGGGCCTGGGCGGACTGGATGGCTGCGGCACGGCGCTGCAGGAGGGCGATCTGCTGGTCTGCTCGCCGGGTGCCTTCGCCCATGGCGCCGGCGTGCCCTGGCGCTACTGGCCGGACTACCGGTCGGCGCCGCTGCTGCGGGTGATCACCGGCGCTGACGCGGTGGACTTCAGCGAGCCGGCGCTGGCCACTTTCTTCGAGCAGGTCTGGCGCCTCGACTCACAGTCCGACCGCATGGGCGCGCGCCTGCAGGGCGAGCCGGTGCAGGCGCCGGCCCGGCAGTGGTCGCTCGGCGTGGCGCGCGGCGCCATCCAGGTGCCACCGGATGGCCAGCCGATCATCCTGCAGGCCGACCGCCAGACCATGGGCGGCTATCCCGTGCTCGGTTGGCTGCACCCGCTGGACCAGTGGCGCCTGGCGCAATGCCCGGCGGGGCAGAGCCTGCGCTTCACCCAGGTCAGCGTCAGCGACGCCCAGGCCGAGCTGCGCGAGTTCTACCGTTTCTTCAAAGCCTGAACCCCAGAAAAGGCGAAGGCGCCACATTGGGCGCCTTCGGGTTCTCGAGCTGTGCACACTTCATCGCTTGCGGGCTCCTGGCTGCATGCGGTGGCTCA
>NZ_BATI01000018.1 GCF_000467105.1 Aquipseudomonas alcaligenes NBRC 14159
CCATCCTTGCAGTTCGATGACTCCGACCATACTGCGAAATGCTGGCCCAACGCTATAGCTGACAACCCGGCCAGCAAATGCCCCTCAGCTCACCCAGCGCGCCTGCTTCACCACCATATGCAGAAACCCATTATCGCTAGGCGCACGATAGGCACCGATGGCGCCCAGGTGCTTGGCCATCACCGCCGTCATCTCCCAACCATCGACCGGCTCCGCCTCCCAGGTGGCACAGGCCAGCTTGAGCAGGCCGAGCGAATCGCCCAGGTCTCGAACGCCTCTCGAACCGACCCGCACCGGCTCTAGCAGCGAATCGTTGGCCCAGGCCCACATCCAGGTATTGGAACGACTGGAAAAACTGCCGACGAAATCGATATCGCATTCCACCACCGGCTTGCCGCCGTTGGAGAACACCAGCGTGGCGTTCTCCTGGTACCAGTCCCAGCGCTGGTAGTCGTCGATGCCGTAGGTTTCCATAAAGCTGGCCTGGCGCGCCTGCAGGTAGTCGAAGCTGTCGCTGATCAGCTCGATCAGGGCGTCCTCGTCCTGCCGCCAGTTGCGCGCGCGGATCTCGCAGTAGCAACCGGCACAGACCATCTTGATGTCGGCGAACGCCTCGGCCCGCTCGTTCCATTCGCCTTCCTGTTCCAGCACGGCGTCGCACTGGTCGCACCAGGCGTCCGGATAGGCGTCGTCGGGGTGTTCCGGGTCGTAGCCGACATTGAATCCCTGGTTCTCGCCGGCCGGCAGGTGCTGGCAGACGAATGTGGCGGGGCTTTTTCCGTGTTCGCCACATTCAACGGATAGCTCTTCGTCGCTCATGTTCTGTCCTTGCAGGAGGGGAATGGCTGCGCGGCGGCGCCTGGGTCGCCATGGCAAAGGTAGGCCTTGGGTGCCGCTGGTCAAATATGTTTCAACAGGCTCCGCTCGGGCTCTTTCGGGTTGTAGTACACCCGCACCCGCTGCCCCAGCGGATACTCGGCCAGCTCCCGCTGGGCATTCTTCTCCGAGCTGTGATTTTTCGGTCGAATGCGCAGGCGATTACCGCTGTAGCTGACCCCATCCACCTCGTACGCATACTGCACCCGCACCTCGTACTGGTAGCGGTTGCCGTGCCAGCCTTTCTCGGTCGAGGTCTTGTGGCTGCTGGTGATGTGCGACGCGGTGATCACGCCTTCGGTGGTCGGCCATTCCCGCGAGTCGCCCATCTCCAGCGCCTGCTGGATGCCGACGTACATCACCCCGCCAAACACCAGCACATAGAACAGGTTCTTCAGGGTGAGCATGGGCATCCATCCATTGGATCGGCGGGGAAGCGAACCTAGCTCATTCGGGCGGAGAAAAGAACAAGCCCCGCATGAGCGGGGCTTTTCGTTTACCAGCGATAGCCGTGATCGTGGTGATGGCGGCGGTGGTGCTTGCGCCAATGCTTGTGGCGATGACGCGGCTCGGGCACGTAGTACACCGGCCCCGGTGTGTAATAGACCGGGCGGGCCTCGTAGTAGACCGGGCGCGGCTCGTAATAGACCACGGGGGGCGGGGCGTAGACGGGTTCCGGCTGGTAGACCCTGACGGGGCGCTGGCTAGCCAGCACGCCGCCGATGATAGCGCCGACGGCGACACCCGCGGCCACGTCGCCGCCGTCCGCCGCGATGGCCTGCTGCTCGCCTGCGAGAGCCAGGCTGGCGATCAGTCCGGTGATGAGGGGAATACGCGAATGCATGGTCGAGACTCCTGTGAAACCGGAGGTTTCCGGTTACAGGCTTCGACTGCCGGCGCCGCGATATTTTCCCGGCGCTTGTGTAAATCCTGTGTAAACGCTGCGGCTACCGGGCAGGGGCGGGAGCCGGGCTCCCGCCCTCCGCGTCAGGCCTGGCGGTGCTTGTTCAGGTCGACGTCCATGTCGGTCGCACCGACGCAGCCGAACAGCTTGAGGTGAGGCAGGTGCGCCGCGATCTTCGGCTTGAGCTGGCGCGCGAAGTCGTAGCCGGAGCAGGTGTCGAAGTACAGGCTGCCGCTCCAGTCGGACGAGGTGTTCTCGTTGAGCACCTTGGCTAGGCGGTCCAGGGTGAGGTCGCTGAAGCTGTCGACGTCTTCGCCGATGCTCGAGGCGTTGCCGTGCGCGGTGATGATCAGGATGTCATCGCCGTTCAGACGCTTCAGGGTTTGCGGCAGGGCGGCGATGCGGCAGCCGCTGTAGCGGTAGTCGCACGGGAACTTGAGGGCGGCGCCGCTGACTTCGTCGTCGTTGCGGCACCAGCAGATCAGGGTGGTGGACATGGTGTTCTCCTGGGTTGGCCCCGATGAGTGGGGTGGGCCAATCCTGGCCGGCGGCTGTCCGGGGCATCAGGCGGAAGTCGTTCCCTGATGGAGGCGTGGCGCACGGCGCATGTGCAGCTTTTAGGCTTTACTGCTTGCCAAGGGACTTCACTGGTGCGGGGGCAAGCCGATGAACAGAGTCTCGCAGGCGGCCGCGCTGGCTCTGGTGCTCATGGCGCTGGGGCTGGGTGGCTGCTCCGGGCGGCTGGAGCATGAGGCCATCGTCAGCAAGAACAGCGATCCGCAGGCCGGCGAGCTGTTGCAGAGCAATGTCGACCGCATGGCCACCCTGGCCATGCGCGATAACCTGTCCAGCCTGTACCAGCTGATGGGCAAGCTCTACCAGCGCAACCCCCGCGAATGGCGCAAGACCGGCCTGCCCAGCCGGGAGGCGGCGGAACAGGCGATCCACCAGGCCATCGAGCTGGACCAGCCGCTGCCGCAGCTGGGCGGACGGCGCGACGTGGCGGCCCTGAGCTATGCCTTGAGCGCGGATTTCCAGGGGGACCGGGTCGGCGCCTTCGTCTATGCCCTGGGCAGCATGCTGGTGACCGCGCATGGCGGGCGCACCGAGTTCTACCTGAGCGATTCGCTCGACCCGCAGTTCGTCTTCAACGCTTCGCGCAATGTCGAGAAGGCGGCCTGGATGCTGGCCCAGCGCCGCGATGCCGAGGGGCAGCCGCTGCTGCTGTCCAACGAGGGCGGCAACCTCAGCTACGCGGTGGAGTTCGGCAAGATCACCGCGCGCCTGGACCTGCTCGCCCACGTGCTGGAGGAGCGCTACCGGCGCATCGGTGTGAACTACGCCCACGGCCTGCTGTTCCTCAACTTCCTGCCGGTGCAGTAGGCGCGCTACTGCTCCCACTGCTGCAGGATGCGGTCCAGCTCACCACTGGCCCGCACGCGCTCCAGCGCCTCGGCGAAGCGCTCGGCGCGCACCTTGTCACCCTTGGCGAAGGCCACATAGCGCGGCATCTGCACCAGCGGCCTGGGCAGGATGCGCACGTTGTGCTGGGCGCGCTGCTCCTGGGCGAAGTAGAGCAGCTGGGTACGGTCGCCGACGATGATGTCGATGCGCCCGGCCAGCAGCATGGATACCAGTTGGCGCGGGTTCTGGGCGCTGGTGTCGCGGGCCAGGTCGGCCTTGTCGAAGTCGGACTGGTAGGCGTAGCCGCGCACCTGGCCGATGACGAAGGGGGCGAAGTCGTCGAGGCTGGTCCAGTCCTGCAGGGCGATCTTATTGGTGGTCATGAACACCGTGGAGCCGGTGCGCAGTGGGCCGACCAGCTCGTACTGGGCCATGCGCTCGGGCGTGCCGGCGAACTGGAAGGCCATATCCACCTCGCTGCGATCGAGCATGCGCTTGACCCGCTCCCAGGGGTAGAGGCGCAGCTGGTAGTCGATGGCGCCCGCTTGCATGATCGCCCGGATCAGTTCGACATCCACCCCGTGCGGGGTGTCGTCCTCCATGGTCACGAAGCTGTAGGGGGCGAACTGTTCGTCGCCGACCACGCGCCAGGTTTCCCCGGCGTGGAGCGGGCTGCACACCAGCAGCAGGACAAGCGTCAGGATGCGCATGAGACCTCCCGCACGGGGCGGATGCCCCTGTCTTCTGAGACTAGCTCAGTGCGGGAAGCGCGGAGTGTCAGACCTTGCGGACGAACTCGGATTTCAGCTTCATCGCGCCGATGCCGTCGATCTTGCAGTCGATGTCGTGGTCGCCGTCGCACAGGCGAATGTTCTTCACCTTGGTGCCGACCTTGACCACCAGCGACGAGCCCTTGACCTTGAGGTCCTTGATCACGCTGACGCTGTCGCCGTCCTGCAGCACGTTGCCCACCGAATCCTTGATCACCCGCTCGCTGTCGCCAGCTTCGGCAGCCGCGCCCGGAGACCACTCGTGGGCGCACTCCGGGCAGACCAGCTGGGTGCCGTCCTCGTAGGTGTATTCGGAGTTGCACTTCGGGCAGGGGGGCAGGGTGCTCATGGCGGTACCTCGGTCGGAGCGGAAAAGGCGCACATTGTAGAGGGTTTTTCCGCCGGCGGGGCGTCTTCTGCGTCGTCCCTGTCTAGGGCGCAGGCCAGTCGAGGGTGCCGCTGTCGTGAAAACGGGCGCTGCCGAACAGGCCGCCGCCGAGTTTGCCGCGCAGTTCGTAGGGCAGTCCGCGAGCGTCCCGATAGCCGGCAGCGGCCCAGGCCTGCCGCATCATCGACAGGGCCGACACGCTCACCGGTATGCGCAACAGCGACTCACCGTAACGCGGTACCTGGCCGCTCTGGTCGCTCACGCCACTGGCCAGAGGCTGGCGGTTGACCTCCAGCTGCAGGGCGATGCCGTCATAGTCGATGGGCGTGGCATTGGGGTTCTGCACCCGCAGCAGGACGGCGAAACGCATCTCCATGCCCTGCGCGGGCAGCGGCTCGAGACCGGCCAGGTCGATCTGCAGCGGGTCGCGCGGGGCGAGCAGGGTGCAGCCGCAAAGGCCGAGGGTCAGCAGCAGGGCAAGGGCTAGGCGGGGCAGCATGGCGTGGCTCCGGCCACGCGGCCGAGCAGGCCGGCCCCGCCGTTCAGAGGGTGGCGGGGTTGTCGGCGTTGCTCAGACGGCGGGCCTGCTTGAGGTAGAGGGTCAGCTCGCAGGCGGGCAGCGGCTTGCTGTACAGGTAGCCCTGACCCTCGTTGCAGCCCTGGGCGATGATGTAGGCCTCCTGTTCGGCGGTCTCCACGCCCTCGGCGATGACCTGCATGCCCAGGCTCTTGCCCAGCTGGATGATGGCGCGAACGATGGTCGCATCGTCCTCGTCGTCGAGCAGGTCCTGGACGAAGCTCTTGTCGATCTTGATCTTGTCCAGCGGCAGGCTCTTCAGGTAGCTGAGCGAGGAGTAGCCGGTACCGAAGTCGTCGATGGCGATCAAGGCGCCTGCGCGGCGCAGGCTGAGCAGGTGCTGGGCGGCGGTGCTGATGTCTTCCATCAGGCCGGTTTCGGTGACTTCCAGCTCCAGGCTGCGCGACGGCAGGCGGTGAACCTGCAGTAGGTTGCTGACCATGCGCGGCAGCTCGGCGTGGTGCAGCTGCACGGTGGACAGGTTGACCGCCATGCGCAGGTCGCTGAAACCCTGGTCGTGCCATTCGCGCAGCTGGCGCAGGGCCTGGTCGAGCACCCACTCGCCGATGGCGATGATGGTGCCGTTCTGCTCGGCCAGCGGGATGAACAGGTCTGGCGGGACGAAGCCGTGTTGCGGGTGCTGCCAGCGAATCAGCGCTTCGACGCCGACCACGCGGTGGTCGGTGTAGTCGATCTGCGGCTGGAACACCAGGTGCATCTCGTTGCGGTTGAGGGCCTCGCGCAGCTCCTTCTCCAGCTCGCGACGGCGACGCATCTCGCTGTCGACGCTGGCGATGTAGAACTGGTAGCGGTTGCGCGAGCGGCTCTTGGCCAGGGTCATGGTCTGTTCGGCTTTCTGCAGCAGCTTCTCGGTGCTGTCGCCGTCTTCCGGGAACAGGGTGATGCCGATGGTGACACGCAGGCGCACCTCCTGCTGCTCCAGGGCGAAGGGCGCTTCGAGGCTGTCGAGGATGCTCTGCGCCAGCTCGGCGGCTTCGTAGGGCTGCTCGATGTCGGCCTGGACCAGGGCGAACTGGTCGCCGCCGAGGCGGGCCAGGGCGCCGAGGCGGCCGCTATGGCTGCGCAGACGATCGGACAGGGCCAGCAGCAGCTGGTCGCCGGTCTGGTAGCTGAACTGCTCATTGATGCCCTTGAAGTCGTCCAGGCCGACGCACAGCACGGCCACGCGGCGCTGCAGGCGGCCGGCGTCCTCGAGGATCTGGTCGAGCTGCTGCTGCAGCTGCATGCGGTTGGGCAGGCCGGTGAGGAAGTCGTACTGCGACATGCGCAGCAGGCTGTTCTCGGCCTCGCGGCGCAGGTGGGTGTTGCGTTCGATGGAGGCGAGCAGGTCGTTGGCGGTGTTGATCCACAGCCCCAGCTCGTTCTTCTCGTTGCCCTTGAGCATCGGCAGCTTGTGCTCGCTGGGGCGGTCCGGGTTGATGTTGCTCAGGTACTCGATGATCTTCGACAGCGGCTTGGTCAGAAGCCAGTGGTAGACCATGTACAGCACCAGGGCCATGGCCAGGGCGCGCAGCACCCCGGAGACGAAGATGATCACCGAGGTGGTGATGAAGTTCTCGCCGTAGCTGGCGGTGTCCAGGGTGATGGTCAGGTCGCCGTAGTACTCGCTGTACGGACCCTTGCCGACCAGCTGGGTGGTGAAGGTCTGTTCCTTGCCGAGAATCGGGTCGGTGATCCAGCGGCTGGAGGAGGGCGTCAGTTCGCGCGAGCGTTCGGCGAGCATCGGCTCGTTCGGGTGGCCGATGGCGGCGTAGCGCACGGCTTCATGCTGGAACAGGCCCTCGATGACCTGCATGCCCATCTCGCGGTCCAGGCTGTACACGGCCTGGGTGGAGGGGTCGCGGAACATGCCGAGGATGCGCTGGGCGTCGTTGGCGACGGCCTGACGTGTCTTGTAGATGTCGAAGACGATCTGCCCGCAACTCAGCACTACCCCGACCACCAATGCCGACAGCAGGACAACACGTAGCAGTTTTAGCGACAGGCTGTTTTTCAGGTCCAGCTTCAAATGCGTATTCCTTGTTCGCCGCCGGAGACACATGACCGCTGTGAGTATTGGCAAATGCGCGTGAGCCGTCAAAGGGCCATTACGTCATCCATGCATATTTTTCGGGCACGGGTGGGCATTCCTTGAGTCTGCGACCTGGCCTCTTTGCACGATAGCTGACCGGCGGCCACACAAACGAAAAAGCCCGGCACGGGGCCGGGCTTTTGCGTGGACGGTCAGGCGACTCAGGCAGCGAAGTTCTTCGCCACGAAGTCCCAGTTGACCAGGTTCCAGAACGCCTCGACGTACTTCGGACGCAGGTTGCGGTAGTCGATGTAGTAGGCGTGTTCCCACACGTCGCAGGTCAGCAGCGGGGTGTCGCCGCTGGTCAGCGGGCAGCCGGCGCCGATGGTGCTGGCCAGGGCCAGGGAACCGTCGGCCTTCTTCACCAGCCAGCCCCAGCCGGAGCCGAAGGTGCCGATGGAGACCTTGCTGAACTCTTCCTTGAACTTGTCGAAGGAACCGAAGGTGGCGTTGATCGCGTCAGCCAGAGCGCCGGTCGGCTGGCCACCGCCGTTCGGCGACAGGCAGTTCCAGTAGAAGGTGTGGTTCCAGATCTGCGCGGCGTTGTTGAACACGCCACCGGAGGAAGTCTTGATGATCTCTTCCAGGCTCTTGCCTTCGAACTCGGTGCCCGGCACCAGGTTGTTCAGGTTCACCACGTAGGCGTTGTGATGCTTGCCGTGGTGGAATTCCAGGGTCTCGGCGGACAGGTGCGGCTCGAGGGCGTTCTTCTCGTACGGCAGCGGCGGCAATTCGAAAGCCATGGTCTATCTCCTCATCAGGTCGGGATATGTGCGACTAGCGCAGGCCGTTCACGGGGCGGCCGGAATACGGGCGGCGACGAGCTTGTACTCTTTAAGTCTGCCGCGAGGCCGGGATCATAGCACCCGACCCCGGCCTTATCCACGCAGCAACTGTGTGGGAAAGCCGATGCCAGCAGGCCTCAGGCGAGCTTGAGGAGGACCACGCCGAGGGCGATCACGGCACAGGCGAGCAGGCGCATGGGCGGCATCGGCTCCTTGAGCAGCAGCCAGCCGATCAGCAGGGCGAACAGCACGCTGCTCTCGCGCAGCGCCGAGACCATGGCCACCGGCGCCTGGGTGGTGGCCCAGATCACCAGGCTGTAGGCCAGCATCGACATGGCGCCGCCACCCAGGCCGCCGCGCCAGTGCGGACCGAGCCGGAGGAAGATGCGCGGGCCGCTGCGCAGGGTGATCAGCAGCGTCGCCACCAGGCCGTTGACCACGAACAGCCACAGCGCATAGCCGATCGCATCGCCATTGCTGCGCGCGCCGAGGGCATCGGCCAGGGTGTAGCCGGCGATGCAGGCGGCGGTGGCGAGGGCATTCAGCAGCAGCGGGCCGTTGAGCGAGGCATGGGCGTGGCCGCCGCGCCAGGCCATCAGCCAGATGCCGGCGACCAGCACCAGCAGCGCCGCCCACTGGGCTGGTTGCAGCAGGTCGCCGGCCAGCAGCGCCAGCAGGGCGACCAGCAGCGGCGAGCTGCCGCGGGCGATGGGATAGACCTGCGACAGGTCGCCGTGCTGGTAGGCGCGTGAGAGGAACAGGTTGTAGCCGACGTGGAGCAGCGCGGAGAAGGCGATGAAAGGCCAGGCGACGGGCTGCGGCAGGCTGAAGAAAGGCAGGGCGGGCAGGGCCACGCAGGCGGCGCCGATCTGGATCAGCGAGGCGGTCAGGTAGCGGTCCAGGCCGATCTTCAGCAGGGCGTTCCAGCCCGCATGCAGCGCGGCGGCGGCCAGTACCAGGACAAATACCGTCGAATCCACGCGCCGCTCCCTCTCCCCGTCCAGAGCGCCGCAGCATAGCGCCGCGGCACCGGCGCGGTCATGCGCCGGGTGCGTGCAGCAGCAGTTGCACCGCCACCGCGAACATCATCGCCGCCACCGCCAGGTCGAGCAGGCGCCAGGTGGTCGGGCGCGCCAGCCAGGGGGCGAGCCAGGCGGCGCCCAGGGCCAGGGTGAAGAACCAGATCAGTGAGGCGCTGGCCGCGCCCAGGGCGTAGGCGCCGGGCACCGGCTGCTGGGCGCCGAGGGAGCCGATCAGCAGCACGGTATCCAGATAGACGTGCGGGTTGAGCAGGGTCACCGCCAGCGCCGCCAGCAGCACCGCACGCCGCGAGCGCGGGCCGCTGTCCTGTTGCTGCAGGGCCTGTGGCTGGATGGCCCGGCGCAACGCCTGCGCGCCCAGCCAGAGCAGGAAGGCGGCGCCACCCCAGCGCGCTACCGCCAGCAGCGTCGGACTCTGCGCCAGCACGGCGGCCAGACCGAACACGCCGGCGGCGACCAGCAGCGCGTCGCACAGTACGCACAGTGCCGCCACCGGTAGGTGATGCTCGCGGCGCAGGCTCTGGGCCAGGACGAAGGCATTCTGCGCGCCGATGGCGATGATCAGGCCGGCCGCCACCAGTAGGCCGTTGAGGTAGCTCTGCCACATCTCAGCAGCCCTCCGCGGCCAGGCGCTGCAGCCTGGCCAGGGCGCGTTCGGCATCGGCCTCGGCGACGAAGAGGTGGTCGTGGTGGAAGCCGGCGATCACGTTGCAGCTGATGCCTTCGCCGGCCAGGGCCTCGGCGAAGGCGGCGGTGAGGCCGACGGCGGCCAGCGACGAATGCACCTCGAGGGTGATCCAGGCGGCCAGGTAGTCGTAGGCCAGGCCCAGGCGCTCGGCCTCCTCGCGGGCCAGGATCAGGGTGGTGCCCTCGGCCTCGCGGAAGCTGCCGAGGGCAGCGGCGACCTGCACCACGGTAGGCTGCGGCACGCTGCAGAAGACGAAGCGGCCAGGGTTGAGGCGTGGCGAGAGGCTGGCGAGCAGGCGGCTCAGATTGGTTTCGCCGGTCATGGCGGAGTCCTTGTTGGGGTTGCAATGCTGGCCAGTCTGGGGATTGCGTGTGTATAAGAAAAACAAATCATGCTGATCTCTCATTAGGAACTCTTATGTTCGACTACAAGCTGCTGGCCGCCCTGGCTGCGGTTGTGGAGCAGGGCGGCTTCGAGCGTGCGGCGCAGCTGCTTGGTTTGTCGCAGTCGGCGGTGTCGCAGCGGATCAAGCTGCTCGAGGCGCGCGTCGGCCAGCCGGTGCTGCTGCGCGCCGCGCCGCCGGCGCCCACCGAGGTCGGCCGGCGCCTGCTCAACCACGTGCAGCAGGTGCGCCTGCTGGAGCGCGACCTGCAGGGCCAGGTGCCGACCCTGGCCGAGGACCAGCCGGCCGAGCGCCTGCGCATCGCCCTGAATGCCGACAGCCTGGCCACCTGGTGGGCGCCGCTGATGGGCGAATTCGTCGCCGAACACCGTCTGCTGCTGGATCATGTGGTGGATGACCAGGACGTCGGCCTCAAGCGCATGCGCGCCGGCGAGGTGGCCGGCTGCGTGTGCGCCGCCGAGCGTCCGGTGGCCGGTGCCCGTGCCCTGCCTTTGGGGGCGATGCGCTATCGCGCCCTGGCCAGCCCGGCCTTCGTTGCCCGGCATTTCGCCGCGGGTGTCGACGGCGCGGCGCTGGCGCGGATGCCGTCCATCGTGTTCGGTGCCGACGACCAGCTGCAGCACCGCTTCCTCGCTGGTCTCGGTGTCGGCGGCGGCTTCGCTCACCACCTGTGCCCTTCCTCGGAAGGCTTCGTACGCCTGGCCTGTGCCGGGCTCGGCTGGGGCATGGTGCCGGAGCTGCAGGTGCGCCAGCAGCTGGCCAGTGGCGAACTGGTCGAGCTGCTGCCGGAGCGGCCGCTGGACGTGCCGCTGTACTGGCACCACTGGCGCAACGGCGGTGAGCTGCTGGCCAGCCTGACCCGCCACCTGGAGCGTGGCGTGGGGGACTGGCTGGTATAGGGCGGCGGATGGCCTACTCCCTCTCCCTGTGGGAGAGGGTTGGGGAGAGGGTTGGGGTGAGGGAGCTATAAGCGGCTCGGTGCAGCCTGGAAACCCCTCACCCCTACGCGGGCCGCCCCGGACTCTCTCCCTGGGGGAGAGGGGAGGTCAGGTCGTAGCCCGGATGAAGTCCGGGTGCGGAGCTTCCTGCTTTTCCCGGATTGCATCCGGCTACATCGGCAGGGTTGGCCGAGCTGCCTAGAGCTGGAACTGCGCCACCAGCCGCTCCTGGCTGCCGGCGACCTTGCGCAGGTGTTCGCCGCAGTCGCGGGTGTGCGCGGCGGTGCGGCGGTTCTCGCCGGTCATGTCGTTGAGCCGGTGCATGTGCTGGTTGACCTCCTGGGTGGTGGCCGCCTGCTGCTCGGCTGCCGCAGCGATCTGGAAGGCCAGGGCGTGGACGTCCTGTAGCGAGTCGTCGAGCTGCCTGAGGTTGCCCAGCACGGCCTGGGTTTCCTGCTCTAGGGCGCGGGCCTGTTCGCTGGAGCCCTGCATGCGCGCCTGCGCCTCGCCGGAGGATTGGCCGAGGGCTGCGACGATGGCGACGATTTCCTCGGTGGCCTGGCGGGTCTTCTGCGCCAGGTTGCGCACCTCGTCGGCGACCACGGCGAAGCCCCGTCCGGCCTCGCCAGCGCGCGCTGCCTCGATGGCGGCGTTGAGCGCGAGCAGGTTGGTCTGCTCGGCGATGGCGCGGATCACCGCCAGCACGCTGCCGATCTGCTGGCTGTCGCCGGCCAGATGCTGGACCACCCGGTCGGCCTCGCGCAGGCCAGCGAGCAACTGATCCTGCTGACCGATCATGCGCTGCAGGCTGTCCTGCACGGTGGCGAAGGCCTCGCGCGCGGCGGCGCTGCCGTCGGCGCTGTGGCTGGCGCTGCTGGCGATCTCCTGCACGGTGGCGGCCATCTGGTCGACGGCGCTGACCACCAGCTCCAGCGCCTCCTGCTGCTGGTCGAGGCTGCTGCTGGTCTGGCCGGCGGCGCCAAGGATGTCGCCGCTGGCATGGCCCACCGCCTGGCTGGCCTGGCGCAGGCGCTCGACCACCTCGCGCCAGGCACGGGCCATCTCGTGCAGGGCCTGCATCAGGCCATCCTGGGCGTTGCCGTCGCCGCTCACCCGCAACTCGCCGGCGGCCAGGCGCCGGGCCAGCTCCGCCATGTGCCGCGGCTCGCCGCCCAGCGGGCGCATCACGCTGTGGCTGACTCGCCAGGTAGCCACGGCCACGCCGGCGATGGTCAGGGCGACCAGCAGCAGGACCTGCCACATCAGCGCGCGCACCGGGGCAAAGGCCTGCTCCTGATCCATTTCCGCGACCAATGCCCAGCGCTGGTCATCCAGCTGCAGCGGCACGAAGGCCTTGAGCGCAGCCTGGCCGTTCAGGCCCGCTTCGGCCAGACGTCCCTGCTGCCCCTCCAGGGCCTGGCTGATGGCTGCACCGGGCAGGCGCTCCGGTTGGCGGTCGTCGCGCGCCACCTTGAGATCGGCGAAGCGTATCGAGTCCGAACGCAGGCGGCCGTCGGGGCCGACCAGGTAGGTCTCGCCGGCTTCGCCCAGGCCCTGGCGGGCCTGCATCACCCGGTTCAGCTCGGCCAGCGGCAGCTCCAGGACCAGCAGCAACTGCAGCTCGCCTTCGTCGAGGATGGGCGCGACGAGAAACTGGCTGGGCTCGGCCCCGGCCCGGTTCACCGCGAGGTCGCCGATCTGCGCCCGGCCGCTGTCCAGGCCGGCGCGCGCCACGCGGCCGAGCGGGGTATCACGCCAGGCGGCCTCGCCCAGGTTCTGCTGGTAGTCGCTGCCGCGCTGCAGGCTGAACAGCACCTGACCGTCCTTGCTCACCAGCTTCAGTTCGCTGTAACCGAAGGTCTTGGCGAAATTTTCGAAGATCGGCCGGTCATAGTTGGCGGTGCTGACCAGGGCCGTGCCGTCGAGCCCGGCGTAGCTGGTGCCGAGGTTGCTGGCCAGGGTGCTGAGCTGGTTGTGGCGGGCTTGCCAACTGTCCTGCAATTGTTGCTGTTTGATATTTGCTACGGCTTCCAGGGCATTCAGGGCCTGTTCCTGGAGGGCCTGGCTGGCCTGGCGATAGACCGTGACCGCCATGGCCAGCACCGGTATTAGGCCGATCAGCAGAAAACTGATGGCAAGTTTTACGCGCAACGGCATGTCCTGGGACTCCGCGTGTAGATGGGTGACAGGGTTCAAAAGGCGTAAAAAATTCTGCAAGAAGCGTGCAAATTGCTTTACGGGCGTCAAGAAAATCGACCGCGCGGGCCCGCAAGGACGTGCATTTGGCCGCTGCGGCAAGCGGCATGAGGGCTGCCTGCTGCTAGAGTCGCAGGCATAACAAGAACGCTGGGGGATGGCAGTCATGAAGATTCTGGTAACGGGGGCGAGTGGTTTCATCGGCGGCCGCTTCGCCCGTTTTGCCCTGGAACAGGGCCTGACGGTGCGGGTCAACGGGCGCCGCCCGGAAGCGGTGCAGCACCTGACCAAGCGCGGTGCCGAATTCGTCCAGGGCGACCTGAGCGACCCGGACCTGGTGCACAGGCTCTGCCGTGATGTGGAAATGGTGGTGCACTGCGCCGGTGCCGTCGGCACCTGGGGCACTTACCAGCACTTTCACCAGGCCAATGTGGTGGTGACCCAGAATGTCATCGAGGGCTGCCTCGGGCAGCAGGTGCGGCGTCTGGTGCATCTGTCCTCGCCGTCGGTGTACTTCGATGGCAAGGCCCACGTCGGTCTGCGCGAAGAGCAGGTGCCGAAGCGCTTCGTCGATCACTACGGCGCCACCAAGTACCTGGCCGAGCAGAAGGTCATGGAGGCCCAGGAGTTCGGCCTGGAGGTGATCGCCCTGCGCCCGCGCTTCGTCACCGGCGCCGGCGACACCAGCATCTTTCCGCGGCTGATCGAGATGCACAGGAAGGGCCGCCTGATGGTGATCGGCGACGGCCTCAACAAGGTCGACTTCACCAGCATGCAGAACCTCAACGATGCCCTGTTCAGCAGCCTGCTGGCGGCCGGTCCGGCACTGGGCAAGGTATACAACATCAGCAATGGCGCGCCGGTGCCGCTGTGGGATGTGGTCAACTTCGTGTTGCGCCAGTTCGGTCTGCCGCCGGTGAGCAAACACATGCCCTTCGGCCTGGCCTATGCCGCGGCGACCCTCAACGAGACGGTGTGCAAGCTGCTGCCGGGGCGTCCGGAGCCGGCGCTGTTCCGCCTCGGCGTGGCGGTGATGGGGCGCGACTTCTCCCTCGACATCTCGCGCGCCCGCCAGTACCTGGACTACGACCCGCAGGTGCCGATCTGGACCGCGCTGGAAGAGTTCTGTACCTGGTGGAAAGTGCAGGGGCGCTGAGCCGGCCCGCAACGGCGACCTATACTGGCCGGTAAAGCCAGCGAGGAAGTCCGCCATGTTCGCCGTGATGGAGAGCGCCCGGCTCGAAGCGCTTCACCTTGCCCAGGATCCTGTCAGCGGCCTGAAGGCGATCATCGCCATCCACAGCACCCGCCTCGGCCCGGCGCTGGGTGGCTGTCGCTACCTGGCCTACCCGGATGACGACAGTGCCATCCGCGACGCCATCCGCCTGGCCCAGGGCATGAGCTACAAGGCCGCGCTGGCCGGCCTGGCGCAGGGCGGCGGCAAGGCCGTGATCATCCGCCCGTCGCACGTGGACAACCGCGGTGCCCTGTTCGAGGCCTTCGGGCGCATGATCGAGTCGTTCAACGGCCGCTACATCACTGCCGTCGACAGCGGCACCTCCAGCGCCGACATGGACTGCATCGCCCAGCAGACCCAGCATGTGACCAGCACCACGGCGGCTGGCGATCCCTCGCCGCACACGGCCATGGGCGTGTTCGCCGGCATCCGCGCCACCGCCCTGGCGCGGCTCGGCAGTGACGACCTGCAGGGCCTGCGGGTGGCGGTGCAGGGTCTGGGCAATGTCGGTTTCGCCCTGGCCGAGCAGCTGGCCGCCGCCGGCGTCGAGCTGTTCGTCAGCGACCTCGACCCCGGGCGCGTGCAGCTGGCGGTCGAACAGCTGGGGGCCCACCCGGTGAGCAGCGAGGAGCTGCTGCTCACGCCCTGCGACATCCTCGCGCCCTGCGGTCTGGGCGGCGTGCTCAATGCGCAGACGGTGGGCGCGCTGCACTGCGCGGCGGTGGCCGGCTCGGCCAACAACCAGCTGGCCGGCAGCGAGATCGCCGATGCCCTGGAGGCGCGCGGCATCCTCTACGCCCCGGACTACGTGATCAACTCCGGCGGCCTCATCTATGTCGCCCTCAAGCATCGCGGCGAGGAGCTGCCGGCCATCACCGCCCACCTGACGCAGATCGGCCGGCGCCTGACCGAGGTCTATGCGCATGCCCAGGCCGACAAGCGTTCGCCGGCCCGGGTGGCCGATGCGCTGGCCGAGCGCCTGCTCTACGGTGGTCGCTAGCCGCGGCGGAACACCAGCACCAGGCCGAGCAGGATGGCGGCCATGCCGGCCAGGCTGAGGTCGCTCATGGCGTTGCCGAGGAACAGGTAGTCCATCGCCGCCGTCACCCCCGGCACCAGGTAGAACAGGCTGGTGACGTTGACCAGGTTGCCGGCGCGGATCAGTCGGTACAGCAACAGCTGCGCCACCACCGAGATGACGATGCCCAGCCACAGCAAGGGCACCAGGAAGTCCAGCGACCAATCCACCTCGATGCGCTGGAACGGCAGGAACAACCCGCACAGCAGCAGGCTGACCGCGTACTGCAATGGCAGCGCCTGCAGCGGCGACTGGCTCAGGCCCTTCTGCGCGATGGCGCCGAGGGTCATGCACAGCAACGCTCCGAGTGCGTAACCGGTACCGGCCAGGGAGAACCGTGCCAGGCCGATGCTCTGCCACACCACCAGCACCAGGCCGCCGAGCGCCAGCGCGAGACCGGCCAGGCGCAGGGCGGCGAAGCGCCGTTCCAGCAGCATCAGGGTGAGGATCGGTTGCACACCGAGCAGGGTCGCCAGCACCCCGGGGGTGATGCCGTGGTCCAGCGCCAGCAGGTAGCAGATCGAGTAGCCGCCGATCATCAGCAGGCCGCTGCCGGCCGTGTGCAGGCGCTGGCCGCGTGCCGGCAGCCAGTGGCCGGCGAGGGTGCCGATCAGCAGCAGTACGCCGAGGGCGAGAATGAAGCGCAGGGTCAGGAAGGCGAAGGCCGAGGCGTGGTCCAGGCCCAGGCGGGCGAAGATCGCGCCGCTGCCCCAGAGCAGGACGAACAGGGTGGTGGAGGCGCAGGCGCCCCAGAAAGTCTTGTCGAAACGCATGAAGAATCACCTGTCGAAAATGGCAACAGGCTCCGTCGCCGGCATTGGCGCAGAGAGGACGGAACCGGGGAGGCTGGGGTGATCGTCGCGGGGCGAGCGATCAGGCGCGCGGCGGTGGCGGAGGCGTAGCGGCGCGCAGGGCGACAGGTGGGGGCGCGCACGGACGCTCGCCGCGGCAGGCGGCGAGGGCGGGGAAGGCGATGTGCGCGGTATGCGGCATGAGTAAGTCTCGAAATGACCAACCGACGCTAAACCGGGCTGGCCATTCGGTCAACACTTTCAGGCGTTTTCGCTCTGCTCCAGTTCGGCCAGGGCGTCGGGCTGGTTCTTGAATGCCTTGGCGAAGGTGTCGCGGTTCTTGGCCATGAAGATGCCGAGTTCCTCCACCTGCTCCTCGCTGAGCGAAGGCACCGCCTTGTGCAGGGCCTCGGACAGCGCCTCGGCCAGCTCCAGCATCTTGTCGTAACGATCGGCTTCGGCCTTATCCATGAACAGGCGCTCCGGATCGCGACTGCTGCGGTACACCACTTCGACGGCCATTCATCACCTCATTCCCATATCTGGTTAACGTGTATGGATATACAGTAATTGGTCTGCCTGTAGCCTGGCAAGCCTGGCGGGCGTTCTGATTGCAATGTGCTGGCCCCTATCCTGCATAGCCGTTGTCATCCCAGTGGTCCAGCATGACCGCAGCCGAACTTCAGGAGAACACCGTGAGTTACCCCCGTATCGAAGCCATGCGCATAGGCATGCATGCCCTGGCGCAGTCCTTTGGCAACCTGCTGGTCGAATCCTTCCACTACCTGGCGCTGTTCGCCATCGGCGGCATCACCGCCTGGGCCTCGGTGGTGGCCTTTCTCGGCATGCTAGAGAAGGGCCATGTCACGGTGGACGACATCCTGCTGCTGTTCATCTACCTGGAGCTGGGTGCCATGGTCGGCATCTACTTCAAGACCAACCACATGCCGGTGCGCTTCCTGATCTATGTGGCCATCACCGCGCTGACCCGCCTGCTGATCTCCGACGTGTCGCACCACCATCGCCCGGACATGGGCGTGGTCTACGTGTCCGGCGCCATTCTGCTGCTGGCGGTGGCCATCCTGGTCGTGCGCTTCGCCTCGTCGCGCTTCCCGTCGGTGCAGCCCTCTGCGCGCGGTGGGCGGG
The DNA here is from genome assembly GCF_000467105.1 of Aquipseudomonas alcaligenes NBRC 14159. Classification (GTDB taxonomy): domain Bacteria; phylum Pseudomonadota; class Gammaproteobacteria; order Pseudomonadales; family Pseudomonadaceae; genus Aquipseudomonas; species Aquipseudomonas alcaligenes. Next base: position 17,314 of record NZ_BATI01000018.1, read on the forward strand.
ATGGTGATGAAAGTTAATTGCTTTTATTTGCGAATATTTATTAATAACATGTGAGGCTTGTCTTTCCCGTGGGCCGGCGCGCCGCACCGCCGTCGCCGGCCACGCCCTCGAGATGAGTCGACCGTGAGCAAGCAATCCACCCTGTCGCCCGGGAGCATCGCCTCCCGCGTGCTGGCCGCCCTTGTCGGAGGGTATGCGCTGGCCTATGGCTTCGCTGCCTTCCTTTCCGTCTACCTGCCCCTGGCGCGCCCGGACCGGGTGGCGTTCGCCGGCCTGTTCAGCTTCGCCGTGTGGACGGCGGTGGTGATCTACGTGTTCGCCGCGCGTAGTGCGACCCGTGCCTGGCTGTGGCTGGGTGGCCTGACGCTGGCGCTGGGTCTGGCAGCCTTCCTGCCGAGCGATCTGGGAGTGCGGCCATGAGTCTGCGTCAATCCATGGCGGGCCTGCATACCTGGGGCGGTCTGCTGCCCAGCTGGCTGCTCTACGTGATCATTCTCGCCGGCACCATCGCCTGTTTCGACAAGGAGCTGGAGCGCTGGATGCGTCCGGCGCTGCACGAGGCCGCCCCCGCCAGCATGACTGCCGACCAGGTGCGCGACTGGCTGCAGCGCAACGTCAAGGACGAGCTGCACGCCTTCTGGATGCACGGGCCGACCGAGCGCGAGCCCTACTGGCGGCTGGGCTGGGAAGTGGACGGAACGCAGCAGATGCATGACATCGCCTTCGATCCGGCCAGCGGCCAGCCACTGCCCGAGACCCTGGGCGGCAACTTCTTCTTCGAGCTGCACTACAGCCTGCATGCCGGCATGCCGGGGATCTACATCGTTGGCCTGGCCGGCATGTTCATGCTGGTGGCGCTGGTCTCCGGGGTGATCATCCACCGACGCATCTTCAAGGATTTCTTCACCCTGCGCCCGGCGGCCAACGGCCAGCGTGCCTGGCTGGATGCGCACAACCTGTTCGGCGTGCTGGGTTTGCCCTTCCATCTGGTGCTGGCCTACACCGGCATCGTCATCTTCATGGTCAACTACATGCCGGCGGGCATGCAGGTGGCCTACAAGAACGATGTGGAGCACTTCTTCAGCGAAGTGATGGGCGCCTACCACCGCGAGGAGATGCACCAGCCGGCGCCGGCGCCCCAGTCGCTCGACGCGCTGATTGCCGAGTCGCGCCAGCGCTGGCAGGGCGGCGAACCGGGCTGGATCAGCGTGCATCACCCGGGGGATGCCTCGGCGGTGGTGGATATTCGGCGCTATTCCACATCGCGGATCGGCACGCCGCAGGACACCCTGACCTATGACGCGGCGACTGGCGCGCTGCTGCACGAGCAGCAGGCCCCGGCGGGCTACCACACCTACAACTGGCTGGCGGGCCTGCACATGGCGCAGTTCGGCGGCAGCCTGGTACGCCTGCTGTATCTGCTGATGGGCCTGGCCGGCTGCGCCATGCTGGTCGGTGGCCTGCAGGTCTGGATCGCCAAGCGCGAGGCTCGCGGTGGTGCGGGCGTCGCGCTGGTGCGCGCACTCAATGGCGCGGTGTTCGTCGGCCTGCCGCTGGCCAGCCTGGCGCTGCTCTGGGGTAATCGGCTGATCCCGGCCACGCTGGCCGAACGGGCCAGTTATGAAGCAGGGGTCTTCGTCGCCAGCTGGCTGCTGGTGGCGCTGTGGGCAGTGCTCGGCCGGCGTCAGCCGCGCCGCCTGCTCAGCCGGCAGCTGGCGCTCGCTGCGCTGCTGGCGCTGGGGCTGCCGCTGCTCAATGGCCTGAGCAGCGAGCACGGCCATCTGCTGGCGACCCTGGCGCGTGGCGACTGGGCGCTGGCCGGGGTCGACCTCGGTCTGCTCGCCGCCGGGGTGATCAGCGCCCTGTGCGCCTGGCGTTTCGCCCAACCGCCGCAGGCCTTGGTGCCGCGCGGGCGCCGTCATCTGCTCGAGGAGGCCGTCTGATGCTGTTGCTGGCTTTCGCGTTGAGCTACCTGGCCATGCTGGCCCTGAGCATGGCCATGTCGCGCCACCACAAGGCGCTTTTCACTGTCGCCGCCAGCCCGGCGCGTCAGCGCCTGCTGCGCCCGCTGGCCGGCCTGGCCCTGGGCCTGGCCCTGGCAGCCTGCTGGTGGGCCGAAGGCGGGGAGATCGGTGCGGTGCTGTGGCTGTGCCAGCTGATGCTGGCCGGCCTGCTGCTGGTCGCCCTGCTGGCCTGGCGTGCGCGCTGGGTATTGCCGCTGGCCGCGGCGCTGCCCCTGGCCGCAGGCCTGGGCGCGCTGCTCTAGGACTGGCGCGCCGCGCGCAGCAAGCCTGGCGCCGCACCGAAGGCCTGGCGGAAACGATTGCTGAAGTGGCTGGCGCTGGCGAAGCCGCAGGCCAGGGCGATCTCGCCCAGTGGCAGGGCGCTGTGCTGCAGCAGTTCACGCGCCCGCAGCAGACGGCGTTGCAGCACGTAGCGGTGCGGCGGCAGGCCGAAGCTGGTGCTGAACATGCGTGCGAAGTGGTATTCCGACAGCGCCGCCAACTGTGCCAGCTCGCCGAGCGCCAGCGGCTGGTCCAGGTGCTGCTCGATGTAGTCCACCAGGCGCCGGCGCAGGTGCGGTGCCAGGCCGCCCTTGAGTTTCAGGCCCTGGCGCTGGCCGACCTGGGTCAGCAGCACATGGTCGATCATTTCGTGGGCCAGGCTGCTGGTCAGCAGGCGTTCGCCCGGTTCGTTCCAGTCCAGCGTCACCAACTGGCGGAATTGCGCGGCCAGCTGCGGGTCTTCGAGGAAGGTGCTTTCGCGCAGCTGCAGCTCGCGCGGCTCGCGGTCGAGCAGGGCGACGGCGCTGGCAGCGAAGCGCTCGGGGCTGACATACAGGTGCGCCAGGCGGATGTCGCCGTTGATCACCCAGGATGACTCGTGCCCGGCCGGCAGCACGCACAGCTTATCCGGCGCACCCTTGGCGCCGGGGCGCTCGCGGCGGAAGGTGCCGGTGCCGCCGGCCAGGTAGCAGGACAGCGTGTGGTGGCTAGGGCCCTGGTAGTCGCGGGCGTCGTGGTGGTTGCTCCACAGCGCCGCGGCCAGCTCGTCGCCCAGCTCGGCATCGCGCAGCAGGCGCGCATGGGGCGAGCTGCTGAGCGACTGGAAGACCAGGTTGTGTTCGAGTGCGGCCATGGAACGGACATCGACGGAAGGGGATGGCTGTCATCCTACTCCTGCTACACCGGCCTGCCAGGGGGCGGCTACAGATAAGCGCAAGTTTGTGCAAGCGCGCGGGCGTGGCCGGGGCGGAGACTGGCCGGGTCAAGGAGCCCTGCCATGAACCTGTCGCTGTACCTGCTCACTGTCCTGATCTGGGGCACCACCTGGATCGCCCTCAAGTTGCAACTGGGCGAGGTAGCCATCCCGCTGTCGATCGCCTACCGCTTCAGCCTGGCCGCCGCCGTGCTGTTCGCCATCCTCCTGCTCAGCCGCCGTCTGCAGCCGCTCGACCGGCGCGGCCAGCTGCTGTGCCTGGCGCAGGGGCTGTGCCTGTTCTGCCTCAACTTCATGTGCTTCTACACGGCCAGCCAGTGGATCCCCAGCGGCCTGGTGGCGGTGATCTTCTCCACCGCCACGCTGTGGAATGCGCTCAATGCGCGCGTCTTCATGGGCCGGCGGATCGCCGCCAACGTGCTGGCCGGCGGCGCCCTGGGGTTGCTCGGCCTGGGCCTGCTGTTCTGGCCGGAACTGGCGCACCACGAGGCCAGCCGCGAGACCCTGCTGGGAATCGGCCTGGCCGTGCTCGGCACCCTGTGCTTCTCCGTCGGCAACCTGCTGTCCAGCCTGCAGCAGCAGGCCGGCCTCAGGCCGGTGACCACCAACGCCTGGGGCATGTTCTACGGCGCCTTACTGCTGCTGGCGTACTGCCTGGTCAGCGGCGTGCCGTTCACGTTCGAGGCCAACACGCGCTATATCGGCTCGCTGCTGTACCTGGCGATCCCCGGCTCGGTGATCGGCTTCACCGCCTACCTGACGCTGGTCGGGCGCATGGGGCCGGAGCGCGCGGCCTACTGCACCGTGCTGTTCCCGGTGGTGGCGCTGAACATCTCGGTGTTCGTCGAGGGCTACCAGTGGACGCTGCCGGCGCTGCTCGGCCTGGGCCTGGTGATGCTCGGCAACGTACTGGTATTCCGCCAGCCGAAACCGCTGGCGCCTGTCGCCGCGTCGGGGCGCGCCTAGTCCGGCCAGTGCCAGAGCGGCGCGTCGAGCATACCCTGGCCCTGGATGGCGGTCTGTCCCAGGCTCTTGTCGAGGATGACGGAGTGGCACTCCGGGTGCTGCTCCAGCGCGGCGATCAGTCGGCTGGCGTGCGACACCACCCACACCTGGGTATGCCGCGAGGCCTCGATGATCAGCCGGGCCAGCGCCGGCAGCAGGTCGGGGTGCAGGCTGGTCTCGGGTTCGTTGAGCACCATCAGTGACGGTGGCCGCGGGGTGAGCAGGGCGGCGACCAGCAGCAGGTAGCGCAGGGTGCCGTCGGACAGCTCGGCGGCCGACAGCGGGCGCAGCAGTCCCTCCTGGCGCAGGGCAACGCTGAAGCGCCCGCCGGGCTGGCAGTCGATGCCCAGCTCCGAGCCGGGGAAGGCATCGGCGATGGCACGCTCCAGCGCCTGGCGGTCGCCGATCTCGCGGATGGTCTGCAGCGCGGCCGCCAGGTCGCGGCCATCGTGGTGCAGCACCGGCGTGCGGGTGCCGAGCTGTGGCTGGCGTGCCGGCGCCTCGGCGTCGGTACGGAAGTGGTCGTAGAAGCGCCAGCGGCGGATGGTCTCGCGTAGCTGGAACACTTCGGGACAGCCGGGGTCGTTGCCGATCTGGTCGAACAGGCTGTCGTAGCTCGGCAGGTGCTGGGCCAGCACTTGCCAGCTGCGCCCCTCGCGCTGGCGCACCATGGGGCCTTCGCGGTCCACCAGCAGCGCTGCCGGGCGGTAGCAGGGCCCGGCCCAGATGCATTCGCGCTTGATCTCCGGGTCGAGGGCGAAGGCCGAGTGCGAGGGTGTCGGCAGGCCCAGGGAGATGGCGTAGCCGAAGTCCTCGCCGGCGAAGCCCAGGCGCAGGCGCACCACCTCGCTGCGCGGGCCGCCCTGGATGGGCACCTCGCCGCTCTGCATACGCCGGCTGATCCGCTCCGGTCCGGCCCAGATGGTCGACTCCAGGCCGCCGTCGCGGGCCAGTGCGTTGATCACCCCGCCACGCGCCGTCTCGGCCAGCAGGCGTAGGGCGCGGTACAGGTTGGACTTGCCGCTGCCGTTGGCGCCGGTGATCAGGTTCAGCCGGCCGAGCGGCATCACCAGGTTGTTGATGGAGCGGTAGTTGCCGACGGCGAGGGTATGCAGCATGGGAGTCGTCCTGACCTGAGGCGGCCTATGCTAGCGCGACTCGTGCCTCGATACGCAGCGCCCCCTGGGGTTCGCTGGCGGCGTAGCTGAGCAGCTGCAGCTCGCGCACCGGCAGCGTCAGCGGCGGGCAGTCGCGCAGCGCGCGGGTGTGCTGCTGCCAGGTTGCGCGTGCCACCGCGCGGCGGTACAGGCCCACGGTCAGGTGCGGCGCATAGGGGGCCTGGCGCACTTCCGGCGCGAGCCCGGCCAGCGTGTCGCGCAGTCGGTCGAGGTGGCCGTGTTCCTGCACCGCGAGGAAGGCCGCGCTGGTGAAGCTGTCGAGGTCGCCGATGTGTAGCTCGAATGCCGGCTGGCGCAGCGCCGCCAGGGCGTGGCATTGGGCCTCCAGCATCGCGGGCGCGATATCGTCGTTGTGCACGGGCTGCGGGCTGGCGAAGCCGCAGACGAACAGGGTGATGTGCGCCTGGCGCGCGCCGGGCGCATGCAGCCAGTCGCCCAGACAGGTGCGCGCCGCCTGCAGGCGCTGCAGTACCGCCGGGCAGTCCACCGGGATCGACCACAGCCAGTAGCGCGCGCGGCCGCGGTGCCAGTCCGGGTGGTCGCGCAGCGTGCAGGGCTGGGTGGCGGCGGGCGCCCGCGCGCCGTCGGAGAAGCGCATCAGCCGCCGCGGCGCCCCAGGTGCAGGACCAGCGCCAGGGCCGTCGGGTAGCAGAGGTAGTGGAAGAAGAACAGCAGCTGGCCCATGTCGCCCGGCTCGTCCTTCAGCCACATCAGGGCGAAGATCAGCAGGTAGATCGCCCCCAGCGCGGCGCCGTACAGACCCGCCAGCGCCCAGCGCTCGGCGATCTGCAGCGGGCGCCGTTCCAGCCAGACGAACAGGCCGCGCAGGGCGAAGGCGCTCAGGGTGGCGGCGATCAGTGTGGCCGGCAGGCCGCCGATCTTCAGCGGCACGCGCAGCAGCACGTTGCTGGCGAAGGCGATGGCGACCGTGGCGAGCACGTAGCCGTAGAGGGGAAAGCGACGTGTCATGGCCGTCCGCTCACAGAGGGGTGTCGAGGCCGAAGCGCTTGCTCAGCATGCGCTCCATCAGCCGGCGCGGCAGCAGCTGCTGGAGCAGCGGCAGGCGGCGGCAGCCGTTGCCGATGCGCAGCAGGGCCGGGCGCTCGTCTCGGGCCACGGCGGCCAGCAGGGTGGCGGCGAACTGGCTGGCCGGGGTAGGGTTCTCCTGCGAGGCATTGGCGCGGGCGCGAATGCCTTCGCGCACCGGCCACCAGGGCGACTGCTCGCTGACCAGCTGCTCGGCGCTGTGGCTGGCATTGGCGCCGAAGCTGGACTCGATGGCTCCCGGTTGCACTTCCATCACCTGGATGCCGAAGGGCGCCAGCTCCATGCGCAGGGCGCCGGACAGCGCGTGTACGGCGGCCTTGGAGGCGCAGTAGGCGCCGGCGAAGGGGGTGATCAGGACGCTGGAGATGCTGCCGATGTTGATCACCAGGCCACGGCTGGCGCGCAGCAGCGGGAAGCAGGCGCGGGTCAGCTCGACCAGGCTGAACACGTTGGTCTCGAACTGTTGGCGCATGCCCGCTGCGCCGCCGTCGAGCAGCGGGCCCATGGCACCGTAACCGGCATTGTTGATCAGCACGTCGAGGCGCCCGGCCTCGGCCTTCACCCGCTCGCTGGCGCGGGCGATATCCTCGGCATCGTTGACGTCCAGCTTCACGGCGGTGAAGCCGGCGGCGTTCAGGGCCTCCAGGTCGGCACCCTTGCGCGCGGCGGCGAACACCCGGTAGCCGGCGCCCTTGAATGCATCGGCGAGGGCGCGGCCGATGCCGCTGGAGCAACCGGTGATCAGGACGACGGGCTGGGTCATGGGCGTTCCTTGTCTGGCGCGTGAAGGAGAGTGCCGATCATAACCAGTCGCGGCGCCGGCGTGCCGGCTGATCAGTCTTCTGAATGATCGCGCAGGAACACCAGGCTGTCCGGCTTCGACTGTTCGGCACTGTAGCGGTAGCCCTGGTAGTCGAAGGCCTTGAGCTGCTCGGGATCGCGGATGCGCTCCTTGATCACGTAGCGCGCCATCAGGCCGCGGGCCTTCTTGGCGTAGAAGCTGATGATCTTGTACTGGCCGTTCTTCAGGTCCTTGAACTCGGTGTCGATGATCCGCGCGTTCAGGGCCTTGCGCTTGACCGCGCCGAAGTATTCGTTGGACGCCAGGTTGAGCAGGATGTCGTCGCCCTGGGCGGCTAGCGCCTCGTTCAGCCAGCCGCTGATGCGTTCGCCCCAGAATTCGTAGAGGTTGGCGCCGCGGGCATTGGCCAGCTTGGTGCCCATCTCCAGGCGGTAGGGCTGCATCAGGTCCAGCGGGCGCAGCACGCCATACAGGCCGGAGAGCATGCGCAGGTGCGCCTGGGCGAAGTCGAAGTCCTCTTCGCTGAAGTCCTCGGCGGCCAGGCCGGTGTAGACGTCGCCCTTGAACGCCAGCAGCGCCTGCTTGGCGTTGGCCGGCGTGAAGTCCGGCTGCCAGCTGCCGTATCGCGCCACATTGAGCGCGGCGAGCTTGTCCGACAGATGCATCAGCTCGCCGATCTGCTGCGGGCTCATCTGGCGCAGCTGGCCGATCAACTCCTGGGCATGGTCCAGATGTTGCGGCTGGGTAAAGCGCGCGGTGGCCGGCGGGGTGTCGTAGTCCAGGGTCTTGGCGGGGGAAATCACCAACAGCATCGAATCGTCTCCAGAAAGCGTGGCGCGATTCTAGGCCGGATGCCGAGTTCGGCTCCAGCTATCGGAGCGATTGATCACAGACGGCGACGACTTGCGCGGCTATAGTTCGCCGCGCGCGCCGCAGGCGCGCCATCCATTCATCACTCTGACAAGGAGGTCGCAGTGAGAATCCTCGCGCGCGCCGTTGCTCCTCTGCTGTTCGGTTGCACCATCCTCTCGGCCCAGGCCGAACAACTCTCCATCGACGTGCTGAGCGCCGTGGTCAAGGATCAGCGCATCGCCGACGCCGAAGTGCTGGTGCAGAAGAACGGAGCCCAGACTGCTGTGGGTCGCACCGATGGCAATGGTCGGGTCAACCTCAGCACCAGCTTCGCCGATGACGGTGCCAGCCTGCTGATCGTCAAGAAGTCCGGCTACTCCAACCTGGTAGCCAAGTGTCCGTGCAAGGGCATGACCTATGCCATCAGCCCGGTCATGGCCAGTCTCGATGGATTGCGTGTGGTGTTGAGCTGGGGGGCTGCGCCGCGTGATCTGGATTCGCATATCGCCTACCCGAACAACCACATCCATTTCAGTGCCAAGCAAGGTCGTGATGCCCTTCTGGACGTGGACGACACCGACAGCTACGGGCCTGAAACCATCACCCTGCAGAAGAAGGCATTTGGTGATGCCTATGTCTATGCGGTTCACGACTACCTCAATCGCTCTGCGCCGAACTCCTCCGAGCTGGGTAACAGCCAGGCCAAAGTCTTCGTCTATATCGGCCAGTCACTGGTGCGCACCTACTATGTGCCAAAGGGGCAGGTCGGCAACTTTTGGACGGTGTTCCGCATCACCGGTGATGGCGACTTCCAGGACATCAACCGCATGCAAGGCTTGGCTGGCGACCACGAACCGCTTTCCGACGTTCTGCTGGGCTTGGTCGAGGGAGGCGCAGTCGCGCCGGCTCAGGCTGTGAGCCAACCAGCAGCGGTAGCCCAGGCTGGCAATGCAGTGGAGTTGAACAAACAAGGCGAGATGGCCTACCACGCCAGCCAGCTGGACCAGGCCATCGATCTGTACCGCCAGGCCATCGAGATCGATGGCAACTACGGCCAGGCCTACAGCAATCTGGGGCTCGCCTACCAGAAGGCCGGGCGCACCGCCGAGGCCATCTGGGCCAACCGCAAGGCCATAGCCCTGGCTCATGGCGGCAGCGCCGCCACTGTGCGCGCCAGTTCCTACTACAACATCGCGCGCATCTACGAGAGCGCCCGCCAGTATGATGATGCCCTGCGTCACTACCAACTGGCCAAGGAGCAGAAGGCCAACCCGGTGTACGACAAGGCCATCCAGCGGGTAAGGGCGCTGTAAGCGCCGACCTGTGTCGACGCGCTCCTTCGGGGGCGCGTTTTCATTCAAGGAACGAAAAGATGCTGATTCGTTATCTGCCGGTGGTATTCGCCCTGTTCGTCGGCACTGTTCAGGCCGCCGGTCCCGCCAGCTTCGCCACTCTGGACCGCTCCACCTGGCCTGAGCCATTGAACAGCCAGGCCTCTTTCGATAAAGCTTCACGGGCGGAGATACTCACCTTCGCCCAGGCCCTGCAGGCCAGCGAGGGGCTGACCGAATCGGCCTGGATACAGCGCCTTGGTCTCAAGTCGGTCGACCGCCATTCCATCGCGCAGGTGCGTGAGCGCTTCTGGCGGCGCCTGCTGGAAAACTATCGTCTGGCCAGCCGCGACTGCGCGCCGACCGACGATTTCTGTCCGCCAGTCGCCGCTCTTGTCGGGCTGCAGGAGCAGGCCCGCCAACTGGTGGTCGCGTCCGATTCGCGCTATTTCGCCTGGGCCGAGGCCAGTCGTCGCTTCCATCTCAACTACCTGAACGAGCAGATGCGTCTGGCCGCACTGTTCCCGCGCGTCAGCAGCGAGATCGAGCTGTTCTCCAAGCAGGAGCGCAATGGCGACGAGCTGGGTGACATGCAGTTCCTACTGACCTTCGACGACGGCCCCAGCGCCGTGGGTGGCAGTAGCGACAGGCTGGCGGCCTGGCTGCGCCAGCAGCGGCTCAGCGCCACCTTCTACGTGCTCGGCAGCAATCTGCAGCAGCGCCGGCAGAAGACTTCAGCCGAGGCCGTGCGCCAACTCTATGAAGGGCAGTGTGTGGCCTCGCATGGCTGGGAGCACAAGTCCCACGCCAACTGGAGTGACTGGCAGGGCTCGGTGATCCGTACCCGCGAGCTGCTGCAGAAGACCGTGCCGGAACTCTATGTGCCGCTATTCCGGCCACCGTACGGGCAGCGCCGCATGGACAGCGAGACTTTCTTCGCCGCTCAGGGGCAGCAGGTAGCGCTGTGGCAGATCGACTCGCAGGACTGGAGCAACAAGGTTGGCGCTGAGGCCTCCGGGCAGCGGGTGCTGACCCTGATGTTGTTGTGGCGGCGCGGAGTGTTGCTGTTCCACGATGTGCATCGCAAGGCCGAAGGTGGCCTACCTTGGTTGCTGCAGGCGACCCACGGCGTGCCGTTGCAGTGGCAGGACTGTCGCAGCTATCGCTAAAGGCGCTTGTGGTGGGCTTTGCCGAACGGGGGAAGGGTGACTATGGGGGAGTCGTGGTGGCGTTGCGGAGCACATCGCCAGGAGGCAGGACTTCCGACTGTAACGGTGCAGGTTGAGGGCGCCAAGCGTTATTCGTCGAGCCGATAAAAAAGCGCTGTGAGGCAGAAAAAGTTCTTTTTTCTGTCATCCAGATTGGGGTATTAAAAAAGCAGACCGCCGAACCCTGCAGCACAGGTGGCGGCCATCGGCCATCACCTTTGCTGGCGAATCCCGCACCGTTCGGGAGGTGGGCGGTCCTCCGCGGCGGAGCGCTGTAGAGACTCCGTCGTCCAGGCCCCTCGATAAGGTGACCGAGTATGGATGATCACGGACGCACCCGCTCCACCCAGCCCACCCTCTACGTCCTCGACACCAACGTCCTGATCCACGATCCCAACGCGCTGCTGAATTTCCAGGAACATCACGTCGCCATTCCCATGACCGTGCTGGAGGAGCTGGACAAGCTCAAGACCGGCAAGCACACGGTCGCCGCCGAATGCCGCCAGGCCATCCGCCTGATCGACCAGACGCTGGGCGAGGCCAGCCCCGAGGAGGTGGAGCAGGGGGTGCCGATCCGCCGCGGCAAGAACGAGCCCAAGGGCACCCTGTCGATTCTCATGAGCAAGCGCGCGGAGCCCATCACCTGGCTGCCCGAGCACCTCAACGACAACAAGATCATCAACCAGCTGGTGGAACTGCAGAGCCGGCGCAGCGGCTCGCCCGTGGTGCTGGTGACCAAGGACATCAACATGCGCCTGAAGGCGCGCGCCTGCGGCATCTCCGCCGAGGACTACCACACCGATCAGCTGGTAGACGACGTCAACCTGCTGTCGCGTGGCTACCACAACCTCTCCGGCTCCTTCTGGGACCGCGTCGCCAAGGTCGAGACGCGCCAGGGCCACGGTCGCACCTGGCACCAGGTGCAGCTCACCGACAACCTGCCGGCGGTGCACATCAACGAGTTCATCGTCGATGAGCAGGGCTTCGTCGGCTGGGTCAAGGGCATCCAGGGCAGCAGCCTGACCATCCTCGACCTGCACCAGGAACCCTTGCTGCATCAGGAAGCCTGGGGCCTGCGCCCGCGCGACCTGTACCAGTCGCTGGCGCTGTACGCGCTGCTCGATCCGGACATCCACCTGGTCAACCTGTCCGGCGCCGCCGGCTCGGGCAAGACCATCCTGGCGCTGGCCGCGGCCATCGAGCAGACCATGGTCAGCAAACGCTACCGGCGCATCATCGCCACCCGCAGCGTGCAGGGCCTGGACGAGGACATCGGCTTTCTGCCCGGCACCGAGGCGGAGAAGATGGAACCCTGGCTCGGCGCCATCACCGACAACCTGGAGGCGCTGCATTCGGACGACGAGAGCACCCACGGTAGCGTCGACTACATCCTGCAGAAGGTGCCGCTGCAGTTTAAGTCGCTCAACTACATCCGCGGACGCAGCTTCCAGCACAGTCTGATCCTGATCGACGAGTGCCAGAACCTCACCCCGCACCAGATGAAAACCATCATCACCCGCGCCGGCAGCGGCTCCAAGGTGATCTGCCTGGGCAACCTGGCGCAGATCGACACGCCCTACCTGTCCGCCACCAGCTCGGGTCTCACCTACCTCACCGAGCGCTTCAAGGACTTCGAGCACGGCGTGCACATCACCCTGCAAGGGGTGCCGCGCTCGGTGCTGGCCGAGTACGCCGAAGCGCACATGTAACCGCTGCAGCCGCCCGTTCCTCCGACCGGAGGAGCGGTGCGGGGGCGCGCGCGGCGTGGTGGCGGCGTTACAATGCGCGCATCTACCCCCGGAGCCAGACCGTGCTGACCCATCTCGATTCCCAAGGCCGCGCCAACATGGTGGATGTCACCGACAAGGCGGTGACCTCCCGCGAGGCCGTGGCCGAAGCTCGCGTGCGCATGCTGCCTGCCACCTTGGCGATGATCGCCGACGGCAGCCATCCCAAGGGCGATGTGTTCGCCGTGGCGCGCATCGCCGGCATCCAGGCGGCGAAGAAGACCTCCGATCTGATCCCGCTGTGCCATCCGCTGATGCTCACCAGCGTCAAGGTCGAGCTGCAGGCCGAGGGCATCGACTGCGTGCGCATCGTCGCGCGCTGCAAACTGGCCGGGCAGACCGGCGTGGAGATGGAGGCGCTGACCGCCGCCAGCGTCGCCGCGCTGACCATCTACGACATGTGCAAGGCCGTGGACCGCGGCATCTGCATCGAGGCCGTGCGCCTGCTGGAGAAGTCCGGCGGCAAGAGCGGCGATTACCATCTGGACTATCACGAGGCAGGGAGCCTGACATGATCCGCGTACAGTATTTCGCCCGCTACCGAGAGGTGCTGGGCATCGACGGCGAGCAATTGCAGCGTGCCGCGCTGAGCAACCTGGAACAGCTGCGCGAGCATCTGCAGAGCCGTGGCGGCGTGTGGCAGGTGCTGGCCGAGCAGAACCTGATGTGTGCGCGCAACCAGGAACTGTGCAGCCTGGACACCGAAATTGCCGACGGTGACGAGATCGCTTTCTTCCCGACCGTGACGGGAGGCTAGGGTGGCCGTCCGGGTACAGGTCGAGGCCTTCGATCCGGGCGTCGAAGTCAATGCGCTGCACGCCGCCAACCTGGGCATCGGCGCGGTGGCCACCTTCATCGGCTACGTGCGCGATTACAACGACGGCCAGGACGTGCGTGGCATGTTCCTCGAACACTACCCGGGCATGACCGAGAAGGCCCTGGCCGGCATCATCGGCGAGGCCGAGCAGCGCTGGCCGCTGCTGCGGGTCGAGGTGCTGCATCGGGTCGGCCGGCTGCAACCGGGCGAACCCATCGTTTTCGTCGGTATTGCCAGTGCCCATCGTCAGGCGGCGTTCGACGCCTGCAACTTCATCATGGACTACCTGAAGACCCGCGCGCCGTTCTGGAAGAAGGAAGATACCCCGGAAGGCGCACGCTGGGTCGAAGGCCGCGACAGCGACCAGGATGCCGCTGCGCGCTGGTCACGCTCCTGAACCCGGCCGTTTCGGACGATCGCGCGCCGTGCGCGGGCGATGTGACAGGCGGTTGACGATTTATACATAAAAGTCCAGAGTGGACTTATAAGTATAAATTGTGGCCTGTTAGGCAGGCTGCGGTCCCTGGGTTCCGGCTTCGGCCGGTGCCACTGCCTTCTGCCCATCGCCAACCTGTCCGCCCTGGTGCGGATGCATTCGGGAGTCACACCATGAAGAAACTCGCATTGCTGGGCGGCCTCGCCCTGAGCCTGATGGCCTCCAGCCTGTTCGCTGCCGACAAGCCGCTGCGCCTGGGTATCGAAGCCGCCTACCCGCCGTTCGCCTTCAAGCAGGCCGATGGTTCCATCGCCGGTTTCGATGTGGATATCGGCGTGGCCCTGTGTGCCGAAATGAAGGTCGAGTGCCAGTGGGTGGAGCAGGAGTTCGATGGCCTGATCCCGTCGCTGAAGGTGAAGAAGGTCGACGCCGTGCTGTCTTCGCTGACCATCACCGACGAGCGCCGCAAATCGGTGGATTTCACCGGCAAGTACTACTACAGCCCGGCTCGCCTGACCATGAAGGAAGGCACCGTGGTCAGCGACGACTTCAGCAGCCTGTCCGGCAAGCGCATCGCCGTACAACGCGCCACCACCACCGACCGCTTCGCCAGCGAAGTGCTGGCGCCCAAGGGTGTGGAAGTGGTGCGCTACAGCTCGCAGAACGAGATCTACCTGGACATGGTCGCCGGTCGCGTCGACGGCACCCTGGCCGACGCCATCCCGGTCGATGAAGGCTTCCTCAAGACCGAGCAGGGCAAGGGCTTCGCCTTCGTCGGTCCGTCCTTCACCGATCCGGCCTACTTCGGCGAAGGCGCCGGCATCGCCGTGCGCAAGGGCGACAAGGCGCTGCTGGACAAGCTCAACGCCGCCATCCTGGCACTGCGTGCCAATGGCGAGTACCAGAAGATCCAGAGCAAGTACTTCAGCTTCGACATCTACGGCGAGTAATACGCGCCCGCTGGTAAAAAGCCGCGCTCAGCGCGGCTTTTTTGTGCCCGCCCGGGGCAGGGCGGCGCAACCTCTCCTAGTATGCAGAGACGTTGCCTTGGGGGAGGGGCGGAAATGGCACAGGCTGGCAAGAAAATGGGGCTCACCGGGCTGACCACCCTGGTGGCGGTGAACATGATGGGCTCGGGCATCATCATGCTGCCGTCGAGCATGGCTCAGCTGGGGGCGGTGTCGTTGCTGTCCTGGGTGATCACGGCCATTGGCTCGATGGCCATCGCCTACTGCTTCGCCCAGTGCGGCATTTTCTGTACGCGGCCGGGGGGCATGTCGGCCTACACCGAGGAGGCGCACGGCAAGTCGGCGTTCTTTCTCTGCTCATACCTGTACTTCCTTTCTCTGGCCATCGGCAACGTGGCTATCGCCATCTCCGCGGTGGGCTACATGACGCCGTTCCTGCCCTGGCTGGGCAGTGGCGCCATACCGCTGTTCGTCGGCACGGTGGGGCTGATCTGGCTGACCTCGCTGGCCAATTTTGGTGGGCCTAAGGTGACCGGGCAGATCGGCTCGGTGACGGTCTGGGGGGTGATCATCCCGGTCGCCGGGTTGTCGCTGATCGGCTGGTTCTGGTTCGATCCCGAGATCTTCCGCCAGGCCTGGAACCCCAACGGCATCGCCACCAGCGAGGCCATCGCGCAGAGTATCCCGCTGACCCTGTGGGCCTTCCTCGGCATGGAGTCGGCGGCGCAGAACTCCGATGCGGTGGAGAATCCGCAGCGCAACGTGCCGCTGGCCTGCCTGCTCGGTACCCTGGGTGCGGCGGTGGTCTACGTGGCTTCCACCTCG
The DNA here is from genome assembly GCF_000467105.1 of Aquipseudomonas alcaligenes NBRC 14159. GTDB lineage: Bacteria > Pseudomonadota > Gammaproteobacteria > Pseudomonadales > Pseudomonadaceae > Aquipseudomonas > Aquipseudomonas alcaligenes. The sequence goes on from NZ_BATI01000018.1 coordinate 32,789, forward strand.
GTGATCATGGGCATCGTGCCGAACGCCGAGCTGGCCAGCTCCACGGCGCCTTTTGCCTTCGTCTACGCGCAGATGTTCAACGGCTGGGTCGGTGACATCATCATGGCCCTGGCGGTGATGGCCTGCGTCGGCTCGTTGCTGGGCTGGCAGTTCACCCTGGCGCAGACTGCCAAGGTCACCGCCGAACAGCGCATGTTCCCGAGCTTCTTCGCCCGCGTCACCCTGCTCGGTGCACCCATTGCCGGGCTGGTCGCCAACGCCGTGCTGCAGACCGGCATGGCAGTGTCGACCATCTCGCCCAACGCCTCCGAGCAGTTTGGCAAGCTGGTCAACCTGGCTGCGGTGACCAACATCATTCCCTACATCACCTCGCTGTCGGCCCTGCTGATCATCATGGAAAAGGCGCAGGTGGCCAGGCGTGTGCAGTATCGCAACGGCGCCGTGCTGTTGGTGGCCATGGCCTACAGCTTCTACGCCCTGTACGCCTCCGGGACCGAGGCGGTATTCGGCGGCATGCTGGTGACGGCGGTGGGCTATCTGCTGTTCGGCTACATCGCCGAGCGCTTCCTGGGCAGTACCAGGCGGCCGGATGCCGGCGTGGAGGTGCGGCCATGAAGCTGTCGCCTCTCGTCTGCCTGCCTCTGCTGGCCCTGCTGGTCCTGCCGCTGTCCGCCCAGACCCTGGAGCGGGTGCGTGCCGGCAACGTCCTCACGCTGGGCTATGTCGACCATCTGCAGCCCTTCTCCTCCGGCCCCGAGACGCAGCCGGTCGGCTACGCCATCGAGCTGTGCCAGCGCATCGCCGACCGGCTCAAGCGCGAACAGGCGCTGCCGCAGCTGCAGCTGCGCTATCGAATGGTCGAGCGCGAGCGTGTCAGCGAAGCGCTGCAAAGCGGTGAAGTGGATCTGCTGTGCAGCCCGCTGGTAGCAACGCTGGAGCGTCGGCGCGAGGTCAGTTTCTCGCTGCCGATCTACCCCTCGGGACGCGGTGTGGCGGTGCGCAACGAGGCCTCGCCGGCGCTGCTGCAGGTGCTGGAGGGACAGGTGAAGCGCACCGTGCCGCAGTGGCGGGCGAGCATCAATCGTGGCCTGGCGCGCGGTACCTTCGTGGTGATCGCCGGCAGCACCGCCGAGCGCTGGGTGCGTGAGCAACTGAGGTTGTTCGGCGTGGTCTCGACTCTGGTGCCGGTGCAGAGCTTTGACGAAGGCATGGCGCTGTTGCGCGAAGGCAAGGCCGATGCGTTCTTCGGTGATCGCGTGGTCTTGCAGAACCAGGTGGCGGCCAGCGGTGCGAGCGACCAGGTGCGGGTGCTCGACCGGCTGTTCGATCTGGAGTCGGCGGCGCTGAGCATGGCGCGTGGCGACGAGGATTTGCGTCTGCTGGTCGACAGCGAGCTGAGCCTGATCTATCGCAGCGGTGAGATCGAGTCGCTGTACCGCCGCTATTTCGGCGAGCCGAGCGAGCAGGTGCGGCTGTTGTTCAAGGCCTACGCGCTGCCCTGAACCTCAGGCCTCGCCCTTGATCTCCTTGAGGTGTTTGTACACGGTGGCGCGGCCCATGTTGAGCACGTTGGCCACGTAGTTGGCGGCGCTCTTGCCCTTGAACGCGCCTTCGGCGTGCAACGCCTCCACCAGTTCGCGCTTGTGCTCGCGGGTCAGCAGGTTGAGGCCGAGCTGGCGCTGGCGCAGCCAGCTGTGCAGGAAGGTATTGATGCGCTCCTGCCAGTCGTCGCGGAACAGCGCGTCGGGCTGGGGGATCACCTTGCTGGAGGAGAGGAACAGGTCGAGCGCCTGCTTGGCCGTCTCGAACAGCGAGATATTCAGGTTCAGGCACAGCACGGCGATCGGCGTGCCCTCGGCATCGCGCAGCACGGTGCTGACCGAGCGGATCTTCTGACCGTCCCAGTTGAGCTTCTCGTAGGGGCCGATATTGCGTTCGTCCGGGGTGTTCTCCAGCAGGTCTTCCAGGGCCGCGTCATCGCCCACCGCCCGCTTGGACAGGTTGTTGGCGATGTGGTCGATCTTCTGCGTGCGCAGGTCGTGCAGCACCACCTCGGCGTGGGGGAAGAACAGGGTGGCGATGGCGTCGGCAATGGCGCGGAAGTTGTCGAGGTCGGCGGCGGGGCGGGACGTCATGCGGTGGGCTCCAGAATCGGCTCGGCGAGTGTGCCGCAAAGCGCCGGGGGCGTCATCAGGCGCAGCCCGGGGCAACACCGGGCTGGCTGGGCGGCTCAGTGGCGGCTGCTATTCGCGCGGTGCAGGCGCGCGGGGCTGAGCATGGCTTCGCTCAGGCCGAAGCGGGCGATGTGTGCCGGCAGCGGCAAGCGGCGGATCAGGGCGGCACAGGCCTCGCCCATCGCTGCGCTGGTCTGGATGCCATAGCCGCCCTGGGCGGCGACCCAGAAGAAGCCATCGGCCTGGCTGTCGTAGCCGCCGACCAGATCACCGTCGGCGACGAAGCTGCGCAGGCCGGCCCAGGTGTGCGCCGGGCGGCGTACCTGCAGGCTGGTGTGTTCCTCGATCTGGTACAGGCCCATGGCGATATCCAGCTCTTCCGGCTGCACGTCGTGCGGCGCTACCGGGTCGGCGTTGGCGGGCGAGCCGAGCAGCTGGCCGGCGTCCGGCTTGAAGTAGAAGGCCTCGTGCAGGTCCACCAGGCAGGGCCAGGCGTGGCAGTCCATGCCCTCCGGCGCCGGGAAGGTGAAGGCGGCGCGACGCCGCGGCGTCAGGCCGATCGGCGCGACACCGGCCAGGCGGGCGATTTCGTCGCACCAGCCGCCGGCGGCGTTGATCAGTACGCGGCAGCGATAGCGCTGCTCGCCACAGTGCACCTGCCAGCCACCCTCGACCCGGTTGATGTCGGTGACTTCGCGGTTGCAGTGAATTTCTCCGCCGTGCTGGCGGACGCCGCGCAGGTAGCCCTGGTGCAGGGCATCGGTGTCGATGTCGGCGGCGCTCGGGTCGAGCATGGCGCCGTGGACCTTGTCGCGGCGCAGCACCGGAATCAGCGTGCAGGCCTCGTCGGCGCTGAGCAGGCGCATCTCCGGCACGCTGGCCTTGCCGCTTTCGTATTGCAGCTGCAGTTCCACCGGGTCGCCGCTGAAGTCCACCACCATTTCGCCGCGCGGGCTGAGCAGCGCATGCTCGCTGAAGCCGCGCGGCGGGGCGTCGAAGAAGGCGCGGCTGGCTGCGGTCAGGGCGCGTACCTGCGGCGTGCCGTAGGCCAGGGTGTAGAGCGCGGCGGAGCGTCCGGTGCTGTGGTAGCCGGGTTGGCTTTCGCGCTCCAGCAGCAGGGTCTTGCCGTGCGGGGCGAGGAAGTAGCCGGTGCTGGCGCCGGCGATGCCGGCGCCGATGATCAGGTAGTCGGTGTGGATCACGTCGCTCATTGGCCCTGCTCCAGCAGCTGATGCAGGGCGTTGGCCAGCGCCATGTCTTCCAGGCCCAGGCCGATGGAGCGGAAGAAGACCGGACGCTCGTAGGTGGGCTTGGCCACCAGTCCGCTGACCAGCTCGGGCAGGTCGCCGCGGATCAGCTGGCGGTTCCAGCCGCTCTCGCTCGCCAGCACCATCTCGCCGGCCGCGCCGGGTGTGGTGGCGCGATAGTCGCAGAACACGTCCATGCCCGCCAGGCTGGCCGGCGGCACTTCATGGGCGCGGGGCGCGTTGGTGCTGATCGAGGTGACCAGCACGTTGCTGCCCAGGCGCAGCGGGTCGAGTACCGGGCCGGCGGAAGAGGTGCAGAGCAGAATGACGTCGGCCGTGGCCACGGCCTCCTCCTGGCTGGTGCACAGCTGCAGGCGCGGGTCCAGGGCGCGCAGCTCGGCATGCCGGGTGGCGCTCTCGGCGGCCAGGCGCGGCGAGTACAGGCGGATCTCCTGCCAGTCGCGCAGGTTCTTCACGTAATGCAGGTGGGCGCGGGCCACCGGGCCGCTGCCGATGATGGCCAGGCGCGTGGCATGTGCCGGCGCCAGTTCCTCCACGGCCACCGCGGTGGTGGCGGCGGTGCGTGCCGTGGTCAGGCTCTTGGCGTCGCACAGCAGCAGCGGCTGGCCGCTGCGCATCGACATCAGCAGGGTCCAGGCCGTCACGGTGGCGCCCTGCGGGCCGGGGATATAGGGCGAGGTCTTGATCCCATAGACCCCTTCGTCAGCCAGCACGCCCAGGTAATTGATGAAGTCACCGCCGCCGGGGAATTCCACCAGCTGCTGTGCCGGTTGCACCGCGCGACCTTCGGCCAGGCTGGCGAACATGGCACGCATGGCCTGATGCACATCGATTCGTGCGAGCAGGCGTTCGGCTTCGGTCTGGTCGATTACCCGGGTCATGCGGCTGTCTCCGTAAATACTTGTTTGTCCATGTTGGACTTTAAAGTATCTATCGGCAAGCGCCCTTCTGCCGAATGGCGCTTCGCTGCAAGCGGCTGTCGCCTGGAGCGCCCCTGAGGGGCTCAGATGGCGCCGCCGGCCTTCAGTGCGGCAATGTCCTCGGCGCTGTAGCCTAGCTCGCCCAGCACCTTGGCGTTGTGCTCGCCCAGCTGCGGGCCGGTCCACTCCACGCCGCCGGGCGTGTCGGAGAGCTTGGGCACGATACCGGGCATCCTGAACGGTTTGCCGTCTGGCAGCTTGGCCGAGAGAAACATTTCGCGGGCGAGGAATTGCGGGTCGGCGAACATGTCCTCGGCGGAATAGATGCGGCTGGCTGGCACTTCGGCGCGGACCAGGAGCGCCTCCACCTCGCTCAGCGGCAGGCTGGCGGCCCAGCGGTCGATCACCCCGTAGAGTTCATCGCGCCGCGCATCGCGGCCGGCGTTGTCGGCCAGGTCCGGCGCATCCGCCAGATCGTGACGGTCGATGGCGCGCATAAAGCGCTGGAAGATCGCATCGCCATTGGCGCCGATCTGGATATGTTTGCCGTCGGCGCAGGTATGGATGGAGGAGGGGGTGATGCCGGGCATGATGTTGCCGGTTCTCTCCCTGATGAAACCGAACACGTCGAACTCCGGCACCATCGACTCCATCATGGCGAACACTGCTTCATAGAGCGCCACGTCCACCACCTGGCCCTGGCCGCCGTTGACCTCGCGGTGACGCAGCGCCATCAGCGCGCCAATCACGCCCCAGAGGGCGGCGATCGAGTCGCCGATGCTGATGCCAGTGCGCACCGGCGGGCGATCCTCGAAGCCGGTGATGTAGCGCAGCCCGCCCATGGATTCGCCGACCGCGCCGAAGCCCGGCTGGTCCTTCATCGGTCCGCTCTGGCCGAAGCCGGACAGGCGCACCATCACCAGTTTCGGGTTGAGTGCGTGCAGCACCTCCCAGCCCAGGCCGAGTTTCTCCAGCACGCCAGGGCGGAAGTTCTCGATCAGGATGTCGGCCTCGGCGAGCAGCTTTTTCAGCACCTCGCGGCCTTCCTCGTGCTTGAGGTTGAGGGTGATCGAGCGCTTGTTGCGTGCCTGCACGAACCACCACAGCGAAGTGCCCTCGTACAGCTTGCGCCACTTGCGCAGCGGGTCACCGCCGTCCGGCGACTCGACCTTGATCACTTCGGCGCCGAACTCGGCACAGATGCGCGAAGCGAAGGGGCCGGCGATCAGGGTGCCGAGTTCGACCACTTTCAGGCCGGCGAGGGGTTTGCTGGGGATCATGCGTTCTCCTGTAAGTGCGACCTGGTCGGCGCGCCCTGGGCTTTCGTCGGTGCAGTATCTGCGGTTAAATCGCCGGGCGAAAGGATGCGCGCTCCCCCCTCCGGCCTGGAAGGCTTTTCCCTCCCGTTGCCTATTCCCGCAAAACCTTTTCGTGGTGGTCTGTCGGCCAGCCCTCGGCGTGTTCGCGCGCCTGTCATACAGACGTTTGAAAATATTACATGTGAGTAGTTGATTCATTACATGTGAGTGCCTAATCTCTCGTCCATGGAAAACAAGTCATCGGCCCACTACCAGCGTCTCTTTCGTCAGCGCCTGCGCGAGCAGGGGTTGATCAAGAAAGAGGTGTGGATACTGCCCGAGCATGCGCAAGCGCTCGCGGCATTCGAGCGGAAACTGCGCCAGCCCCAGGTGGGGCGGGCCTCTATGGAGAAGGAGGGAGGTGCCATGCCTCAGGTTTGGACTGCACAAGGTTTGTTCGATGCGCTGTCCGCAACGGAGCTGTTCAAGGAAGGTCGCGCGGCCATCGAGCTGATCCAGGGCGCCGACGCCAGCCTGCACGTGACCATGCGTGAATACGGCGACCTGCCGCTGTTCATCGCCGTGTTCGGCGAGCAGATCATCGTCGAGGCGCTGCTCTGGCCGGCGGCCGATGTGCGCGATGCCGTCGCCTTCAACGAAGAGGTACTGCGCAGCCACAAGCTGTTCCCGCTGTCGTCCATCGGTCTCGAGACCCTGCCGGATGGTCAGGCCTGCTACACCATGTTCGGCGCACTGAGTGCGTCCTCGGTGCTGTCTAACGTGGTGCAGGAAATCGAAATGCTGGCGGACAACGTGATCAAGGCCACCGAAGCCTACGAAGGCTTCCTCAAGGCCGGTGCCTAAGGAGATTGCCATGAACGTGTGGAGCAAACTGCTGACCGCCCTGCGCGGCGGTGCCAACGAAATGGGCGAGGCCATGGTGGACAGCCAGGCCCTGCGCATCCTCGACCAGGAAATCCGCGACGCCGACCTGGAGCTGCGCAAGTCTAAGGAAGCGCTGGCCGAGATCATGGCCAAGCAGAAGCTGGCCGCCGACCGCGCCGAGAAGAGCGCGGCCAAGGTCACCGAATACGAGCAGTACGCGCTCAAGGCCCTGGAGGCCGGCAACGAGGCACTGGCCCAGGAAGTGGCGGTGAAGATCGCCAACCTGGAAGTCGAGCTTGCCGGCGAGCGCGAGCAGGCCGACGGCTATGCCGCCAGCGTGGCGCAGCTGCGCAAGGCGGTGACCCAGGCCGAGGCCAACATCAAGCGTCTCAAGCAGCAGGTGGATACCGTCAAGGCCACCGAGAGCGTGCAGAAGGCGCAGATGGCCGTGGCCCAGCGCTACGGCGGCTCCCAGGCCAGGCTGCACACCGCCGTCGAGTCGCTGGAGCGGATCAAGCAGCAGCAGGCCGAGCGTGCGGCGAAGATGGAAGCCGCGGCCGAACTGGCCGAGGCGGCCAGCGTCGACGACTCGCTGGAGGCCAAGCTGCGCGCGGCCGGCATCAAGGCCGACAACGCCAGTGCCGAGAGCGTGCTGGCGCGCCTGAAGGACAAGGCCAAGTCCTGATCGTCGTGTGTTGCGGCGCAGCCTGCTGCGCCGCCTGATTCAGGGATGGAATTCGATGGAAAACTTCCTGCACAGCGCTTTTGCGTTCCCCACCGTCATCTTCAGCTTCCTGCTGTGCCTGGCGGTGCTCTACTGGTGCGTCGCCGCGCTGGGCATTCTCGAGGTCGACGTGCTCGACATCGAGGCCGATTCCACCCTGGAGTCGGTGCAGCCCGAGGGGCTCGCCGGCCTGCTGCTCAAGCTGGGCCTCAATGGCGTGCCGGTAACGCTGGTGCTGACCCTGCTGTTCTTCTTCGCCTGGAGCGCCAGCTACTTCGTCGAGCTGTTGCTGCTGCGTCATCTGCCGCTGGGCATCCTGCGCTACCCGCTGGGCCTGGTGCTGGTGTTCGGCGCGCTGCTGCTGGCGGTGCCGCTGACGGCTGCCCTGTGCCGCCCGCTGCGTCCGCTGTTCCGCAAGCTGGAAGCGACCAGCAGCAAGTCGGTGCTGGGGCAGACCGCCGTGGTGCGCAGTGGCCGGGTGACCCTGAGTCACGGCGAGGCGGTACTGGAAGACGGTGGCGCGGGCCTGATCCTGCGCGTGCGCGCCGACGAGGCGCGTGGTTTCAAACGTGGCGACCGTGTCGTGTTGCTCGAGTACCTGGAAGGCGAGCACGCCTACCGGGTCATTACCGAGGACGAGTTCAAGGGCTTCTGACCCTCGGACTCACCCCAGAATCAAAGGAGATTGATTGCAATGAGCCTCGAATTGGTGATGCCCTTCCTGATCGGCGTCGGTGTCGTATTCCTGCTGATCTTCGGCTTCTTCGTGCTGTTCAAGGCCTTCTATATCAAGGTCCCGCAGGGCACGGCGCTGATCGTCAACGACATGTCTTCCACGCCCAAGGTGCACTTCACCGGCGCCCTGGTGTACCCGGTGATCTACCTCAAGGAGTTCATGCGCATCTCGCTGATCACCCTTGAAGTGGATCGCCGTGGCAAGGACGGCCTGATCTGCAAGGACAACATGCGTGCCGACATCACCGTGGCCTTCTACCTGCGCGTCAACGAGACCCAGGAAGACGTGCTCAAGGTGGCCAAGGCCATCGGCGTGGACCGTGCTTCTGATCGCGCAGCGGTCAACGAGCTGTTCAACGCCAAGTTCTCCGAGGCGCTGAAGACCGTCGGCAAGCAGTTCGACTTCGTTCAGCTGTTCGAGAACCGCCAGGACTTCCGCGACCGCATCGTCGAGACCATCGGCAACGACCTCAACGGCTACGTGCTGGAAGACGTCGCCATCGACTATCTGGAGCAGACCGCCAAGGCCTCGCTGGACCCGAGCAACATCCTCGACGCCGCCGGTATCCGCAAGATCACCGAGCTGACCGCCGCGCAGAACGTCGTGACCAACGAGCTGGAGCGCAACGAGGAGCTGGCGATCAAGAAGAAGAACGTCGAGACCCGCGAGGCGACCCTGGCCCTGGAGCGCCAGCAGGCCGATGCCGAGGCTCGGCAGAAGCGCGAGATCGAAACCATCCGTGCCCGCGAGGAAGCCGAGACCATCAAGGTCAAGGAAGAGGAACGCCTCAAGGCCGAGCAGGCGCGTATCCAGTCGCAGCAGGAAATCGACGTGCGCGCCGAGAACCATCAGCGTGAAGTCGAAGTGGCCCAGCAGAACCGTCAGCGCGCCGTGGTCATCGAGGTGGAGAAAGTCACCCGGGCCAAGGACCTGGAAGTGGTGGCTCGCGAGCGCGAGGTTGAGCTGCAGCGCATCGAGGCCGAGAAGGCCCTGGAAGAGCAACGTAAGAACATCGCCAACGTGATCCGCGAGCGCGTCGCGGTCGAGAAGACCGTGGCCCAGGAAGAAGAACGCATCAAGGAAGTGCGTGAAGTCTCCGAGGCCGAGCGCGCCAAGCAGGTCATCGTGCTGCAGGCCCAGGCCCAGGCCGAACAGGAGCTGGTACGCCAGGTCAAGCAGGCCGAGGCCGACGAGACCCGTTCCAAGCACAAGGCGGTGGAAATCAACAACCTGGCCCAGGCCGAGCTGGAAGCCGCGGCCAAGCAGGCCGAGGCCAAGAAGCGCATGGCCGAAGGCATCGAGGCCGAGCGCGCCGCGCCGGGTCTGGCCGACGCCCGCGTGCTGGAAGTCACCGCCGCGGCCAAGGAGAAGGACGGCCTGGCAGCCGCCCGCGTCAAGGCCGAGCAGTTGATCGCCGAAGCCAAAGGCGAGCAGGAGAAAGGTCTGGCCGAGGCCCGTGTACTGGAAGCCCAGGCTGCGGCCAAGGAGAAAGATGGCCTGGCCGAGGCCAAGGTGCTGGAAGAGAAACTGGGCGCCCAGGCCCGTGGCGAGCAGCAGCTCGGCGCGGCCAAGGCCCAGGCGACCAAGGACCTGGGTACGTCGGAAGCCGATGTGCTGCTGCAGCGCCTGAACGCCGAAGCGGAAGGTCTGGGCAAGAAGTTCGGTGCCCTCGACGCCCTCAGCGACAGCGCACGCCAGCACGAAGAGTTCCGTATGCAGCTGGAGAAGAGCTTCGAGGAGGCCATGGCCGCCATCGCCGCCAACAAGGAGATCGCCAAGGACCAGGCCGAGGTGCTCGCCACCGCGCTGGCCAAGGCGAAGATCGAGATCGTCGGCGGCGAGGGCGACTTCTTCAACTCCTTCGCCAAGTCGCTGTCGGTGGGCAAGGCCATCGAAGGCGTGGTCGGCAAGAGCCCGGTGGTGCAGGACGTGCTGGCCCGCCTGCTCAACGGCAAGCCGGCCGAGCGCAAGGCCGATGTGGAAGTGCCGGCCGCCGAGGCCTGATCCCCTGAGCGGCTGGAGCGCCGTCGGCGCTCTAGCCAACCCCGCTTGAATCAAGGAGACATGTGATGCTGGAACCCAGGGATTATCTGGAAATGACGTTCCGCTCGATCCAGTGCTTCGCCAATGATGGCCGCCTGGACGTGCACGAACTCGGCGCGCTGCTGGACATCGCCGAGCGCGACGGGGCGATCGACGACAACGAGATCCGTGTGCTGAAGAAGATCATCGCGCAGATCAAGCCCGAGGAAATCGACCAGGCCATGCGCGACAAGCTCGCCGAGGTCGCCAAGAAAATCGGCGCCTGAGCGGCGCCAGCGCGCGGGTGCGGCGGCTGATGCTCCGCCGTCCGCTCGCGCGTTGCAGGCGTTCCCGCTCAGCTCAGTTTCACTCCCCGCACCCTTGCCCGCAGACAGCGCAGATCCAGGAAGGCCACGATGTCGGACGCACCCGCCGCAACTCAAACCCAGGATGTACTGGACAAGGCCGTCGCCGAAGGCGGCGCCTACGAGGTGCTGCACAAGCGCCTGCAGGACCAGGGCCAGCGTCTGCGGCAGACCACCGAGCAGCTCAACCGGCAGCGCCTGGAGGAGTTCGGCAGCAGCCAGATGGAGGTGATCGGGCGGGTACGCATCCGCACCGAGAACAACTGCATTGCCCGCGACATCGTCCAGGTCGGCGACTGCCTGCTGTTCGGCTACAACGTGTTCCTCGGCCTGAAGAAGGAGACCCGCGTCGAGGACGTGTTCTCCCTCTACCGCCTGGTCGAGCAGGCCGAAGGCTACGAGGCCGAGCCGGTGCCGTTGGACGGCAGCTTCCTGGCCCAGGCCAGCTTCGTCGCCGACTTCAACGAGCTGTACAGCTACTACAAGAACACCCGCCTGCTGCAGCTGATGGTGCGCGACGGCAAGCTGCTGGCGAGTTTCCAGATCGGTGAGCGGATCAGCGACATTCGCGTGTTCCGCTGGTCGATCTCGGTCGACGGCCAGGACGTGCGCTACATCGACAACCGTGGCGAGCGCGACATCGCGCTGCCGGCGCCGTTCGATTTCGAGTGGATCAAGGCCACCCGCGAGATGGTGGTGGAAGGCCGCCATCCGCACCTGAACATCCTCGACATCCTGTTCGTCGAGACCATCGGCGGCGACCTCACCATCAAGGTCGAGAACAACACCGAGACCGGGCTGGGCATCTACCGCGAGGAGGTGCTGGACAAGACCCAGTCGCTGGACGACGCCCAAGTCGAGTTCGCCCGCCTCGGCAGCCTGGTACTGCTCAAGGTACTGCCGTACCGCGAGGAGCAGTGGCGCTACCTGGTGTACAACGGCCTCACCGGCAAGGTGGAGCGCATCGACGCCATCGGCCAGGCCTGCGTGCAGCTGCCGGACGACCACGGCATCATCTTCCCCGGTGGCTACTACCTGCAGAGCGGCGAGTACAAGACCTTCGAGCAATCGATGGCCGGCATGCGCTTCAAGCGCGCCGTGCGCTCGCCCAACGGCGAGGACGTGCAGTATATCTTCTACCACCCGGAAGAAGGCCGCGCGGTACTGCTGACCTACAACATGATCAACCGCCAGCTGCAGAATCCGCTGTTCGGCCACGGTTATGCGCGCCTGGAGGATGGTCGCACGGTGATCTTCGCCGCCGAAGGCGAGGAGCCGACCCGTATCCACCCGATGCAGATCTGGCAGACGCCGTTCTGCAGCGACGAGTTCGCCGCCCGCCAGCCGGCGCGCAGCGGCTTCCTCGGCAAGATCGGCAACGCCGAGCTGGTGCGCGGCGTCTCCGACCTCTACGACCTGTGCCGCGAGATCGACACGCCGGCGGTGTCGGTGCAGCGCTATAGCCTGCTGTGCCAGAACACCCGCCGCCTGTTCGACGCCTACCACTGGCTGGCCGGCGAGCAACTGGCCGGGCTGGCGCCGCTGCTGCGCGAGATCGCCGCCACCGCCGAGCTGGTGCTGGACGAGTACGAGAAGGTCGAGAGCATCCGCAAGCAGTCGGCCCAAGCCATGGTCGACGCCGAGAGTCGCCACAAGACCCTGCTCGACGGCCTGCTGCCGGACAGCTGGGACCAGGCGCAGAGCTTCGTCGACGGCCTCAACGGCATCACCGCCCAGCGCGGCCTGCTGCTGACCATCCGTGAGTACCGCTACATCGACCTGCTGCGCCTGGACGCCATGGAAGCCGAGCTGCTGGCCGCCCAGGAACGCGTGTCGGCCGCTACCGCCAGCTTCCTCGCCGGGCCGACCGCGCTGCAGCCGTTCGTGGTGCGCCTGCAGGGCCTGGATGAGCAGGCGCAGAAGGCCGAGACCGTGGCCCAGCTGAATGAGCCACTGGCGGCGCTGCAGACCATGGCCGCCGACCTGGACATGCTGTCCGCCCTGATGGCGTCGCTGAAGATCGACGACGCCACCCAGCGCACCCGTATCGTCGAATCGATTTCCGAAATCTATGCCCGCCTCAACCAGGCCAAGGCCCGTGCCGAGCAACGGCGCAAGGGCCTGGGTTCGAGCGAGACGGTGGCGCAGTTCGGCGCCCAGTTCAAACTGTTCAGCCAGGGCATCACCAACGCCCTCGGCCAGGCCCAGGACCCGGAGCGCTGCGACGAGCAGCTGGCCCGCCTGCTGGTGCAGCTGGAGGAACTGGAGAGCCAGTTCGGCGACCAGGAGCAGTTCATCGGCGATATCCTGGCCAAGCGCGAGGAGCTGCTGGAGACCTTCGAGGCGCATAAGCAGGCGCTGCTCGACGAGCGCCAGCGCAAGGCGCAGAGCGTGCTGGATGCGGCCAAGCGCATCCTCGACAGCCTGGCCCGGCGCACCGCCAAGTTCACCCAGGCCGAGGAACTCAACGCCTTCTTCGCCGCCGACCCGCTGATCCTCAAGCTGCGCGAGATGACCGAGCGCCTGCGCGAGCTGAAGGACAGTGTCAAGGCCGACGACATCGAGGCGCGCCTCAAGGGTGCCCGCGATCAGGCCGTGCGCGCGCTGCGCGACAAGAGCGAGCTATTCGAGGAAGGCGGCAACGTCATCAAGCTCGGCCCGCGCCACCGCTTCAGCGTCAACACCCAGGAGCTGGACCTGACCCTGCTGCCACGCGGCGACCAGCTGTACCTGCACCTGACCGGCACCGACTTCCTCGAACCGCTGGCCAACGCCGAGCTGGAGGCGCTCAAGCCGTTCTGGCAGGTGGCGCTGGAGTCCGAGTCCGAGCAGCTGTACCGCGCCGAATACCTGGCCGGCGAGGTGCTGGCGGCCGCCGACGAGGGGCGCGAGGGCCTCGACCTGGAGCGCCTGAAATCCCTGCTGGCACAACCGGACGAGCTGGCCAAGCTGATCCGCGATTTCGCCGCGCCGCGCTACAAGGAAGGCTACGAGAAGGGCATCCACGACCACGACGCCGCCGCCATTCTCGCCCAGCTGCTGCCGCTGCGGGGCAGCGCCGGGCTGCTGCGCTACGGCGCCGAGGCGCGCGCGCTGGCCTGCCTGTTCTGGAGCCTGCAACGCGACAACGAGAGCGCTGCCCAGTGGCCGGAACGGGCGCGTACCAGCCGCCATATCCAGCAGCTGTTCGGCCGCCGCGAAGGCCTGCAACAGCTACAGGGCGAGATCGCCGAGGCGCTGCAGACCTTCCTCGCCGAGCAGCCGCTGGGCCTGGGCGAGGCGGTGCTGAGCGAGGCCGCCGAGTACCTGGTGCAGGAGCTGGCCGCCGAGCGTATCGAGTTCGTCTTCAGTAAGTACGCCAAGCAGTTGCAGGAAGGCCTCAAGCTGCGCCTGCAGGGCGCGCGCATGTGGGACGACTACCAGCGTGCCCTGGCCAACCTCGATGGCCGCCCGGCGGCGCAGTGGGCGCTGGCCGACAACTGGCTGCGCGGCCTCTGCGCCCAGGACGAGTTCGCGCCGCTGGCCGGCTATGTTGCCGAGGCGGTAGCGCTGTCGCTGCTGGCCGAAGGCTTCCCCGGTCGTGTCACCGAAGTGGACCTGCGCTTCACCGTAACCGGCCTGATGGGCGAGCACCCGCGCATCCAGGAGCGCCAGCTGGTACTGGCGGTGGACGACCTGTTTGCCCGCCTGCGCCGTCACCGCGAGACCTTCCTGCCCGGCCTGCAGCGCTACCAGGCGCTGCGCCAGGAGGTGATCGGCCGCGAGCGCGCGGCGCTGCGCCTGTCCGAGTTCAAGGCCAAGCCGCTCAGCTCCTTCGTGCGCAACAAGCTGATCAACGATGTGTACCTGGGCTTTATCGGCGACAACCTGGCCAAGCAGATGGGCACCGCCGGCGAGAACAAGCGCACCGACCTGATGGGCCTGCTGATGCTCATCTCGCCGCCCGGCTACGGCAAGACCACGCTGATGGAGTACGTGGCCCATCGCCTCGGCCTGATCTTCATGAAGATCAACGGCCCGGCCCTCGGCCACGAGGTGCGCTCCATCGACCCGGCCCAGGCGCCGGACGCCACCTCGCGCCAGGAGCTGGAGAAGCTCAACCTGGCGCTGGAGATGGGTAACAACGTGATGCTGTATGTCGACGACATCCAGCACACCCACCCGGAATTCCTGCAGAAGTTCATCTCGCTGTGCGACGGCACCCGGCGCATCGAGGGCGTGTGGAAGGGCCGGACCAAGACCTACGACATGCGCGGCAAGAAGTTCTGCGTGATCATGTCCGGCAACCCGTACACCGAGTCCGGCGAGGTCTTCAAGATTCCGGACATGCTGGCCAACCGCGCCGACATCTACAACCTCGGCGACACCCTGGGCGGCATGCAGGAGGCCTTCGCCCTCTCGTACATCGAGAACGGCCTGACCTCCAACCCGGTGCTGGCGCCGCTGGCCACCCGCGACATGGCCGACGTCTACCGCTTCGTCGCCAAGGCCGAGGGCAAGCCGTTCTCCGCCAACGAACTGAGCCACGGCTACAGCGGTGCCGAGATCAACGAGATCGTCAGCACCCTGCAGCGCCTGATGCAGGTGCGCGACGTGGTGCTGCGGGTCAACCAGCAGTACATCGCCAGCGCCGCCCAGGCCGACCAGTACCGCACTGAGCCGCCGTTCAAGTTGCAGGGCAGCTACCGCAACATGAACAAGATGACCGAGAAGATCAGCGCGGTGATGAACGACGCCGAGCTGCTGCAGCTGATCGCCGACCATTACCAGGGCGAGTCGCAGCTGCTCACCACCGGCGCCGAGGAGAACCTGCTCAAGCTGGCCGAGCTGCGCGGCAATATGACCGCGGAGCAGAGCGAGCGCTGGGCGCAGATCAAGCGCGACTTCCTGCGCAACAAGGCCATGGGCGGTAGCGACAGCGATGTCGGCTCCCGCGTGGTGGCCCAGCTCAACGACCTGGTCGAGGGCATCCGTGCTCTGGGCGGTGAGCCGCAGAAGCAGCAGGAAATTCCCTGGGACGAGCTGCTGGCCGGTCTGCAGCGCCTCGGCAGCCTGCAGCCGCAGGTCGAGGTGGCCGTGCAGGCACCGC
This sequence comes from Aquipseudomonas alcaligenes NBRC 14159, assembly GCF_000467105.1. GTDB lineage: Bacteria > Pseudomonadota > Gammaproteobacteria > Pseudomonadales > Pseudomonadaceae > Aquipseudomonas > Aquipseudomonas alcaligenes. Next base: position 48,270 of record NZ_BATI01000018.1, read on the forward strand.
CGCAGCCGGGCGTGCAGGTGCTGCTGGAACGGCTGGCCGAGACCCTGCAGAACAGCTTCCTGCCGCTGATGAACGCGATGGACAAGAAGATCGAGATCGACCTGCGCACCCACAACCGCATGGGCGAGATGGCCCAGCGCATGCGTGAGCTGGGCCAGTTCCTCGGCGCGCCGCAGGCGCCCGCCGAGCCGGGGCCGGAGCAGGCGTGACCGCCTGGCTGGCGCCGCGCCTGCAGCTGCTGGCCGGCATCGCCGGGCTGATGCTGCTGGTGCAGCTGATCAACAGCCTGAGCGGCGATGCCCTCAACGCCTGGGGCGTGCTGCCGCGTCACCTCGGTAGCCTGCCCGGCATTCTCTTCGCGCCCTGGCTGCATGCCGGCTGGTGGCATCTGCTGAACAACCTGCCGGGCCTGCTGTTGCTCGGCTGGCTGGCGCTGCTCGGCCCGCCGCGGCGCTTCGTCGCTGCCAGCGCCTTCATCATCCTCGGCAGCGGCCTGCTGGTTTGGTTGCTGGCCCGTCCGGGCATGCACCTGGGCGCCAGTGGCTGGGTGTTCGGTCTTTGGGGCCTGCTGCTCGGCCGTGCCTGGTTCGAGCGCAGCCTGGGCAGCCTGCTGATCGCCGTGCTGGTGCTGTTCTACTACGGCGGCTGGTGGTTCGGCCTGCTGCCGCGCCAGGGCATCTCGTTCGAATACCATCTGGCGGGCGCCCTGTGCGGCGTGCTGTATGCCGCGCTGACCCGCACCTCAAGGAGAAACTGAATGGATTTCACCCGCCTGGACCAGCAGCTGCGCGACAGCCTGGTCGACCTCAAGCTGAGCAACGAGGAGCGCGACGAGCTGCGCCAGCTGGGCAGCGACCTGGGCCCGGACCAGGTGCGCTACCTGCGTAACCGCGCCTTCGATCTGGTGCGCGACCTGACCCTGAGCGATGCGGCCAATGCCCTGCCGGCACTGAAATGGCTGGAGCAGGTGATCAAGACCCTCGATGCCGCCAGCGCGCCGCCGCGCCCGGCCGTGGCCAGCGCCCACTTCAGCCCCGGCGAGGACTGCCTGCGCAAGATCCGCGAGCTGTGCCGCCAGGCTCGCGAGACGGTGGATATTTGCGTCTACACCATCTCCGACGACCGCCTGAGCGAGGAGATCGTCGCCTGCCACCGCCGTGGCGTGACGGTGCGGGTGATCAGCGACAACGAGAAACAGCACGACGAGGGCAGCGACATCCAGCACCTGATCGCCCAGGGCGTGCCGCTGCGCATCGACGACAGCCCCTATCACATGCACCACAAGTTCGCCCTGTTCGACGGTCGCCTGCTGCTCAATGGCAGTTTCAACTGGACCCGCAGCGCCAGCACCAGCAACGAGGAGAACCTGCTGGTGATCGACCATCCACAGCTGGTGAGCAGCTACGCGCGCGAGTTCGACGAACTCTGGGCGCGCTTCGCCCGCTGAGATCAGGCGGCGCTGGCGGCAGGCTCCCAGAACGCGTCGCTGCTCAGCTTGGCCAGCAACTGGCCGCGTAGCGCCTGCCCCTGCTCGGCCAGTTCGGCGAGCTTGCCGGTCAGGCTGGCGAGTGGCGCGGCGACGGCGAACAGGGTGCGCAGGTCCAGCGCCTCGATGGCCTGCTGCAGATGGTCGTGCTCGATGAGGGCGGCGATCCAGTCGCGCTCGTCGAATATCTCGCTCTCGGGGATCTCGGCGCGGGCGGCGAGGGCCAGGTCCAGGCGCTGCAGTTGCAGATAGGTGGTGGCGATGTCCTCCAGCAGCAGGGCCTTGTCGAGGTCCTCCAGGTCGTCCTGCGGGCCGCTACGGCTCAGCAGTTCACGGGCCTGCGCCAGCTTGGCCAGGGCATCTTCGGCGCGGCCGAGCTGGTGCAGCAGGCGCGCCAGCAGACCGAGATTGGCGATGCGGCTGTAGCTGTCCATGCCCTGCAGCAAGCGCTCCATTTCCTCCAGCCCACGACGAATCTCATAGCTGGTGCGCTGCCGCTCGGGCAGCAGGCTCTGGGTCGACAGGCGCGCATCGAGCACGAAGAAGCGCAGGTCGTCCTGCTCGTCCTCGGTGAGCTGCGCTACCCAGCCCTCGGCCTGGTCCAGCAGCCTGGCGGCCAGCTCGGGGCGTTCACCGACCTGCAGTTTCCACAGCGACAGATACAGGTCGATGCGTTCCTGCGGGCTGCGTGCGCGTGCCTGCAGTCCGGCTGCGGCCGTTTCGAAGCTACCGCGGACGATATGCCACTGCGCCAGCCGGACCAGCAGGGTGGTGTGCTGGGCGTTCGTCACCTGGCCCAGCAGCTCCTCGGCCTGGATCAGCTGGTCGCGGGCCAGCATGGCGCCGAACATCTGCCCCTGCAGGGACTCGCTCTGATACTGCGCCAGGCCCTGGAGCAGGGCGCGGGCCTGCTCGAACAGGCCGGCCCGGATCAGTTCGGCGATGGCCGCCGGGCGCTGTGCCACCGGCAGTTGTTCGGCAATCGCCTGCAGCCGGCTGAACTCGCCAAGTGCGGCCAGTTCCGCGAGCAGCGCGTCCAGCCCCAGGTACTCGTCGACCGCGGCGCTGCCCTGCATCAGCTGCCAGGCCAGGTCGAGGCTGTGCAGCGCGGCGTCGCGCTGCTCCAGTTCGCGTTGCTGGCGGGCCAGCTGGGTCAGGTGGAGAACGTCGGCGTTGCCCTTGTACGTGTCCAGTTCGCTCAGCTCGGTGCGCGCCTCGTCCAGGCGGCCCTCGGCGCGCAGCAGCGCTACCCTGAGCAACGGCTGCGCGGGCAGTTCGTCGCCGGACTGCGTCAGCAGCTCCAGGGCCTGGCGCTCCTCGCCTGCCTCGATCAGGTGCCTGAGCAGGTTGCTCAGGGCGACGCCGCGGTGATGCGGGTCGAGCTTGCCGAGCAGCTGCAGGGCAGCGTCCTGCCGGCCTTCATTCAGCCAGCTGACGCACAGGCCGCTCTGGACGAGCTGCCAGGCATCGCCCTGCAGCTTGCCGGCCAGTGCGCGGGCCAGCTCCGGGCTGATCAGTTGCAGGTAGGTGACGCGGTTGACCTGCTTGGCTTCGTCCAGGGTGATGCGCGCCGGACTGCCCTGGATGTTCAGGTGCAGGTCGCCGGGGTCGCGAGCGCTGATGAAGATGACCACGCCGACGATGATGGCGATGACCAGAAGTGCGATGAACATTTCCATGGAATTTCCTTCTCCAGGCAAGCCGCTCGACCATGAGGGCTTTCGATGCGCGGTCTTATAAGGGGCCTGCCTGTGCCTGGCAACCGCGCCGGACGCTATTTGCCAACCTGGTCCGGTCGTACGGTCCGCACCTGCCAGGGGTTTCGCGCTAGACTTGCCGCCCTTCGTTCCCAGCCGGTACTGCCCCATGGCTCTGCAAGCCACGCCCTACAAAGTCGAACTCAACCTCACCGACATCGATCGCAACGTCTACGAGAACCTGCGCTTCACCGTGGCCAAGCATCCATCGGAGACCGAGGAACGCCTGTGCGTGCGCCTGATCGCCTACGCCCTGTGGTACCACGAGCAGCTGGCCTTCGGCCGTGGCCTGTCCGATGTCGACGAGCCGGCGCTGTGGGAAAAGAGCCTGGACGATCGCGTGCTGCACTGGATCGAAGTCGGCCAGCCGGACGCCGAACGCATTACCTGGTGCTCGCGGCGCACCGAGAAGTTCAGCCTGGTGGCCTACGGCAACCTGCGCGTCTGGCAGAACAAGGTGCTCGACAGCGTGCGCAGCCTGAAGAACATCAACGTGGTGGGGGTGAACCAGGAAGCCCTGGAAAACCTGGCGCGCGATCTGCCGCGCTCGGTGAGCTGGAGCGTGATGATCAGCGATGGCCACCTCTATGTGACCGACGAGCGCGGCCAGCACGAGATTCCGCTGGAGTGGCTGGCTGGCGAACGCTGATCGTTCCCCCTCTCCCCTTGGGAGAGGGGCCAGGGGTGAGGGTCTTGCCAACTGCTCGGAATCTCCCTCACCCCAGCCCTCTCCCGGAGGGAGAGGGAGCAAGACGTGCCACTCCGGCCCGCCCAGAAACACAACCGGACTACCCATGCGCATCGAACCCCGCCCACTTCCCGCCCAACTGCCCGACCTGGGCGACTTGCCGCCCCTGCTGACCCGTCTGTACGCGGCGCGTGGCGTGCAGTCCGCCGCCGAGCTGGACAAGGGCCTGGCGCGGCTGATTCCGTATCAGCAACTGAAGGGTATCGACGCCGCGGTGGACCTGCTGGTGCAGGCCCTGCAGCAGCGCCAGCGCATCCTCATCGTCGGCGACTTCGATGCCGACGGCGCCACTGCCAGCTCGGTCGGCGTGCTCGGCCTGCGCATGCTCGGCGCGGCGCATGTCGATTATCTGGTGCCCAATCGCTTCGAGTATGGCTACGGCCTGACCCCGGAAATCGTCGCCGTGGCCCTGCAGCGCCAGCCCGAGCTGCTGGTCACCGTCGACAACGGCATCTCTAGCGTCGACGGCGTGGCCGCGGCCAAGGCGGCCGGGCTCAAGGTGCTGGTCACCGACCACCACCTGCCGGGCCCGGAGCTGCCGGCGGCCGACGCCATCGTCAATCCCAACCAGCCGGGCTGCGCGTTCCCCAGCAAGGCACTGGCCGGGGTCGGGGTGATGTTCTACGTGCTGCTGGCCCTGCGTGCGCGGCTGCGCGAGCTGGGCTGGTTCGCCAAAGCGGGTATCTCTGAACCGAACCTAGGCGAGCTGCTCGACCTGGTGGCCCTGGGCAGCGTGGCCGACGTGGTGCCGCTGGATGCCAACAACCGCATCCTGGTGCACCAAGGGCTGGCGCGCATCCGCGCCGGGCGGGCGCGGCCGGGGCTGCGGGCGGTGCTGGAGGTGGCGGGGCGCCAGCACGCGCGGATCACCTCCACCGACCTCGGCTTTATTCTCGGGCCGCGCCTCAACGCGGCCGGGCGCCTGGATGACATGAGCCTGGGGATCGAGTGCCTGCTGTGCGAGGACGAGGCCCTGGCCCGCGACATGGCGCAGCAGCTCGACGAGCTGAACAAGGATCGCAAGGCCATCGAGCAGGGCATGCAGCGCGAGGCGCTGGCCCAGCTCAAGGATCTGCCGCTGGCCGATATGCCGTTCGGCCTGTGCCTGTTCGAGCCGGACTGGCACCAGGGCGTGATCGGCATCCTCGCCTCGCGCCTGAAGGAGCGCTACCACCGCCCGGCCATCGCCTTCGCCGACGCCGGCGACGGCCTGCTCAAGGGCTCGGCGCGCTCGGTGCCGGGCCTGCACATCCGCGATGCGCTGGACGCCGTGGCGGCGCGCCATCCGGGGCTGATCAGCAAGTTCGGCGGGCATGCCATGGCCGCCGGCCTGTCCCTGCCGCAGGAACACTTCGGCGCCTTTGCCGCGGCCTTCGATGCCGAAGTACGCCGCCAGCTGAGCGAGGACGACCTGACCGGCCGCCTGCTGTCCGATGGCCAGCTGGGGGCCGAGGAGTTCCATCTGGAGCTGGCCAAGGCCCTGCGCCATGCCGGGCCCTGGGGCCAGCATTTCCCCGAGCCGCTGTTCCACGGCGTGTTCCAGATCGTCACCCAGCGAGTGGTGGGCGAGAAGCACCTCAAGCTGGTGCTGAAGACCGAATGCGGCAGCCTGACCCTGGATGGCATCGCCTTCAACGTCGACCGCGATATCTGGCCCAACCCCAACGTGCGCTGGGTCGAGCTGGCCTACAAGCTGGACGTCAACGAGTACCAGGGGCGCGAGAGCGTGCAGCTGATGGTGGCGCACCTGGCGCCGCGCTGAGCGGGTTGTTCTCCCTCTCCCGTTTACGGGAGATGGCCTGTTTCAGTTACCTCCTCCCAGCGGTGGGCGAGGGGAGAATCAGCTCTGCGGCGCTGGGGCGGTCGAGCCTTCGGCCAGTGCCCGCGCGCTGACGTCCTGCCAGCGTGACAGCAGCTGCGGCGACTGTGTCGACGGGCGCTGCGGGGCGCTGCCGAGGAAGATGCCGTGGTTGTTGAAGGCATAGACCGGCAGCAGGTCGCGGCGCTGGTGGGCGGGCAGGATCTGCGTCTGCAGGTTGTCGAGGATCAGCGGTTCGGCGCGCTCGTCGGCGTAGTAGGCCAGCACCATGTGTGCTCGTTTCAGTTCCAGGGATTTGACGAAGGTCAGGCGCAGCTTGTCGCTGGCCACGCCCAGGCGCAGCAGGCCGAAGTACTTGGCGATGGCGATGTCCTCGCAGTCGCCACGGCCGCGGCCGAGGGTTTCGCGCGGAGTGGCCCAGTAATCGGCCTCGCCCCAGATATCGCGGTCTTCGCCGTGCAGCACGCTGCGGTTGACGAAGCGGTTGACCCGTTCCAGCAGTGCGGCATCGTCGGCGCTGCCGGGCGTCGCCAGCACCTGCTCCCAGGCGTCCAGGCGATTGGCGCTGATCGCCTCGGCCAGCGCTGCCGGCTGGGGGTTGCCGGCATTGCTCGGGGTGCCGATCAGCCCCACCCATAGCCCCAGTGCGCCGAGCAGGGCTCGGCGCGGAGGGCGGCAGATGGGCGAGGGCAGTGGCATGGCGGCTGTTCCGGCCGCCGGGATGGCGGGATTCGGGCGATCCTGAAAGATCGCCCTGCCGCCGGATGTGACGGCCTACTCTGTTTGCGCGTGCATTTGCCGGCTTAGCTGCAAATCCATGCGCTGGTTCACGCTCCGCCTACCAACCCAGCTGCTTGTTGAAGCCGAGGGCATCGTAATAGTCGCCCTGGTAGGCGATCTTGCCGTCCTTGATGCGGATGAAGCTGACCCCCTCGAACGACAGCGGCTTGCCGGTGGCCTTGGTCTCGGCACTCCAGTCGCCGCTGTTGGTGCCGCTGAACTTCCACTGGAAGGCGATGCCGTCGGCGCTGACGATGGGCGCGCTGGTCATCTCCCACTTCAGGTCCGGTACGGCGCCGACGAAGACCTTGATCACGTTGTCGCGCGCGGCGGCCTTGCCGTTCTGCGGCGTACCGACCGTGGCGTCGAAATACACCGCGTCCTCGGCCAGGAAGGTGGCAGCCTGGTCGGCGTCATGGGCATTCCAGGCGGCCATGTAGCCGTCGACGATGGCCTTGGCGTCGGCCGCCTGGGCCAGGTGGGCGAAACACAACAGCGACAGCAGGGATAAGGCTCTGACGAGATGACGCATGCTTGCCTCCATGCGGGCGGACCCGCGGGTGATGGGCCGGCTGGCCCGAAATCGGCGTAGCGCTGCCCGCGAGCGGCGCCGGGCGCCGCCCGTGGGGCAGGGAAACATTGGCGTTATCTGAGCGTCGCGCGCGGCGCTCGGATCAGTGCTTGATCATCACGTGGCGGATGGTGGTGTAGTCCTCCAGCCCGTACATGGACATGTCCTTGCCGTAGCCGGAGAGCTTCATGCCGCCGTGCGGCATCTCGCTGACCAGCATGAAGTGGGTGTTGACCCAGGTGCAGCCGTACTGCAGGCGCGCCGACAGGCGATGGGCGCGGCCCACGTCGGCGGTCCACACCGAGCTGGCCAGACCGTAGTCGGAGTCGTTGGCCCAGGCCAGGGCCTGCTCCTCGGTGTCGAACTCGGTGACCGAGACCACCGGGCCGAACACCTCGCGACGGACGATTTCGTCGTCCTGGCGAGCGCCGGCGAGCACGGTCGGCTCGACGAAGAAGCCCGGACGGTCGGCGGCCTGGCCGCCGGTGACCACCTGGATGTGCGGTACGGCCTTGGCGCGTTCGAGGAAGCCCAGCACACGGTCGCGGTGGGCAGCGGTGATCAGCGGGCCGAGCTCGACGCCATCCTCGTCCTGGGTGCCCAGCTTGAGCGTGCTGACGGCCTCGCCGAGCTTGGCGACGAACTGCTGGTACACGCCTTTCTGTGCATAGATGCGGCAGGCGGCGGTGCAGTCCTGGCCGGCGTTGTAGAAGCCGAAGGCACGGATGCCTTCCACGGCGGCGTCGATGTCGGCGTCGTCGAAGATCAGCACCGGGGCCTTGCCGCCCAGTTCCATGTGGGTGCGTTTCATGGTTTCGGCGGTGCTGGAAACGATGTTGACGCCGGTGGGAATGGAGCCGGTCAGCGAGACCATGCGCACCTTGGGATGGGTGACCAGTGGCTGGCCGACGCTCGGGCCGCGGCCGAACACCAGGTTGACCACCCCGGCGGGGAAGATCGGCGCGATCAGCTCGGCCAGTTTCAGCGCGGTCAGCGGGGTCTGCTCGGAGGGCTTGAGCACCACGCAGTTGCCGGCGGCCAGGGCCGGGGCCAGCTTCCAGGCAGCCATCATCAGCGGGTAGTTCCAGGGCGCGATGGAGGCGACCACGCCGACCGGGTCGCGGCGGATCATCGAGGTGTGCCCCGGCAGGTACTCGCCGGCGGCCGAGCCCGGCATGCAGCGCACCGCGCCGGCGAAGAAGCGGAACACGTCGGCGACCGCCGGCAGCTCGTCGCCCAGGGTGGCGGCGTAAGGCTTGCCGCAGTTCTGCGATTCCAGGCGGGCCAGTGTCTCGGCATGGGTGTCGATGGCGTCGGCCACCTGCAGCAGCAGCGCCGAGCGCTGGCCCGGGGTGGTCTGCGACCAGTCGGCGAAGGCGGCATCGGCCGCCTGCACGGCAGCGTCGACCTGGGCCGGGCTGGCCTCGGCGATCTCCATCAGGGTGGTACCCAGCGAAGGATTGAGGACCGGCTGGACAGCACCTTCACCAGCCACCAGTTGGCCGTTGATCAGCAGTTTGGTTTGCATCGCATAAGCCTCGTCGTTGCGGTTGTTTGTTAAGCCCCTCTCCCTTTGGGGAGGGGTTGGGGTGAGGGAGTTACGAGCTGCACAGAGCCCGGCCCCTGTCCCGACGGGAGAGGGGCGTAAAGGTCATTTGCCGCTGCCGGCCACGCCCTCGCCACCCTTGGTCAGGTAGTAGGCGCCGAGGATCGGCAGCATGGTCACCAGCATCACCAGCATGGCGACCACGTTGGTCACCGGCACGTCACGCGGGCGCGACAGCTGGTTGAGCAGCCAGATCGGCAGGGTCTTCTCATGGCCGGCGGTGAAGGTGGTGACGATGATCTCGTCGAAGGACAGGGCGAAGGCCAGCATGCCGCCCGCCAGCAGGGCTGAGCCCAGGTTGGGCAGGACGATGTAGCGGAAGGTCTGCCAGCCGTCGGCGCCCAGGTCCATGCTGGCTTCGATCAGGTTGTAGCTGGTGCGGCGGAAGCGGGCGATGACGTTGTTGTAGACGATCACCACGCAGAAGGTGGCGTGGCCGATGACGATGGTCAGCAGGCCCGGCTCGATGCCGAAGGTCTTGAACGCCGAAAGCAGGGCGATGCCGGTGACGATGCCGGGCAGGGCGATCGGCAGGATCAGCAGCAGGGACACGCTCTCCTTGCCGAAGAAGTCGCGCCGCCACAGCGCCGCCGCGGCCAGGGTGCCGAGCAGCATGGCGATCAGCGTGGCGATGCTCGCCACCTTGAGCGACAGCACGATGGCTTCCAGCACGTCGGCACGGGCGAAGGCGACGCTGAACCAGCCCAGGGTCAGACCCTTGGGCGGGAAGCTGAAGCCGGCGCTTTCGGTGTTGAAGGCGTAGAGGAAGATGATCAGGATCGGGAAGTGGAGGAACACCAGCCCGCCCCAGGCGGCAGCCTTGAGGCCCCAGGACGCTTGCTCAGAGTGCATCGAAGGCCCCCAGACGCTTGACGATGGACAGGTAGATGGCGATCAGCACGATCGGCACCAGGGTGAAGGCGGCGGCCATCGGCATGTTGCCGATCGCGCCCTGCTGGGCGTAGACCATGCTGCCGATGAAGTAGCCGGGCGGCCCCACCAGCTGCGGCACGATGAAGTCGCCGAGGGTCAGGCTGAAAGTGAAGATCGAGCCGGCGGCGATGCCGGGAACCGACAGCGGCAGGATGACCTGCAGGAAGGTCTGCGCCGGGTGCGCGCCGAGGTCGGCCGAGGCCTGCAGCAGCGAGGGCGGCAGACGTTCCAGCGAGGCCTGGATGGGCAGGATCATGAACGGCAGCCAGATGTAGACGAACACCAGGAAGCGCCCCAGGTGCGAGGTCGACAGGGTGTTGCCGCCGATGCCGGGGATGCCCAGGAGGAACTCCAGCACGGGTTGCAGGTGCAGTACCTGGACGAACCACATGGCGACTCCGCCCTTGGCCAGCAGCAGAGTCCAGGCGTAGGCCTTGACGATGTAGCTGGCCCACATCGGCAGCATCACCGCGATGTAGAAGAAGGCCTTGGTCTTGCCGCTGGTGTAGCGCGCCATGTAGTAGGCGATGGGGAAGGCCAGCGCGGCGCTGGCCACGGATACCGCGACCGCCATCGTCAGGGTGCGCAGGATGATGTCGAAGTTGGCCGCCTGGAACAGCGCCTTGAAGTTGCCCAGCGTGAGGTCCGGGGTGACCGTCATGCTGAAGTCGTCGAAGGTGTAGAAGCCCTGCCACAGCAGAGTCAGCAGCGAGCCCAGGTAGATGGCGCCGAACCACAGCAGCGGCGGAATCAGCAGCAGCGCCAGGTACAGCGTGGACTTACGGTAGAGCAGGCTGGACAGGCGGCGCAGCAGGCCGCCATCCGTCTGCAGGGCCAGGGTCTGGCTGCTCATTTCAGGCCTCCTCGCGCAGCGCGACCATGGCGGCGCGGGCCCAGCGCGCGGTGACGCGCTGGCCGGGCTGGCAGGGGGCATCGCCGACGCCCCACTGGTTGTTGGCCTGGCTCACGGCGAAGTTCTGCCCGTTGTCGAGCTGCAGCTCGTAGCGGGTGGCGGCGCCCAGGTACTGGATATCGTGCAGCAGGCCGCTGATCTCCGCCTCGTCGCTGGCCGGCAGGCTGGCGCCGCTGTCGACCAGGCGCACATGTTCCGGACGGATCGACATCGGGCGCGGCGAGCCGCTGACCCGGATGGCCAGGTCGCCCTTGAGCACGTTGCTGGTGCCGACGAACTCGGCGACGAAGGTGCTGGCCGGATTCATGTACAGGTTGCGCGGGGCATCGACCTGCTCGATACGGCCCTTGTTGAACACTGCCACGCGGTCGGACATGGACAGCGCCTCGCCCTGGTCGTGGGTGACGAAGATGAAGGTGATGCCGAGCTGGCGCTGCAGCTTCTTCAGCTCGCTCTGCATCTGCTCGCGCAGCTTGAGGTCCAGTGCGCCCAGTGGCTCGTCGAGCAGCAGCACGCGCGGGCGATTGACCAGGGCGCGGGCCAGGGCCACGCGCTGGCGCTGGCCGCCGGACAGCTGTACCGGCTTGCGTGCGCCATAGCCGCCCAGGGCTACCAGGGCCAGCGCCTCTTCGGCGCGGGCCAGGCGCTCGGCCTTGGCCACGCCCTTGACCTTGAGGCCGTAGGCGACGTTCTCCAGCACGTTCATGTGCGGGAACAGGGCGTAGTCCTGGAACACCGTGTTGACGTCACGCTGATAGGGCGGCAACCCGGCCGCCTCGGCGCCGTGGATGCGGATGGAGCCGGCGCTGGGTTGTTCGAAGCCGGCGATCAGGCGCAGGCAGGTGGTCTTGCCCGAGCCGGAGGGGCCGAGCATGGAAAAGAATTCGCCGTCCCGGATGTCGATGGACACCCGGTCGACGGCCTTGACCTCGCCGAACACGCGGGACACATCGGTGAATTGCACTGCAAGGGTCATCTCGAACACTCCAGGAGGAAAGCCACCCACCACCGGCCCGGCCGGTTTGCCGACACGAGACGGGAGAGTCGGTGGTGGGTGTACAACGGGAAAACGGTGGAAGTAGGGACTACTCCCTCTCCCTCTGGGAGAGGGCAGGGGTGAGGGAGCTATAGGCCGCTTGGCGTCGCCTGAGATGGCTCGGAGTTGCCTGAAAATCCCTCACCCCTACGCGGGCCGCCCCGGCCCCTCTCCCAGAGGGAGAGGGGAGGCTTACCTGCCGCCCATGATGGCGATGTAATCCTGGGTCCAGCGGCTGTAGGGCACGTACTTGCCACCCTCGGCCTGCGGGGTTTTCCAGAAGGCGATCTTGTCGAAGTTGTCGAAGCCGTTGGTCTTGCAGCCCTCGGCGCCGAGCAGGGCGTTGCCCTGGCAGGCGGCCGGTACCGCCGGTACCGAGCCGAACCAGGCGGCCAGGTCACCCTGCAGCTTGGGCTGCAGCGACCAGTCCATCCACTTGTAGGCACACACCGGGTGCTTGGCCTCGGCGTGCAGCATGGTGGTGTCGGCCCAGCCGGTGGCGCCTTCGGCCGGGACGGTGGAGGCGATCTCCTGCTTCTCCAGTTGCAGCGCGTTGACCTGGTACGGCCAGGCGCTGGAGGCGACCACGCCTTCGTTCTTGAAGTCGTTCATCTGCACGGTGACGTCGTGCCAGTAGCGGTGGATCAGCGGTTGCTGCTGGCGCAGCAGTTCCAGCGCGGCGGCGTACTGCTGCTCGTTGAGCAGGTAGGGATCGCTGATGCCCAGCTCCGGCTTGTGCGCTTTCAGGTAAAGCGCGGCGTCGGCGATGTAGATCGGGCCGTCGTAGGCCTGCACGCGGCCCTTGTTGCTCTTGCCGTCGGCCAGGGTCTGCTCCTCGAACACCACTTTCCAGCTGCTCGGCGCTTCCTTGAACAACTTGGTGCTGTACATCAGCACGTTCGGGCCCCACTGGTAGGGCGTGCCGTAGTGCTGGCCGCCGACCGTGTGCCAGGGCGCGTCCTTCAGACGCTCGTCGATGTGTTTCCAGCTGGGGATCAGGTCGACGTTGACCGGCTGCACGCGCTTGCCTGCGATCAGACGCAGCGAGGCATCGCCCGAGGCGGTGACCAGGTCATAGCCGCCCTTGGCCATCAGGCTGACCATCTCGTCGGAGGTGGCGGCGGTCTTGACGTTGACCTTGCAGCCGGTGTCCTGCTCGAACTGGGTGACCCAGTCGTAGTTCTTGTCGGTTTCGCCGCGCTCGATGTAGCCGGGCCAGGCGATGATGTCGAGCTGGCCTTCGGCGCTGCCGAGGGTCTTGAGCGGTTCGGCGGCTTGCACGGCGCCTGCGGCGAGCAGGGCGGTGGCGAGAGCACTGATAAGCGTGGTGGTTGGCGCGGACATCGTGATTCCCTCTTGTTGTGACCTGTTATCGGGGCAGATGAATGGCGTTCGGCAGACCGCGCCGAGCGGGTTGGGTCAGTCTAGTTGTTGTCCGTGGCGAACCATGATGTGGCGCACCACGCTGTAGTCCTGCAACGAGTCGCTGGACAGGTCCTTGCCGTAGCCCGAGCGTTTCAGCCCGCCGTGCGGCATCTCGCTGGCCAGCATGAAGTGGGTGTTGATCCAGGTGCAGCCGTACTGCAGGCGGTTGGCCAGCTGGAAGGCCTTGTCCAGGTTCTGCGTCCACACCGAGCTGGCCAGGCCGTATTCGGAGTCGTTGGCCCAGTCCAGCGCCTGGCTCAGGTGGTCGAAGCGGGTGACGGTGACGACCGGGCCGAACACCTCGCGCTGGACGATCTCGTCGCTCTGCTTGCAGCCGGCCAGCAGGGTCGGCTGGTAATGGAAGCCAGGGCCGGAATGCACCGCGGCACCGGTGACGCGCTCGATATGCGGCTGGCCAAGGGCGCGCTCGACGAAGCTGGCCACGCGGTCGCGCTGGCGCGCGCTGATCAGCGGGCCGATCTCGTTGTCGGCGTCCTTTTTGCGGGCGAAGCGAATGCTCGCCACCGCATCGCCCAGTTCGGCGACCAGGCGATCGTGGATGCCTTTTTCCGCGTAGATGCGGCAGGCCGCGGTGCAGTCCTGGCCGGCGTTGTAGTAACCGTAGCTGCGGATGCCCTGGACCACGGCGTCGATGTCGGCATCGTTGCAGACGATCACCGGCGCCTTGCCGCCCAGCTCCAGGTGCGTGCGTTTGAGGGTGCGCGCGGCGCTTTGCAGGATCTTCTGGCCGGTGACGATATCGCCGGTCAGCGACACCATGCGCACTTTCGGGTGGCCGACCAGGCTGCTGCCGACGCCTTCGCCACCGCCGCAGACGATGTTCAGCACGCCGGCCGGGAGGATCTGCGCCAGCGCCGGGGCCAGCGCCAGGATCGACAGCGGCGTGTGCTCGGAGGGTTTGAACACCAGGGTGTTGCCGGCGGCCAGGGCCGGGGCAATTTTCCAGGCCGCCATCATCAGCGGGTAGTTCCACGGCGCGATGGAGGCGACCACGCCGACCGGGTCGCGGCGCACCAGGCTGGTATGCCCTTCCAGGTACTCGCCGGCCAGCTGGCCCTGCTGGCAGCGCACGGCGCCGGCGAAGAAACGGAAGACGTCAGCGGTCGCCGGCAGGTCGTCCTGGCGCGCCAGATGCAACGGCTTGCCGCAGTTCAGGGCTTCCAACTGGGCCAGCTGCTCGGCCTGCGCATCGATGGCCTCGGCAATCGCCAGCAGGGTGGCGGCGCGTTGTGCCGGGGTGGTCCGCGACCAGGCGGGGAAAGCGCGGTGGGCGGCCTGCACGGCGGCTTCGAGCTGCTCCAGCGAGGCCTCGGCGATGCTGCACAGGACTTCGCCGCTGGCAGGATTGAGGATGGCTTCGGCGACACCTTCCCCGCCGACCAGGTGGCCGTCGATCAGCAAGGCGCTGTGCAGGGTGGGCGTGCTCATCTTCGCGTTTCTTCTGTTATTGGTTGCGGCTGGCATGGCGGCTCCGGTTGGCCCGGGATGCCTGCGTCCATAGGGAAGCGAGACTAGAGGCCGGGCTTGAGGTCGACAAATTCTAAATATTGAAAGTGGCGTTCGATTAAATCGAAACCTTGCGGTTGTTGGGCTGTTCGCGGGCCAGGGTGAGGAACGGGTCGACTAGCGCCGGTCGCGCCGTGCCGCGGCGCCAGGCCAGGCCGACATCGAGCGGCTCGCCGAGGTCGACCAGCGGCCGCGCTTCGATGATGTCGCCCTCCAGCGACCAGGGCCGGTAGGTCATGTCCGGCTGGATCGACAGGCCGAGACCGGCGGCCACCAGGCTGCGCACGGCCTCTACCGAGGCGGTACGCAGGGTCACGTGCGGGGTCAGGCCGGCGCGGCTCCAGATGCGCTGGGTATGCAGGCCCATTTCGTCGGCGTTGAGCTGGATCAGTGGTTCGCTGGCCACGTCGGCCAGGCTGATGCTGTCGCGCTCCAGCAGCGGGTGGCGTGCCGGTAGCCAGAGGCGATGCGGCGAATGGGTCAGTACCTCGGTCTGCAGGGCGTGGCGGTCTTCCAGGTTGGACAGGATCAGCACGCCGACGTCAATCTCGCCGCTGACCAGCAGGTGTTCGATATAGGGGCGCTCGTCTTCCACCACGCGGACCTGCACGTTGGGGTAGGCACGCTGGAAGCGGGTGATCAGGTCGGCCAGGTAGTAGCCGGCGACCAGGCTGGTCACGCCGATGGTGAGGTGCCCGGCGACCTGGTCGGTGCTCTGCTGCAGGCTGCGCTTGGCATTGTCCACGGTGGCCAGGATCAGGTGCGCCTGGCGCAGGAACTGGTGGCCCTGGTGGGTCAGGCTCATGCCCTTGGCGTGGCGGTTGAACAGGCTGACGCCGATCTCCTCCTCCAGCTGCTGGATGGCCAGAGTCAGGGTCGACTGCGAGATGAATACCGCCTGGGCGGCGGCAGAGATCGAGCCGGTCTCGGCAACGGCGATGAAATGGCGGATCTGGCGCAGGGTCATCATGGCGGGCAATCCGAGGCAATTGGTTGCGGTTTATCGAAAATAGATAAAGCCGTTCTTTTTAATCGAAAGGAAGTGGTTTTTTTGCTGTACGCAATATCCGGAAGCAGAGCGTCACTTCGCGCTCCGGCTGTTGTGGTTAAAATCAAGGCCTTACATGGACAGGTAATCCCTCAGGAGGGCTTAGATGAATACTCGTGGACTGCTCGACCAACTGCTCAAATCCGGCCAGGACCTGCTGCAACAAAAATCCGGTGGATCGTCGGCCGGCGGCCTGGGTGGCCTGCTCGGCAGCGTGACCGGCGGCGGCAAGGGCGGCAGCGGTGACCTCGGCACCCTGCTCAAGGGCGCCGGTGGTGGCGCCCTGGCAGCGGGCGCTCTGGGGCTGTTGCTGGGTAACAAGAGCGCGCGCAAGCTGGGTGGCAAGGCACTGACCTACGGCGGCCTGGCGGCCCTCGGCGTGATTGCCTACAAGGCCTACGGCAACTGGCAGGAGCAGCAGCGTGCTGGCAGTGCGCAGCCGCGTATCGAGCCGCAGACCGTCGATCGCCTGCCGGCACCGCAGGCCGAACTGCACAGCCAGGCCATCCTCAAGGCGCTGGTGGCGGCGGCCAAGGCCGACGGCCATGTCGACGCCAAGGAGCGCCAGCTGATCGAGGAGCAGATCGGTGCGCTGGCCAATGATCCGGAGCTGCTGCGCTGGCTGGATGCCGAGCTGAACAAGCCGCTCGACCCTGCCGAAGTAGCGCGCGCCGCCAGCACTCCGGAGATGGCCGCGGAGATGTACATCGCCAGCGTGCTGATGGTCGACGAGGAGCACTTCATGGAGCGCGCCTACCTCGAGGAGCTGGCCCGCCAGCTCAAGCTGGAGCCGTCGCTCAAGGCCGAGCTGGAAAGCCAGGTGCGTCAGGAGCTGGCACTGCGCTGAGGTTTCACCCGGGGCTGTGGAACTCCACGCGATTGCGTCCGTTGTGCTTGGCGCGGTAGAGCGCCTGGTCAGCGAGTTCCAGCGCCCCGTCCAGTTCGGCATGGTCCTGCGGCCACAGTGCCGCGCCGATGCTGCAGCCGATGTGCGCTTCCTGGCCGTCGATGAGTACCGGCTGGCACAGTCCGTGTAGCACCCGCTCGGCGACCAGGCGCACGCGTTCCGGCTCCTTGCCTTCGCTCATGCGCAGCACCATCACGAACTCGTCGCCGCCCAGGCGCGCCACCATGTCGCCGTCGCGCAGGCAGCCGCGCAGGCGCACGGCGACATGCTTGAGCAGCTGATCGCCGGCGGCGTGGCCGAGGCTGTCGTTGATCGGCTTGAAGCCGTCCAGATCGAGGTAGAGCAGGCCCAGCGCGTTCTCGCGGTGCTTGGCCAGCAACAGGAAACGTTCCAGCGCCGCGCGATTGGCCAGGCCGGTGAGTGGGTCGCTGTGGGCCTTGTCGTCCAGCATGCCCAGCACGCTCTGCTGATGGGTGAGGCTCTCCACCAGCTGGCGAATGGACTGGCTGAGCACGGCAATTTCACGCGGGCTGTCGAGGCTGGGGATGGTGCCGATCTGTCCGGCGCTGAGGTGGTCGGCGGCTTGCGAGATGGCCCGCAGCGGACGGGTGAAGTAACCGGTCAGCAGCCAGCCGGCGGCGGCGAACAGCAGGGCCAGGGCGGCGCCCCAGAGGGCGATGTAGCGGCTCACCTCGCGGACGGGCGCGTAGGCTTCGTCCAGCCCCTGGCGCGCCACGACGATCCAGCCCAGGCCGGCGTAGTCCTGATAGCCATGACTCCTGGCCAGGCCGGTGACATATTCCTGGCCATCCGGCCAGTGTTCCACCGCCCATCGTCCCGTTTTGGCAATAGGCTGGTCCAGGCTGGGTAGCGAGAGCTTCTGACCGATCAGATGGGACGGACCGAGCAGCACACTGTGGTCGCTGCCGAGTACCAGAAATTCGACGTTGCGCCGCTGCTGGATGGGCTCGAGCAGTGCGCGGCGCACCTCGTCGGCCCAGCCCCAGGAGAGGTGGCAGGCCAGTATCCCGGCCAGTTCGCCGTCACTGCCGTACACCGGCAGGCTGATGTCGACGAACTTCATCGGTTCGCCGCTCGGGTTCGGCAGCCGTTCGGCCAGCATCACCGCTTCATGCACGTCGCCGATGAACAGGCCGCGGTAGCCCTGGATGTAGACCGGGCGCTGGGCCAGGCTGAGGCCTTCGAGAACGCCGCCGCTGGACGCCACCACCTGACCATTGGGATCGGTGAAGCCGATCCAGGCGACGCTCGGGATCTGCTGGTGGATACGGTCGAGCAGGGCGCGGATCTGCCCGGTATCGTCCGGCTGGCGCAGCACCTGCAGGCTGGCGAGCACCTGCAGGTATGCGGCGCGGCCCGCCATGTCGCTGTCCAGGCGATCGATCATCTGCAGTGAGGCCTCCACCAGGTCGCGGCCCACCTCCTCGCGGATGCGCTGGCTGGCGTCATTGCCGATCAGGCTGCCGAGCAGCCAGCTGAGCAGCGTCACCAGCAGGGCGATGAGCAGAGCAAAGTGGCTGCGTAGGCTGAAGGATCGGCGCATCGTGCTGCGGGTCTCGTGCATGGCGGGTTGCCACTAAGCATAGTGAAGGGGTGGCCCGGCCATGCGCACGGATCGCTAGAATAGGTCGCGACTGATGAGGGACGGGTGGATCATGCGGGGATGGATGATACTGGCTTGCTGCGGTTTGAGCGCGCTGGCGTGCGCCGACGAGGGCCAGCTGCTGCTCGATCAGCGCGCCTTGCTGCTCAACGACAGCCGCCTGCCCCGCGAGGCGGCGCTGGACCGTCTGCAGCAGGTACGCTTTGCCTTTCGCGAGTCTCAGGCCGAGGCTGATCAATGGCCGATCTGGACGCGCGTCCAGGGCTATCACGGCCACTGGGACGGCGGCCTGCAGCGCCGTGGCGAGAGCCTTACGCTGGGGATGGACCGGCCGCTCGCTGGTCAGTGGATCGGCGGCGGGCTGCTCGCGTTGTCTCAGGCGCGTCTGGAGGATGATGCGGATAGCGGCGTCAGCGACAGTGCCCACGTCGGTCTGTATGCCGCCACCCGTGTCTACAACCAGCTGGGCTTCAAGCTCGGCGCCCTGTACGGCCAGCATCGTCTGGACAGTGGCAGCGATCACGCCAGCGCGCACAGCTGGCAGCTGTTCGGCGAAAGCAGCTTCGCCCTGGATTTCCGCGACTTCACCCTGGAGCCCTTCGCCGGGCTGGCGCTGCTGCGCCTGGACGGCGGCGCATTACGCGATAACGGCCTGCGCCTGCAGGCGGCGGACGAGGAGGGCGGCTACCTGACCCTGGGTTGGCGCCTGGCAGCGCCCTGGTACTGGCAGCAGCGCAAATGGGTCGGCCGGGCCAGCCTAGCGCTGCGCCAGGACCTGGGCAGTGACCGTATGAATGCCGAGGCGATGACCGCGGATGGGCAGCGCCTGCGCCTGCAGGGCCGCGAGTTCGAGCGTAGCAGCCTGCGCCTGGACCTCAGCCTGGACCACGAACTGCGTGACGGCCTCTACCTCGGCCTGACCTATGCGGGCGATTACGCCGAGGATGCCCGTGACAATGCCCTGGCGGCGCGGCTCAGCCTGAAGTTCTGAGGTCGGTCCGCCGGTCAGCCTGCGGGCTGCCAGGGCGCGTGCACTCGGGTATACTCGCGGGCTTTTCCGAAACTTCGCGGTCGCGGCCTGCGTCGTGCGCGGTCGGCACCTCGCCGATGGCCCGACAGCCGCGCGCCTTTGCCCGAGAGTGCTGCCCACCATGGAAATCAATCCGATCCTCAACAGCATCAAGGACCTGTCCGAGCGGACCCTGTCGATTCGGGGGTATCTTTGACTACGATCAGAAGCATGATCGCCTGGTCGAAGTAAACCGCGAGCTGGAAGACGCCAGCGTCTGGAACAAGCCCGAGTACGCCCAGGGCCTGGGCCGTGAGCGTGCCATGCTGGCGCAGATCGTCGAGACCATCGACGAC
The DNA here is from genome assembly GCF_000467105.1 of Aquipseudomonas alcaligenes NBRC 14159. GTDB lineage: Bacteria > Pseudomonadota > Gammaproteobacteria > Pseudomonadales > Pseudomonadaceae > Aquipseudomonas > Aquipseudomonas alcaligenes. The sequence continues at coordinate 67,815 of NZ_BATI01000018.1, forward strand.
CTCACCGGTAGCCTGGCCGACTCCAAAGACTTGCTGGAAATGGCCGCCGAGGAGAGCGACGAGGGCGCGGTCAATGACATCGTCGCCGAAGTCGAGCGCCTGCGCGAAATCCTCGAGAAGCTGGAATTCCGCCGCATGTTCAGCGGCGAGATGGACCCGAACAACTGCTACCTGGACATCCAGGCCGGCTCCGGCGGTACCGAAGCGCAGGACTGGGCCAACATCCTGCTGCGCATGTACCTGCGCTGGGCCGACAAGCGCGGCTTCGACGCCACCATCATCGAACTGTCCGAAGGCGAAGTCGCCGGCATCAAGGGCGCTACCGTGCACATCAAGGGCGAGTACGCCTTCGGCTGGCTGCGCACCGAGATCGGCGTGCACCGCCTGGTGCGCAAGAGCCCGTTCGACTCCGGGGCCCGTCGCCACACCTCGTTCTCGGCGGTGTTCGTGTCGCCCGAGATCGACGACAAGGTCGAGATCGAGATCAACCCGGCCGACCTGCGCATCGACACCTACCGCTCCTCCGGCGCCGGTGGTCAGCACGTCAACACCACCGACTCGGCCGTACGTATCACCCACGTACCGACCAACACCGTGGTGGCCTGCCAGAACGAACGTTCCCAGCACGCCAACAAGGACACCGCCATGAAAATGCTGCGGGCCAAGTTGTACGAGCTGGAGATGATGAAGCGCAACGCCGCCTCGCAGGCGCTGGAAGATTCCAAGTCCGACATCGGCTGGGGGCACCAGATCCGTTCCTACGTGCTCGACGATTCGCGCATCAAGGACCTGCGTACCGGCGTCGAGCGCAGCGACTGCCAGAAGGTCCTCGACGGCGACCTCGACCAGTACCTCGAGGCCAGCCTGAAACAGGGCCTTTGATTCGCACCCGGCGGAGTGAGCGCGGCTCGCTCCGGCCAGTAACCCCTTTGATTTAGATGCCAGGCAGACAGACGACCATGAGCGACCAACAACTCGACCAGCACGAACTGCAACAGGAAGAAAACAAGCTGATTGCCCAGCGCAAAGAGAAGCTTGCTGCCGTCCGTGAGCAGGGCAATGCCTTCCCCAACGATTTCCGCCGCGACAGCCTGTGCGCCGACCTGCAGAAACAGTACGCGGAGAAGACCAAGGAAGAGCTGGAAGCGGCTGCCATTCCGGTCAAGGTCGCCGGGCGTATCATGCTCAACCGTGGCGCCTTCATGGTTATCCAGGACACCTCCGGGCGCCTGCAGGTCTACGTCAACCGCAAGACCCTGCCGGCCGAGCAGCTGGAAGCGGTCAAGCACTTCGACCTGGGCGACATCATCGCCGCCGAGGGCACCCTGGCCCGTTCCGGCAAGGGCGACCTGTACGTCGACATGCTCAACGTGCGCCTGCTGACCAAGTCGCTGCGCCCGCTGCCGGACAAGCACCATGGCCTGACCGACACCGAGCAGCGCTACCGCCAGCGCTACGTCGACCTGATCGTCAACGAGGAGGTGCGTGACACCTTCCGCGTGCGTTCCCAGGTGATCGCGCACATCCGTCGCTTCCTCAACGAGCGCGGTTTCCTCGAAGTGGAAACCCCGATGCTGCAGACCATCCCCGGCGGTGCCGCGGCCAAGCCGTTCGAGACCCACCACAACGCCCTGGACATGGCCATGTTCCTGCGCATTGCGCCGGAGCTGTACCTCAAGCGCCTGGTGGTCGGTGGCTTCGAGAAGGTCTTCGAGATCAACCGCAACTTCCGTAACGAGGGTGTCTCGACCCGGCACAACCCCGAGTTCACCATGCTCGAGTTCTACCAGGCCTACGCCGACTACGAAGACAACATGGACCTGACCGAGGAGCTGTTCCGCGAGCTGGCCCTGGCGGTACTCGGCAGCACCGATGTGCCCTACGGCGACAAGGTGTTCCACTTCGGCGAGCCGTTCGTGCGCCTGTCGGTGTTCGACTCGATTCTCAAGTACAACCCGGACATCAGCGCCGCCGACCTCAACGACATCGACAAGGCCCGCGAGATCGCCAAGAAGGCCGGCGCCAAGGTGCTCGGCTTCGAAGGCCTGGGCAAGCTGCAGGTGATGATTTTCGAGGAGCTGGTCGAGCACAAGCTGGAACAGCCGCACTTCATCACCCGTTACCCGTTCGAAGTCTCGCCGCTGGCCCGTCGCAGCGATGACGATCCGAGTGTTACCGACCGCTTCGAGCTGTTCATCGGTGGAAGGGAAATTGCGAACGCCTACTCCGAGCTGAACGATGCCGAAGACCAGGCTGCGCGCTTCCTGCAGCAGGTGGCCGACAAGGACGCCGGCGACGACGAGGCCATGCACTACGACGCCGACTTCGTCCGCGCCCTGGAATACGGCATGCCGCCGACCGCCGGCGAGGGTATCGGGATTGACCGCCTGGTAATGCTTCTGACCAATTCGCCGTCCATCCGCGATGTGATCCTGTTCCCGCATATGCGTCCGCAGGCTTGATCGCAGGCGCCGGAACGGGCACCGTCGGGCGCTGGGTGGCACATGGCCATCCCGCTGTTTGAAAGCAGGGGTCTGCCGTCAAGGCAGGCCCCTGCTTTTTTCTCTTCAGTCCGTGCGAGGAACGTCCAGCAGTGAACCTCAGCTCCGCCGTGGAATGCCCGGTCCGACTGGCCGGCGAGTTAGCCGAATCCGTGCAGTATCGTGGCCGCAAGGCCAGTCGCCAGGGCAGCGAGCAGCGCCGCCTGAGCATTCTCGAAGCGGCGCTACGCATCATCGTGCGTGAGGGGCTGCGGGGCGTGCGTCACCGCGCGGTGGCGGCAGAGGCGGACGTGCCGTTGTCGGCCACCACCTATTATTTCAACGACATCCAGGACCTGATCGCCGACAGCTTCGCGCTGTTCGTCAAGCGCAGTTCGGCCAGCCTGGCCGCGCTCTGGGCCGGCATGGACGAGGACTTCCGCCGTATTGCCGCCGCCATCAAGCAGGACCCCGGCGCCCGGCGCGAGCTGGTCACCCATTTCATCGACCTGGCGGTGGCCCACGTGCAGGCCAAGATGCGCGCGCGTGACGACGAGTTGCTGATGGAGTTGGCCTTCCGCCAGGAGGCGCTGACCAACCCGCAGTTGCGTCCGCTGTTCCTCGCCCATCAGCAGCTGCGCTTCCGCTTCGCCGAGCGTGCCGTGCGGGCCATGGGCTCCCGGGCGCCGGTCGAGGATGCACAGGTGTTGACGACGCTGGTTTTGCGGATGGAATATCATGCCATTGTCGATGGGGTGGAAGATTTCGACCTGGAGGCCCAGCGCGCCGTGTTGCAGCGCTTTCTGGATCTGGTCGTCGGAGCTTGAGTCCCAGCCCCGCCTCGGCGGGGCTTTTCGTTTGCGGCAGTCGGTCGAACCTCACAAGGAGTGCAAGATGAAAGCCTGGCGCATGGCCATAACCGCCCTCAGCTGCCTGCTGCTGAGCGGTTGCCTGGTGACTTTCAAGGACCCCATTCCGGCCAACGAGGCGGCGCCCATACCGCTGCTCGGTGACTGGGAGCGCAAGGACGAGTGGGGCGACCAGCAGTACCTATCCATCGTGCGCGCCGGCTCCAACCTCTATCGCGCGCGGGCCTGGAGCGATGCCGACGATCAGGCTGTCGAGGAGTACGGTTTCACCGTGGCCCATCACGGCCGCCGCTGGTACATCTCGGCGGGCCTGCCCAAGCGCCTGGGCGCCAACTTCGCCATCGCCGGTTTCGAGCTGACCGCCAAGAACGAACTGGTGATCTACAACCTCGACGTCGAGCGCATCCTCCAGGAAATGGACGGCGGCACCCTGCAGGGGCAGCCGGTGGAAACACCCGACGGCGACGCGGTGCTGGTCACCAGTCCGCTGGACCGGGTGTTCAGCTACCTCGATGACCAGGCCAACGCCGACGTCTTCGTCGAAGTCGCGCGCTACCAGCGCAGCGTCGAATAAGGGCCGCGCATGAGCCGACGCAAGTCCCAGGACGATTATCACGAGATCATCCGCGCCCTCTCCGGGCGCCTGGTCGAGGCGCAGACGCCGATCCGCGTGCTCGACGCGATCAAGTGGGACGACAGCGTGCGCCAGGGCTTTCTCAAGGCCAAGGGCCGCGCGATGCCGGCGGTCGATCGCGCCTACTACGATAGCCGCCCGCTGGCCTTCGATGCGGTGGCGAAGAAACTCGAATTCCAGAACATCGAGCGCGACATCACCCGCCAGCTCGGCCAGTTCAACCCGGTCGGGCAGATCATGCGGCGCATGTGCAAGGAATACCGCATGGTGATCCGCATGCTCGAGGCGCGCGGCACCGCCGATTTCGGTCTGATCTCGCAGGAGCTCTACGGCGCCGCCTCGGACGCCTTCCATGCTGGCGACCCGACCCTGGCCGACCTCGGCCTGATGCTGTCCGACTACCTGAACAACATCGCCGCCCGCGGCGACCTGCATGACGAGCCGAAGAGCCTCACCGCCAAGGACGCCGTGGCCATACTCCAGGAGCGCCTGGCCAAGGTGTTCGGCGACGACACCATTCGCGTGCTGGAGTCCGACGGCATCGTCGCCGACGCCGCCGCCGGCGCCGACTACATCAAGATCCGCAGCGACGCGCTGTTCAACGAACGCGACGTGCGCGCGCTGGAAGTGCACGAGGGCATGGTGCACGTCGGCACCACCCTCAACGGCCTCAATCAGCCGGTATGCACCTTCCTGGCCAAGGGCCCGCCCTCGTCGACCGTGACCCAGGAAGGCCTGGCCATTCTGATGGAGGTGATCGCCTTCGCCTCCTATCCATACCGCCTGCGCAAGCTGACCAACCGCACCCGTGCCATCCACATGGCGGAGGAGGGCGCGGACTTCCTGCAGGTGTTCGAGTTCTACCAGGAGCAGGGCTACGGCCTGGAGGAGAGCTACGGCAACGCCAGCCGGGTGTTCCGCGGCTCCACCCCGGACGGCCTGCCGTTCACCAAGGACCTGTCCTACCTGAAGGGCTTCATCCTGATCTACAACTACATCCAGCTCGCCGTGCGCAAGGGCAAGCTGGAGCAGATCCCGCTGCTGTTCTGCGGCAAGACCACCCTGGAAGACATGCGCACCCTGCGCCAGCTGGTCGACGAGGGCCTGGTGGCGCCGCCCAAGTACCTGCCGCCGCAGTTCCGCGACCTCAATGCACTGGCGGCCTGGATGTGCTTCTCCAACTTCCTGAACCATCTGAGTCTGGATCGCATCGAAGCGGACTACGCCAATATTCTCTAGATCCGCGGCTCCCCTCGCCCACTTGTGGGAGAGGGTAAAAGTGCCCCCTCTCCCCAGCCTCTCCCTTAAACGGGAGAGGGGGCATCGCGCAACCTGCAAGGAACCCCCGCCATGCCCAGCCACAAACTCGACTACGAAATCCTCGGCGCCTCGGCGCAGACCGTGGAGATCATCCTCGACCCGGGCGAGACGGTGATCGCCGAGGCCGGGGTGATGAACTACATGACCGAAGGCATCCGCTTCGAGACACGCATGGGCGATGGCTCGTCCAGTGGCGTGCTGGGCAAGCTGTGGGGCGCCGGCAAGCGCTTGCTCACCGGCGAGTCGCTGTTCATGACCCACTTCAGCAACCAGGGTAAGGGCCAGCAACGGGTCGGCTTCGCCGCGCCCTATCCGGGCACCGTGGTGCCCATCGACCTGAGCCAGGTCGGCGGCAGGTTGATCTGCCAGAAGGACGCCTTTCTCTGCGCTGCGTACGGCACCGAGATCGGCATCAGCTTCAACAAACGCATCGGCGCCGGCTTCTTCGGCGGCGAGGGCTTCATCCTGCAGAAGCTGGAAGGCGACGGTCTGGCCTTCGTGCACGCCGGCGGCACGGTGATCCGCAAGGAGCTGAACAACGAGACCCTGCGCCTGGACACCGGTTGCCTGGTGGCCTTCACCAGCGGTATCGACTACGACATCGGCCTGGCCGGCGGGTTGAAGAGCATGCTGTTCGGCGGCGAAGGCATTCTCCTCGCCACCCTCAAGGGCACAGGTACCGTGTGGGTACAGAGCCTGCCCTTCTCGCGCCTGGCCGAGCGTATCTACGACGCCACTTTCCGGGCCCGCGAGGAAGTGCGCGCCGGCGGCAAGTAGCCGCTGGCGATGTCACGCGCTGCGACATTGCGGACGCGCGGCGCCTCCGGGCAACGGGTAAACTTCCGGCCTTTTGTACAGCGAGCCATTCCCATGAGTGAAGAACGCAACGCCATTCCCCTGATTCTCACCGGTATCGCCAGCATCATCGGCACCATTGCCGTGCTCTGGTACTACGGCTACGTGCATTTCGCCAAGGAGGAGGATGCCCTGCTGCTGGCCGATTTCACCATGCTCAAGACCGTGCCCGGCGAGGACTACAAGGTCTCGCTGAAACCGGCCAATCAGGTGGCGCAGTGCATCGATGGCGTGCTGGTGCTGTTCGATACCCAGCAGAAGGGCCTGACCGGCGTGCTGGTGGACAGCAAGAAGCAGGCCGTGCGCTGCATGGGCGAGGAAACCCCGCAGGCGCCTCAGCAGTAAAGCCTGGCCTGGCGCCATGCTGATCGAGGTCGTGCACGGCGATATCACCGCTCTGGCGCTGGATGCCATCGTCAACGCTGCCAACAGTTCCTTGCTCGGTGGTGGCGGGGTCGACGGTGCCATCCACCGCGCCGCCGGCCCCGAGTTGCTGGCCAGCTGCCGCGCCCTTGGCGGTTGCCCCACCGGCGAGGCGCGTATTACTCCGGGCTTTCGACTGCCGGCCCGCTGGGTGATCCACACGGTCGGCCCGGTCTGGCACGGCGGCCAGCGCGGAGAGCCGGAGCGGCTGGCGGCCTGCTACCGCAACAGTCTGGCGCTGGCCGAGGCGCATCGCCTGGCCGATATCGCCTTTCCCGCCATCAGTTGCGGCGTTTATGGCTATCCCCTGGAGGCGGCGGCCCAGATTGCCGTGAGCGAGCTGCGTCGTCCGCGTCCCCCGGGTAGCAGCCTGCGGCGCGCGCTGCTGGTCGCCTTCTCCGCAGACATGGCTGAGCATTATCGGCGCCTGCTCTAGCGGCCTGCCTGGCTGCCGGGATCAGCGCGACCAGCGATCAGTGCTTGGCGCCGTCCTGTTGCGCGCACAGCTCCTGCAGGTAGCGGCGAGACAGGGCGAGGAAGCGTGGCGTGGGGCCAATGTCTTCATATAGCGGGTCGCCCTGTTCGTCGGTGGCCACCACCTTACTGCCCTTGACGTAGGGGAGGCTGGCTTCCAGTTCCTCCAGGGCGGCGCCGATCAGCTCGCCGAGCAGTTCCTCGGCATTGCGCTTGGGGTACATCTCGCACAGTGCCGCCAGGCGCGCGGCGGATTCCAGGTCGAGATGGATCTGGTAGGTGTTGCGGGTCAGGCGACCCTTGGCGTTCTGCTCCCAATGGCGGGCGAGTTCACGGATCTTCATATACACCTCGTCATGCCCATTCGTGGTGGGCGGTGGTCTGGCCGCACGCTGTAGGCGCCGGCCCACGGGGCTTGTGCCCCCGGTCTGTTCAGCCTAGCTTGCCCTGGCAGTGGTCATGGCCATCCGTCGTGTGCTTGTAAGAACGAGTCGCTCTGTGCAAGCTGAAGGCTCTATCCCTGGGCGGAGAGGGCGGTCATGGCGGAAATCGATGCGCGTCTGCGCGAAGAGGTTCACCTGCTCGGCGAGCTGCTCGGCGACTGTGTTCGCAACCAGCGCGGCGAGGCCTTCCTGGCCAAGGTCGAACAGATCCGCCAGGGGGCCAAGGCCGGGCGCCAGGGCTCGGCCGCCGGCGACCGACAGCTGCGCGAGACGCTGGCCGCGCTCGGCGATGACGAGCTGTTGCCGGTGGCGCGGGCCTTCAATCAGTTTCTCAACCTGGCCAATATTGCCGAGCAGTATCACCGCATCCGCCGGCGTCGGCCGGACGAGGCGCAACCCTTCGATGACCGAGTGCTGGCCGAGCTGCTGCAACGCCTGGTGGCGGATGGGCACAAGCCCGAGCAGCTGGCGCGCCAGCTGGGCCGCCTGGATATCGAACTGGTGCTCACCGCGCACCCCACCGAAGTGGCGCGGCGCACCCTGATCCAGAAATACGACGCCATGACCGCGCAGCTGGCCGCCCTCGACCACGGCGACCTGCTTCCAGTCGAGCGCGACGAGGTGCAACTCAAGTTGCAGCGATTGATCGCCGAGGCCTGGCATACCGAGGAAATTCGGCGCAACCGCCCCAGCCCGGTCGACGAGGCCAAGTGGGGCTTCGCGGTGATCGAGCATTCGCTGTGGCAGGCCGTGCCGAACTTCCTGCGCAAGGCTGACCGCGCCCTGCAGGCGGCGTGCGGCCTGCGCCTGCCGCTGGAGGCGGCGCCGGTGCGCTTCGCCTCCTGGATGGGCGGCGACCGTGACGGCAATCCCAACGTCACCGCCAGCGTTACCCGCGAGGTACTGCTGCTGGCGCGCTGGATGGCGGCCGATCTGTACCTGCGCGACGTCGAGCGGCTGGCGGCCGAGCTGTCGATGCAGCAGGCCAGTGATGAGCTGCGCCTGCGCGTTGGCGTACACCCGGAGCCCTATCGCGCCGTGCTCAAGCAGCTGCGCGAGCGCCTGCGCGCCACCCGTGCCTGGGCCGAGGCCGCCCTTCGCGAGGAGATCGCGCCGGGTGCCGAAGTGCTGCACGACAATCGCGAACTGCTCGAGCCGCTGGAGCTTTGCTACCACTCGCTGCATGCCTGCGGCATGGGCGTGATCGCCGAGGGCGAGTTGCTCGACTGCCTGCGCCGCGCCGCCTGCTTCGGCCTGTTCCTGGTGCGCCTGGACGTGCGCCAGGACGCCGCCCGGCATGCCGCCGCCATGGCCGAGATCACCGATTACCTCGGCTTGGGCAACTACGCCGAATGGGACGAGGAGCGGCGCATCGAGTTTCTCCTGCGCGAGCTGGACAATCGCCGCCCGTTGCTGCCGGCGCAGCACCGGCCCTCGGCCGAGACCGCCGAAGTGCTGGCGACCTGCCGGGTGATCGCCGCGGCACCGGCCGCCTCGCTCGGTACCTATGTCATCTCCATGGCCGGTGCACCTTCCGATGTGCTGGCGGTGCAACTGCTTTTGAAGGAAGCCGGCCTGCAGCGGCCGATGCGGGTTGCACCTTTGTTCGAGACCCTGGCCGACCTGGATAATGCCGGCCCGGCCATCGACCGCCTGCTCGGCCTGCACGGCTACCGTGCGCGCCTGCATGGCCCGCAGGAAGTGATGATCGGCTACTCCGACTCGGCCAAGGATGCCGGCACCGTGGCCGCCGCCTGGGCCCAGTACCGCGCCCAGGAGACCCTGGTGGAGGTCTGCCGCCGGCACGAGGTGGAGTTGCTGCTGTTCCACGGCCGCGGCGGTACGGTCGGTCGCGGTGGCGGTCCGGCCCATGCGGCCATCCTGTCGCAACCGCCGGGCTCGGTGAACGGGCGCTTCCGCACCACCGAGCAGGGCGAAATGATCCGTTTCAAATTCGGTCTGCCGGCGCTGGCCGAGCAGAACCTCAACCTGTACCTGGCCGCCGTGCTGGAAGCCACCCTGCAGCCGCCGCCCGCGCCCGAGCCGGCCTGGCGCGAGGCCATGGAGCGGCTGGCCGGGGAGGGCGTGGCCGCCTATCGCGCGGTGGTGCGCGACAATCCGCGATTCGTCGAGTACTTCCGCCAGGCCACGCCGGAGCAGGAGCTGGGGCGCCTGCCGCTCGGCAGTCGCCCGGCCAAGCGCCGCGCCGGCGGCATCGAAAGCCTGCGCGCCATTCCGTGGATCTTTGCCTGGACCCAGACCCGCCTGATGCTGCCGGCCTGGCTGGGCTGGGAGAGCGCACTGGGCAACGCCATGCAGCGCGGCGAGCAGGCGCTGCTGGAGGATATGCGCGAGCGCTGGCCATTCTTCCGCACGCGCATCGACATGCTGGAGATGGTACTGGCCAAGACCGACCTGGCGATTGCCGAGCTATATGACGAGCGCCTGGTGACGGACGAGCTGCGACCGCTGGGGGCGCATTTACGCGACCTATTGTCGCAGTGCCGCACTCTGGTACTCGCCCTGACTCATCAGTCCGAGCTGCTCACCCACAGCCCGGAGACCCGTGAGGCGATTACCGTGCGCAACATCTACCTGGACCCGCTGCACCTGCTGCAGGCCGAGCTCCTGGCCCGTTGCAGGCTGCGCGAGAGCCCGGTGGACAGCCCTCTGGAACAGGCTTTACTGGTCAGTGTGGCGGGTATCGCGGCGGGGCTGCGCAACACCGGCTGAGGCCCCGCCGCCTCCGACTTTCGGTGGCTTGTGCAGCCTTGATGCGCTGTGTATCGTGGCCATCCTTTCGCCGCTCAGTGACGCGGAAACCCAATTAACGAGATTGGCCCCATGAGGCGAGTCCGACGACTTTTCTGTCTTATTTTTTGAGGAGCACTTCGATGCGCGTGATTCTGCTGGGGGCGCCCGGTGCCGGTAAAGGTACCCAGGCTGGCTTCATCACCAAGAAGTTCGGTATTCCGCAGATCTCCACCGGTGACATGCTGCGCGCCGCCGTCAAGGCCGGCACCGAGCTGGGCCTGCAGGCCAAGAGCGTGATGGACGCCGGTGGTCTGGTCTCCGACGACCTGATCATCAACCTGGTCAAGGAGCGCATCGCCCAGCCGGATTGCGCCAACGGCTTCCTGTTCGACGGCTTCCCGCGCACCATTCCCCAGGCTGAGGCCATGAAGGAAGCTGGCGTGAGTATCGACAACGTGGTCGAGATCGCTGTCGACGACGAAGAAATCGTCCAGCGCATCGCCGGCCGCCGGGTGCACGAGGCCAGCGGCCGCGTCTACCACGTCGTGTACAACCCGCCGAAGGTCGAGGGCAAGGACGATGTGACCGGTGAAGAACTGGTCCAGCGCAAGGACGACACCGAGGAGACCGTGCGTCACCGCCTGTCCGTCTACCACTCGCAGACCAAACCGCTGGTGGACTTCTATCAGAAGCTGTCCGCCGCCGAAGGCACGCCGAAGTACAGCGCCATCGCCGGCGTTGGCTCGGTGGACGAGATCACCGCCAAGGTGCTCGAAGCCCTCAGCTGATCGGCTGATCGCTCTGTCCAACGGCCCGCTATTGCGGGCCGTTGGCGTTTATAATGCCGCCCTTTGTCTGCCTGACCGGATACCTCGATGACCACTCTGCTGGCCCTGGATACCGCCACCGAAGCCTGCTCGGTCGCCCTGCTGCACGACGGCAAGGTGCTCAGCCACTACGAAGTGGCGCCGCGCCTGCACGCTCAGCGCCTGTTGCCGATGATCCAGGAGCTGCTCGGCGAAGCCGGTCTGGCCCTGTCGGCGGTGGATGCCATCGCTTTCGGTCGCGGTCCCGGTGCCTTCACCGGCGTGCGTATCGCCATCGGCGTGGTCCAGGGCCTGGCCTTCGCCCTCGACAGGCCGGTACTGCCGGTCTCCAACCTGGCCGTGCTGGCGCAGCGCGCTCTGCGCGAGCACGGCGCGCAGCAGGTCGCTGCCGCCATCGATGCGCGCATGGACGAGGTCTACTGGGGCTGCTATGCCGCCGAGCAGGGCGAGATGTGCCTGCAGGGGCTCGAGGCCGTGCTGGCGCCCGAACTGGCGCAGCTGCCGCGCGGTGCCAGCGGCGACTGGTTCGCCGCTGGCACCGGCTGGGGCACCTATGGCGCGCGCATCGCGCTGCAGCCCTGCGGCAGTGAGCCAGCCATGTTGCCGCATGCGCAGGATCTGCTCAGCCTGGCCACTTTCGCCTGGGCGCGTGGCGAGGCCTTGCCGGCCGACCAGGCGCAGCCTGTTTACCTGCGCGACAACGTGGCGACACCCAAGCAGCCGGTCTGAGGTGGCCTGCCATCTGCCGGCTGGCGCCGGGAAATTGCCATTTGTATCCGTCGCCGCTACATTGCTTTCCACGTCTACCGAGCAGTAACCGATGCGTATCGACGGCCTCTCTTCTTCCTATTCGCTGGATCGCAGCCCCCGCCCGGGCAGTGCGGTCACGCCCTTGCGCGAAAGCCAGCGCGAGGTCGAGGAACGTCGCGAGCAGCCGGCATCGCCGTCCGCTACCCAGGGCTACGAGCAACTGGCCCAGCCGCGCCGGGTGCAGGCCGGCAATGCCAGCAGCGACAGCCTGCCGGCGCGCTACCAGGATGGCTTCGCCCAGCAGCGTGGCCTCAGCGCCAAGGCCAACCAGGCCCTGGCCGCCTACGGCAATACCGCCGGATTCACCGAAGAGCGCGATGCCAGCGAAGTCCTGGGTCTAGACCTCTACGCCTGATGCTGCCCTACTTCATCGGCTGCCCGTCGTGGAACGAGCCGGCCTGGCGCGGCAGCTTCTATCCCGCCGCTCTGCGTCCCGCCGAGACCCTGGCCCACTATTGCGCGACCTTCAACGCGGTCGAGGGCAATACCACCTTCTATGCCCGTCCTACGGCGCAGACTGTGCAGCGCTGGGCCGAGCAGATGCCCGCTGCCTTCCGCTTCTGCGCCAAGCTGCCGCGCGATATCAGCCACGGCGGCGATCTGCGCGAGCATTTTGCCGCCACGGTGGATTTCCTGCGGCTGCTGGCACCGCTGGGCGAGCGGGTGGCGCCGCTCTGGCTGCAGTTGCCGGCCAGCTTCGGCCCGGAGCGATTGGGCGAGCTGCTGGCCTGGCTGGACGAATTCACCGACCGTGCCATCGCCGTGGAGCTGCGTCATCCGCTCTTCTTTGCCCGCGGCGAGGAGGAGCGCCTGCTCAATCGCGAGCTGCAGGCTCGCGCCGTGGAGCGTATCTGCCTGGACTCACGGGCGCTGTTTGCCTGCACCTCGCGTGATCCGGCGGTGCTGCATGCCCAGGCGAAGAAGCCGCGCCTGCCGCTGCGCCCGACTGCTTTCAGCGCCAGCCCGCAGCTGCGTTTCGTCGGCGGCCCGGACCTCGAGGCCAATCAGGCCTTTCTCGAGCCCTGGCTGGACAAGGTGGCGGACTGGATAGGGCAGGGCCTGACGCCCCATGTGTTCCTGCATACCCCGGACAATCAGCTGGCCGCAGCACAGGCGCTGCGTTTCCATCGTGCGCTGATGCAGCGCCTGCCTGGCTTGCCGGCGCTGGCGCGGTCCGAGCCTGAAGTGGAGCAGTTGGGGCTGATCTAGCGCCGCGCCAGCAGCAGGTCGGCGGCCTGGCCGCTGCGGCCGTCGGCGAACTCGAAGCGGCCTAGCTGGGCGATCTCGTCGTAGGCGCCCAGGGCGATCTTGACGTCGCGCGCGCCCAGTTCGATGGCGGCGACCCCGGCCCGGCCCAGGCTCTGGCTGTGCTGGCGGCCCTCGGCGTCGAAGCGCAGCAGGCGCAGGCGTTCGAACACCGCGTCCTGGGCGTCGATGCGGCCATCGTCGTTGTCGTCATACTTGGCCAGTTCGGCGAAGCCGCTGGCGGCGCCGTTCTGGTCGCCGAACAGCTCGCGGCCGTCATCGATGCGGCCGTTGCCGTTGCGATCCAGGGCCAGCAGGGCGTCGTCGCCGCTGGGCGCGCTGATGCGGTCGCTGCGGCCGTCGGCGTCCAGGTCGAAGCGCACGGTATCGTCCAGGCCGCGGGTGGCGAAGCCGTTGCCGGCCAGGTCGAGCACCAGCGGGTCGGTTTTCTGTGGCTGCGGGTTGGCGGTCACGTTCAGCTCCAGCTCGCGCTGCTGCAGCACCTGCTGGAAGCTGGCGGCCTGGGCGGCGGCATCCGCCGGGGCCTGTGCTGCGGGCGGGGCGCTGCGCGCTTCCTCGATCTCGGCGGCTGCCGCCTCGGGCGCGGGCTGCTCGCCCTTGGGCATCAGGGTGCGGCGCAGGATCTGGTAGTCGAGGGAGTCGCGCAGGCCGGCGTCGAGCTGCTTGTCCAGCGCGGACGGGCGTGGGGCGGAAAGGGCATCGAACATGCGGGAACTCGGTGCGGTCGCCGTGGGCCGCGTCTGGCAGAATAGGGCACAGTCCTATATCGGCCTGGTGCCGCGTCTTTTGAGCGTTTTTTGAGCATATTTCCTGATGAGCGACGAACGGCCTATAACCAGAATCCGGGTCGAGGCCCTGCATCCGGCCCTGTCCGCCGAGGCTGCGCAGTGGGCCGCGCGCCTGGGGCTGCCGCTGGCCGGTCAGGCCGAGTTCGCCCTGCAGCTGGGCGAGCAGGGCCTGCAGCTGGCCGAGCTGGGCCCGCAGGCGCCGGGACCGATCCGGGTGGATTTCGTCGAGGGGGCCGTGGCCCATCGCCGGCTCTATGGCGGCGGCAGCGGGCAGATGATCGCCAAGGCGGTCGGCGTGCAGCCGGGCGTGCGCCCGCGCGTGCTGGACGCCACTGCCGGCCTGGGGCGCGACGCCTTCGTCCTGGCCAGCCTGGGCTGTGCCGTGACCCTCAGTGAGCGCCAGCCGATCATCGCCGCGCTGCTCGAGGATGGCCTGGCGCGCGCGCAGCGGGATGCCGAGGTGGCGCCCATCGCCGCGCAGATGCGCCTGCTGCAGGGCAATGCCATCGAGCTGATGCGCGACTGGCAGGGCGAGCCGCCGCAGGTGATCTACCTCGATCCGATGTTCCCGCACCGCGACAAGAGCGCGCTGGTGAAGAAGGAAATGCGCCTGTTCCGCCCGCTGGTGGGCGATGACCTGGATGCCCCGGCGCTGCTACAGGCGGCGCTGGCCCTGGCCAGCCACCGGGTGGTGGTCAAGCGCCCGCGCAAGGCGCCGATCATTGAGGGTGCCAAGCCCAGCTATGCGCTGGAAGGCAAGTCCAGTCGCTACGACATCTACCCCAAGAAGGCGCTCAAGCCTCAGGGCTGATAGGCGCGCACGAACAAGCGCACCACTTCCTGCACATGCTCCTCGGCCTGCGCCGCGCTGGGCGGGGCCACCACGCCGATCATCAGGCGGAAGTGGCTGCCGCCCTTGATCAGGCAGAAGAAGTGCTCGGCGGCGTGCTGCGGGTTGTCGACCTGCAGCTGGCCGCGCGCGTTGGCCTGTTCCAGCAGGTGCTGCATGGCGTCGATCACGCGCTGCGGACCGGCGTTGAAGAACAGCTGCGACAACTGCGGGTTCTGTGCGCCCTGAGCCACCATCAGGCGGTGCATGGACAGCGACTCCTCGCTGTTGATCAGCGCATTGAAGCCGCGGCCGATGGCCAGCAGGGCCTGTTCGATGCTGCTGTCCGGGCGCAGTTCGAAGAACAGCGGTGGCAACTGTTCCGCACACTTGGATTCCACCGCGCAGGCGAACAGCGTCTCCTTGTCGGTGAAATGGCTGTACACCGTGAGCTTGGAGACCCCGGCCTCGGCGGCAATGGCGTCCATACTGCTGCCGTCGTAGCCGTTCTGCATGAACAGGCGCTTGGCCGCTTCGAGAATGGCCAGGCGCTTGGCCGGGTCCTTGGGACGTCCGGGGCCACCGGCGGGCGGAAAAGATTTGTCGGACATTTGGCTTTTTAATACTGGACTGGTGAGTACGCTATTTTTACTATACCGCTCAGTATAAGTATTCCAAGCATCTTTTTGCGAAAGGTCGCCATCATGCTCCGTCATGCCTTGTCCCTCGCTGTGCCGCTGTCGCTGATCTCCCTGCTGGTTGCCTGTGGCAACGGTGAAACCGTCGAGGCGCCGGCCCGCCCGGCCATGGTGGTGCAGCCGCTGCCGGCGGCGGACGCGGTGGATACCTACCCCGGTGAAGTACGCGCGCGCTTCGAGCCGGAGCTGGCCTTCCGCATTGGGGGCAAGATCGCCAAGCGCCTGGTGGACGCCGGCGACCGGGTGCGCAAGGACCAGCCGCTGGCGGAACTGGACCCGCAGGACGTCAAGCTGCAGCTGGAGGCCGCCCGCGCCCAGCTCAACGCCGCCGAGGCCAACCTCAAGCTGGTGCGTTCCGAGCGCGACCGCTACAAGACCCTGCTGGCCCGCCAGCTGATCAGCCAGTCGCAGTTCGACACGGTGGAGAACCAGTACCGTGCCGGCGAGGCGCGGGTGAAGCAGATCAAGGCCGAGTTCGACGTGGCCAGCAACCAGGCCGGCTACTCGGTGCTGCGTGCCTCCCAGGACGGCCTGATCGCCCGTCGCCTGGGCGAGGTGGGCCAGGTGGTGGCCGCCGGCCAGACCGTGTTTACCCTGGCTGCCGACGGCGAGCGCGAAGTGCTGATCAGCGTGCCCGAGCATGCCCTGGAGCGCTTCCGCATCGGTCAGGAAGTCAGCATCGAGCTGTGGTCGCAACCGGACAAGCAGTTCCCCGGGCGCATCCGCGAGCTGTCGCCGGCCGCTGACGCGCAGTCGCGCACCTTCGCCGCGCGTGTGACTTTCAGCGATCCCAAGGTCAAGGCCGAGGTAGGGCAGAGCGCCCGTGTCTCGATCACCGCTGACGGCGAGGTACCGCTGTCGGTGCCGCTGTCCGCGCTCAGCGCGGAGAAGGGCAAGCCCTTCGTCTGGATCATCGATCCCAAGGAGTCCAAGGCCGTGCGCACCCCGGTGCGGGTCGGCGCCTACGGCCAGGAGCGCGTGTCGATCCTGGAGGGCCTGAAGGAGAGCGACTGGGTGGTGGCTGCCGGTGTGCACGTGCTGCTCGACGGGCAGAAGGTGCGTCCGGTGGACCGCGACAACCGCGTGGTTGCGCTGGTCGGCAAGGAGTAAGCCATGTCCTTCAACCTCTCCGAATGGGCACTGCGCAACCGCAGCGTGGTGCGCTACTTCATGATCGTGCTGGCGGTGATCGGTGCGCTGTCCTACACCAAGCTCGGCCAGAGCGAGGACCCGCCCTTCACCTTCAAGGCCATGGTGGTGCGCACTGACTGGCCGGGCGCCACTGCCGAGGAAGTCTCGCGGCAGATCACCGAGCGCATCGAAAAGAAGCTGATGGAGACCGGTGACTACCAGTTCATCAACTCCTATTCGCGCCCGGGTGAGTCGGTGGTCACCTTCATGGCTCGCGACAATATCCATTCCAAGGACATTCCCGAGCTCTGGTACCAGATCCGCAAGAAGGTCAACGACATCCGCCACACCTTGCCGCCCGGCATTCGCGGTCCCTTCTTCAACGACGAGTTCGGCACCACCTTCGGCAATATCTACGCGCTGACCGGCGAAGGCTTCGACTACGCGGTGATGAAGGACTACGCCGACCGCCTGCAGCTGCAGCTGCAGCGGGTCAAGGACGTCGGCAAGGTCGAGCTGATCGGCCTGCAAGACGAGAAGATCTGGATCGAGCTGTCCAACGTCAAGCTGGCCACCCTGGGGCTGCCGCTGGCAGCGGTGCAGCAGGCGCTGGACGAGCAGAACGCGGTGGCGTATTCGGGGTTCTTCGAGACGCCCACCGACCGCGTGCAGATGCGCGTGTCCGGACGTTTCACCTCGGTCGACGAGATTCGCGATTTCCCCATTCGCGTCGGCGACCGCACCTTCCGCCTGGGTGACGTGGCCGAGGTGCACCGCGGCTTCAACGATCCGCCTGCGCCGCGCATGCGCTTCATGGGCGAGGATGCCATCGGCATCGCCGTGTCGATGAAGAGCGGTGGCGACATCCTGGTGCTGGGCGAGGCCCTGGAGCGCGAGTTCGCGCGCCTGCAGGAAACCCTGCCGCTGGGCATGGAGCTGCACAAGGTGTCCGATCAGCCGGCCGCGGTGAAAACCGGTGTGGGCGAGTTCGTCCGCGTGCTGGTGGAAGCGCTGATCATCGTGCTGCTGGTGAGCTTCTTCTCCCTCGGCCTGCGCACCGGCCTGGTGGTGGCGCTGTCCATCCCGCTGGTGCTGGCGATGACCTTCGCCCTGATGCATTACTTCGGCATCGGTCTGCACAAGATTTCCCTGGGCGCACTGGTGCTGGCGCTCGGGTTGCTGGTGGACGACGCGATCATTGCGGTGGAGATGATGGCGATCAAGATGGAGCAGGGCTACGACCGCCTGCGCGCGGCCAGCTTCGCCTGGACTAGCACGGCCTTCCCGATGCTCACTGGCACGCTGATCACTGCCGCCGGCTTCCTGCCGATCGCTACTGCGCAGTCCGGCACTGGTGAGTACACCCGCTCGATCTTCCAGGTGGTGGCCATTGCCCTGATTGTGTCCTGGATCGCCGCCGTGGTCTTCGTGCCCTACCTGGGCGACCGCCTGCTGCCGGACCTGGCCAAGCTGCATGCGAAGAAGCATGGTGGCAGCGCACAGGGCCACGACCCGTATTCGACCACCTTCTACCAGACCGTGCGCGAGGTGGTGGAGTGGTGCGTGCGCCGGCGCAAGACGGTGATTCTGGTCACTATCGGCCTGTTCGTCGTCTCGCTGCTGCTGTTCCGTTTCGTGCCGCAGCAGTTCTTCCCGGCATCCGGACGCCTGGAGCTGATGGTCGACATCAAGCTCACCGAGGGCTCGTCGCTCCAGGCCACCGAGGAGCAGGTCAAGCGCCTGGAGGCCAAGCTCAAGGCCCACGAAGGCATCGACAACTACGTGGCCTATGTCGGCACCGGCTCGCCGCGCTTCTACCTGCCGCTGGATCAGCAGCTGGCAGCGACCCGTTTCGCCCAGTTCGTCATCCTGGCCAAGAGCATCGAGGACCGCGAGAAGCTGCGCACCTGGCTGATCGAGGTGATGAACGAGGACTTCCCGTTCGCCCGCACCCGTGTCTCGCGTCTGGAAAACGGCCCGCCCGTGGGCTTCCCGATCCAGCTGCGGGTCAGTGGCGAGCACATCGACGAAGTACGGGCCATCGCCCGCGAGGTGGCGGCCAAGGTGCGCGAGAACAGCCACGTGGCCAACGTACACCTGAACTGGGAAGAGCCGAGCAAGGTGGTCTACCTGAACATCGATCAGGAGCGCGCCCGCGCCCTGGGCGTGAGCAGTGCCGACCTGTCGAGCTTCCTGCAGAGTTCGCTGACCGGCTCCAGCGTCAGCCTGTTCCGCGAGGACAACGAGCTGATCGAGATCCTCCTGCGCGGCACGGTGCGCGAGCGCCAGGCGCTGGAGCTGCTACCTAGCCTGGCGGTGCCGACCGCGAGCGGCAAGAGCGTGGCTCTGTCGCAGGTCGCCACCCTGGAATACGGTTTCGAGGAGGGCGTGATCTGGCGGCGCGACCGCCTGCCGACCGTGACCATCCTCGGTGACATCTATGGCAACGAACAGCCGGCGACGCTGGTCAAGCAGATCATGCCGACACTGGAGCCGATCCGCGCCGCATTGCCCGACGGCTACCTGCTGGAGGTGGGGGGGACCGTGGAGGACTCGGCGCGCGGGCAGAAGTCGGTCAACGCCGGTGTCCCGCTGTTCATCCTGGTGGTGCTGACCCTGCTGATGCTGCAGCTCAAGAGTATGTCGCGCACGGCCATGGTGTTCCTCACGGCGCCGCTCGGGCTGATCGGCGTGACCCTGTTCCTGCTGGTGTTCCAGCAGCCGTTCGGCTTCGTCGCCATGCTCGGCACCATCGCCCTGTCCGGCATGATCATGCGCAACTCGGTGATTCTGGTCGATCAGATCGAGCAGGACATCGCCGCCGGCCAGGATCGCTGGCATGCCATCATCGAGGCCACGGTGCGGCGCTTCCGTCCCATCGTGCTGACCGCCCTGGCGGCGGTACTGGCGATGATTCCGCTGTCGCGCAGCGTGTTCTTCGGGCCGATGGCGGTGGCCATCATGGGCGGCCTGATCGTCGCCACGGCGCTGACCCTGCTGTTCCTGCCGGCGCTGTACGCGGCCTGGTTCAGGGTCAAGGAAGTGGAGCGCTAAGCGCAGCGTTAAGAATCAGCCCGGCCCGTGCCGGGCTTTTTCGTTTATGGCGGGCGCCTATCGGTTGGTGCTGCAAGCTGGCGGTGTAGGTCTAAGGTTGTCTATAGCTCTGTTCGAGATATTGGTTGCACTTGGCTTGCCTCTCGTCGGAAGCATTGGTTGCACTAGGTTGCACCTTTTCCTGCGAGAGGTTTACTCTTCCGCCACGCGCCGCAGCGCACTCAACCGAAACAGGATAAGCAATGGCCACCACCACCCTTGGCGTGAAACTCGACGACGCCACCCGTGAACGTCTGAAGCAAGCTGCCCAGTCCCTCGATCGCACGCCGCACTGGCTGATCAAACAGGCGATCTTCAACTATCTGGAACAGGTGGAAGGTGGTCTGACCCCGGCCGAACATTCCGGTCTGGCCGCTGCCGCCGGCGAAGAAGCGCTGGAGAACTTGGGCGAGCAGGCCCTGCAGGTGTTCCTCGACTTCGCCGAAAGCATCCTGCCGCAGTCCGTGCTGCGCGCGGCCATCACCGGTGCCTATCGTCGCCCGGAGACCGAAGCGCTGCCGATGTTGCTGGAGCAGGCGCGCCTGCCGCAGGATCAGGCCGAAGCCACCCAGAAGATGGCCCTCGGCATCGCCGAGAAGCTGCGCAACCAGAAGAGCGCTGGCGGCCGCCAGGGCCTGGTGCAGGGTCTGCTGCAGGAATTCTCGCTGTCGTCGCAGGAAGGCGTGGCGCTGATGTGCCTGGCCGAGGCGCTGCTGCGCATCCCGGACAAGGCCACCCGTGACGCGCTGATCCGCGACAAGATCGCCAACGGCAACTGGAGCCAGCACCTTGGCCAGAGCCCGTCGATGTTCGTCAACGCGGCGAGCTGGGGCCTGTTGATCACCGGCAAGCTGGTGTCCACCCACAACGAAGCCGGCATGACCTCGGCGCTCAATCGCATCATTTCCAAGAGCGGCGAGCCGGTGATCCGCAAGGGCGTGGACATGGCCATGCGCCTGATGGGCGAGCAGTTCGTCACCGGCGAGACCATCGGCGAGGCCCTGGCCAATGCCTCCAGCATGGAGAGCAAGGGCTTCCGTTACTCCTACGACATGCTCGGCGAGGCCGCGCTGACCGAGGATGACGCCAAGCGTTACCTGGCGTCCTATGAGCAGGCCATCCACGCTATCGGCAAGGCCTCGCATGGCCGCGGCATCTACGAAGGCCCGGGTATCTCGATCAAGCTGTCCGCGCTGCACCCGCGCTACAGCCGCGCCCAGTACGATCGCGTGATGGACGAGCTGTACCCGATCCTGCTGGGCCTGACCAAGCTGGCCAAGCAGTACGACATCGGCCTGAACATCGACGCCGAGGAAGCCGACCGCCTGGAAATCTCCCTCGACCTGCTCGAGCGCCTGTGCTTCGCCCCTGAGCTGGCCGGCTGGAACGGCATCGGCTTCGTCATCCAGGCCTACCAGAAGCGCTGCCCGTACGTGATCGACTATGTCATCGACCTGGCCAAGCGCAGCCGCCATCGCCTGATGATCCGCCTGGTCAAGGGCGCCTACTGGGACAGCGAGATCAAGCGCGCCCAGGTCGAAGGCCTGGAAGGCTACCCGGTGTACACCCGCAAGCCGTACACCGACATCTCCTACATCGCCTGCGCACGCAAGCTGCTGGCGGTGCCGGAAGCCATCTACCCGCAGTTCGCCACCCACAACGCCCACTCGCTGTCGGCCATCTACCAGATCGCCGGGCAGAACTACTACCCGGGCCAGTACGAGTTCCAGTGCCTGCACGGCATGGGCGAGCCGCTGTACGAGCAGGTGGTGGGCAAGGTCGCCGACGGCAAGTTCAACCGTCCGTGCCGCATCTACGCACCCGTCGGCAGCCACGAAACGCTGCTGGCCTACCTGGTCCGTCGCCTGCTGGAGAACGGCGCCAACACCAGCTTCGTCAACCGCATTGCCGACCACAGCATTTCCCTCAAGGAACTGGTGCTGGACCCGGTCGAGCAGGTCGAGCGCATGGCCGCGCAGGAAGGCACCCTCGGTCTGCCGCACCCGCGCATTCCGCTGCCGCGTGACCTGTACGGCGACGCGCGCCTGAACTCCGAAGGCATCGACCTGGCCAACGAGCACCGCCTGGGCTCGCTGAGCTCGGCGCTGCTGTCGTCCACCAATACCGCCTATGTTGCCGCGCCGATCCTTGGCTGCGACACGCCGAACCCGGGCCCGGCCGAGCCGGTGCGCAACCCGGCCGATCACCGCGACCTGGTCGGCCATGTGCATGAAGCCAGCGAGGCTGACGTCAAGAGCGCGATCCTCTGCGCCCAGGCCAGCGGGCAGATCTGGCAATCGACCCAGGCCGCCGAGCGCGCCGCCGTGCTGGAACGCGCCGCCGACCGTATGGAAGCGGAGATCCAGCAACTGATGGGCCTGCTGGTGCGCGAGTCCGGCAAGACCTTCGCCAACGCCATCGCCGAAGTGCGCGAGGCGGTGGACTTCCTGCGCTACTACGCGGCGCAGGCGCGTACCTTCAGCAACGACAGCTACCGCCCGCTGGGCCCGGTGGTGTGCATCAGCCCGTGGAACTTCCCGCTGGCGATCTTCACCGGTCAGGTGGCTGCCGCTCTGGCCGCCGGTAACACCGTGCTGGCCAAGCCGGCCGAGCAGACCCCGCTGATCGCCGCCCAGGCTGTGCGCATCCTCCTTGACGCCGGCGTGCCTGGCGGTGCCGTGCAGCTGCTGCCGGGCCGTGGTGAAACCGTCGGTGCCCGCCTGGTGGGTGACGAGCGCGTGCGCGGCGTGATGTTCACCGGCTCCACCGAGGTGGCCGGCATCCTCGCGCGCAACATCGCCGGGCGCCTGGACGCCCAGGGCCGCACCATCCCGCTGATCGCCGAGACCGGTGGCCTCAACGCCATGATCGTCGATTCCTCGGCCCTGGCCGAGCAGGTGGTGATCGACGTGGTCAGCTCCGCCTTCGACAGCGCCGGCCAGCGCTGCTCGGCCCTGCGCGTGCTGTGTGTGCAGGACGACGTTGCCGACCGCGTGCTGGAAATGCTCAAGGGCGCCATGGCCGAATACCGCATCGGCTCGCCGGAGCGCCTGCACACCGACATCGGCCCGGTGATCGACGCCGAGGCCAAGGCCGGTATCGAGGCGCACATCGCCGCCATGCGCGAGAAGGGCCGCAAGGTATTCCAGGCCGCCCGTGCCGATGCCGACGAGATCAAGCGTGGCACCTTCGTGCTGCCGACCCTGATCGAGCTGGACAGCTTCGACGAGATGAAGCGCGAAATCTTCGGCCCGGTCCTGCACCTGGTGCGCTACCCGCGTGCTGAGCTGGGCAGCCTGCTGCAGCAGATCAACGACAGCGGCTACGGCCTGACCCTCGGCGTGCACACCCGCATCGACGAGACCATCGCCCAGGTGGTGGACAGTGCCAAGGTCGGCAACCTCTACGTCAACCGCAACATCGTTGGCGCCGTGGTCGGCGTGCAGCCGTTCGGGGGTGAAGGCCTGTCCGGCACCGGCCCGAAGGCCGGCGGCCCGCTGTACCTGTACCGCCTGCTGTCGACCCGCCCGCAGGATGCCGTGGCCCAGCAGCTCAAGGGCGACAACGTGCATGCTCTGGGCGCGCCGGCCGAGCTGGAGAAGGCACGTGCCGCCTTCGCCACCTGGGCAGCCAAGGAAGAGCCGGCCGTGGCCACGCTGTTCCAGCAGTACGGCGAGCTGTCGCAGAGCTACACCAGCCATGTGCTGACCGGCCCGACTGGCGAGCGCAACACCTACACCCTGCTGCCGCGTGAGCGCGTGCTGTGCCTGGCCGAGGAGCGCAGCGACCTGCTGGCGCAACTGGCCGCGACCCTGGCCGTCGGCAGCCATGCGCTGCTGCCGGAGCGCCAGCGCGAGCTGCTCGCCGCGCTGCCCAAGGAGGTGCAGAAGCGCATCGCCACGGTGGCCGACTGGACGGCGATCGACGCCGAGTTCGACGCCATCCTGCATCACGGTGACTCCGACCAGCTGCGCGAGGTGAGCCAGCAGGCCGCCCAGCGCAAGGGCGCCATCGTCAGCGTGCACGGCCTCAACAAGGGCGAGACCGACATCCCGCTGGAGCGCCTGTTGATCGAACATGCGTTGAGCGTGAACACCGCGGCGGCCGGCGGCAACGCCAGCCTGATGACCATCGGTTGAAACCCACGCGACAGCTGACCGAACAGGTCGCGCCAGGGAAAGCGTGCTGAAAGCTTTCCCTGGCATGCTGGCGCAACACCCGTAGTTCCCGGGCGCCGCGAGGCGCCCACTCCCGGTGCCGGCGGTTCTCCGCCCGGTGCCACGCAGCGTACACCCACCGTGGGGGCTTACCCGCCCGGTACGAAGCGTTACTACCCCAGGCCGGCTCGTTCCGGCACCCGGCAGGGCCACAAGCCCGGCCACAAAAAAGCCCGGCATCTGCCGGGCTTTTGCTTTCTCAGGTAGCCCGGATGCAATCCGGGGGCGAAGTTGCCTGCTTCGCGGATTGCATCCGGGCTAGGGACTCTTTCATCCCGTGATGATTGCGAGCTAGCAACGTAGGGCGGGTGAAACCCGCGGGCGGGCTCGCGGTTTTCACCCGCCCTACTGGGTAGCGGCTCAGAGAGCGCCGAAGACCTTCTTCGCCAGGCTGGTCGCCGCGCCGGCCGGGTTCTGGCGGATGCTGGCTTCCTGCTCGGCGATCATCTTGAACAGGCCGTCCAGGGCTTTCTCGGTCACGTAGTTCTCGACGTTGGCGCTCTTTGCATCGACCACGCCGAGGGCGGCCGCCTGGCCGGCGAAGCTGTTGTACTGCTGGGCCACGCCGACCTTGTCGGTGGCCTGCTTGACGATGGGCAGGAACTTGGCGCGGATCTGCTCGCGGCTGCTCTTGTTCAGGTACTGGGTGGCAGAGTCTTCGCCGCCGGCGAGGATGGCCTTGGCATCGCTCACGGTCATCTTCTTCACCGCGTCGACCAGAATCGCCTGGGCCTGCGGCACGGCGGCCTCGGCGGCCTTGTTCATGCTCGCCTCCAGCTCCTCGACCTGTTCGCCCATGCCCCTCATCTTCATGGTCTGCGCGGCCTTGCCGAGTTTGCCCGGCAGCTCGATGCGCACCTCGTCGTTGTCGCTGAAGCCACCCGGCTTGCCGAGCTGCTTGACGGCGATCTGCGCGCCCTGGGTCAGCGCATCCTTGAGGCCGCCGCTGGCGTCGCTCTGAGTCAGATCGGCGAGAGACAGCGCGAAGGCGCCGGCGGACAGCAGCAGGCCGGCGGCCAGGGTGGTGAGGCGGAGCATGATGGCATTCCTTAATGCGGTGGGAATGGGGCGAGCTTAGCGGAGTGGTCGGGGGGGCGCCAATCGGCGATGGCATGACGCCGGAAAAAACAAGGGCCGCAGAGCGGCCCTTGGTTCGTTGTGGCTCAGGCCGACTCCGCTGGCTCCTCGCCACGCTCCAGCGCCACCTGGCGGATCGACATGCGGATTTCCGCGGGCAGTACGCGTTTGGCCACGCCTTCCACCAGTTCGGTGAGCTGCGGGTGGTGGCTGAGCTTGCCTTCGCCGTTCTGGCGCAGCACGCCCTGGTCGAGCAGGGTCTGGATGAAGTGGCGGAACAGGCTTTTGTCGAAGAACTCAGGGGCGTTGAGGCCGTGCAGGATCGACAGGCGCTGGGCCATGACCACGCAGAGGTTTTCCAGCTCCTCGGCGGACAGGGCGTACTGGCCGGCGTTGAGCAGCAGGGCGGTGGCCATGTAGAAGCGCTGCAGGGTCTGTACGATGGCGCGGGCCAGCAGGGTGAGCAGGACGAACTGGCGCGAGCTGGGCGCCGGGCGGATGAACATGTCGTCCTCGCGGCGCAGCAGGCCCTGTTCGACGAAGGCTTCCAGCCACTGGTCGACCACGCCTTCCAGTTCCTCCTGGGTGAAGCGGATGAACAGCTCCGACTGCAGGTAGGGGTAGAGGGCGCTGCAGTAGCGCAGGATCTGCTCGCGGCTCATACGCGAGCTGCTGAGGAAGAAGCTGGCCAGCAGGGCGGGCAGGGCGAACACGTGCAGCACGTTGTTGCGGTAGTAGGTCATCAGGACGGCGTTCTGCTCGTCCAGATAGAGGATCTTGCCCAGCGCATCCTTCTGTTCGGCCAGCAGGTCCATGCTCTGCACATAGCGGATCAGGTCCTGGCCGTCGCCTTCCGGCAGGGTGGCGTGGGGCGAGTAGGGCACCTTGCGCAGCAGCGCCAGGTACAGGTCGAGCACGCGCGCCAGGGCCTTTTCGTCCAGCGCCAGCTTGCTGGTGGAGAGCAGGGCCAGGCCGACCAGGTTGACCGGATTGATCGCCGCCGCCTCGTTGAGGTGCTGCGCCACCTTGGCGCCAAGGCGGTTGGTGGTGGCGTTCAGCCAGGCCGGACGGAACTGCTCGCCGTGGTCCTGGGTGCGCCAGCCCGGCTGCTCGGCGTCGAGGAACTCGGCCAGCTTGATCGGCTCGCCGAAGTTGACGTGCACGCTGCCGAAACGCTGCTTACGGATGGCGCCGATGACCTTGAAAATGTCGAAGATCGACTCCTTCTTCTTCGCCGCGCCGCGCAGCTCGCCCAGGTAGGTGCGGCCTTCGAGCACGCGCTCGTAGCCGATATAGACGGGCACAAAGGCGATCGGCAGGCGATTGGAGCGCAGGAAGCTGCGCAGGGTGATGGCCAGCATGCCGGTCTTCGGCTGCAGGGTGCGGCCGGTGCGCGAGCGCCCGCCCTCGACGAAGTACTCGACCGGGAAGCCCTTGCTGAACAGAGTGTGCAGGTATTCGTTGAACACCGCGGTGTACAGCGGGTTGCCCTTGAAGGTGCGGCGCATGAAGAAGGCGCCGCCGCGGCGCAATATTCCACCCACGACCGGCATGTTGAGGTTGATGCCGGCGGCGATGTGCGGAGGCGTCAGGCCGTTGCGGAACAGCAGGTAGGACAGCAGCAGGTAGTCGATATGGCTGCGGTGGCAGGGCACGTAGATGATCTCGTGACCGTGGGCGATGTCGCGCACCGCCTCCAGGTGGTTGACCTGGATGCCCTCGTACAGCTTGTTCCAGAACCAGCTGAGCACCGTCTCGAGGAAGCGGATGGCGGTGTAGGTGTAGTCCGAGGCGATCTCGTTGCCGTAATGCAGGGCCTTGGCTTCGGCCTTCTCGACGCTGATTTTGTCGCGCTCGACTTCCTCGGCGATGGCCTGGCGCACCAGTGGGCCGTGGATCAGGCCTTTGACCAGGTTGCGCCGGTGCGACACGTCCGGGCCGATCACCGTGGTCTTCAGATTGCGGAAGTGCACACGGAGGATGCGCTGGACCATGCGCAGGGTGCGTTCGCGGCCCTTGTTCTGGTCGAGCAGTTCGCGCAGGTGGATCGGCGCGGAGAACTGCACGCGGGTCTTGCGCCCGAGGATCAGGATGCTGACCAGCTTGCGCAGGCGCCCGGTGACCGCCCAGGTGTCGGCAAACAGCAGTTTCCACGGGCTGGTCTCGCGGTCCGGCGACTGACCCCAGAACACGCTGACCGGGACGATCTGCGCGTCGTCCAGGGCGTTGCCGTCGAGGCTGGCGAGAATGCGCTGCAGGGTGGGCGGCGCGCCGCGCTTGTCGTGGCCGCCGAACCAGCTGGGCGAGCGGGTCAGGTAGAAGAACGCCGCCGGCTCCATCTGCTCGCCGATCGCCACCGGTAGCACCGGGCGCGGCAGGCCGGCCTTGCTGCATTCCCGGTCCACCACCGCCAGGTCCGCCGCCGAGGGTTGCTGCAGTACGTAGAACACCGGCTTGCTGCGATCCAGGCGCAGGTTGAAGGACGACTGGTTGATGGTTTCCGAGCGTACCCAGAGGAACAGCAGGCGACGCAGGGCACCAAAGGCGAGGCGGCGGAGCGGGGAGCGGGTCATAGATTGCGGCTGTGAAAAAACGAGCATGCGCTCGGGGCGGCTAGTGTGCCGCATTCGCCTCGCTGCGGCAAAAGCGCCGCCGGTACAAGTGTTCACCCGATGCCGCGTCGTTACTGGCCTACGGGGCAATAGCGGTGACGCTGCAACTTTTCCTAAAAGCCGTTGTCTTGCCATGCCGCAGGTCGACTTTTATAGTCCGCCAGCGTTTGCAGGGCCCCCGTGGTCAGCATGGCCCGGGGTTTCTCCCGTCGGGATGAGAGCCATGATCGAAATAAAAAATCTAACCAAGCGTTTTGCGCACCATACGGCCGTCGATGGCCTCAGTTTTCAGGTCCAGCAGGGGGAAGTGCTGGGCTTCCTCGGCCCCAACGGGGCCGGTAAATCCACCACCATGAAGATGCTCACCGGGTTCCTGGCGCCGACCTCCGGCACGGCCAGCATCCTCGGCTTCGATATCCAGAGCGACACCCTCAAGGCCCAGCAGCAGATCGGCTACCTGCCGGAAGGCGCGCCCTGCTATGGCGACATGACGGTGCGCGGCTTCCTCGGGTTTATCGCTGAGGTCCGCGGCTTCCGCGGCGCCGAGAAAAAGCAACGGGTGCAGCGTGCGGTCGAGCAGGTCGAGCTGGACAAGGTGCTGGAGCAGAGCATCGAGACCCTGTCCAAGGGCTTCAAGCGCCGTGTCGGCCTGGCCCAGGCGATCCTGCATGATCCGCGCGTGCTGATCCTCGACGAGCCCACCGACGGCCTTGACCCGAACCAGAAGCACCAGGTGCGCAAGCTGATCCAGAGCTTGGCCAAGGACAAGATCGTGATCATTTCCACCCACATCCTCGAAGAAGTGTCGGCGGTCTGTACCCGCGCCGTGGTGATCGCCGCCGGCAAGGTGGTGGCCGATGGCACGCCGATGGAGCTGGAGAGCCGCTCGCGCTATCACCAGGCCGTGACCCTGGTCGCCGAGGGCGAGCTGGACCGCGCGGCACTGGCCGCCCTGCCGGGTGTGGCCGGCGTGGAAGACAACGCCGAGGGCAGCCTGACCCTGCTGGCCGCGCCTGGCCAGGTGATCTTCCCGCAGGTCAACGAGCTGATTCGCCAGCGTGGCTGGCAGGTGAAGGAGCTGGACGTGGAACGTGGCCGGCTCGATGAAGTGTTCCGCAGCCTGACCCGGGGAGAAGCGGCATGAAGCAGTTGCCCGTGATCTTCAAGCGCGAACTGGCCAGCTATTTCGCCACGCCGCTCGCCTACGTGTTCATCCTGATCTTCCTGGTGCTGTCCGGGGTCTTCACCTTCTACCTGGGCGGCTTCTACGAAAGCGGCCAGGCGGACCTGGCACCGTTCTTCAACTTCCACCCCTGGCTGTACCTGTTCCTGGTGCCGGCCATCGCCATGCGCCTGTGGGCCGAGGAGCGCAAGTCCGGCTCCATCGAGCTGCTGATGACCCTGCCGATCACCCGTACCGACGCGGTGCTGGGCAAGTTCCTCGCCGCCTGGGTGTTCGCCGGTATCGCCCTGCTGCTGACCTTCCCGATGATCATCACGGTCAACTACCTGGGTGAACCGGATAACGGCGCAATCTTCACCGGCTACTTCGGCAGCTGGCTGCTGGCGGGTTCCTACCTCGCCATCGGCTCGTGCATGTCGGCCCTGGCGAAGAACCAGGTGATCGCCTTCATCCTCGCCGTCAGCGCCTGCTTCCTGTTCATCGTCAGCGGCTTCCCGATGGTGCTCGATGCGCTGTCCTGGGCTCCGCAATGGCTGCTCGACGCGGTCGCCTCGCTGAGCTTCCTGACCCGCTTCGACGCGATCAGCAAGGGCGTGATCGACCTGCGCGACCTGCTCTATTTCATATCCCTGATGGCCGCCTGGCTTGCCGCCACCGCCATCGTGGTCGATCTGAAGAAGGCTGACTGACCATGAAGAAACTGATGTATTCCGGCGCCGGCCTGCTGCTGATCGCCGTGGCCTTCCTGGCCTTCAACATGCTCTCGGCCCTGGGCCTGGGCAATGCCCGCCTGGACCTGACCGAGCAGAAGCTCTACACCATCTCCGAGGGCACCGAGCGCATCCTTGGTGAGCTCGACGAGCCGATCAACCTGTACTTCTTCTACTCCGACAAGGCCGCCCGCGACCTGCCGGTGCTGCGCAACTACGCGGTGCGTGTGCAGGAGATGCTCAAGGCCTACGAGCGTGCGGCGGATGGCAAGATCAAGCTGCACATCGTCGACCCCGAGCCTTTCTCCGAGGACGAGGACAAGGCGGCCGGCTTCGGCCTGCAGGCCGTGCCGGCGAACCAGAGCGGCGAGCAGATCTACTTCGGCCTGGCCGGCACCAACGCGGTGGACGACAAGCAGATCATCCCGTTCTTCCCGCTGGACCAGGAGGAGTTCCTCGAATACCAGCTGAGCCAGCTGGTGCAGGGCCTGGCCAAGCCGGAGCGGCCGGTGATCGGCCTGCTCTCCGGGCTGCAGCTCAATGGCGGCTTCGACATGATGGCGCGCCAGCCCACCGCACCCTGGATGGTGATGGAGGAAGTCCGTCAGCTGTTCAAGATCGACAGCCTCAAGGCCGGCATCGACAAGATCCCGGACGAAGTCTCGGTACTGCTGCTGGTGCACCCGAAGAGCCTGCCGGAGGCGACCCTGTACGCCATCGACCAGTTCGTCCTGCGCGGCGGCAAGCTGCTGGTGTTCGTCGACCCGCTGGCCGAGGCGGACAATGCCCAGCCCATGCTGCCGGGTGACGATGCCGGCAAGGCGTCCGACCTGGAGCCGCTGTTCAAGGCCTGGGGCCTGCGCATGGTGCCGGACAAGGTGCTCGGTGATGGCTCCTACGCGCTGTCGGTGAGCATGGGCCAGGGCCAGCCGCCGGCCCGCCATGCCGCCTGGCTGGCGCTGCCGCAGCGCGCGATGAGCCAGGAGGATGTGGCCACGGCCGGCCTGGAGACCATCAACATCGCCACCAGCGGCATCCTGGAGCCAATCGAGGGCGCCAAGACCCAGTTCGTGCCGCTGCTGCAGAGTTCCGAGTACGCCATGCCGTTCGAGGCGGCCCGTTTCAGCATGCTGGCCAATCCCGGCGAGCTGATGCGCGACCTGGAGCCGACCGGCGAGCGCTATGCCATCGCCGCGCGCATCAGCGGTCCGGCGCAGTCGGCCTACCCCAACGGTATCGAGGGGCAGAAGGATGGCCTGAAGTCCGCCGAGAACATCAACGTGATCGCGGTGGCCGATACCGACCTGCTGACTGACCGCATGTGGGTGCAGGTGCAGGACTTCTTCGGTCAGCGCGTGCCGCAGCCGTTCGCCGACAACGCCGGTTTCGCCATCAATGCGCTGGACAACCTGGCCGGCAGCGATGCGCTGATCAGCGTGCGCTCGCGGGGGCGTTTCAGCCGCCCATTCGAAGTGGTCGAGGCGCTGCAGCGTGAGGCCGAGGCGCAGTTCCGGGTCAAGGAAGAGGACCTGCAGAAGCGCCTGGCCGAGACCGACCAGAAGCTCGCCTCGCTGCAGCAGCAGGACCCGAGCAAGGCCCTGGAGCTGACCCCCGAGCAGCAGGCGGCGGTGCAGCAGTTCCTCGACGAGAAGCTGCGTATCCGCAAGGAACTGCGCGAGGTGCGTTTCCAGCTCAATGCCGACATCGAGGCGCTGGGTCGCACCCTCAAGCTGGCCAATATCCTTGCCGTGCCGCTGCTGCTGACCCTCGGCGTACTGGCCCTGTGGCTGTGGCGCCGGCGCAAGGCCGCGTGATGGCGTCTCACCCCTCTGCCATTGATGGGAGAGGGGTGGGGGGAGAGGGCGCGGCCCTTTCCCCTTCGCTTTCCCTTCCCCTATTCACCGACTCCTTGATTGAGGAGAACAACCGATGAATCGCAAAACCCTCTTCGTTCTGGCGGTGCTGGCGCTGGCCCTGGTGGCCGGCTGGTACTTCACCAGCCAGGTGGGCCTGCCGCGCGTGCCGGCCCAGGCCGAACCTTGGCTGCCGGGCGTGCAGGTGGCGCAGGTCAAGGCCATTGAAGTGCAGCGTGGTGACCAGCCGCTGGTGCGCCTGGAGCGTCGCGAGCAAGGCTGGGTGATTCCGGCCAAGGCCGATTACCCGGCCGACCAGGGTGTGGTGAACAGGCTGCTCAAGGCCCTGGCCGAGGCGCGCAAGGTCGAGCCGCGCACCGCCAACCCCGAGCTGTATGGTCGCCTCGGCCTGGCTGACAAGGGCGACGCCGAACAGCGCGCCGTACGCCTCAAGCTGGAGCAGGGCGAGGTACCGCTGCAGCTGCTGATCGGCAAGCCCGGCCAGCAGCAGGGTCAGTTGGTGCGGCGCGCCGACGAGGCGCAGAGCTGGCTGGTCAGCCAGCGCATCGAATTGCCTATCAGCGAGCTGGAGTGGCTGGATCGGCGTATCGCCGCCATTCCCTTCGCCGAGGTGCGCGAACTTGACCTGCGCCACGCCGGTGGGGAACGTCTGACGCTTTCGCGCGACAAGGCCGAGGAGGCGAACCTGCAGGTGCGCGATCTGCCCAAGGGCAAGCAGCTGGCCTTCGAGGGCGCGGCCAATGGCTTCGGGCAGTTCTTCGCCGACCTGCGTTTCGCCGATGCCGCACCGCTGGCCCAGCTCGGTTTCGAGGGCAAGCCGGCGCTGGAGTTCAGCCTCACCACCTTTGCCGGCAAGACCCTGAAAGGCCGTTTCTACAGCAAGGCCGATCAGCACTGGCTGCTGCTGGAGCAGGGCAGCGGTCTGTCCGCCAGCGAGGTGCCGGGGCGCAGCGATTGGGCCTATCGGATCGAGCCTTACCAGTACCAGAGCCTGGCCAGGAAGTTGACCGATCTGCTCGCCAAGGAGTGAGCAAAATGGCCTGCAGGCCCTGTATTCCGGGGCTTGCAGGCGGCCGAAAAAATCCCTTGGCAAGACGAACGCTTGTTTTATACTCGCCTGGCGGTCGCATCAGGACGCCATTCGGAACACCGCTCCATGCTCGTTATGGCCGGGGTCGGAGAGAAGAAGAAGAACGTTTGCGCCGATCCGCCCAACAATAAAATCGAGAATCGAGGGAAGTGGTAATGGCTGATCGTGAGGTCGGAACCGTCAAGTGGTTCAATGATTCCAAGGGGTATGGCTTCATTCAACGCGAAAGCGGCCCGGACGTGTTCGTCCACTACCGCGCCATCCGTGGCGAGGGGCATCGCACGCTGGTCGAAGGCCAGCAGGTGGAGTTCGCCGTGATCCAGGGCCAGAAGGGCCTGCAGGCGGAAGACGTGTCCAAGGTCTGAAGCCAGACCCGTCGCACAACGAAAGGCCCGTCGATGACGGGCCTTTTGCTTTTCAGGGGTGGGGACTTGCTTTTGTTCCCTCTCCCTTTGGGAGAGGGCTGGGGTGGCGGTGCTATAAGCGGCCCGTAGTCTGAGAGACCCTCATCCCCGTCCCGCTCCCGAGTGGAGAGGGGAGATCAATCGGTGCGCCAGATGATTTCCTGCTCACCCTCGGCGTCGATCTTGATCCAGCGATCCGCTTCCTCCAGCGCTTCTTCCTCGCTCCAGCCACCGGGAGCGCAGCGCACCTGCACGCCGAGCGCGGCAAAGGCTGCGCGGGCGCAGGCCAGGTCATCGCTCCAGGGCGTGGCGTCGCTTTCCAGATAGAGGCTGTGCCACTTGCCTACGGCCTTCGGCAGCCAGGTCACCGGCACTTCGCCGGCGCGGCACTTGAAGGTCTGGCCCTGCTGGCGCCACTCGCTGCACGGACCGATGGCCTCGCTCAGCCAGACGGCAATGGCCTGCTGATCGGCGTCCTTCAGGTAGATCTCGATATCGGGTTGGCGCATGGCTCAGTCCTTGTTCTTTTCGATCCAATCGTAGCGGATGGCGACCGTCACCTCGAAGGGTTCGGCGATCACCGCGGCGCGGCGCTCGGCGCTGGCGCGCCAGCCGTGCGGGGTCATCGCCAGCAGGTCGGCGCGGGCCTGGGCGTCGGCCAGCAGCAGCGGGAAACTCAGCGTCTCGCTGTGGGCTAGGTGCATGCCTGCGGGAATCAGCTCCAGGTGCTTCTGGTCGTCGTAGTCGCGTACTTCGTCATACAGCTTCTGCCGCAGTTCCATCAGGTGCGCGCGGGTCGGGCCCATGCGCAGCAGGCCGCCGCCGGGCCTGAGCAGGCGCAGTGCTTCCTGCCAGTCCAACGGGCTGAACACGCTGGCCAGCAGGTCGCAGCTGGCATTGCTCAACGGCACGCGGGCCATGCTCGCCACCAGCCAGCTCAGCTGCGAGGCGCGCTTGCAAGCACGTTTCACCGCCTCGCGGGAGATGTCCAGGGCGTAACCGTCGGCCTCCGGCAGCTGCCCGGCGAGCTGCGCGGTGTAGTAGCCCTCGCCGCAGCCGATATCCAGCCAGCTGCGCGGGCCGCGCTCGGCGGCCAGTTCGGCCAGGCGCCTGGCCAGTGGCGCGTAGTGGCCGCCGTTGAGGAAGCGCCGGCGCGCCTCGACCATGGCCTGATTGTCGCCTGGGTCGCGGCTGTTCTTGTGCTGCACCGGCAGCAGGTTGTAGTAGCCCTGGCGGGCGCGGTCGAAGCTGTGCCGGTTGCTGCAGGCCAGGCCGTTGCCCACAAGGCTCAGCGGTTCCCGGCAAATGGGGCAGGTCAGGCTCATGCCAGCAGTTTCACCAGAGTCTGGTAATAAACCTCGGTGAGCAGGTCCAGGTCGCTGGCCAGCACGCGCTCGTTGATCTGGTGGATGGTGGCGTTGACCGGGCCCAGCTCGACCACTTGCGTACCCAGGGTGGCGATGAAGCGCCCGTCCGACGTACCGCCGGAGGTGGACGGCGTGGTTGCGCGGCCGGTGACTGCCTGGATGCTGGCGGCCACGGCATCGAGCAGTTCGCCCGGCTGGGTGAGGAACGGCAGGCCCGACAGGGCCCAGTCCAGGCTGTAGTCCAGGCCGTGCTTGTCGAGGATGGCGCTGACGCGCTGCTGCAGGCCTTCCACCGTCGACTCGGTGGAGAAGCGGAAGTTGAACACCGCTTTCAGCTCGCCGGGGATGACGTTGGTGGCGCCGGTACCGGAGTTGAGGTTGGAGATCTGGAAGCTGGTCGGCGGGAAGTAGGCGTTGCCGTCGTCCCAGTGTTCGGCGGCCAGTTCGGCCAGCGCCGGCGCGGCCAGGTGGATCGGGTTGCGCGCCAGATGCGGGTAGGCCACGTGGCCCTGCTTGCCACGTACGGTGAGGGTGCAGCCGAGGGAGCCGCGGCGGCCGTTCTTCACCACGTCGCCGAGCAGGCTGGTGCTCGAGGGCTCGCCGACGATGCACCAGTCCAGGCGCTCGCCGCGCTCGCGCAGGCGCTCGACCACGGCCTTGGTGCCGTGGTGGGCCGGGCCTTCTTCGTCGCTGGTGATGAGGAAGGCGATGGCGCCTTTGTGGTTGGGGTGGTCGGCGACGAAGCGCTCGACGGCGATGATCATCGACGCCAGGCTGCCCTTCATATCCGCCGCGCCACGGCCGCAGAGCATGCCTTCATCATCCACGCGCACATCGAAAGGCTGGTATTGCCAGGCTTCCAGCGGGCCGGTCGGCACCACGTCGGTGTGGCCGGCGAAGCACAGCACCGGGCCCTGGGCGCCATCGCGACCGCCACGCCGGGCCCAGAAGTTCTCCACGTCCTCGATGCGCATGCGCTCCACCGCGAAACCGACGGCGGCCAGGCGGCGCATCATCAGCTCCTGGCAGCCTTCGTCGACCGGGGTCACGGAGGGGCGGCGAATCAGGTCGAAGGCGAGCTCCAGGGTGGGGGTGAGGGCGGTCATTGCGGCTCCGGAACAGCGAAGATCAGAAAGGCCGCCATCTTAATGCAAAACGGCGGCCTCAAGGCCGCCGTTTCGATGGGGTGACACGCGTCGACATGGTGGATGTACAAGGCGATATCCACCCTAGGGGCTACGCCGCCTGCGCGACCTCTTTCTCTGCCGGCTTGGGCAGCGACGACAGCAGGGCCATCAGCAGTGCCGCCAGGTAGGGCAGCGACTGCACCAGCAGGGTGGCGACCCAGAACTTCACGTCGGCGTTGCCGATGTCCTGGGCGAAGCTGATGCCGATCGCCGCACCCCACAGCAGAAGCATGACGAACACCTCTTCGCGTGCTTCGGCCAGGGCCACCAGGATGCCGTGGTTGCTGGCCATCTTCGGCGTGCGGAAGAACGGGATGGTCTTGGTGAAGGTGCCGTACAGCACCGCCTTGGCGATGGTGTGCGACAGCGCCAGGCCGGCGATGGCGGCCTGGAAGGAGCGCGCCAGGTCCACGCCCACCGCCTTGCGGTAGAGGAACATGATCTTGCCGAACTTGAAGAAGAACAGCGCCAGTGGCGGGATGGCGAAGATCATCAGCGGCGGGTCGACCCGGTTCGGCACGATGATCATCGCCGCCGACCAGAGCAGGGCGCCGATGGTGAAGAAGATGTTCAGGCCGTCGGCGATCCACGGCAGCCAGCCGGCGATGAAGTGGTAGCGCTGGCCCCGGGTGAGCTGCGAGCCTTCGCCGCGGAACAGCGCGCGGGCATGCCCCTTCATGATCTGGATGGCGCCGTAGGCCCAGCGGAAGCGCTGCTTCTTGTAGTCGATGAAGGTGTCGGGCATCAGGCCGCGACCGAAGCTCTCGTGGGCGTAGGCCGCCGAGTAGCCTTTCTCGAACACGCGCAGGCCCAGCTCGGCGTCTTCGCAGATGGTCCAGTCGGCCCACTTCAGCTCGTCCATCACGCTGCGCCGGATCATGGTCATGGTGCCGTGCTGGATGATCGCGTCGCGGTCGTTGCGGGTGACCATGCCGATGTGGAAGAAGCCCTTGTACTCGGCGTAGCAGAGCTTCTTGAAGGTGCTCTCGTCGCCATCGCGGTAGTCCTGCGGCGACTGCACCACGGCGATCTTCGGATCGGAGAAGTGCGGCACCATGTGCTTGAGCCAGTTGCGGTTCACGCAGTAGTCGGAGTCGATCACCGCGATCACTTCGGCGTCCGGCGCGGTATGCGGCAGGATGTAGTTCAGCGCGCCGCCCTTGAAGCCCTCGAGCGGGGCCACATGGAAGAAGCGGAAGCGCGGACCGAGCTGCTCGCAGTAGGCCTGCACCGGCTCCCAGACCTTCGGGTCCTTGGTGTTGTTGTCGATGATGATGACTTCGTAATCCGGGTAGTCCAGAGCCGCCAGGGCGTCCAGGGTCTGCTTCACCATCTCCGGCGGTTCGTTGTAGCAGGGCACGTGGATCGACACCTTGGGCCGGTAGGCGGTGTCGGTCAGCACCGGCAGGAAGGGCCGGCGACGGGTGCGGGTCCAGGCCGTCTCGGCCAGTTCATGTGCCTCGGTGAGCAGGACGATGAACACGCCCAGGGCGCCGATGCCGAGCAGGCCGCCGACGGTCAGGCTGAACCAGGTACTGTACTGCTGGCTGTAGTCGTAGCCGATCCACACCAGGGCAGAGCCGCCAACGAAGGCGACGAAGGTGAGGAAGGTGCGGCCGCGCTGGCGCAGGGCCGAGCCGTCGATCAGCATCAGCGCCAGGGCCAGCAGGCCCATGACCACCGAGGCGATGGCCAGCAGGCGCCACTGCGGAATGGCGACGACCGGTCCCTCGAAAGCGAACTTGGGCTGGCGGTCGAGGTTGTACACGCCCCAGTAGGCGCCGACCGAGCCTTCCTCGCTGGCCTTCCACGGCTGGTCGAAGGCCTCGATGACGAAATAGTTGTAGCCCTTGGCGTTTAGCGCGTTGACCAGGGTGCGCAGGTAGATGGCCTGCTCGGCCTGATCCGCCTCGGCGCCGCCACGGGTACGGCCGTTGCTCGGCCAGCCGACCTCGGAGAGCAGCAGCGGCTTCTTCGGGAACAGCTTTCGCAGGTCCTTGGCACGCTCGAGGACGAACTCGCCGGAGTCCTCCATGGGCACGAATTCCCAGTAGGGCAGGACGTGGGCGGCGATCAGGTCGACGTGCTTGGCCAGTTCGGGGTTTTCCTGCCAGATGTGCCACTGCTCGGAGGTACTGACCGGCACCTTGACTGCCGAACGCACGCGGTCGATGTAGCCGATCAGCTCCTCGACCTCGACTTCCTGGCGGAACAGCGATTCGTTGCCCACGGTGACCCGTACCACGCTGCGCGATTCGTTGGCCAGTTCGATGGCTTTGGCGATCTCGCGCTCGTTGCGCTCCAGGTCATTGCTGATCCATACGCCGAGGGTCACGCGCAGGCCGAACTCTTCGGCCAGGCGCGGAATGTCGGCCAGCTTGCCGTCCACCGAGTAGGTGCGGATGTTGTCGGTCTGCTGGCTCAGCAGCTCCAGGTCGGCACGTATCTGCTCGTCGCTGGGGTAGACCCCGGTCATCGGGCTCTGCCCGGCGCGGAACGGCGAGAAGGAGAAGCCGGAGATCTGCTCCGGCCAGTCCGGGGCACTGACCGGACGGTTGTAGAGTGCCCAGAGGCCGGTGAACAGGGCGGCGACCGCCACGATGACCACCAGGTTGATTCCGAGTTTGCGCGTTGGCATGGCTGCTTAGAGGTTCCGCAATAAGGAACAGGGTTGCGTCGAGAGGCCAGTGCACCTGGCGGCTGCTCGTCCGAACCGGGAAATGGGCCGGCGAACGCCGGTCGGCGCGCATGCTACTCCGCGGCCGCAAGACTGTATAGCACCGCCGGGCCCCGCCAGGGGCTTGGTCCGCCGGCATGCCGCAGGAGTTCCGCAGACGGTTCTCAAAGGGCACGCAGGAGGATGCGTTCACTGGCCTGGAAATCGATCCCAGGTGGCTCGCCGCGGCTGTCGCGACGCTGCAGTTGGGCGAGGATCTCTGCCACGGCCTCGGCGTCCAGGCCGTGGGCGGACAGGCGCGTGGCCAGGCCCATGCGCTGGAAGAAGCCTGCGGTAGCGCCGATGGCGGCGCTGACGCGTTGCTGCGGGGCGCCGCGGTGCAGGCCCCAGACCTGCCCGGCATAGCGCAGCAGCTGGCGCGGGTGCTGGTCGGCGTACTCGGCAAGCAGGGCCGGCAGCAGAACGGCCAGGCTCTGCCCATGGTCGAGGTGGTAGAGCAGGCTGAGCTGGCGGGCCAGCGGGGCCAGGCCCGCGACCGGTGCGGCGCCGCAGCCGAGCAGGCCGCCATGAGCCTGGCTGGCGCACCACATCAGGTTGGCCTGGCTGGCATAGTCGCTCGGGTTGGCCAGGGCCTTGGGACCTTCCTCGATCAGGGTCAGCAGCAGGCTCTCGGCCTGGCGTTCCTGCAGCGGCGTATCCCCGGCATAGTTCAGGTAGTGCTCCAGGGTATGCACGAAGCTGGTGACGACCGCGTTGCCGATCTGGCGCGGTGGCAGGCTGAAGGCGCTGCAGGGGTCGAGAATGGCGAAGCGTGGC
This sequence comes from Aquipseudomonas alcaligenes NBRC 14159, assembly GCF_000467105.1. Lineage (GTDB taxonomy): Bacteria > Pseudomonadota > Gammaproteobacteria > Pseudomonadales > Pseudomonadaceae > Aquipseudomonas > Aquipseudomonas alcaligenes. The sequence goes on from NZ_BATI01000018.1 coordinate 106,723, forward strand.
TGCAGGCAGGGGCTGCCATAGCCCAGGCGCACTTGCAGATCGGCATGGCAGAGCACGCCGTGCGGGCTGCACTCCGAACCGCTGCTGGCCAGCGTCGCCACGCAGCCCAGGGGCAGTGCGCGGCGAATCGGCGTGCCGCTGAGCAGGTCGAAGGGTTCGCCGGGGTAGGGCAGTGCGGCGGCGATGAACTTGCTGCCATCGATCACCGCGCCGTCGCCGACGGCGAGGATGAAGTCGCAGTGCTCGCGGCGGGCCTGATCCACCGCCCGCAGCAGGGTGGTGTACTGCGGGTTGGCCTCGATCCCGGCAAAGCGGCTGATGCGGTGGCCGGCCAGGGCCTGCTCGACCTGCTGCCACACGCCGTTCTGCAGGATGCTGCCGCCACCGTGGGTCACCAGCACCCGGCTGTCGGCGGGGATCAACTGGCCGAGGCTGGCGATCTGCCCGGCGCCGAACAGGATGCGCGTCGGGTTGCAGTAGCTGAAATTGCGCATGGGCAGGCTCCATCCGGGCCATCCTTGCACTATAGCGGAGCGGGCGCCGGCCTCTGGCCGTATAATGCTGGCCGGTTTGCGAGGTGTGTGATGGCGACAGAGGATCCGCGTTTCGGCGGTATTGCCCGGTTGTACGGGCGTGAAGGGCTGCAACGTCTGGCGGCGGCCCATGTGGCGGTGGTCGGCATCGGCGGCGTCGGCTCCTGGGCGGCCGAGGCCCTGGCGCGCTCTTGTGTGGGCGAGATCTCGCTGTTCGACCTCGACGACGTGTGCATCACCAACACCAACCGCCAGGTGCATGCCATCGACGGCGCCGTGGGCAAGGCCAAGGTCGACGAGATGGCCGCGCGCATCCGTGCCATCAACCCGGCCTGCAAGGTCCATCCGGTGGCTGATTTCGTCACCCGCGAGACCATGGCCGAGTACATCACCGAACAGCTCGACGCGGTGATCGACTGCATCGACAGCGTGGCCGCCAAGGCAGCGCTGATCGCCTGGTGCAAACGGCGCAAGATCCAGATCGTCACCACCGGCGGCGCCGGTGGCCAGGTCGATCCGACGCAGATCCAGGTCGCCGACCTCAACAAGACCTTCAACGACCCGTTGGCGGCCAAGGTGCGCAGCACCCTGCGCCGCGACTACAACTTCTCCCGCACGCCGGGGCGCAGCTACAGCGTGCCCTGCGTGTTCTCCACCGAGCAGCTGCGCTACCCCAAGCCGGACGGCAGCGTCTGTCAGGCCAAGGGCTTCGTCGGCGAAGGCGTCAAGCTCGACTGCGCCGGCGGTTTCGGCGCGGTGATGATGGTCACCGCCAGTTTCGGCATGGCCGCCGCCGCGCGCACCATCGACAAGCTGGTGGCCGGTGCGCGACGTCCGGCGGAACGTGCCGGCAAGGCCGGTTAGGCATTCATGCGCCCGCGGGCGCTCAGAGAGTTTTCCATGAACAACAACGATGTATTGCGCAGCCTGCGCTACCTGCTGGATATCAGCGACGCCCAGCTGGTCGGGATCTGCCAGCTGGCCGATTACAGCCTGGCGCCCGAGACGGTCGCCGCCCTGCTGAAGAAGGACGACGAGGAAGGCTTCCAGCCTTGCAGCGACGAGGTACTGGCGCACTTCCTGGCCGGCCTGGTGCTGCACAAGCGGGGGCGCGACGAAAGCCGTCCGCCGCTGCCGGTGGAAAAGCGCCTGACCAACAACATCATCCTGAAGAAACTGCGGGTGGCCTTCGAGCTGCGCGACGACGACCTGCACGAGATCCTTCGCGCCGCCGACCTGCCGATGACCAAGGCCGAGCTCAATGCGCTGTTCCGCAGCCCCGAGCACAAGAACTACCGCGCCTGCGGTGACCAGCTGCTGCGCAACTTCCTGCGTGGCCTGACCCAGCGTCAGCGCGGCTGATCGTCTCGGCTAAGCTTGAGGGGCAGACGGCCCCAGATCTGAGGTGCCCATGTCCATTTCGCTCCGCCGCTCGCCGAGGCGCTGGCTGGTACTGGCCAGCCTGATGCTGAGTGGCCTGGTGTCGGCCGCCGAACCGGTGGTACGTATCGGCACCGGCGACTGGGTGCCCTATGTCGACCAGCATCGCGCCGACGGCGGTGCCCTGGCCCGCCTGATCAGCGCGGTGTTCGCTGCCGCCGGTTACCAGGTCGAGTTCTCCTTCTACCCCTGGGACCGCAACGTGCTGATGCTGCAGCAGGGGGAGCTGGATGCCATCATGCCCTACAGCTGCAGCCCGATGCGCCTGAACTATGGCGTGTGCAGCGAGCCGCTGGTGCGCGGCGAGATCGTCCTGTTCCACCGCAAGGACCAGGCGTTCGACTGGCAGCGCATCGAGGACCTGCAGCCCTACCGGATCGCCACCACGCTCGGTTATTCCTACGGGCCTCAGTTCGACCAGGCCTTGCAGGCCGGGCAGCTGCAGGTCGAGCAGAACAGCAAGGAGGACACGGCCTTCCGACTGTTGGCGCTGGGCCGCGTCGACCTGCATCCGCAGGATCGCGCGGTCGGCTACGCCATGCTCCGGCGCCTGTTCTCCGAGCCTGAGCGCAGGGCCATCACCCACCACCCGCGCTACCTCAACACCGAGCCGCTGCGCCTGCTGTTTCGCAAGGATGATCCGCAGGCCGAGGCATTGTTGCGGCACTTCAACGAGTCATTGGCACGTTTCGCCCGGCGCGGTGAGCTCAAGCGCCTGCAGGAGGCTCTGTACCGGGGCGACCCCGATCGCTGGAATCCGCAAGCGCCTTGACCTGCCGGCGCGAGCCGAGCCAGGCACCAAGTAGCAGGCCGGCCGCGCTGGTAACCAGGTCGTAGCCGATGGCCTGCAGATTGGCGGCATGCAGCTCAAGCAGTTCCGCCATGCGCATCCTGGTTGGAGGATCCATCAGAATATGGATCAGGGTCACCAGGGTGGTGGCGCCGAGAATCAGCAGGGTGGCTTGCACGTACTGGCCTGGTAGCCATCTGCCGACGATCAGGCCGGTGAGCGTGGAGGACAGCAGTAGGTTGGCATAGAACGGGGTGATCACTGCCGTGAGCGGCGCCGGCAACCACAGCAACACACCAGAGGTTGCAATGACCAGCGGCAGGCACAGTTGCAAGGTGAGACCGAGGCTGCAGGCCAGCCCCATGCGCAGATAGGACGGCATCACTCTCTCCATGAGTTGGGGGGTGCCGATAATAGCGATGAACTATCGCTCGCTCTCAGTCCTGCGGCGCTTTTGCCAACTCGCGCATGCGCTGCAGCACCGCATTCAGGCCGTTGGCGCGTGAGGGCGAGAGCTGGCGTGCCAGGCCGAGCTGATCGAACCAGACCTGCAGGTCCAGCACGGCCAATTCGTCCGCGTTCAGGCCGTCGATGCGTGCCAGCAGTACGGCCAGCAGGCCGCGGATCAGCCGGGCTTCGCTGGCGGCGCGAAAGTGCCAGGCGTCGCCACGGCGTTCGGCCACCAGCCACACCAGGCTGTCGCAGCCGTCGACCCGGTTGGCTTCGTTGCGCTCGGCTTCAGTCAGCGGCTGCAGACGCTCGCCCCATTGCATCAGCAGGCGTGCGCGCTGTTCCCAGCCGGGGCAGGCGGCGAAGGCGTCGAGTGCTTCGTGGGCGGCAGCTGGCAGGGTCACTGCAGCAGCTCCAGGGCCTTGTCGAGGGCGACGAACAGGCGCGCGAGGTCCTCGCCATCGTTGTACAGGCCCAGCGACACGCGAATCGCGCCGGGCAGGCCAAGGCTTTTCAGCAGCGGCATGGCGCAGTGATGGCCGCTGCGCACGGCGATGCCTTGCTCGGTGAGCAGGTGCGCCAGGTCGGCGCTGTGTACCCCGTCCACGGTGAAGCTGGCCAGGGCCAGCTGCGGCGCCCCGACCAGGCGGATACCTGCGCGTGCGCCCAGGCCGGCGAGCAGCTCGGCGTGCAGCGCGGCTTCGTGCGTCGCCACGGCGGCCTGATCGAGGCCGGCGAGGTAGTCCAGCGTCGCGCCCAGGGCGATGACCGCGGCGATCGCCGGAGTCCCGGCCTCGAAACCCAGCGGCGCCGGGCGGAAGGTCGAGCACTGATAGTCGGCCTGCAGCACCATCTCGCCGCCGAACTGCCAGTGGCGCAGCTGCGCCAGGGCCTCGCTGCGGCCATAGAGCAGGCCGACGCCGTCCGGGCCATAGAGCTTGTGTCCGGAGCAGACATAGAAGTCGCAGCCCAGCGCCTGCACATCCTGGCGACCGTGCACGGCGCCCTGGGCGCCATCCACCACACTCAGGGCGCCCAGGGCGCGGGCCAGGTCGACCAGCCTGGCGACCGGCTGTTGCCGGCCCAGCACGTTGGATAGCTGCGAGATTGCCAGCAGGCGGGTGCGCGGGCCGACCAGGCTGGCGGCCTGTTCCAGGTCGATGTCGCCGCGTTCATCCAGTGGCAGGACGACCAGCCTGAGCCCCTGGCGCAGGGCCAGCTGCTGCCAGGGCAGCAGGTTGGCGTGGTGTTCCAGGGCGCTGATGGCGATCTCGTCACCGGGCTGGAACAGCGGCTCGAGGCCGTAGGCCAGCAGGTTCAGTGACTCCGTGGTGCCGCGGGTGAAGACGATCTCCTCGCGGCTGGCGGCGTTCAGCCAGCGCGCAGCCTTGTCGCGAGTGGCTTCGAAGGCGCGGGTGGCGCGCTCCCCAGGCAGATGCTGGGCGCGGTGCACATTGGCCGCGCCGCCGGTGTAGTAGCCGAGCAGGCTGTCCAGCATGGCCTGCGGCTTCTGCGCGGTGGCGGCGCTGTCCAGGTAGGTCTGGCCCTCGGCGGCGAGGGCCAGGATGCCGGGGAAGTCGGCGCGCCAGGGAGAGGTGATGGGCATGGTCTGCGGCACGGCTGGGAAATGTGCTGAGTATAAATAGACAGGCCGGGCATGGGCCCGGCCTGTCTGCGGTCAGGATGACGGCGAGCCCTCATCCACCAGGGTGGAAAATCGCTGCGCGAGTTTTCCCCCCTACGGCCGTCCCGTCAGTTATGGGCGTGCAGCGCCTCGTTGAGCTCGATCGCGGTCTTGTTGGTCTTGCACTCCACCGCGCCGGTCTGCGAGTTGCGGCGGAACAGCAGGTCCGGCTGGCCGGCCAGGTCGCGGGCCTTGAGCACCTTGACCAGGTTGTTGGCTTCGTCGAGCAGCGCCACCTTGGTGCCGGCGGTGATGTACAGGCCGGATTCCACGGTGTTGCGGTCGCCCAGCGGGATGCCAATGCCGGCGTTGGCGCCGATCAGGCAGCCTTCGCCAACGGAGATCACGATGTTGCCGCCGCCGGAGAGGGTGCCCATGGTCGAGCAGCCGCCGCCCAGGTCCGAGCCCTTGCCGACGAACACACCGGCGGAGACGCGGCCTTCGATCATGCCCGGACCGGCGGTGCCGGCGTTGAAGTTGACGAAGCCTTCGTGCATCACGGTGGTGCCTTCACCGATGTAGGCACCCAGGCGCACGCGGGCGCTGTCGGCGATGCGCACGCCGGCCGGCACCACGTAGTCGGTCATCTTGGGGAACTTGTCCACCGAGAAGACTTCCAGCAGCTCGCCCTTCAGGCGCGCTTCCAGCTGGCGCTCGGCCAGTTCGCCGAGGTCGACGGCGCCCTGGCTGGTCCAGGCCACGTTCGGCAGCAGCGGGAAGATGCCGGCCAGGTTCAGGCCGTGGGGCTTGGCCAGGCGGTGCGACAGCAGGTGCAGCTTGAGGTAGGCCTCGGGGGTGGAGGTCAGCGCGGCATCTTCGGCCAGCAGGGTGACCACCAGCGGCTTGGTGCTCTCGGCCAGGCGGGTGAGCAGGGCGGCCTGGGCGGCATCGATGCTCTTGAGCGCATTGGCCAGCTCGCCGGCCTGGTTGGTGCTGATGGCGATGGCCTGGTTACCGCCGCTGTAGCCCAGCTTGGCGGTGACGGCGGCGACCAGCTCGGCGGCCGGGTTGAGCAGCGGCTGGGCGTAGAAGACTTCCAGCCAGGCGCCCTGGCGGTTCTGGGTGCCGACACCGAAGGCCAGGCTGAACAGGGTAGCGGTCATGATGGATTCCTTATCGCGAATTCAGAAAATAAAGGGTCAGGCCAGCGCGGCGGCGTAGAGGTCCGGCTTGAAGCCGACCAGTGTGCGCTCGCCCAAGTCCAGTACCGGGCGCTTGATCATCGAGGGCTGGGCCAGCATCAGTTCGATGGCCTTGTCCTGGTCCAGATCGGCCTTCTGCGCTTCGTCGAGCTTGCGGAAGGTGGTGCCGGCACGGTTCAGCACGGTTTCCCAGCCATGCTCGGCGCACCATTTGTTCAGGCTGGCGCGGTCGATGGCGGAAGTCTTGTAGTCGTGGAATGCATAGGCGACGCCCTGCTCGTCGAGCCAGGTGCGGGCCTTCTTCATGGTGTCGCAGGCCTTGATGCCGTAGAGGGTGTAAGGCATTGATTTTCCTCGTGCCCTGTTGAGCCGTAGAAAGTGCGGGCGGCGATTATGCCATGCCTGATGCGGCTTGGACTGGCACCGCGCTGTTAATGAAAGTTGCGACGGAAGTGTGGCGCCTGACGAATGACACTTCGTTATGCGATGCAATCGAAAAATCTATCGATGACCTCTCCCTATCCTGCGTGGCGTGCGACGTAGAGAGGTGCACACCATGATCGACCTTGGCCACTGGGATCTGTCGATCCCTGAAGGGGACCCCGTAGTCGTGATCACCAGCCCGCGGCTGGTGGCAGGATACAGCGACCAGTATTTCAAACCGGATGGCAGCTCCATTCGCTTCTGGGCGCCGGTCAGCGGTACCAGTACCAATCTCAGCGATTACCCGCGCACCGAGCTGCGCGAGGCCTATGCCGACGGCACGCCGCGCAACTGGAAGTACACCGAGGGTACGGCCACCCTGAGTGCGCGGATGGAGGTGAATCAGCTGCCGTCGGTAGGCGCGGTGATCATCGGGCAGATCCATGCCAAGGATAATCCCTACCCCTTCCTCAAGCTCAGCTACCGCATGGACCGCGGCGTCGGCTACCTGGATGTGACGCTGCGCCGCAAGCCCAGCGATGCCAGTAGCCCGGTGGTGTTGACCTACAAGAGCATGCCACTGGACACGGCGTTCGACTACAGCTTCAAGGTCTCGCCCAATGGGCGGCTGGATGTCGAGGTCGCCGGCCTGCAGTACAGCACCACCATCAACACGGCCTGGGCGAAGAAGGCCTTCTATTTCAAGGCTGGCAACTACATCCCGGACAACCAGGGGCCGGCCACCGAGGGCGGGCGGGTGACCGTCCACGCCCTGCAGGTCGGTCACCAGGCCAAGTGATCAGCCCTGCAGGAAGTGGCGGATGCGCTGCGCCGCCTCGATGCACTCGGCCAGCGGCGCGACCAGGGCCATGCGGATACGCCCGGCGCCAGGGTTCTCGCCGTTCACTTCGCGTGACAGGTAGGAGCCCGGCACCACGGTGACATGCTCGCGGGCGAACAGCTCGCGGGTGAAGGTGGTGTCGTCGCCCGGGGTCTTCGCCCACAGGTAGAAGCTGCCGTCCGGGCGCTGCACGTTCAGCACCGGCTGCAGAATCTCCAGCACCGCGTCGTACTTGGCGCGGTACTGGTTACGGTTGGCGCGCACGTGTGCCTCGTCCTGCCAGGCGGCAATGCTGGCCAGCTGGGTCTGCACCGGCATGGCGCAGCCGTGATAGGTGCGATAGAGCAGGAAGGCCTTGAGAATGTCGGCGTCGCCGGCGACGAAGCCGGAGCGCAGGCCCGGCAGGTTGGAGCGCTTGGACAGGCTGTGGAACACCACGCAGCGCTTGAAATCACTGCGGCCCAGCTCGGCGCAGGCGCTGAGCAGACCGGGTGGCGGATTCTCTTCATCGAAGTACAGCTCGCTGTAGCACTCGTCGGCGGCGATCACGAAGTCGTGCTTGTCGGCCAGGGCGATCAGCTTCTTCAGCTGCTCCATCGGTACCAGGGCGCCGGTGGGGTTGCCTGGCGAGCAGAGGAAGAGAATCTGGCAGCGCTGCCAGATGTCGGCCGGTACGGCGTCGAAGTCCGGATTGAAGCCGTTGTCTTCCAGGCAGGGCAGGTAGTGCGGCTCGGCGCCGGCGAGCAGGGCTGCGCCTTCATAGATCTGGTAGAACGGATTGGGGCTGACCACCAGGCCCCTAGCTTCGCGGTTGACCACGGTCTGGGTAAAGGCGAACAGCGCCTCGCGAGTGCCGTTGACCGGCAGCACATGGCGGGCGGCATCCAGCCAGCCGGCCGGCACGCCGAAGCGGCGCTCGCACCAGGCGGCGATGGCTTCGCGCAGTGCCGGAATGCCCAGGGTGGTGGGGTATACGGCCAGCTGGTCGAGGTTGTTCGCCAGGGCCTGGGCGACGAAGTCCGGTGACTTGTGCTTGGGCTCGCCGATGGACAGGGCGATCGGTCGCTTGTCGGCGGGCGGCTGGGCGCCGGCGAGCAGGGCGCGCAGTTTCTCGAAGGGGTAGGGCTGCAGCTGGGTCAGGGCGTGGTTCATGGTGTCTCTTCGGGCGCTTGCGGGCCGGACGCGTGGCGCCCGGCCGGGTTCAGATACTGATGGAGCCGAGGCTGGCGTTCTCGCCATTGGCCTGCGACAGCTGCTGGACGATGGCGTCCTGCAGGCGCGCGCACAGCTCGGGGTCGGCCAGTGGCTGGTTGTGGGCGTCGGTGATGAAGAACACGTCCTCCACCCGCTCGCCGAGGGTGGCGATCTTGGCGTTCTGCAGCGACAGGTCGAAGTCGAGGAAGATCTTGCCGATCCGCGCCAGCAGGCCGGGGCGGTCGGGGGCGGTGATCTCCAGCACGGTGACCGGGCGCTGCGCGTCGTTGTGGATGCTCACCAGCGGGGCGAAGGCGAAGTGCTTGAGCTGGCGCGGCACGCGGCGCTGGATGATCGCCGGGTACTCGTCGGGGTTGCGCAGGGCCTCGACCAGGCCTTCGCGGATCTGCTTGATGCGCGCCGGGTTGTCGCCGATACGGCCGCCGTCGGCATCCAGGACGATGTAGGTGTCGAGGGTGAACTGGCTGGTGGAGGTGATCACCCGGGCGTCATGGATGTTCAGGTTGAGCTGGTCCATGGCGGCCACGGTCACGGCGAAGAAGTCGTGCTGGTCCGGGGCGTAGATGAAGATCTGGGTGGCGCCCTCGAACTCGCGCTGGGCGGTTTCCTTGATCAGCACCAGCGGGTCCTTGCCGGCCGGGTGCTGGAGGATCGCCTCGGTGTGCCACGCCACGTCGGCGGCGGTGTGGCGCAGGAAGTAGTCGTCGCCGAGCTGGCTCCACAGCTGCTCGGCGTCGTCCTGGTCGATGCCGCCGCGCACCAGGATGTCGATTGCCGCACTCTGCGTCTGGCGGATCTGCTCCTCGCGGTCCAGCGGGTTCTCCAGGCCGCGGCGCAGGGCGCGCTTGGTCTCGGTATACAGCTGGCGAAGCAGGCTGGCGCGCCAGGAGTTCCACAGGCTGGGGTTGGTGGCATTGATATCGGCCACGGTCAGCACGTAGAGGTAGTCGAGGCGGGTCTGGTCGCCGACCAGTTGGGCGAAGTCGAAGATCACCTGCGGGTCGGAGAGGTCCTTGCGCTGCGCGGTGGTCGACATCACCAGGTGGTTCTGCACCAGCCAGGTGATCAGGCGGCTGTCCCAGGCGGGCAGCTGGTGGCGGGCACAGAAGACCTCGGCATCGACCGCGCCGAGCTCCGAATGGTCGCCGCCGCGGCCCTTGCCGATATCGTGGTAGAGACCGGCGATGTAGATCAGCTCGGGCTTGGGCAGCTTGTCCATGACCTTGCTGGCCAGCGGGAATTTCTCCGCCAGCTCCGGCCATTTCAGCTTGCGCAGGTGCTTGATCAGGTTGAGCGTGTGCGCGTCCACCGTATAGATGTGGAACAGGTCATGCTGCATCTGCCCGACGATATGGCCGAACTCCGGCAGGTAGCGGCCGAGGATGCCGTAGCGGTTCATCCGCCGCAGGTTGCGGTGAATGCCCTGCGGCGACTTGAACAGCTCGATGAACAGGCTGGTGTTGCGGATGTCGCGGCGGAAGTCGTCGTCGATCAGGTGGCGGCTGTCGCGCAACAGGCGAATGGTGTCGGCGCGCACGCCCTTGATCTCGGGGTGCTGGGCCATCAGCACGAAGACTTCGAGGATGGCGAAGGGGGTGCGCTTGAACACGCCCTGGCTGGTCACCTCGATATAGCCGTCGCGCACCTGGAAGCGGCTGTTCAGCGGCTGTGCCGCTCCGCGCTCGCCCTCGCGCAGGAGGACGTCCTCGAAGTGCTGGTTGATCAGCTCGGACAGCTCGGCAACACCCATCACCACCCGGTAGTACTTCTGCATGAAGCGTTCGACGGCCAGGCGGCCGTCGCCGTCCTCGAAGCCGAGCAGGGCGGCGATCTTGCGCTGGTGGTCGAACAGCAGGCGGTCTTCGGCGCGTCCGGCGAGCATGTGCAGGGCATAGCGCACCTTCCACAGGAACTCCTGGCTGGAGGCCAGCATGCCGTACTCGCTGTCGACCAGGAAACCCTGCTGCACCAGGGAGTGCAGGTTGAGACTGCCGAACTGGCGGCGGGCGACCCAGAGGATGGTCTGGATGTCGCGCAGGCCGCCGGGCGAACCCTTGACGTTGGGCTCCAGGTTGTATTCGGTGTCGTTGTACTTGGCGTGGCGCGCCTTGGCTTCCTTGCGCTTGGCCAGGAAGAACTCCTTGCTCGGCCACATGCGGTCGCTGGCGGTGACTTCCTGCATGCGCTGGCGCAGATGCTCGGGGCCGGCGATGGTGCGGCTTTCCATCAGGTTGGTGACCACCGTCAGGTCGGCGCGCGCCTCCTCGGCGCACTCGGCGACCGAGCGCACGCTCTGCCCGACTTCCAGGCCGATGTCCCAGAGCAGGGTGAGGAAGCCCTCGATCGGCGTGCGGAAGACCTCGTGGTCGGCGCTGTCGAGCAGGATCAGCAGGTCGATGTCGGAGTTCGGGTGCAGCTCGCCGCGGCCGTAGCCGCCGACGGCCAGCAGGGCGATGTCGGCGTCCTCGCTCCAGTCGAAGCGTTTCCAGGCTTCCTGGAGAATCTGGTCGACGAACCAGGCGCGGTCCTCGACCAGGCGACGGATGTCGCGGCCCTCGCGAAAGCGCCCGTCGAGCACCTCGCGCGCCTGCTTGATGGCCTTCTTGAAGGCAGCGATGGGACTGGACTTGAGCGCCAGTTCCGCCTGGAACTGGCCGCGGTCAAACAACTCCGGGTCCATCTGCGGCATGCGTGCCTACCTTCTCTATATATGTATGAAACTCAGGCCGAGGTGCGCGGCAGGGTGTCGTCGCTGCGCAGGGTAAGGATCTCGTAGCCGTCGGCAGTGACCAGCACGGTGTGCTCCCACTGGGCGGAGAGCTTGCGGTCCTTGGTGATGGCGGTCCAGCCGTCGCCGAGCAGGCGGGTTTCCGGGCGGCCCTGGTTGATCATCGGCTCGATGGTGAAGGTCATGCCTTCCTTGAGCTCCACGCCGGTGCCGGCGCGACCGTAGTGCAGGACCTGCGGCTCCTCGTGGAATACCGCGCCGATGCCGTGGCCGCAGTACTCGCGTACCACCGAGAAGCCGTTCTTCTCGGCGTGCTTCTGGATCACCTCGCCGATATCGCCCAGGCGTGCGCCCGGCTTGACCAGCTGGATGCCCTTGTACATGCATTCCTGGGTGACCTGGGCCAGGCGCTGCGCCCACTCCGGCACCTTGCCGACCATGAACATCTTGCTGGTGTCGCCGTGGTAACCGTCCTTGATCACGGTGACGTCGATGTTCAGCACGTCGCCGTCTTTCAGTGGCTTGTCGTTGGGGATGCCATGGCAGACCACGTGGTTGATCGAGGTGCAGATCGACTTGGGGAAGCCCGGGCGGCCCGGCGCAGCACCGTAATTGAGCGGGGCAGGGATGGCTTTCTGCACGTTGACGATATAGTCGTGGCAGATGCGGTCGATTTCCTCGGTGGTGACGCCGGGCTTGACGTGCTCGCCGATCATCTCCAGCACTTCGGCGGCCAGGCGGCCGGCTACGCGCATCTTTTCGATTTCGTCGGGAGTCTTGATGGTGACGGTCATGCGGTCTCTCTCGGCGCCGATGGCGCTAGGCATATCAGGGAAGGTGGCGATTCTAACAAAGAAAGCCGGCGGGCGGCGGCGCGCCGCCAAAGTGCCTTTCGGCTAGCCTGTCGCGCCTTTGTGTGGTATAAAACGCGCCGCTTTACGGGCTGAGGGCTCGTGAGGCATTAACCCGCACACGTATCGACACGATTTCCTGGGTGCCCGCAAGGGTTGGAGATTGGGATGCGTGGAGGCCTAACCCGACTTATCAAGGAACTATCATGTCCCAAGTCAATATGCGCGATATGCTGAAGGCCGGTGTGCACTTCGGCCACCAGACCCGTTACTGGAACCCGAAAATGGGCAAGTACATTTTCGGCGCGCGCAACAAGATTCACATCATCAACCTCGAAAAAACCCTGCCGATGTTCAACGAAGCTCTGTCCTTCGTTGAGAAGCTGGCTGCCGGCAAGAACAAGATCCTGTTCGTTGGCACCAAGCGCTCCGCCGGCAAGATCGTGGCTGAAGAAGCTGCACGCTGCGGTTCTCCGTATGTCGACCACCGCTGGCTCGGCGGCATGCTGACCAACTACAAGACCATCCGTGCTTCGATCAAGCGCCTGCGCGATCTGGAAACCCAGTCCCAGGACGGCACCTTCGCCAAGCTGACCAAGAAAGAAGCCCTGATGCGCTCCCGTGATCTGGAAAAACTGGATCGCAGCCTGGGCGGCATCAAGGACATGGGCGGTCTGCCGGACGCGCTGTTCGTGATCGACGTTGACCACGAGCGCATCGCCATTACCGAAGCCAACAAGCTGGGCATCCCGGTCATCGGCGTTGTCGATACCAACAGCAGCCCGGAAGGCGTTGACTACATCATCCCGGGTAACGACGACGCCATCCGCGCCATCCAGCTGTACATGGGTGCCATGGCCGACGCCGTGCTTCGTGGTCGTGGTAACACCGCTGGTGGCGCCGACGAGTTCGTCGAAGAAGCCGCCTCCGAGGCCAGCGAAGGCTGATAACGGGATCGAGCATCCCGTTGTGCGAGAAGGGGGCTAGGCCCCCTTTTTGCCACTTACGAATTTTGTGCCCGGCGTGGTCGGGTTGAATGGTTGAACACCACTTCAAGAGGATTAGGAACATGGCAGAAATCACTGCAGCCCTGGTTAAAGAACTGCGCGAGCGTACTGGCCAAGGCATGATGGAATGCAAGAAGGCTCTGGTTGCCGCCGGTGGCGACATCGAAAAGGCCATCGACGACATGCGCGCTTCCGGTGCCATCAAGGCCGCCAAGAAAGCCGGCAACGTCGCCGCTGAAGGCGCCATCGCCGCTCGCGTCGAAGGTGGTCGTGGCCTGCTGATCGAAGTCAACTCGCAGACCGACTTCCTGGCCTTGCAGGACGACTTCAAGGCCTTCGTCAAGGAAAGCCTGGACGAAGCCTTCGCGCAGAAGCTGACCGAAGCCGCTCCGCTGATCGCTTCCCGCGAGTCCGCTCGTGAAGCGCTGGTTGCCAAGTGTGGCGAGAACGTCAACATCCGCCGTCTGGCTGCTGTTGAAGGTGATGTCGTCGGTTCCTACCTGCACGGTCACCGCATCGGTGTTCTGGTTGTCCTGAAAGGCGGCAACGAAGAACTGGCCAAGCACGTTGCCATGCACGTTGCTGCTTCCAACCCTGCCGTGCTGAGCCCGTCGGATGTTTCCGAAGAGCTGATTGCCAAGGAAAAGGAAATCTTCCTGCAGCTGAACGCCGAGAAGATCGCCGGCAAGCCGGAAAACATCGTCGAGAACATGGTCAAGGGCCGTATCGCCAAGTTCCTGGCCGAAGCCAGCCTGGTCGAGCAAGCCTTCGTCATGGATCCGGAAGTCAAGGTCGGTGACCTGGTCAAGAAAGCCGGTGCCGAAATCGTTTCCTTCATCCGCTACGAAGTGGGTGAGGGCATCGAGAAGGTCGAAGCCGACTTCGCCGCCGAAGTTGCTGCTCAGGTAGCCGCTGCCAAGCAGTAAGACGGTTTCAAACTGTCGAACAGAAGAGGCTGCCCGCTCACGCGTGCAGCCTCTTTTGCAAAGCGCGGGGGTATCCCGCACGAATTCACCGGGCAGTAGTCTGACTGCCGGGTAAGATAAGTAGCCAAACAACGCCGCAGGAGAGATACGCAATGGCTCAGCAGGTGAGTGGTCGTCAACCTCGCTATAAACGCATTCTGCTCAAGTTAAGCGGCGAGGCCCTGATGGGGTCGGAGGAGTTCGGCATCGATCCCAAGGTGCTCGATCGCATGGCGCTGGAAGTCGGCCAGCTGGTCGGCATCGGCGTGCAGGTCGGCCTGGTGATCGGTGGTGGCAACTTGTTCCGCGGCGCGGCGCTGTCCGCTGCCGGCATGGACCGGGTCACCGGCGACCACATGGGTATGCTGGCCACCGTGATGAACGCCCTGGCCATGCGCGACGCGTTGGAGCGCTCGAACATCCCGGCGCTGGTGATGTCGGCCATCTCCATGGTCGGCGTAACCGATCATTACGACCGCCGCAAGGCCATGCGCCACCTGTCCGCGGGCGAGGTGGTGATCTTCGCCGCCGGCACCGGCAACCCGTTCTTCACCACCGATTCGGCGGCCTGCCTGCGTGCCATCGAGATCGATGCCGATCTGGTGCTGAAAGCCACCAAGGTAGATGGCGTGTACACTGCCGATCCTTTCAAGGACCCCAATGCGGAGAAGTTCGAGCGCCTGACCTATGACGAGGTGCTCGACCGCAAGCTGGGCGTGATGGACCTGACGGCCATCTGCCTGGTACGCGACCACAAGATGCCGCTGCGGGTCTTCAACATGAACAAGCCTGGCGCCCTGCTCAATATCGTGGTGGGCGGTGCCGAAGGAACCCTGATCGAGGAGGATGCACAATGATCAACGAGATCAAGAAAGACGCCCAGGAGCGTATGGTCAAAACCCTGGAGTCCCTGGGACGCAACCTGGCTTCCATTCGCACCGGTCGCGCGCACCCGAGCATTCTGGACAGCGTCAAGGTTCCGGCCTACGGCAGCGAGATGCCGCTGAATCAGGTTGCTGCGATCACCGTGGAAGATGCCCGCACCCTGAAGATCGTCGCCCACGACAAGACCCTCAGCGCCGCAATCGAGAAGGCCATCATGACCTCCGACCTCGGCCTGAACCCGAGCAGCGCTGGCGCCACCATCCGTGTGCCGATGCCGGCCCTGACCGAGGAGACCCGCAAGGGTTACACCAAGCAGGCGCGTGGTGTGGCCGAAGATGCCAAGGTGGCCGTGCGTAACGTGCGTCGCGATGCCCTGGCCGAGCTGAAGAAGCTGTCCAAGGACAAGGAAATCAGCGAGGACGAGGAGCGCCGCGCTGCCGACGAGGTGCAGAAGCTCACCGACAAGTTCGTTGCCGAAGTCGACAAGGCCCTGGAAGTCAAAGAAGCCGATCTGATGGCGGTGTGATGTGAGCAAGGCGAAGCAGGAAGCCTCGGCGCTGGTGCCGCGCCACGTTGCCATCATCATGGACGGCAACAACCGCTGGGCGAAGAAGCGTCTTCTGCCTGGTGTGGCCGGGCACAAGGCCGGCGTCGATGCGGTGCGCGCGGTCATCGAGGTGTGTGCCGAGGCTGGCGTGGAAGTGCTGACCCTGTTCGCCTTCTCCAGCGAGAACTGGCAGCGTCCGGCCGAGGAGGTCGGTGCGCTGATGGAGCTGTTCCTCTCGGCACTGCGCCGTGAAGCGCGCAAGCTGAAGGAAAACGCCATCAGCCTGCGCATCATCGGCGATCGTTCGCGTTTCCATCCGGAGCTGCAGGCCGCCATGCGCGAAGCCGAGCAGCAGACGGCCGGCGAGAGCCGATTCGTCCTGCAGGTCGCCGCCAACTACGGTGGCCAGTGGGACATCGCCCAGGCTGCGCAGCGCCTGGCGCGTGAAGTGCAAGCCGGCCACCTGCAACCGGAGGACATCACTCCCGGGCTGCTGCAGGGCTGTCTGGCCACGGGTGATCTGCCGTTGCCGGATCTGTGCATCCGCACCGGCGGCGAGCACCGCATCAGCAACTTCCTGCTCTGGCAGCTCGCCTATTCCGAGCTGTATTTCTCCGACCTGTACTGGCCGGACTTCAAGCACGAGGCCATGCGCAAGGCGCTGGCCGATTTTTCCAAGCGCCAGCGCCGCTTCGGCAAGACCAGCGAGCAGGTGGAAGCCGAGGCTCGTCAATGCTGAAGCAGCGCATCATCACTGCCCTGATCCTGTTGCCCATCGCCCTGGGCGGCTTCTTCCTGCTTGATGGAGCATGGTTCGCCCTGTTCATCGGCGCCGTGGTCACCCTGGGTGCCTGGGAGTGGGCGCGCCTGGCTGGCTTGGCGGCCCAGCCGCAGCGGGTGGCCTATGCCGCTGTGGTTGCGGCGCTGCTCTACGGCGCCTGGCTGCTGCCGGCGCTGGCGCCCTGGTTGCTGGGTGCCGCCGTGCTCTGGTGGCTGGCGGCGACCTTGCTGGTGCTCAGCTATCCGCAGAGCAGTCGCTACTGGGGTGGCTTGCCCGGCAAGCTGCTGATCGGTCTGCTGATCCTGCTGCCGGCCTGGCAGGGCCTGGTGCAGCTCAAGCAGTGGCCGCAGGCCAATGCGCTGATCATTGCCGTGATGGTGCTGGTGTGGGGCGCTGATATCGGCGCCTACTTCGCCGGCAAGACGTTCGGCAAACGCAAGCTGGCGCCGCGGGTCAGTCCCGGCAAGAGCTGGGAGGGCTTTTATGGTGGCCTGGTTGCCAGTCTGCTGATCACCCTGGTGGTTGGCTTGCAGCAGGGCTGGCAGGTAAACGGCTTGCTGCTGGCGCTGGGCGGTGCCGCCCTGGTGGTGGCAGTGTCGGTGATCGGTGACCTGACCGAGAGCATGTTCAAGCGCCAGTCCGGGATCAAGGACAGCAGCAATCTGCTGCCGGGGCATGGTGGCGTGCTCGATCGTATCGACAGCCTGACGGCGGCCGTTCCGCTGTTTGCGGTACTGCTTTGGTTGTCGGGGTGGGGCGCGCAGTGACTCAGCCGCAGCAGATCACCGTGCTGGGAGCCACCGGCTCCATCGGGCTCAGCACCCTCGATGTCATCGCTCGTCACCCTGAGCGTTACCAGGCTTTCGCGCTGACCGGCTATTCCCGGATGGCCGAGCTGGAGCAGCTCTGTGTCAGGCATCGCCCGCAGTTCGCCGTGGTGGCCGATCAGGCCAGTGCGGGGCGTCTGCAGGCTGCGCTGAATGCAGCCGGCCTGCCGACGCGAGTGCTGGTGGGCGAGGATGCGCTGTGCGAAGTGGCGTCTCATCCGCAGGTGGATGCGGTGATGGCGGCCATCGTCGGCGCTGCCGGCCTCAAGCCGACCCTGGCGGCGGTGCGTGCCGGCAAAAAGGTGCTGCTGGCCAACAAGGAAGCGCTGGTGATGTCCGGCGCTCTGTTCATGCAGGCGGTGCGCGAACACGGTGCCACCTTGCTGCCGATCGACAGCGAGCACAACGCTATCTTCCAGTGCCTGCCCGGCGACTATGGGCGTGGTCTGGGGGCGGTGGGCGTGCGACGCATTCTGCTGACCGCCTCCGGTGGTCCTTTCCGCGAGACGCCGCTGGATCAGCTGGAGAAAGTTTCCCCCGAGCAGGCCTGTGCCCACCCGAACTGGTCCATGGGGCGCAAGATCTCCGTGGATTCGGCGAGCATGATGAACAAGGGCTTGGAGCTGATCGAGGCCTGCTGGCTGTTCGATGCGCGACCGTCCCAGGTCGAGGTGGTGATCCACCCGCAGAGCGTGATCCACTCGCTGGTCGACTATGTCGACGGCTCGGTGCTGGCTCAGCTGGGTAATCCGGACATGCGTACGCCTATCGCCAATGCCCTGGCTTGGCCGGAGCGTATCGATTCCGGTGTGGCGCCGCTCGATCTGTTTGCCGTGGCGCGCCTGGATTTCCAGCGCCCCGACGAGCAGCGTTTTCCCTGTCTGCGTCTGGCGCGCCAGGCGGCCGAGGTAGGAGGTTGTGCACCGGCTCGGCTCAATGCGGCCAACGAAGTGGCCGTGGCGGCGTTTCTCGAGCGGCGCATCTGCTTTCCTGAGATCGCGCGTATCATCGAGGACACGCTGGATCGCGAGCCTTCGGCTGCGGTCGAAAACCTGGATGCCGTGCTGGCGGCGGATGCCCGCGCGCGAGCCCTGGCCAATGACTGGTTGAATCGCCACGGGCGTTGAGGCTCGGAGGAAGAGGCAATGAGCGCGCTGTACATGATCGTCGGCACCCTGATCGCCCTCGGGGTGCTGGTTACCTTCCACGAATTCGGGCACTTCTGGGTGGCCCGGCGTTGCGGCGTCAAGGTGCTGCGTTTTTCCGTCGGCTTCGGCAGCCCGCTGCTGCGCTGGCATGATCGTCAGGGTACCGAGTTCGTTGTCGCGGCCATTCCCCTGGGTGGCTACGTGAAGATGCTCGACGAGCGCGAGGGCGATGTGCCGCCCGAACTGCTCGATCAGTCCTTCAATCGCAAGTCGGTGCGTCAGCGCATTGCCATCGTTGCCGCAGGTCCTGTGGCCAATTTCCTGCTGGCCATCCTGTTCTTCTGGATCATCGCCATGCTCGGCGTGCAGCAGGTGCGTCCGGTAATCGGCCAGGTCGAGCCGGGCAGCCTGGCTGAAAGCGCAGGGTTGCGGGCTGGGCAGGAAATCGTTTCCATTGATGGTGAGCTGACTTCGGGCTGGTCGGCGGTCAACCTGCAGTTGGTGCGTCGTCTGGGCGAGAGCGGCATCGTCGAGTTACAGGTGCGTGACGACGGCGGCTCGCTGGTTTCCAGTCGTCAGCTGGTGCTGCGTGACTGGTTGCGGGGTGTCGACGAGCCGGATCCGTTGGCGTCGCTGGGCATTCGCCCCTGGCGCCCGGCTACCGATCCGGTGGTCAGTGAGCTGGATCCGGAAGGGCCGGCGCAGGCCGCTGGCGTACGCCTGGGTGATCGTCTGTTGGCGCTGGCTGAGCAGCGTGTGGATGACTGGCAGCAAGTGGTTGACTGGGTGCGCAAGCATCCGGGTGAAGTCGTTGCCTTGCGTCTGACGCGCAACGGCGAGCAGATCGAGCTGCCGATCACGCTGGCCGCAAAAGGCGAGGGCGAGGCTCGCGCCGGTTACCTGGGGGTGGGCGTCAAGGGTGGGGAGTGGCCGGCCCGCATGCTCCGCGAGGTCAGCTTCGGTCCGCTCGAGGGCGTTGCTGAAAGCCTCCGGCGTACCTGGGGCATGACCGTGCTAACCCTTGATTCGCTGAAGAAAATGCTGTTCGGCGAGCTCTCGGTAAAAAACTTGAGTGGGCCGATAACCATTGCTAAAGTGGCGGGCGCTTCGGCTCAGTCCGGCGTGGCGGATTTCCTCAATTTCCTCGCCTATCTGAGCATTAGCCTGGGGGTTCTCAATTTGCTGCCCATTCCTGTGCTGGATGGGGGGCATTTGCTGTTTTACCTGGTCGAGTGGGTGCGTGGTCGCCCACTGTCCGAGCGGGTGCAGGGTTGGGGCATTCAGATCGGTATCAGTCTGGTGCTGGGGGTTATGTTGCTGGCCCTGGTCAATGATTTGAGCCGTCTGTAACCGAATAGCTGAATTCCGAATCTGCCGCGTCTCGCGGCAGTTTCTTTATTATCAGTTGGAATAAGAAAGGACTTCATGAAACGTCTGCTGCTACCTGCGGTGCTCGCCGCGCTGATGATCGCCGAAGTTCACGCCGAGTCCTTCACCATCTCAGATATCCGCGTCAACGGCCTGCAGCGGGTTTCCGCCGGCAGCCTGTTTGGTGCCCTGCCGCTGAATGTCGGTGATCAGGTCGACGAGCGTCGCCTCGGCGAGGCCACTCGCTCGCTGTTCAAGACCGGCTTCTTCCAGGATATCCAGCTGGGTCGTGAAGGCGACGTGCTGGTGGTCAACGTGACCGAGCGCCCGTCGATCTCCACCATCGAGATCGAAGGCAACAAGGCGATCACCACCGAAGACCTGATAAAAGGTCTGCAGCAGTCCGGCCTGGCCGAAGGCGAGATCTTCCAGCGCGCCACTCTCGAAGGCGTGCGCAACGAGTTGCTGCGCCAGTATGTAGCCCAGGGCCGCTACTCCGCCGAAATCGAGGCCGAAGTGATCCCCCAGCCGCGCAACCGTGTGGCGCTGAAGATCACCATCAACGAAGGCTCGGTCGCCGCCATTCAGCACATCAACGTGGTCGGCAACAGCGTCTTCCCGGATGAAGACCTGACCACCCTGTTCGAGTTAAAGACTACCAACTGGCTGTCCTTCTTCAAGAACGACGACAAGTATGCCCGCGAGAAGCTGTCTGGTGACCTGGAGCGTCTGCGTTCCTATTACCTGGACCGCGGCTACATCAACATGGATATCTCCTCTACCCAGGTATCCATTACCCCGGACAAGAAGCACGTCTACATCACCGTCAACGTCGAAGAAGGCGAGAAATACAGCGTCAGCGAAGTGAAGCTCTCCGGTGACCTCAAGGTGCCGCAGGAAGAAATCGAGAAGCTGCTGCTGGTCAAGGAAGGGCAGGTTTTCTCGCGCAAGGTGATGACCACCACCTCCGAGCTGATCACCCGTCGTCTGGGTAACGAGGGCTATACCTTCGCCAACGTCAACGGTGTGCCGCAGCCCAACGACGAAGACAAGACCGTCGCCATCACCTTCGTGGTCGACCCAGGCAAGCGTGCCTACGTCAACCGCATCAACTTCCGTGGCAACACCAAGACCGAAGACGAAGTGCTGCGTCGCGAGATGCGCCAGATGGAAGGTGGTTGGGCCTCCACCTACCTGATCGACCAGTCCAAGGTGCGCCTGGAACGCCTTGGCTACTTCAAGGAAGTCAACGTCGAGACTCCGCAGGTTCCGGGTACCGACGACCAGGTCGACGTCAACTACAGCGTCGAAGAGCAGCCGTCCGGCTCCATCACCGCCAGCGTCGGTTTTGCCCAGAACGCCGGTCTGATCCTGGGTGGCTCGATCAGCCAGAACAACTTCCTGGGTACCGGTAACAAGGTCAGCGTCGGCCTGACCCGCTCCGAGTACCAGACCCGTTACAGCTTCGGCTTCGTCGACCCCTACTGGACCGTCGACGGCGTCAGCCTGGGTTACAACGCCTTCTACCGCACCACCGACTACGATGACCTCGACGTCGACGTATCGAGCTATGCGGTGGACAGCTACGGTGCCGGCATGAGCATCGGTTATCCGATCAGCGAAACCTCGCGCCTGACCTATGGCCTGACCATTCAGCAGGACAGCATCGATACCGGCGACTATACGGTCGACGAGATCATCAACTTCATGGAGCAGGAGGGCGACAGCTACCTGAACCTGAAGGCGTCCATCGGCTGGTCCGAGTCGACTCTGAACCGCGGCGTGCTGGCCAACCGTGGTCATTCGCAAAGCCTGGTGCTGGAAAGCACCGTGCCGGGCAGTGACCTGTCGTTCTTCAAGATCGACTACCGCGGCCAGGTATTCACCCCGCTGAACGACAAGTACACCCTGCGCTTCCATACCGAACTGGGCTTCGGTGATGCCTATGGCTCCACCTCCGAACTGCCGTTCTACGAGCACTACTTCGCCGGTGGCTTCAACTCGGTGCGTGGTTTCGAGGACAGCAGCCTGGGCCCGCGCAGTACCCCGAGCGTGGTGCGCAACTCCAAAGGTGAGATCGTCTACAACGTTCAGGACAAGTACGGGCGCTATACCGACCCGGATCAGGACCCGCTGCCATTCGGTGGCAACGTATTGGTCCAGGGTGGTGCGGAGTTGCTGTTCCCGCTGCCATTCGTCAAGGACCAGCGCTCCCTGCGTACCGCACTGTTCTGGGATGTGGGTAATGTGTACGACACTTCCTGCTCTTCCTCGTCGCCGAGTTGCAACAATATCGACTTCGGCGATCTGGCGAGCTCCGTCGGTGTCGGGGTGACTTGGGTTACCGCCATGGGTCCGCTGAGCTTCAGCCTGGCGGCGCCGATCAAGAAGCCGGAAGAAGCGGATACCCAGATATTCCAGTTCTCGCTGGGCCAAACTTTCTAATTTGCTAGACAACGTGTTTTGTTGCAGGAGTGCATCGTGCGTAAGTTGACTCAACTGGTTCTGGTCGCAGCAGCCATGATGGCGACCCCGGCCTTCGCCGAGATGAAGATCGCGGTGATGAATTATCAGATGGCCCTGCTCGAGTCGGACGCCGCCAAGAAGTACGCCGTGGATGCCGAGAAGAAGTTCGGTCCGCAGCTGAACAAGCTCAAGCAGCTGGAAGCCGATGCCAAGCGTATTCAGGATCGCCTGGTAAAGGATGCCGAGAAGATGCAGCAGGCCGAGCGCGAGCGTCTGGAACTGGAGTTCAAGCAGAAGGCGCGCGACTTCCAGTTCCAGTCCAAGGAGCTGAACGAAGCCAAGGCCATCTCCGACCGCGACATGCTCAAGCAGCTCAAGCCGAAGCTGGACAAGGCCGTCGAGGAAGTGATCAAGCAGGGTAACTACGATCTGGTGCTCGAGCGTGGCGCCGTGGTCGACGTCAAGCCGCAGTACGAGATCACCCGCCAGGTCATCGAGCGCATGAACTCGCAGCGCTGATCATGAGCGCACCGGTATTTACCCTCGGTCAGCTGGCCGAGCGTCTCGGCGCCACCCTGCGTGGTGCCGCGGACAAGCCGATCCGTGGTCTGGCAACCCTGCAGGATGCCGGCCCGGATCAGCTGAGCTTCCTGGCCAATGCGCAGTACCGCAAGTTTCTCGCCGAGACCCGCGCCGGAGTCGTGCTGCTGACCGCCGCCGATGCCGAAGGCTATGCGGGCGACGCGCTGCTGGTGGCCAATCCCTATCTGGCCTTCGCCGAACTCTCGCACCTGTTCGACCGCAAGCCGGTGGCACCTGCCGGCGTGCATCCGACCGCACTGGTGGCGGCTGATGCGCAGGTCGACCCGAGCGCCAGCATCGGTGCCTACGCGGTGATCGAGAGCGGTGCGCGTATTGCCGCTGGCGTGAGCATTGGTGCGCATTGCGTCATCGGTGCGCGCAGCGAAATCGGCGAGGGCGGCTGGCTGGCGCCGCGCGTGACCCTTTATCACGATGTGAAGATCGGCAAGCGCGTGGTCATCCAGTCCGGCGCCGTACTCGGTGGAGAGGGCTTCGGCTTTGCCAACGACAAGGGCGTCTGGCAGAAAATCGCGCAGATCGGTGGCGTGGTGCTGGGTGACGACGTGGAAGTCGGCGCCAATACCACCATCGACCGTGGCGCCCTGGCCGATACCGTCATCGGTAACGGCGTGAAGCTGGATAACCAGATCATGATCGCGCACAACGTGCAGATCGGTGATCACACCGCGATGGCCGGCTGCGCCGGGATTTCCGGCAGCACCAAGATCGGCAAGCACTGCATGATCGCCGGTGGTGTCGGCATGGTTGGCCACATCGAGGTGTGTGACAACGTGTTCGTCACCGGCATGACCATGGTCACCCGCTCGATCACCGAGCCGGGCGCCTATTCTTCCGGTACCGCCATGCAAACGGCGGCCGACTGGAAGAAGAGCGCGGCCCGTATCCGTCAACTGGACGACATGGCGAAGCGCCTGCGCGAGCTGGAAAAGCGCCTCGCCGCCGTGACCCCGGACGACCAGGCCTCATCTGATGCCTGATCGTGCCTGAGGCACGCCTCCACTTTAAGTAAAGGCTTTACGCACATGATGGACATCAACGAGATTCGCGAATACCTGCCGCACCGCTATCCCTTCCTGCTGGTGGATCGCGTTGCCGAGCTGGATATCGAAGGCAAGACCATTCGCGCTTACAAGAATGTCAGCATCAACGAGCCTTTCTTCAACGGCCACTTCCCCGAGCACCCGATCATGCCGGGCGTGCTGATCATCGAGGCGATGGCCCAGGCTGCCGGTATCCTCGGCTTCAAGATGCTCGACGTGAAACCGGCCGACGGTACCCTTTATTATTTCGTGGGCTCGGACAAGCTGCGTTTCCGTCAGCCAGTACTGCCGGGCGACCAACTGGTACTCGAAGCTCGCTTCCTCAGCGTCAAGCGCAGCATCTGGAAGTTCGAGTGCCGTGCCAGCGTCGATGGCAAGGAAGTCTGCTCGGCCGAAATCATCTGTGCGGAACGCAAGCTATGAGTCTGATCGACCCTCGCGCCATCATCGATCCGTCGGCCAAGCTGGCTGCGGATGTCCAGGTCGGCCCTTGGTCGATCATCGGGCCCGATGTGGAAATCGGCGAGGGTACCGTGGTCGGTCCGCATGTCGTGCTCAAGGGGCCGACCGTGATCGGCAAGCACAACAAGATCTACCAGTTTTCCTCGGTGGGCGAGGATACCCCTGACCTCAAGTACAAGGGCGAGCCCACCCGGCTGGTGATCGGCGATCACAATGTGATTCGCGAAGGCGTGACCATCCACCGTGGCACCGTGCAGGATCGCAGCGAAACCACCATCGGCAGTCACAACCTGCTGATGGCCTATGTACATGTCGGCCACGACAGCGTGATCGGCAACCACTGCATCCTGGTCAACAACACTGCGCTGGCCGGTCATGTGTGGGTCGACGACTGGGCGATCCTCTCCGGCTTCACCCTGGTTCACCAGTTCTGCCGCATTGGCGCCCACAGCTTCTCCGGCATGGGCACGGCCATCGGCAAGGACGTACCGGCTTACGTCACCGTCTTCGGCAACCCCGCCGAGGCGCGCAGCATGAATTTCGAGGGCATGCGTCGCCGCGGCTTCAGTGCCGAGGCCATCGCCGCCCTGCGTCGCGCCTACAAGGTGGTCTATCGTCAGGGCCTGACCGTCGAGCAGGCACTGGCCGAGCTGGCCGAGTCCGCTGCCCAGTTCCCGGAAGTCGCGGTGTTCCGCGATTCCGTTCAGGCTTCGACCCGCGGCATCACCCGCTGATATGAGTTGCCCCCTCCGCGTGGCGCTGGTGGCCGGCGAGGCCTCCGGCGATATCCTCGGCGCCGGCCTGATGCAGGCGCTCAAGCAGCAACATCCGCAGATCGAATTCATCGGCGTCGGCGGTCCGCGCATGGAGGCCGAGGGCCTGGTCTCCGCCTTCCCCATGGAGCGTCTGGCTGTGATGGGCCTGGTCGAGGTGCTGGGGCGCCTGCGCGAGCTGCTGGCGCGGCGCAAGCGCCTGATCCGGGAGCTGGTCGCGGCCCGGCCAGACGTGTTCATCGGCATCGATGCTCCGGATTTCAACCTGACCCTCGAGCTCAAGCTGCGCCAGGCCGGCATCAAGACCGTGCACTACGTCAGCCCTTCGGTATGGGCCTGGCGGCAGAAGCGCGTGCTGAAGATTCGCGATGCCTGCGACCTGATGCTGACGCTGTTCCCCTTCGAGGCGCGTTTCTACCTGGAGCATCAGGTGCCGGTGCGCTTCGTCGGCCACCCATTGGCCAACACCATACCGCTGCAGGCCGACCGCGTCGGCGCCCGCGAGGCGCTCGGCCTGGCGCCGGATGAGCCGGTGGTGGCCCTGCTGCCGGGTAGCCGGGGTGGCGAAGTGGCGCGCCTCGGCGCGCTGTTCCTCGATGCCGCCGAGCGCCTGCGCACGCTGCGCCCCGGTATCCGCTTCGTGCTGCCCTGTGCCAATGCCGAGCGCCGCGCGCAGCTGGAGGCCATGCTGGCCGGGCGCAACCTGCCGCTGCTGTTGCTCGATGGCCGCTCCCATGAGGCGCTGGCCGCCTGCGACGCAGTCCTGATCGCCTCCGGTACCGCCACCCTGGAAGCCCTGCTGCACAAACGGCCGATGGTGGTGGCCTACAAGGTGGCGCCGCTGACCTACCGTATCCTCAAGCGCCTGGTGAAGAGCCCTTATATTTCGTTGCCCAACCTGCTGGCCGAGCGTTTGCTGGTGCCCGAGCTGATTCAGGATGCCGCGACACCGGACGCCCTGGCCCAGACGCTGGCGCCGCTGCTGGACGATGGCGCGGTGCAGACCGAAGGCTTCGACGTTATCCACCGCGCGTTGCGCCAGGATGCCTCGCAGCAGGCCGCCGACGCCGTGCTCAAGCTGGTTGGGCAGGCCTGATGCAGCTGGGTCTGGATTTCACGCTGGTCGAGGAGCTGGTCGCCGGCGTCGACGAGGTCGGTCGCGGCCCGCTCTGTGGTCCGGTGGTCACCGCTGCGGTGATTCTCGACCCGGCCCGTCCCATCGTCGGTCTCAACGACTCGAAGAAGCTGACCGAGGCGCGCCGCGAGAAACTGTTCGACGAGATTCGCGAAAAGGCCCTGGCCTGGTGCATCGCCCGCGCCGAGGTGGAGGAGATCGACCAGCTGAATATCCTGCATGCCACCATGCTGGCCATGCAGCGTGCCGTCGAAGGCCTGAGCATCACGCCGAAACTGGCGCTGATCGACGGCAACCGCTGCCCGAAGCTGGCGGTGCCCAGCGCCCCGGTAGTCGGTGGCGACGCCCAGGTGCCGGCGATCGCCGCCGCTTCGATCCTGGCCAAGGTCAGTCGTGATCGCGAGATGGCCGAGATGGAGAAGCTCTACCCCGGCTACGGCATCGGCGGGCACAAGGGTTATCCCACGCCGGTGCATCTGGAAGCGCTCAAGCGCCTGGGCGCCACGCCCATCCATCGGCGTTCGTTTGCGCCGGTACGCAATGTGCTTGAAGGGATCGAATAAGCGCCACACGGCGGGTTCGCAAGCTGATGTTTAAGTCGAGGCCCGGTACAATCCGGGCCTTATCGTTTCTGTGTCACCAACGGGATTGCCATGACCGCCAGCTTCGTCCATCTGCGCCTGCACACCGAGTTCTCCCTGGTCGACGGGCTGGTGCGGGTCAAACCCCTGGTCAAGGCCGTGGCGGCTGCCGGTATGCCGGCCGTGGCCGTCACCGACATGAGCAACATGTGCTCGCTGGTGAAGTTCTACAAGACCGCCATGGGCGCCGGCATCAAGCCGATCTGCGGCGCCGATATCTGGCTGGCCAGCCCGGAAGAGGATGGCCCGCTGTCGCGCCTGACCCTGCTGGTGATGAATGCCAAGGGCTACCGCAACCTTACCGAGCTGATTTCCCGCGGCTGGGCCGAGGGCCAGGACAACGGCTTGGTGATCATCCAGCGCGACTGGGTCAAGGAGTCCGCCGAGGGGCTGATCGCCCTGTCCGGCGCGCGCGAGGGCGAGGTCGGCATGGCCTTGCTGGCCGGCGAGGGCGCCCGCGCCGAGGCCTTCCTCAATGAGTGGCTGGCGGTATTCCCCGAGCGCTTCTACCTGGAAGTGCAGCGTACCAACCGGGTCAATGACGAGGAGCACCTGCACGCGGCTGCCGAACTGGCCGGGCGCACCGGCGTGCCGCTGGTGGCAACCAACGATGTGCGTTTCCTCAAGCAGGGCGACTTCGAGGCACATGAAACCCGCGTGTGCATCGGCGAGGGCCGTACCCTCGACGACCCGCGGCGGCCGCGCAACTACTCCGAGGAGCAGTACCTCAAGACGCCGCAAGAGATGGCCGAGCTGTTCTCCGACCTGCCCGAGGCGCTGGAGAACACGGTGGAGATCGCCAAGCGCTGCAACATCGAGGTGCAGTTGGGCAAGTACTTCCTTCCCGACTTCCCTACGCCCAACGGCATGGGCATCGACGACTACTTGCGCCATGCCTCCTTCGAGGGCCTGGAGGATCGTCTGCGCGTCCTGTTGCCCAAGGATACGCCGGACTACGAGGCGAAGAAGCAGGTCTATATCGACCGCCTCAACTTCGAGCTCGACATCATCATCCAGATGGGTTTCCCCGGTTACTTCCTCATCGTGATGGACTTCATCCAGTGGGCGAAGAACAACGGCGTGCCGGTGGGGCCTGGCCGGGGTTCGGGTGCCGGCTCGCTGGTGGCCTACGTGCTGAAGATCACCGACCTCGACCCGCTGGCCTATGACCTGCTGTTCGAGCGCTTCCTCAACCCCGAACGTATTTCCATGCCCGACTTCGACGTCGACTTCTGCATGGACGGCCGCGACCGGGTGATCGACTACGTGGCCGACAAGTACGGGCGCAACGCGGTGAGCCAGATCATCACCTTCGGCTCGATGGCGGCCAAGGCGGTGGTGCGCGACGTGGCGCGGGTGCAGGGCAAGTCCTACGGCCTGGCCGACCGCCTGTCGAAGATGATTCCCTTCGAAGTCGGCATGACCCTGGAGGCCGCCTACGAGCAGGAAGAGGTCCTGCGCGATTTCCTCAAGAGCGACGAGGAAGCCCAGGAAATCTGGGACATGGCGCTCAAGCTCGAAGGCATCGTGCGCGGCACCGGCAAGCACGCCGGTGGCGTGGTGATCGCGCCGACCAAGCTGACCGACTTCGCACCGACCTCCTGCGACGAGGAAGGTGGCGGTCTGGTGACACAATTCGACAAGGACGACGTCGAGCAGGCCGGCCTGGTTAAGTTCGACTTCCTCGGCCTGCGTACCCTGACCATCATCAAGTGGGCGATGGAGACCATCCATCGCATCCAGAAGCGCGATGGTGCCTCGGACGAAGAGCTGATCAACATCGACTTCATCCCGCTGGATGACAAGAAGACCTACGACATGCTGCAGAAGGCGGAGACCACCGCGGTCTTCCAGCTCGAATCGCGCGGCATGAAGGAGCTGATCAAGAAGCTCAAGCCGGACTGCCTGGAAGACATGATCGCACTGGTGGCGCTGTTCCGCCCCGGTCCGCTGCAGTCGGGCATGGTGGACGACTTCATCAACCGTAAGCACGGCCGCGAGCAGCTCTCCTACCCGCACCCGGATTACCAGTACGCGGGCCTGGAGCCGGTGCTCAAGCCCACCTACGGCATCATCCTGTACCAGGAACAGGTGATGCAGATCGCTCAGGTGATGGCCGGCTACACCCTTGGCGGCGCGGACATGCTGCGCCGCGCCATGGGCAAGAAAAAGCCCGAGGAGATGGCCAAGCAGCGCGGTGGCTTCATCGAGGGCTGCGCCAACAACGGCATCGATGCCGACCTGGCGGGCAACATCTTCGACCTGGTGGAAAAGTTCGCCGGTTACGGCTTCAACAAGTCGCACTCGGCCGCCTACGGCCTGGTTTCCTACCAGACCGCCTGGCTCAAGGCGCACTACCCGGCGCCGTTCATGGCGGCGGTGCTGTCGGCGGATATGCACAACACCGACAAGGTGGTGATCCTCATCGAGGAATGCCGCAACATGAAGCTGCGCATCGATGCGCCGGATGTGAACACCTCGGAGTTCAAGTTCACCGTCAACGACGACGGGCGCATCGTCTACGGCCTGGGCGCGGTCAAGGGCGTGGGCGAGGGGCCGGTGGAGGCCATCGTCGAGTGCCGCGCGGAGGGCGGGCCGTTCAAGGACCTGTTCGACTTCTGCAACCGCGTCGACCTCAAGCGCATCAACAAACGCACCCTGGAGGCGCTGATCCGCTCCGGCGCGCTGGACCGCCTCGGTCCCTACTACCAGGACGAGCTCAAGGCCTACCAGGCCAGCGTCGACCTCAACCGCGCCGTGTTGCTGGCGGCCATGGAAGAAGCGGTGCAGGCCGCCGAGCAGACCGCGCGCAGCCATGACAGTGGCCACATGGACCTGTTCGGCGGAGTCTTCGCCGAGCCCGAGGCGGACGTCTACGCCAACCATCGCAAGGCGCGCGAGCTGTCGATCAAGGAGCGCCTGAAAGGCGAGAAGGACACGCTCGGCCTGTACCTCACCGGCCACCCGATCGACGAGTACGAAGGCGAGGTGCGCCGTTTCGCCCGCCAGCGCATCGTCGAGCTGCGTGCCGCGCGCGACACCCAGACCATCGCCGGTCTGATCGTGGCGCTGCGGGTGATGAAGAACAAGAAGGGCGACAAGATGGGCTTCATCACCCTGGACGACCGCTCCGGGCGGATCGAGGCGTCGCTGTTCGCCGATGCCTTCGCCAGCGCCCAGGCGCTGCTGCAGACCGACGCGCTGGTGGTGGTCGAGGGTGAGGTGAGCAACGACGAGTTTTCCGGTGGCCTGCGCCTGCGCGCCAAGCGGGTGATGAGTCTGGAGGAGGCGCGCACCGGCCTGGCCGAGAGCCTGCGCATCCGCGCGCCGCGCGAAGCGCTGGCCGGAGACCGCCTGCGCTGGCTCGGCGAGCTGTTCGCCAAGCACCGCGGAGCCTGTCCGCTGACCCTGGACTACAGCGGCAGCGAGGCCAAGGCGGTGCTGCAGTTCGGCGAGCAGTGGCGCATCGACCCGGCGGACAACCTGATCCAGGCGCTGCGTGACCAGTTCGGCAAAGACAACGTCTTCCTCCAATACCGCTGAGGGGCGGGCCTCGGGCTCGCCGTCTCGGCCTCGACCAGAGGCGCGCTATCCCTTAAGGTAGGCGCCACATGGAACACCGCCCGGCCCGCGGGGCCGCCGATGCTAGACGGACGCCTATGAACCCGAACTTCCTCGACTTCGAACAGCCGATCGCCGACCTGCAAGCCAAGATCGAAGAGCTGCGCCTGGTGGGCAACGACAACGCGCTGAACATCAGCGACGAGATCTCCCGTCTGCAGGACAAGAGCAGCACGCTGACCGAGACCATCTTCGGTAACCTCAGCAGCTGGCAGATCTCCCAGCTTTCGCGTCACCCGCGCCGTCCCTACACCCTCGACTACATCGAGCACATCTTCACCGAATTCGACGAACTGCATGGCGATCGCCACTTCTCCGACGACGCCGCCATCGTTGGCGGTACCGCGCGCCTGGATGGCCAGCCGGTGATGGTCATCGGCCACCAGAAGGGCCGCGAGGTGCGCGAGAAGGTACGCCGCAACTTCGGCATGCCGCGTCCTGAGGGCTATCGCAAGGCCTGCCGCCTGATGGAAATGGCCGAGCGCTTCAAGCTGCCGATCCTCACCTTCATCGACACCCCCGGTGCCTACCCGGGTATCGACGCCGAGGAGCGCAACCAGAGCGAGGCCATCGCCTGGAACCTGCGCGTGATGGCGCGCCTGAAGACGCCGATCATCGCCACCGTGATCGGCGAGGGTGGCTCCGGCGGTGCGCTGGCCATCGGCGTGTGCGACCAGCTGAACATGCTGCAGTACTCCACCTACTCGGTGATCTCGCCGGAAGGCTGCGCCTCGATCCTGTGGAAGACCGCCGAGAAGGCGCCGGATGCGGCCGAGGCCATGGGTATCACCGCCGAGCGTCTGAAGGGCCTGGGCATCGTCGACAAGGTGATCGCCGAACCGCTGGGCGGCGCCCATCGTGATCCGGCGGCCGCCGCCGAGTCGATCCGCCAGGAGCTGGTGGCCCAGCTGCAGAGCCTGCACAAGCTGGATACTGGCAAGCTGCTGGAGCGTCGCTACGAGCGCCTGATGAGCTACGGCGTCGCCTGACGCGCGCGGTGCATCATCTGCAACGGGCCTTCGGGCCCGTTGTTGTTTAAGCTGGCGGCATGACTGCGCTCGAACTCTCCCTGATCGAATTTCTCCGCCCCTGGCGCGCGGCGCCGGCCTGGCGCATCGCTCTGTCCGGCGGCCTGGATTCGACCGTGCTGCTGCACTTGCTGGCGTCCCTGCGCGAGCGTGAAACCCTGCCGCCGCTGTCCGCCATGCATGTGCACCACGGCCTGCAGCCGGCGGCCGATGCCTGGCCAGAGCACTGCCAGGCGCTGTGCGACCGCCTCGGTGTGCCCCTGCATGTCGAGCGGGTGCGTGTTGACGACGGCCCCAGTCTCGAGCGGGCGGCGCGCGAGGCACGCTATGCCGCGTTTGCCGGGCAGCTGGGGGAGGGCGAGCTGCTGCTGACCGGACAGCACCGTGATGATCAGGCCGAGACCCTGCTGCTGCGTCTGCTGCGCGGCGCCGGCGTGCGTGGCCTGGGCGGCATGCCGCCGAGCCGTCGCCTGGGGGTTGGCTGGCTGGTACGGCCGCTGCTCAGGGTGTCCCGTACGGAACTGGAGTGCTACGCCCGGCAGCAGGGGCTGAGCTGGGTCGAGGACCCTTCGAACGCCGATACCCGGCTGGCGCGTAACTTCCTGCGCCGCGAGGTGCTGCCGGCCCTGGCGCGCCACTGGCCGCAGGCGGCGGCGAACCTTTCGCGCAGCGCGCAGCACCTGCGCGAGGCCGAGCAGTTGCTGGGCGAGCTGGCCGAGCTGGACCTGCTGGCGGCGCATGACGAGGCGCCTTTCGCCTGGCTGGGATTGCCCTCGCTGGCGCTGGCCCCGCTGCTGGCGCTGTCCGAGTCGCGTCAGCGCAATGCCCTGCGGCATTGGCTGGCGCCCCGGACGCTGCTGCCGGATACCGAGCATTGGGCGGGCTGGCAGGATCTGCGCGATGCGGGCGTCGATGCCGGCCCGATATGGCGTCTGGCCGGAGGCGAGCTGAGACGCGCCGACGAACGGTTGTGGTGGCTATCCGGGCAATGGCTTCTGCCGCCATCGCTCCCTATGGCCTGGAGTGACTGCGCCCAGCCGCTGCCGTTGCCGAACAATGGTGTCGCTCAGCTGCTTGGCGCGCCGCCGGCCGGGCCGCTGCACCTGCGCTATCGCGCGGGCGGCGAGATCATGGCGCTGCCGGGGCGCGGCTGGCGTGATCTCAAACGCCTGCTCAACGAGCGTGCGCTGCCCGCCTTCGTGCGCGGGCGCCTGCCGCTGCTGTATCGCCACGACGAGCTGCTGGCGGTCGCTAACCTGCCCGGGCTGGACGGTTCGCAGCATGGCGCCTGGCAATTGCACTGGCAGCCGCCGACCAGCGCACAAGGTTTGAGCTGATAGACCCTTTCCGGTAGACTACGCTCCCGTCTTGTTACTGCTTCTGTGGGCTCCCTCGGAACCCGCAGTGCTTTGCTTATTTCAGGTTGGCCAAGGCCAGCCTGCGCTCTTACCCCGGCGGCGCTGACCGCTTGAACGCAGACTTCTAGGATTTTTCATGACGCGCTACATCTTCGTCACGGGCGGTGTTGTTTCTTCATTGGGGAAAGGCATCGCCTCGGCTTCTTTGGCGGCCATCCTGGAGGCGCGTGGCCTGAAGGTCACCATGCTCAAGCTGGACCCCTACATCAACGTCGACCCGGGCACCATGAGCCCGTTCCAGCACGGTGAGGTGTTCGTCACCCACGATGGCGCCGAGACCGACCTCGACCTGGGCCACTACGAGCGGTTCATCCGCACCACCATGACCCAGGACAACAACTTCACCACCGGCCGTGTCTACGAGCACGTGCTGCGCAAGGAGCGCCGCGGTGACTACCTGGGCGCCACCATCCAGGTGATCCCGCACATCACCGACGAGATCAAGCGCCGCGTGATCAAGGGCGCCGGCGATGCCGACGTGGCCATGGTCGAGATCGGCGGCACCGTGGGCGACATCGAGTCCCAGCCGTTCCTCGAGGCGGCCCGTCAGCTGCGCGTGGAGCTGGGCGCCAAGCGCGCCATGTTCATGCACCTGACCCTGGTGCCGTACATCGCCACTGCCGGCGAGACCAAGACCAAGCCGACCCAGCACTCGGTCAAGGAGCTGCGCTCCATCGGTGTGCAGCCGGACGTGCTGATCTGCCGTTCCGACCATGAGATCGACCTGTCCTCGCGGCGCAAGATCGCCCTGTTCACCAACGTCGAAGAGCGCGCGGTGATCGGCCTGGAAGACGTCGATACCATCTACCGTATTCCTTCCGTGCTGCACGCCCAGGGTCTGGACGACATCGTCGTCGAGCGTTTCGGCCTGCAGTGCAAGCCGGCCGATCTTTCCGAGTGGGAGCGCGTGGTCGATGCCAAGCTGCACCCGGAGAAGGAAGTCACCATCGCCATGGTCGGCAAGTACATGGAGCTGCTGGACGCCTACAAGTCGCTGATCGAGGCCATGGGCCACGCCGGCATCCAGAACCGCACCAAGGTCAACCTGCGCTACATCGACTCCGAGGAGATCGAGAACGAAGGTACCGCCAAGCTCGAAGGCGTCGATGCCATTCTGGTCCCGGGCGGCTTCGGCCTGCGTGGCGTGGAAGGCAAGATCCGCACCGTGCAGTACGCCCGCGAGAACAAGATTCCCTACCTGGGCATCTGCTTAGGGATGCAGGTCGCAGTCATCGAGTACGCCCGCAATGTGGTGGGCTGGGCCGATGCCAACTCCACCGAGTTCGACCAGAACAGCACGCACCCGGTCGTTGGCCTGATCACCGAGTGGCAGGATGCCGCCGGCAGCGTGGAAACCCGTACCGAAGCCTCCGATCTGGGCGGCACCATGCGTCTGGGCGCTCAGGACTGCCAGCTGATGGCCGGCTCCAACGTGCGCGAGTGCTACGGCAAGGATGTGATTGTCGAGCGCCATCGCCATCGCTACGAAGTGAACAACAACCTGCTGCCGCAGCTGGAGGGCGCCGGTCTCAAGGTCAGCGGCCGCTCCGCCGACGGCGCGCTGGTCGAGGTGGTCGAGGCTCCGGATCATCCGTGGTTCGTCGCCTGCCAGTTCCACCCGGAATTTACCTCCACCCCGCGTGACGGCCACCCGCTGTTCAGCGGCTTCGTCAAAGCTGCTCTGAAACAAGCCGGCAAGGCATAAGGACAGGTTCATGGCTCAGAAGATCATCAAGGTCGGCGGCATCGAGATCGCCAACGACAAGCCGTTCGTACTGTTCGGTGGTATCAACGTGCTGGAATCGCGTGACCTGGCCATGCAGGCCTGCGAGGAGTACGTGCGGGTGACCGAGAAGCTCGGCATCCCCTACGTGTTCAAGGCCAGCTTCGACAAGGCCAACCGCTCCTCCGTCACCTCCTTCCGCGGCCCGGGCCTGGAAGAGGGCATGAAGATCTTCGAGGAAGTGAAGAAGACCTTCGGCGTGCCGGTGATCACCGACGTCCACGAGCCCTACCAGGCCGCTCCGGTGGCTGAGGTCTGCGACATCATCCAGCTGCCGGCCTTCCTCTCGCGGCAGACCGACCTGGTGGTGGCCATGGCCAAGACCGGCGCCGTGATCAACATCAAGAAGGCCCAGTTCCTCGCCCCGCAGGAGATGAAGCACATCCTCAAGAAGTGCGAGGAGGCCGGCAACGATCAGCTGATCCTCTGCGAGCGTGGCTCCTCCTTCGGTTACAACAACCTGGTGGTGGACATGCTCGGCTTCGGCATCATGAAGTCCTTCGAGTACCCGGTGTTCTTCGACGTGACCCATGCCCTGCAGATGCCGGGCGGCCGCGCTGACTCCGCCGGCGGCCGCCGCGCCCAGGTCACCGACCTGGCCAAGGCCGGCATGAGCCAGGGCCTGGCCGGCCTGTTCCTCGAGGCCCATCCGGACCCGGACAACGCCAAGTGCGACGGTCCGTGCGCCCTGCGCCTGGACAAACTGGAGCCGTTCCTCACCCAGCTCAAGCAGCTGGATGACCTGGTGAAGAGCTTCCCGCCGATCGAGACTGCCTGATTCGGCAATTCTCCGGTAAAGTGCGCGCCCGTTGGCCGTACCCTTACGTAAACATTTGGAGTGCTATACGCGATGGCAAAAATTGTCGACATCAAAGGCCGTGAGGTTCTCGACTCCCGTGGCAACCCCACCGTAGAAGCCGATGTGATCCTCGAAGGCGGCATCATCGGCAGCGCCTGCGCGCCGTCCGGTGCTTCCACCGGTTCCCGCGAAGCGCTGGAGCTGCGTGATGGCGACAAGAGCCGTTACCTGGGCAAGGGCGTGCTGAAGGCCGTGGCCAACATCAACGGCCCGATCCGCGACCTGCTACTGGGCAAGGACGCGACCGACCAGAAAGCCCTGGACCGCGCCATGATCGAGCTGGACGGTACCGAGAACAAGGCCAAGCTGGGCGCCAACGCCATCCTCGCCGTGTCCCTGGCCGCGGCCAAGGCTGCCGCCCAGGCCAAGGGCGTGCCGCTGTACGCGCACATCGCCGATTTGAATGGCACCCCGGGCGTATACTCCATGCCGGTACCGATGATGAACATCATCAACGGCGGTGAGCATGCCGATAACAACGTCGATATCCAGGAGTTCATGGTTCAGCCGGTCGGCGCCAAGAACTTCGCCGACGCCCTGCGCATGGGTGCCGAGATCTTCCATCACCTCAAAGCCGTGCTGAAGGCCCGTGGCCTGAACACCGCCGTGGGTGACGAGGGCGGCTTCGCGCCGAACCTGGCTTCCAACGAAGATGCCCTGGCCGCCATCGCCGAGGCCGTGGCCAACGCCGGCTACAAGCTGGGCACCGACATCACTCTGGCTCTGGACTGCGCTTCCTCCGAGTTCTTCAAGGACGGTCAGTACGACCTGGCCGGCGAAGGCAAGGTATTCAGCGCCGAAGGCTTTGCCGACTACCTGGCCGGCCTGACCCAGCGCTATCCGATCATCTCCATCGAAGACGGCATGGACGAGTCCGACTGGGCTGGCTGGAAAGTCCTGACCGACAAGATCGGTGACAAGGTGCAGCTGGTCGGCGACGACCTGTTCGTCACCAACACCAAGATCCTCAAGCGCGGCATCGACGAGAAGATCGGCAACTCGATCCTGATCAAGTTCAACCAGATCGGCTCGCTGACCGAAACCCTGGAAGCCATCCAGATGGCCAAGGCCGCCGGCTTCACCGCGGTGATCTCGCACCGCAGCGGTGAAACCGAGGACAGCACCATCGCTGACCTGGCCGTCGGCACCGCCGCCGGTCAGATCAAGACCGGCTCCCTGTGCCGTTCGGATCGCGTGTCCAAGTACAACCAGCTGCTGCGCATCGAAGAGCAGCTCGGCGGCAAAGCGCCCTACAAGGGCCGTGCCGAGTTCCGCGGCTGAAAACTGCTGCGCTCGGCCAGGCGTTGTTGAAATCGGGTTCGGCATGCTCATTTACTGTATGTAAACTCCGCTGCCTCACCCGATTTCGCCTAGCTTGACCGTCGCTCGCGACGTTTTCAGTAGTCGGGCAAGAAATGGTAAAAGGGCAGCGCAAGCTGCCCTTTTTGTATGGATATTCGCGTCCCCATGTCTAACAAAGCGCCTTACTGGCTGTTCGTCGCGCTCGTGCTGGTCCTGGCCGGCCTGCAGTATCGCCTGTGGGTGGGTGAGGGCAGCCTGGCCCAGGTCGCCGAGCTGCAGCGGCAGATCGATGAGCAAAAGGGCGAGAACGAGCGCCTGCTCGAGCGCAACCGCATCCTCGAGGCCGAGGTGCTGGAGCTGAAGAAAGGCATGGAGACCGTGGAAGAACGTGCCCGCCACGAACTGGGCATGGTCAAAGAGGGCGAGACCCTCTACCAGCTCGCCGAATGACCGCGCACGAACTTCCCCCCTTCTGGGTGGTAATTCCCGCCGCCGGCATCGGCTCGCGCATGCGTGCCGACCGTCCAAAGCAGTACCTGCAGCTGGCCGGGCGGACCATCCTCGAACACACCCTCGACTGTTTCCTCGATCATCCGCGCCTCAAGGGCCTGGTGCTCAGCCTGGCGGCGGACGATCCCTTCTGGCCTGCCCTGCCTTGCGCCACTGATCCGCGCATCCAGCGCGTCGAAGGCGGTGCCGAGCGTGCCGATTCGGTGCTGGCCGGGCTGTTGCGTCTTGTCGAACTGGGGGCGCAGGAAGGCGACTGGGTGCTGGTGCATGATGCCGCGCGACCCAACCTGGCGCGCAGTGATCTGGACCGACTGCTTGCCGAGCTGGCCGATGATCCGGTCGGCGGCCTGCTGGCGGTGCCGGCGCGCGATACCCTCAAGCGCATCGGCGCGGATGGTCGGGTAGCGGAGACGGTGGATCGCAGCCTGATCTGGCAGGCTTATACGCCGCAGATGTTCCGTTTCGCCGCGCTGCATCGCGCCCTGGCCGATGCGCTGGTGGCCGGGGTGGCGGTGACCGACGAGGCATCGGCCCTGGAATGGGTCGGGCAGGCACCGAGGCTGGTGGAGGGGCGGGCGGACAACCTGAAGATTACCCGCCCGGAAGATCTGGAGTGGTTGCGCCAGCGCTGGGCGCACAAGCACTGAGGAAAACGGCGGGACCATGCGCCCCGCCTGCGAACTACACCCTAAACTGATTGATCAGCCGCCGCTGCTGCTCGGCCAGCTTGGTCAGCTCGGAGCTGGCGGCGCTGGCTTCGTCCGCGCCGCTGGCCACCTCGGCCGCTACCTGGCCGATGTTGGTGACGTTGCGGTTGATGTCTTCCGCGACCGCGCTCTGCTCCTCGGCGGCGCTGGCGATCTGGGTGTTCATGTCGTTGATCACCGACACCGCCTGGGTGATCTCCTCCAGCGCCGAGGCGGCGATCTGCGCCTGCTGCACGCTGTCGTCGGTGCGTGCCTGGCTCTGCTCCATCACGCTCACCACTTCGCGGGTGCCGTGCTGCAGCTGCTGGATCATCGACTGGATTTCCTCGGTCGCCTGCTGGGTCTTCTGTGCCAGGTTGCGCACCTCGTCCGCCACCACGGCAAAGCCGTGGCCCTGCTCGCCGGCGCGGGCCGCCTCGATGGCGGCGTTGAGGGCCAGCAGGTTGGTCTGCTCGGCGATGCCACGGATGGCCACCAGGATGGCATTGATGTTCTCGCTGTCCTTGGCCAGGTTCTGTACCACGCCGACGGCACGACCAATTTCACCGGCCAGGGCCGAGATGGCTCGGGCAGTGCCCTCGACGATGCGCTTGCCGTCGTTGGCCGAGCGGTCAGCATGGCTGGCCGCTTCGGCGGCCTGGGTGGCGTTACGCGCCACGTCCTGGGCGGTGGCGGTCATCTCGTGCACGGCGGTGGCGACCTGGTCGATCTCAGCCATCTGCCGCTGTACGCCCTGGTTGGTACGGATGGCGATGTCGGCGGTGTGCTCGGACGAATCGCTGACCTTCTGCACCGAGCCAACCACGTCGCGGATCATGTTCTGCAGTTTGTTGAGGAAGGTGTTGAAGCCGCCGGCGATCTGCCCCAGTTCGTCGGCACGGTCCACCTGCAGGCGCACGGTCAGGTCGCCATCGCCTTTGGCGATATCGTCGAGCATGGCCGCCATCTCTTTCAGGGGGCGGGCGATGCCATGGCCGACGAACCAGATCACCAGCAGGCCGAAGGCGGCCACCAGCAGGCCGATCAGGGCCATGCCGAAGGTGTCCTCGTTGGCCTGGACGGCCAGGTCGTCCTGCAGCTGATGCAGTTCGGCCAGCACGGCCTTGGCCGGCAGCTCGATGGCCAGGGCCCAGCGCGTGGAGGTCCCGGCTACCTGGAAGGGCAGCAGTAACTGATACAGATTCTGTTCTTCGTCGCGCTTGAGGATCGGCTCGGTACCCGTGCTTTGCTTGAGGCGATCCAGCAGCTCGGCATCGAGAACCTTGGCGGCCGGCTGGCCGACCAGCGTAGCGTCCTCGGTCGCGGCGATCAGCGTGCCGTTGGCGGCGATCAGGGCCAGCTCGCCAGCGCCCTCATACAGGGCGCCATTGGCACTGGTGAGCAGGCCCTGGATGAAGTCCAGCGCCAGGTCGTTGCCGACCACCCCCTTGAACTGGCCATCGACCAGGATCGGTGCGTTGAACGACGACACCAGTACCTGCTTGCCGCCGAAGTCATAGGAGGCGGGGTCGATCACGCAGGGCTGCTTGCTGGCCTTGGGGCACAGGTAGTACTCGCCTTCGCGCACACCGGTGGGTAGCAGCTTCTCGCTCTCCATCTGCACGGCGGTCAGCGGGGCGACCTTGAGCTGGCCGCCGTCGCGGTACCACCAGGGCATGAAGCGCCCGGTGGCGTCGTAGCCGTTGGCTTCCTGGCCGGCGTAGAGATCGTCGTCCTGGTCGAAGGCGTTGGGTTCCCAGCCGATGTAGAGATCGATCAGCTCTGGATTCTTGTCGAGATAGACGGAGATCAGCGCCGACAGCTCGTCGCGGCTCAGACTGACCTTGGCCGCACCATCCGCCCCCGGGGTCATCTGGCTGTTCAGGGTGGCGAGTGACTTGGAGAGGGTCATGGGCGCCTCGAACTGGCGCTGCAGCTTGCCGACCTGGGCTTCGGCCAGGGCGATCAGGCGCTGGTCGATGACCTGTTCCAGCAGGCTCTGGGTGCGCTCATGCACCAGGTCCTGGGTGCGCGATCCGGCGAACAGGGCGTAGAGCACCAGTGCCACGACAACGGCCAGTACGCTGGCGCCTGCCAGGACGACCACGGAAAACTGGATGGACTTGAAGCGCATAGGGACTCCACATCATCGGGTTACACCTGTCCCTGGTTATCGGCTGTTGGGCGCTAAAGCATTAACGTCCTCTGCAACTAGCAAAGATGGCCGATGGTCAGAGTGCAAGCCGGACGTTGTTCCATGATGCGCGGCCGCCTAGCATATGCCCCTGTATTCGCGGAGATTTGATATGCACACCCTGTTTCGCCTCTCGGTTCTTGCTGCGGTTTCCCTGCTGACGGCCTGTCAGGCCGTGAATACCACCAGCGGAGGCGCCGTGGGCGTGGAGCGCAAGCAGTACATGTTCAGCATGCTCTCGGCTCAGGAGGTCGACAGCATGTATGCCCAGGCCTACCAGCAGACCCTGAGCCAGGCCGCCAGCCAGGGCGTGCTGGACAAGAGCAGCAGGAATGCCCAGCGCGTCCAGACCATCGCCCGCCGGCTGATTGCCCAGGCGCCGGTGTTTCGCGCCGATGCCGCGCAGTGGAACTGGCAGGTCAACCTGATCGACAGTGAGGAGCTCAACGCCAACTGCGGGCCTGGCGGCAAGATCATCGTCTACAGCGGCCTGATCGAGCGGCTGCAGCTGACGGATGCGGAGCTGGCGGCGGTGATGGGGCACGAAATCGCCCACGCTCTGCGCGAGCACAGCCGCGAGGCCATGTCCAAGGCTTACGGTACGCAAATGGCCACCCAGGTGGGGGCGGCCCTGCTGGGGCTGGGCGATGCCGGCAAGCAGATGGCCGATACCGGCGTCGAATACCTGATGATGCTGCCCAACAGCCGTTCCAACGAGAACGAGGCGGACATCATCGGCCTGGAGCTCTCCGCGCGTGCCGGTTACGACCCGAACGCGGCGATCAGCCTGTGGCAGAAGATGAGCAAGGCGGGCGGTGGTGCGCCTCCGGAATTCATGAGCACCCACCCTTCGTCGAGCAGTCGCATCGCTGCCCTGCAGGCGGCCATTCCCAAGGTGATGCCGCTTTACCAGCAGGCCAGGAAGTAAGGAACAACGGCGCCCGAGGGCGCCGTTGTCGTATTCAGGGCAGGGCCTTCTCGGCGAAGGGGCGGGTTTCCAGGCCGAGCTGGGCGCGGAAGCTCTCCATGTCGAACATGGTGCAGATCTCGCGGATATCGCCGTTCGGCGCCAGGGTCCAGAAGGCCATGGCCGAGATGCTCAGTACCTTGTCGCTGGGCGGGTAGCCCAGCGCCGGCTTCTCGATGGTGCCGATCAGGGTGCTCCAGGTCACCACCTTGTTGCCTTCGGCGATGCACTCCTCGACTACCACTTCCATGTCCGGCATGGCGCTGCGGATGTCCTGCACCATCTGCACGAACGCGCTGCTGCTCAGCGGTCGACCGATGAATGAGCTCTTGTAGAGAAAATCGGGGCTGTGCATCTGCTCGGCGAGCGCCAGGCGACCAC
Source organism: Aquipseudomonas alcaligenes NBRC 14159 (assembly GCF_000467105.1). Lineage (GTDB taxonomy): Bacteria > Pseudomonadota > Gammaproteobacteria > Pseudomonadales > Pseudomonadaceae > Aquipseudomonas > Aquipseudomonas alcaligenes. Next base: position 148,217 of record NZ_BATI01000018.1, read on the forward strand.
GATTCCAGGTCAGATCGATGTGCTGGCGCACACGCTTCTTCATCTCGTCCAGTGACATGTACAACTCCCTCCATGCGGGTACTGCGCAATCCGTTGCACAGATTACCAGCCTCGCGAGTCGTGACAGCCCCCTGATGTGCGCCAGTTCTCGTTACGCTGCGTCAGAGCGTTCCCGTCAACCCCAGTGCCTGACAGGCCGCGTACACCGCGAGGACAGCGAAGGCCAGCGCCGCGAGGCGACGAATGAGCGTCAGCGGCAGACGATCGGCGGCGAAGTTGCCGGCCAGCACCACCGGTACGTTGGCGATCAGCATGCCCAGGGTGGTGCCGATCACCACCAGCAGGAAGTGTGGATACTGGGCGGCCAGCATCACGGTGGCGATCTGCGTCTTGTCGCCCATTTCGGCGAGGAAGAAGGCGATCAGCGTGGTGAGGAACGGGCCGTACTTGTTGAGGGCGGAGGCTTCATCGTCATCCAGCTTGTCCGGGATCAGCGTCCACACGGCCACGGCGGCGAAGCAGGCGGCCAGCACCCAGCTCAGGGTGGTGGCGGAGAAGAAGCCGGCTACCCAGTTGCCGACGGCGCCGGCGGCGAAGTGGTTGGCCAGGGTGGCGACCACTATGCCCCAGATGATCGGCCAGGGGCGGCGGAAGCGGGCGGCCAGCAGCAGAGCGAGCAGCTGCGTCTTGTCGCCGATTTCGGCGAGCGCGACGATTCCGGTAGGTACGAACAGGGATTCCAGCATCAGGCGTTCCTATAGGGGGCGGGTTTGACTGTTCTATGACACGTACTACCTCCCCGCCCCGGGCTGAGGTGTGCGTGTCATAGGTCTTGTCAAACCCAGGCCGCGAGGGCCTCGGGTCGCATGCGCCATGCTCTGCGGAGCAAGTGTGTTGACGCACGCCGGGTGAGCTGGCGCTCACGGGAGACTACTCCCCTAGGACGGCGCGCATTGTGCCCAAAGCGCGCGGGGGTGGCAACCTCAGTCGTCGCTGCCGCGCACGTCCATGGCATGGTAGGGCACCAGGCGGGCGCCTTTCTTCAGGCGGTAGCCGAACCAGATGGCGAGGAACAGCGGCAGGCTGATGTAGGTGGCGATGAGGCCCGCCCAGTCGATGCCGTTGCCGATGAAGGCCTGGTAGTTCTGCCCCAGGGTAATCACCAGGCACAGGCTGAAGGCGAACAGCGGGCCGAAGGGGAACAGCTTGGCGCGGTAGGGCAGGTCCGCCAGGCGCCCGCCCTGGGCCAGGTAGCCCTTGCGGAAGCGGTAGTGCGACACGGCGATGCCCAGCCAGGCGATGAAGCCACACATCCCGGAAGTGTTCAGCAGCCAGGTGTACAGGGTGCTGTCACCGACGATGGAGGTGAAGAAACACAGCGCGCCGACCAGGGTGGTGGCATACAGCGCGTTGCGCGGCACGCCGCTGGCGGAGAGGCGGGCGAACAGGCGCGGCGCCTTGCCCTGCATGGCCAGGGTGTAGAGCATGCGGGTGGAGGCATACATGCCCGAATTGCCGGCCGAGAGGATGGCGGTGAGGATTACCGCGTTCATCACGCTGGCCGCGGCGGCGAAGCCGGCGCGTTCGAACAGCAGGGTGAAGGGCGACACGTTGATGTCGCTGGCATCGTTCTGCAGCAGGCTCGGTTCGTTGTAGGGGATCAGCATGCCGATCACGAAGATCGCCAGGATGTAGAACATCAGGATGCGCCAGAACACCTGGCGGATGGCGATGGGAATGTTGCGCTTGGGGTTTTCCGACTCGGCGGCGGCGATGCCGATCAGCTCGGTGCCCTGGAACGAGAAGCCTGCAATCATCGCCACCCCGACCATGGCCTGCAGGCCGCCGACGAAGGGCGCGTCGCCGGTGGTGAAGTTGCTGAAACCGGGCGACTCGATACCGCCCATGATGCCGAAGATGGTGGCCAGGCCGATGCCGATGAAGACGACCACCGTCACCACCTTGATCAGCGCGAACCAGAACTCGCTCTCGCCGAAGCCCTTCACCGACACCACGTTGAGCAGGAACATCAGGCCGAGGAACAGCGCGCTCCAGTAGATGCCGGGCACCTCCGGCAGCCAGAAGCTCATGATCAGCTGCGCCGCCACCAGCTCGGCGGCGATGGTCACCGCCCAGTTGTACCAGTAGTTCCAGCCCAGGGCGAAACCGAAGCCATCGTCGACGAAACGGCTGCCATAGGTGCTGAACGAGCCGGATACCGGCATGTGCGCCGCCATCTCGCCGAGGCTGGTCATGAGGAAGTACACCATCACCCCGATCAGCGCATAGGCCAGCAGCGCGCCGCCCGGGCCGGCGCTGGCCACGGTGGCGCCGGAGGCAACGAACAGGCCGGTGCCGATGGAGCCGCCGATGGCGATCATGTTCAGGTGGCGAGGTTTGAGCGCGCGTTGCAGATGCGGTTGCGGGGTACTGCTATCGGTCACGAAAAATGGCTCCGGAGCGTCGACCCGCGGGCGGACGCTCAAGTGGGTGCGGATGAAAGGTTCAGCTGCGACGGGCGCTGTAGATGCGGAAGCCGTCGGCCTCGATCAGGGTCTTGCAGGGGCCCAGGTGCTGTTCGATCAGCGGTGGGTATTTGAGGAAGCTGTTGGCCACCAGGCGCAGCTCGCCGCCCTTGTCCAGGTGGCGTGCAGCCTGGCGTAGCAGGTGTTCGCTGGCCTGGTAATTGGTGTGCACACCGGTATGGAACGGTGGGTTGCTGACGATGGCGGCGAGGCCCGTGGGCGCGGCGTCGATGCCGTCGCCGGCGATCACCTCGGCCTCCAGGCCATTGGCGGCCAGAGTCAGGCGGCTGCTCTCGACGGCGAAGGCGTCGACGTCGAGCAGGGTCAGTTGGCTGTGCGGGTAGCGACGCTTGAGCGTGGCGCCGAGCACCCCGGCGCCGCAGCCGAAGTCGAGCAGGTGGCCCTGTGGCAGACCGTCCAGCTGTCCCAGCAACAGCGCGCTGCCGCGGTCCAGGCGGCCATGGCTGAACACGCCGGGCAGGCTGATGACCTGCAGCGGGCCGTCGGCCAGCGGCAGTTCGAAGCGCTGGGCCAGGCTGTGCAGGTCGGGTACTGCGGGGGCGTGGTCCACCGTCACCTGCCACAGCTGGCAATGGCGGGCGCTGTCCAGTTTGCGCGGCTTGCCATAGATGGCCAGCTGCTTGGCGGCGCGCTCGATGCCCGCGCGTTTCTCGCCGACCAGGTACAGCTCACGGCCGTCCAGGCGCGCGGCCAGGGCCTGCAGCAGGTAATCGGTGAGTTCGCGCGACTTGGGCAGGAACAGCACGGCGCTGTCGAATGCGGCCTCGGGCGCGCCGGTACCGAACTGGCAGCGCCCGGCAAAGCGTGCCTGCAGCACATTCTGCTCGCCGGCATGCCAGCTCCAGCCATGGGCGCGCGGCAACTGGCCGAGCAGGTCGTCGGCTGGCAGGCCGGCCAGCAGCAGCTCGCCCTGGAACAGCTCCGCCTGGCGCAGCAGCACCTCGCTTCGTGGATCCATGGCCATCTCCCGGTAAAAAAGCCGCGTAGTTTACCCGTTGACCACGCGGATGGGGGCGCCGGCGAAGAAGGCGCGGGCATTCTCCGACAGCTGGCCGACGATGCGCTGGCGCGCCTCGCGGCTGCCCCAGGCGTTGTGCGGGGTGATGATCAGGCGCGGGATATCGGCTGCCAGCATCGGGTTGCCATGCCGTGGCGGTTCCTCGCTGAGCACGTCGAAGGCCGCGCCGCCCAGGTGGCCGGCGCGCAGGGCATCGGCCAGCGCCTGTTCGTCGACCAGGCCGCCGCGGGCCGTGTTGAGCAGCAGTGCATGCGGCTTGAGCAGCGCCAGTTCGGCGGCACCGATGAGGTGGCGAGTCTGCTCGGTCAGTGGGCAGTGCAGGCTGAGGGCATCGACCTGCGGCAGCAGCTCCTCAAGCGGCAGACGGTCGGCGCGGGCGGGGCGGCCGGGCAGGACGCCATACAGCACGCGCATTCCCAGGGCCTCGGCCAGGCGAGCGAAAGCACCGCCCAACTCGCCGTGACCAAGGATGCCGAGGGTCTTGCCCTGCAGTTCGATGATCGGGAAGTCGAGCAGGCAGAACTGGCTGGCGCGTTGCCAGGCGCCGGCGCGAACCGCCGCCTGGTAGTCGGGCAGGCGGGTGGCCAGGGCGAGCAGCAGCATCAGCGCATGCTGGGCCACCGAGGCGGTGCCGTAGCCCTGGCAATTGGCGACCGTGATGCCGCGCTCGCGGGCGGCGCTCAGGTCGATGTTGTTGGTGCCGGTGGCGGACACCAGAACCAGCTTCAGCTCGGGGCAGGCGTCCAGGGTGTCCGCGTCCAGGCGCACCTTGTTGCTGATCGCCACCTGGGCGCCCTGCAGGCGTTCGGCGGCCTGTTCGCCGGTGCTGGCGTCGTGCAGGACCAGTTCGCCGAACACCTGGCGCAGCGGCGCCAGGTCGAGATCGCCGAGGTCGAGGGAGGCGTGGTCGAGGAAGACCGCGCGGGGGCTGTTGCTCATCAGCTGTACCTGTTGCGAATGGCGGAGACTGGCGTAAGGTTGCCAGCCTGTCCGATCGATTCCCACCCCTAGGAGGCCCCATGTACTGGGCGGAGTTTCTTACCGTCGCGCTGATCCACCTGCTGGCCGTGGCCAGCCCGGGGCCGGATTTCGCCGTCGTGGTGCGTGAGAGCGTGGCCCATGGTCGCCGCGCCGGCACCTGGACGGCGCTGGGCGTGGGCACCGGCATCTTCGTCCATGTGGCCTATTCGCTGCTCGGCATCGGCCTGATCGTGTCGCAGTCCATCGTGCTGTTCAACGCGCTGAAGTGGCTGGCGGCGGCCTACCTGTTCTACATCGGCATCAAGGCCCTGCGCGCCAAGCCGGCGGCACCGGGCAGCCTGGAAGTGGTTGGCTATGGCTCCGAGCGCTCGCCGCGTGGAGCCTTCATGACCGGCTTCGTCACCAATGGCCTGAACCCCAAGGCCACGCTGTTCTTCCTTTCGCTGTTCACCGTAGTGATCAACCCGCATACACCGCTGGCAGTGCAGGCCGGCTACGGCGTGTACCTGGCGTTCGCTACGGCAATCTGGTTCTGCCTGGTGGCACTGCTGTTCAGCCAGCGCCGGGTGCGTGCCGGTTTTGCGCGCATGGGCCACTGGTTCGACCGGCTGATGGGTACGGTGCTGGTGGGGCTGGGCGTGAAGCTGGCTTTCACCGAATTGCGCTGAGCAGTCGCCCATAAAAAAGCCCCGCCTAGGCGGGGCTTTTCATTTGCGCGCGGGTTACAGCAGTTCGATCGCCACGGCAGTGGCTTCGCCGCCACCGATGCATAGCGAGGCTACGCCGCGCTTGCCGCCCTTTCTCTGCAGGGCGTTGATCAGGGTGACGATCAGGCGAGAACCGGTGGATCCTACCGGGTGGCCCTGGGCGCAGGCGCCGCCGTAGACGTTGACCTTGGCGTGATCCAGGCCGTGTTCGCGCATGGCCAGCATGGTGACCATGGCGAAGGCTTCGTTGATCTCGTACAGGTCGACGTCGTCCTTGCTCCAGCCGGTTTTCTTGAACAGGTTGCTCATGGCGCCGATCGGCGCGATGGTGAACTCGCTTGGGTCCTGGCTCTGGGTGGCATGGGCGACGATCTTCGCCAGCGGCTTGAGGCCGCGTTTGGCGGCTTCTTCGGCGGTCATCAGGACCAGGGCGCTGGCGCCGTCGGAAATCGAGCTGGCGTTGGCGGCGGTGATGGTGCCGTCCTTCTTGAAGGCCGGCTTGAGGGTCGGAATCTTGTCCAGATTGGCAGTCAGCGGCTGCTCGTCGTCCTTCACCACCACTTCGCCCTTGCGGCTGGTGACGGTGACCGGGACGATCTCGCTGGCCAGTTCACCGCTCTGAATGGCGGCCTGGGCGCGCTTCAGCGATTCGATGGCGTAGGCGTCCATTTCCTCGCGGGTGATGCCGTACTTGTCCGCGGTCTCCTGGGCAAAGGAGCCCATCAGGCGACCGGTGCGGGCATCTTCCAGGCCGTCGAGGAACATGTGGTCCTTGATCTCGCCATGGCCCATGCGCAGGCCGGTGCGGGCCTTCTCGATGATGTAGGGGGCGTTGGACATGCTCTCCATGCCGCCGGCGACCATGACTTCGTTGCTGCCGGCCTTGAGCGCGTCGAACGCCTGCATCACGGCCTTCATGCCGGAGCCGCACAGCTTGTTGATGGTGGTGCAGCCGGTAGCGGCGGGCAGGCCGGCGCCCAGTGAGGCCTGGCGGGCCGGGCCCTGCTTGAGGCCGGCGGGCAGTACGCAGCCCATGATCACTTCCTGCACGTCGGCAGGCTGGATACCGGCACGGGCCACGGCCTCGCGGATGGCAAGGGCGCCCAGCTCCACGGCAGGCACGCTGGACAGGCTGCCCTGGAAGCCACCCATGGGGGTGCGGGCGCCGCTGACGATGACGATATCGGACATCGGTATTACCTCTGAAGAGTGAAGCCGGAACGGCAGGAACGATTCGATTCTACTGCGTGACCGGTAATGGCCAAAGAGTCACGGGAAAAATCATCCTTTGGGTGGATTAAGTCGGTGCTAGAGCGGTTCTAGATTGGCGACCAAGAAAAACTCCAAGAACAGGTTACCGCCATGCTGCAGACCCGAGTCATCCCGCCGACCGCCAACGCCAACCAGGCTCCGCTGCTGATCAAGCGCCTGCTGCTCTCTGGCAGCCGCTACGAGAAGACCCGCGAGATCGTCTATCGCGACCAGATGCGTTACAGCTACGCCACCTTCAACGAGCGCGTGGCACGCCTGGCCAACGTGCTGAGCGAGGCTGGGGTGAAGGCCGGTGATACCGTGGCCGTGATGGACTGGGACAGCCACCGCTACCTGGAATGCATGTTCGCCATCCCGATGATCGGTGCGGTACTGCACACCATCAACATCCGCCTGTCCGCCGACCAGATCCTCTACACCATGAACCACGCCGAGGACCGCTTCGTGCTGGTCAACAGCGAGTTCGTGCCGCTGTACAAGGGCATCGAGGCCCAGCTGACCACGGTGGAGAAGACCATCCTGCTCACCGATGGCGCCGAGAAGAGCGCCGAACTGCCTAATCTGGTCGGCGAGTACGAAACCCTGCTGGCCGCCGCCAGCGCGAAGTACGACTTCGCCGAGTTCGACGAGAACTCGGTAGCCACCACCTTCTACACCACCGGCACCACCGGCAACCCCAAGGGCGTGTACTTCACCCATCGCCAGCTGGTGCTGCATACCCTGGCCGAGGCCAGCGTGCTGGGCAGCCTGGACAGCGTGCGCCTGCTCGGTACCGATGACGTGTACATGCCGATCACGCCGATGTTCCACGTGCATGCTTGGGGTATCCCCTACGTGGCCACCATGCTCGGCATCAAGCAGGTCTACCCCGGCCGCTACGAGCCGGACATGCTGTGTCAGTTGATTCGCGAGGAGAAGGTGACCTTCTCGCACTGCGTGCCGACCATCCTGCAGATGATGCTCAATGCGCCCAGCGCCCAGGGTTACGACTTCGCCGGGCTCAAGGTGATCATCGGCGGCAGCGCGCTGAATCGTGCTCTCTACGAGGCGGCCAAGGCCCGCGGCATCCAGCTGACCGCAGCCTATGGCATGTCCGAGACCTGCCCGCTGATCTCCTGCGCGCATATCAACGATGAGCTGAAGGCCGGCAGCGAGGACGAACGTGTCACCTACC